>CAZHAK010000057.1:0-1542 GCA_964530625.1 uncultured Alphaproteobacteria bacterium | reverse complement strand
GCTGCCACCACCACACCCTCTCCCACTGTCTTGAGCTAAGTCCGACAGGCTGCTAAAGGCGTTTGGATTATCCGATGACGTGAATCGTGGCGAACGCGCTGCGGCTCACAGAGCCGCGCTCCAACCGCAACGCGGTTGCAGCAATCAGCCCGGCGTTGGAGCGTTGGTGGCCGTGCGCAAACACCTACGCTGGGTGAACGGGCAAGGATGAAAACATCTCTGACTTGAGCGGTTTGGGATTTGAGCCGCTTGGGAAGTGGCGAAAATGATTTGCCGGAGGCAAAGGCCGCAAGGCCGATTGAGCGGGAGCGCAAGAGCCACAACCGCGAAAGGAATTCGGTAAAGCCGAAGGCCCGCAAGGGCCGAGCGAGCGGGCGCGAGCGAGTCCATCCCGTTGGGAGTCGCCAAACATTGACTCCCCACTTCAAGAAAAACGCAAAGAAAAGATCGGTGATATGCAGTTTCTTGTCACCCTTCTCCCAATCCAAGAGCGATGTTGAAGCTTCGTCGCTTGACCGGTAACCGTGACCAACTTGCACAAATTGTCATTCGCGGCTTTCAGCTGCTCTTCCAGATTTCTATCCGATCGCGAGACGTAAGTTAGCGTGGGCATTCCGCCTGGCACGAAAACTTGATTGGTCCGATAGATCTCCATTACTCAATTCTTCGCCCCCGCCAACTCCTCCTCAAAATCCACAATCTCTTTGATCTGCACCAGAAACCAGCGGTCAATCTTCGTCAGGTTGAAAATCTCCTCGATGGTGAAGCAGGCGCGCAGGGCGGGGCGGGCGGCCATAATTCAAGCCACGAGAGCCAGGCGCTTTTTGGCGGCAAGGCGGGATGATTTGCGGCGGCCTTGCAGTTTTCCAGGCATGAGCAGACGGTCGGCATAGCGCTGCTGTTGTTTCATGTGATCGGCAATCATTTTGCGCGCATCATGGCCGTAAGACGCCGAAATCTTCCGGCGCACGGATCGGACTTCATCTATCACTGGGTCAGAGTTCATATAGTTCTCCCAACAGGTTCATCGGTGTTGTCATGATCGGCGTGGGCAAACCCAGCCAGTCGTTTATGCGGTGAATATGCCCCTCTTTGAGCGGATTGGCGAGATGAACGCAATTCCAGGTCACCAAAAATTCGCAGCCGTAAAAGGAGGCGACGGCCAGATGCAGGGCGTCGCCGGACGGGTCTTTCGGCATGACCTTGTGCGCGATGTAGCTTTGAACGATCGGCTGGATTTCGGGCGTTTCAGCCAGCAGCGGCACGGTTTGCAGCATGGCCAGACACTTGGCGCGCTTTGCCGCCGGATAGCCGGAGTTTTCCAATTCTTGAATCACGGCGTAGCTGGTCACGACATTTCGTTTTTGGACGCACTCATCCCACCATCTTTGCGTCCAACGCTGACGTGCCAGGTTCGCATCGTCCTTCCGATTATTGTAGTAAAAACTCGGAATGGTTGTTTCGACGTAGATGAGCTTGCTCATGGCCTAACAGGTTGTTGAAATAGTCTCACGCAAATTTGAACAGGCCGCATTGACTTGC
>CAZHAK010000056.1:0-2525 GCA_964530625.1 uncultured Alphaproteobacteria bacterium | reverse complement strand
AAGAGCGCGGGATCACTATCAAAATGCATCCGATTACCATACAGTACACGCATAGTAGCGGCAAGACCTACACGCTAAACCTTATTGATACCCCCGGCCACGTGGACTTTACCTATGAAGTCTCGCGTAGCCTGAAAGCCTGTGAGGGAGCCGTGCTTGTGGTCGACGCAAGTCAGGGCATGGAGGCGCAAACGCTCTCCAATCTCTATCTCGCGCTTGACGCCGATCTCGAAATCCTGCCTGTATTGAACAAAGTCGATTTGCCTGTCGCAAGACCGGATGAGATAGCGCAGCAAGTCGGTGAACTGCTGGGCATCGATCCCGACTCAATTCTGCGCGTCAGCGGAAAAACCGGAATGGGTGTGCCCGCGCTGCTCGAAGCGATTGTAGATCGCGTTCCCGCACCGAAGGGTTTGGATAGTGATCCGTTGCGCGCAATGATATTTGATTCGCAATATGATCAGTTTCGCGGAGCCATTGCGCACATTCGAGTGATTGACGGCAAAATGCATGTCGGTCAGAGGATTCGATTCGCGGCTTCGCAAAAAGAGTTTGACGTGCAGGAACTTGGAGTTTTCCGTCTTGCGCAGATTCGCAGAGAGACATTGACTGCCGGGGACGTCGGCTATGTCGTCAGTGGCTGCCGAGACGTCCGCGATATACGAGTTGGTGATACTATCTTTGAAGCGTCCAATCTATCTCAAAAACCTCTGCCGGGCTACCGCGAGGTTAAGCCGATGGTCTTTGCCGGAATCTACCCGGCCGATACCAGTGACTACGAACTGCTGCGGGATTCGTTGGCGAAACTAAGTTTGAACGACAGTGCGCTGATCTATGAGCCGGAAACTTCCGTCGCCTTGGGTTTCGGCTTCCGTGTCGGGTTTCTTGGGTTGCTCCATTTTGAAATCGTCCAAGAGCGATTGGAACGTGAGTACAATCTTGATCTCGTTTGCACTGTTCCCTCCGTGGAGTATCGAGCGACATTAACCGACCAAACAGTTATCTTAGTCGAAAATCCCGTTAAGATGCCTGCTGCTGGTGAACTTGAGTTTATGGAAGAGCCATTCGTGCGCGCTTCCATTATCACACCTGAAGAATATATCGGCGCGATCATGCAGCTTTGTATCGAGGCGCGCGGCATGTATGTCAATACAGAGTATCTGGACGGAACGCGCGTCAATCTCCATTATGAATTGCCGCTCGCGGAGATTATTTATGATTTTTACGACCGTTTGAAAAGCATCTCGCGCGGATATGCGTCGCTTGATTACGAAATATTGGACTATCGTCGCAGCGAGTTGACCCGTCTTGATATTCTGGTTAACTCCGAAATCGTGGACGCACTCTCGATCATTGTGCATCGTGATAAGGCATATGACTGGGGACGACGAGTCTGCGATAGATTGGTAGGGTTGATTCCGAGACAGATGTTTGAAGTCGCCATTCAAGCAGCTGTCGGATCGAAAATTATCGCCCGTTCAACTGTGAGGGCTATGCGTAAGAACGTTTTGGCGAAGTGTTATGGCGGCGACGTTTCCCGCAAGCGCAAGCTACTTGAAAAGCAAAAGGCTGGTAAGAAGCGCATGAAGGCCGTCGGTAACGTCGAGATTCCGCAAGAAGCATTTCTTGCGATCCTGAAGGCAGAGTGAAACTCTGTAGGCTTATCAAACGTTCTATCAATATTGTACAGATTTCATAAGGGATAAGCATGTCTGTTGTCAGCGGAAGTACGGCGGCAAGTTCAGCCGCTGGTTCGGAGCGGAGGTCGCGCGGGAAAAGTACGGTGCGTGAATGGACGGAGTTCTTCGTCACGTTGGTGATTATGGTGTTCTTCATTCGTGTCACTACGGTTGAAGCCTTTCGTATTCCTACCGGGTCCATGGAGAACACTCTGCTCGTTGGAGACTTCCTGCTGGTAAACAAGTTTGTTTATGGCATTCGGACGCCGGATTGGCTTGGTGTACCCTTCACGGAAATTGGTTTTTCAATTCCTTCGACGCGTTTACCTGCTCCTTCGCATGTCAAGCCTGGGGATATTGTTGTCTTCAAGTATCCGCTCGACCGGACGTTTAATTACATCAAGCGCTGCATCGCCGGGCCGGGACAATCCGTAGAGATTAGAGACCGACAGGTTTATGTCGACGGTGTGGCGATGCCGAATCCCCCGGAAGCGCAATTCACGTCGCCTAGTCCGCTCCGTGCAGGTCTTGGCGAGCGCGGCATTTTCAGTCCGCACGGCGCAGCTTGGAACCATGACAACTTTGGGCCGGTCACTGTTCCGGAAGGTCATTACTTTATGATGGGTGACAACCGCGACAATTCAGCCGATTCGAGATACTGGGGTTTCCTGCCGGAAGAAGACATCGTTGGAAAGGCGCTGATTATTTATTTCAGTTGGGACAAGAATCAGGGACTCGCCAAGTTCTACAAGTCTGTTCGCTTCAATAGAGTCGGGGATTGGATTAAGTAAGCAAATTTCGGAACAAAAGAAGCGGGCCGGCGCAATTGATCCGGCCCCCGTATTT
>CAZHAK010000055.1:0-3062 GCA_964530625.1 uncultured Alphaproteobacteria bacterium | reverse complement strand
AATAAAAGCATGTTTGTGCCTCCCTGAAAAGGGTAGGGAATCAAGCAGATTCATCTAAATAGATAAAATACAGATTCTTAAAATATCTGAAAATTCGACTGATTTCCAAGATATCCGTGTACCGTACCTTGACTGCGTGATATTGGTCGGTTATATTGATGCGCCTTGGCCGAATGGTGCCATATTTGCCACCTGAAGCCGGGAACCTGTGTCCGCTCTGGCGGGTTCTCTGGCAAGCAGTTCTGCCAATTCGCACGTTGAGTTTACAACCGAGGTACTCGACTCATGGCCCCGCGGGCAAAAACACCTCCCTCGAAAGCCACAAAAAGCAAGAATTCTGCCGCTCCCAAGCCTAAAACTACCAGGTCAGGTGCGGCACGGACGAAGTCAGCCAAGTCCGATCCGAGTCCTGCGAAGAAATCAACTCCCAAAGTGACCAAGACGATTAAGAAGAAGAAAGCATCCCTTGCTGCGGTTAACCCGCCAGAGGTCATTGAGGAAGATGTTGCCGTCCTTGACCCGCAAACGGCTCCCAAGAGGAGCGCTGCAAAATCGGAGAAGTCCGCAAACGGCGCTAAGTCCGCAGCGGTGAAGCGTGGGCATAAACCGAAAGCGCACGCAGAACCGGAAGACCCGAACGAGTCATTGAAGCGGGAAGAATTCTCAAAGACTCGTGACAAGAAGAGTATGCGTCAGATTGTGAAGAATGACGACGACTTTGAAGATGATGATAGCAACGATGTTAGCCCGACAGGGCGAGGTCGTAACGGTGGGAAAAAATCTGTAAAGAGCCGCAAGCGCAGCGCCACCGAAGAGTTTTTGGAAGAAGATTCCGAAGAGAGCGAGGAAACTGAGGACGTTGAAATTCTGGATGACCTTGATCCATTCACGAGCACGCTGATCCTTGATCCTGAATTGTCCGGACCTCCGCCCGCGCCTGTCGCGCCATTGCCGCCGCGTCCCAAACGGTTGGCGCCGCGTCTGCAAACGTGTGTGGACTGCGGCCAGCAGTTCGGCTGGCTGTCGATGGAGAAGGTTTGCTTCGCGTGTTTGAAAAGGCGCGTCGCGCAGCGCAAGAAAGATGAAGACTATTCCGGCTACGGCGGATCGGATGATTCCGGCGGGGACGACGACTACTAAAATTCAAAAGCCCACTCAATCGAGCGGGCTTTTTATTGTGAGTCAGATATGACTCTTATGACTCTTTTACTTTAAGAGAATCAGTTTCGCTGTGATTGTGTTGTGGAGAGTTTCCAGTCTCGCAAAATAGAGTCCGCTGGCCAACGATGCCCCGTCGAACTTGAGTTCGTGCGTGCCTGCGGCATAGTGCGCATCGGTGAGCGTCTGAACAACTCTACCGGTCACGTCGAAGACGATCATCTTAACGGTCTGCGCACGATTCAGTAAAAAGGAGAGCCGTGTGCCGGGATTAAATGGATTCGGATAGGCGGACAGTCCAATTGCGCTCGGCAATTCAACTCGCTCACCCTGAACACTCATCAACGTATCTGTCAACCACGGAATAAACTGCACGGGGCCAGTGATGGTGTCCCCCAAACCCTGTGGGTTGTCAAACTCATGATATGGGCCGCTAGGATGGCCCCAGAAGTTTAGCTGCGCATCGGCCGCATAGCCACCGCTCATCGCATAGCCACAATTCACGAATACGTTATCGCGAAACACCGCAGGCGTGGGCTGCCAAGGGCTAGGACTCATTGCAATTGAGGGAATATCGTTGATGCTGTCGCGCTCGAATCGATTGTTTGTAACTAACGAAGGAAAAAACGGTGATAAGGCCAAATCATCAGCGGTACGATTTCCAGAACATTCCAGTAAAAATATTGTTCGCAATTGACGGGCCACGTTCAAACGAAGCAGATGTGTTTACCTGAATCACACTCATAGCAGAAAAGCGTCCTGCTAATCCATTACATCTTTCGAATGTATTTTCGTAAACGACAACCGAATCGCCCATCGATGTACTTATCTCAAGCAAGTGGACATCATACAAACAGTCGGAAAACGAATTGCCAGCGAATTCGAGGCATGGAGCATTGATGTAAACAGCTTGCAAGGTTGGTCTAGTTTCGCTTGGACCAAAACGACAATTGGTTATCCTGTGTGAACGACCTGAAGCCACTAACATGATTGTGGGGACATCAGAATAGAATGAGCAAGAGTCAATAACAGATTCGGTGACGCCGACTAAGCGATATACGTGATCGCCGGAGCCTGAGAAAACACAGCTCTTCGCGCTCAAGGCAGTAAGATTCCGCGCTGTAACACAGCTAAAAAGTTCGCGCGAATTCTCGTGTGCTCCAATACTATCCGATCTGCTACGCTGTCCCCTACCTGCTGGAACCCTATATACATGGAGTCGAGAGTGCAGTTCCGCAACAAAACATTGTCAGCCCAACTTCGAACACCGTTCCTCGTTGGATTGCAAAATTCGAAATTCTCGACTGTAACATTTGAGGAATATGGAAGCGAGAGTACTGCGGTAGTGTCTGATATCTCCATCCCCGACAAGCTTACAATTGTAAGGGGCCTTGCATTCCTGTCTGGTCTTGCTGTTCCAATCATAGTGAAGCGTAAGGCTGGAGCAATGAGCACTTCTCCGAATGTGCCAGGTTCGACTGCAAGGGTGTCGTCGTTGATTAAACTGTCCAGGCCTCCTTGAATAGTGCTTACGTCCTGTGGAACTCGCAAAACTCTCGCTGAAAGATTAAGTGGCCATGCAGAGTAACAAATGGGAACTATCCAAATCCACCACATTAAGAACAACTTAGTGAATTCGATGAGAATACTGCGTTGGCAGTGCACGGCGCTACACTTGCACAGCATGACATTTGATTTTCGCCCGGACAGGGAACAAGGCAAACGCGCATGATATAACAGCCTGCAACAAAATTATTGTCGATGCATACTATACAACACTCCTCATCGCAATTGCCGTAGTTAGTGCAGCTGAAAACTTCATCACCAGATTCCGACGCTACGATACTAACTGACCTGCACCCCATGGACTGGAGAGAGTCTCCAATAAGTGTTATGTTTGTGGG
>CAZHAK010000054.1:0-4858 GCA_964530625.1 uncultured Alphaproteobacteria bacterium | reverse complement strand
TCAAACCGACCAATGCATTCGCAACCGGATTACCGCCGCTCATGACTGTCACGGCGACGTTATTCGTGCCGCGTGTCACAGAAACGGGATGCGTCACATTTAGTGTCTGCGGGCGTGCCAGATACACCGGAACTCCTGGATCGCCTTGTAAATTACACCAGGCGGAGAAATTAGTCACATCACTTTGCTCAGCTCCGCCTGCAACATCCCAGTAATTGCGATATAGCTCGAGCTTTGCACCTACGACACCCATTCCGGATTCGCGCACGTCATATACAAAAATAGTCTGCATTCCGCCGCCGTCCATGATGTTGTTGTAACGCGTATGCGTACCTGAACCTGACATGCCAACGCATCCAATTGAGTGGTTGCCGCGAACAAACTCTTCATTTAGTGCCGTACTCGTGAAGGTACCTGTCGCGCAAGTCACGACCCAGACCATCGGCCACCGCTGACCTACATTTACGCCGGACAATTGACTCGAATTGAGCTCGCTGATCCAAGACATGCGGTCATTGAAGAAGCAAGTACCTGCATTCAGACGAGCTTCAAGCGTCGGGGTGCTCATGCCGCCGCTGAACACATCAAAATTCACCGTTGGAATGCCGTGTTGAAGCATGATTTGACGCATGTATTGCTTCGTGGAAGGATTCGACGGGACTTGAGCCGTATGAGTTGCGCACCACGCGCGTTCATACCAGCCAGTGTCCGTCATATACGGATTTGACTCATAACTGATGATATTGTTAATCATCAAATTCAAATTCGTCGAGGTCGTCGCTGGAATTCGGCCAACAGCAATATCCGGCACGGGATCAGGATTACCGCCGCCCATCGTCGCATAAGAATTGTCCAAAGCACTGCCAGTAGCAACCGTGTAGGGAGCGGACGCGCTCGGGTCGCCAACCAGTGTGACGTATTCAAGCGCTCCGTTACTGCTATTGAATTCTGACACGATGTAACTACGAATACTTGTGGCCGACGTGCCGGTGACATTCGTAGTAGCAATATATGCGTCGATGCCCCGCTTGCGTCTCCAATCCACAAGATTCTGCACTCCGGCTACCACTGCCGCGTTCGGATCACAAATATACAAATGGCCGCCCGGAAGTACCGGGAGTGCATCCAGTCTGCTACCCTCAAAGTTTGGCATCGTACGATATAGTGCCTTGAATGCAGGAGAAATGAACTCCGGATGATGAGTGATCTCGTTTGCACCCGTACCACCGATATTTTCGACCGTTACATCCACCTGACTATATGTGCGCACTTCCCCCGTCACGGGATTGACCTGAACGGGATAAACACTCACCAGCACAAAACGCACGTCGCGAAGAGTCGCTGGCTCGGAGATGGTTACAACCTCTTCCGGATACCAGCCGTTGTGCTCATAATATTCCGGTGGCGGAGTGACGTCCGTAGCGTCCAACGCTCTCGCGCCTTCTGCCAATGGGATGTAAGGCAGGGGGCGATGGGGCAGAGTGGACGTCGTGAACGACGTTCCCTCAATATTCACCGTATAGTTTCCCCTGTTGTCAACCATCACCATCCTGACGATGCGAGGAACTTCCGGTGCGCCGGGAAGCTCGTTCACCGCCTCTCCGTTCAGCAAAATCGAGCTGAAAAGCTCGTTATTCAATTCGCTATCCTCAACAGTCACACCCGGCAACTCAAATCGTAGCCCGATATTCTGGAGGTTAGAATCTTGAACCCGAACGGTTGCAAACGCCAAATCCTGAGGCCCGGCGAACCGACTCGGAATAGACGGCAAGGGAGACACGTGCGAAGCAGGGTTCGCAGCGTTAGCTGCAAAACTCCCTGTGCTAAAGCACGCTATAACAAGATGTAAAACCAATTGCCGCAAAGACATACGAAACTCCTCTAATTCCATTTTGGTCCAGTCGCTCAATTTATGAGCGGAAAACTTGTAATTCTAAAATATAGTCCCTGAGATGACCGAGTGCAAGTTTTTTCTGACCATCTGACAATTAGTTGACGGAGCCTTTTGGCATGCGACCGCTACTTTCATCATAACTGGCCCTCGACATCGTTGTAAAGGGTTGCTCACTATCCAAATCCAGCTACGGCGATTTGCGGAATCATATTTGCACTTGTCAGCACAATCGTATACCCTTTAAGCCACTAACCTGATTGATGCCCAACTCCCCTCAACCAACCGATCCTTTCGATTCCACATCTCCCGCTAAACATGTAGGCATTTCCGACGCATTTACTGGCAAATCCACACCAGATCAGGCGGAAATGATGGCCGAATTGGAACTTTTGCGGGAAAGGTTGATTGAACTCGAGGACTTCGAAGTTCAGAGAATTTCTGAGGAGCAAGAGAGGTTTGATTCTCTCAACGTGCTGGACGAGTATGCACAACAGCTTGAGGAAAGCAGGGACAAACTTGCCCGTTTGCTTCAAGCGGGGGTTGCCATCGAGGAGGCACGCTCTACGCAGGAAATTCTACAGACCGCTGCCGACGCTGTCGGGTCGGCGGGCTGGGCCTCCGCCGTCGTCTATCTGCTGGATAACTTCGAAATCGTAGAGTCTGCGTATTTCGGCGTGTGTGACGAGGATATTGATGAACTTGCGCGAAATCGCAGACCCGCGGATGAGCGCGCCAGAATGTTCTCGCCAGCATTTGATGAGTTTAAGGTCAGCCGATCCTATTTCGTTCCCTCGCACAGACTGCACGAGTTCATACATACTCGCTACGTCGTGCCGGGTCGCAGAGAATCGCTGCCAGGTGACGAATGGGATCCCATGGATCTCGTGTACATCCCGATGTATTCGAGCACCGGGAAAATCCTCGGTACCATCAACTGCGACGATCCCGTTAATGGCAAGCGCCCGTCCGCGCAAGTCTTTCAATACTTGGAAATCTTCGCCGACCTGGCAGCGCGCAAAGTCGAAACGGTGCAACTGCTCAATCGGCAAGCGCAAATCGAAGCTCAGTTGCGCGAAAGCGAAGAAAAGTACCGCACAATCTTTGATCGCTCTGCCGACGGCTTCCTGCTCATGGACGACCTCTTCCGTGAGTGTAACGATGCGACACTAAAGCTATTCGGCTGTGAACAAGACGACATCGTCGGTCATTCACCCGCCGAATTCTCGCCTAAATATCAGGCAGACGGACAGCGCTCCGATAAACTTGCAGCCGAGTATATCTCGCGAGCACGAAGCGGAATCCCGCAGAACTTCGAATGGACTCACCTTCGCAAAGATGGTGCGGAACTATTTTGCGAAGTCTCGCTTGCAGCGATTGATGTCAGTGGACGCGCCATGATTATGGCGATTGTTCGCGATGTCTCAGAACGCAAGCGGGTGGCACATGATAAAGACACCACCGCCGTGGCGTCACAGCTTTTCTTGTCTGCTCGCTCTATTGATCTCATTTACTCGCAGCTTCCGAAAATTCTGACTTCGAGATTTCCACTCGAAATCGCGGCAGTTGAGTTGTACGACCCGTCAACCGACGAACTGGTGCTCGTAGGTGAAGAAAATACCGGCCTGCCCCTCGGATTCAGGGTGGCATCAAGCATGTCCGTCTCAGGTACTGTGGTGCGCACTGGTGACTCGGTGGTCGACGCCCAAACCAGCAGACGGCCCGACTACGCTCATGCGGACTTGCGCCGGCTGGGACTGCAAAAATTAGTTTGTGTCCCACTGCACGTCCGTGATCAAGTCATCGGAGTGATCTGGCTCGGAAACTCAAAGTTTGCCTCGTCCGTAGAAGGCTCAATCTTGGAGCTGAATCAGATTCTGATTCCGCTCAACATTATTGCCAACTACCTCGCGCAGGCGATCGATCGTCAGCGGGCCGAAGAAGAACTGGTCGATCTGAAACAATTCTTCGAAAAACTGCTGGACAACCTGCCCGCGCAAGTCGCCGTTTATGACCCCCTGGGAAACTATCGCTATGCCAACAAAGCGTGTATTGAAGACGAGTCGGTGCGCGAATGGGCGATCGGGAAAAATGATGAAGACCTGCAAGGCAAACTTGGCGCGAACAGTGACGTCGGAAGAAATCGCAGCGCGGCAATCACAAAGGCTCTGCAAACACGGAACCTTGTGACGTTCGAAGAGCTGACCCGTGACTCGCTGGATCGACAGCGTTACTACCTTAAGGCCATCAGCCCCGTTACCGATGCCGCCGGTATAGTCGAATACGTTATCGGCTACGGACAGGACATCACCAACACTAAGCTCTGGGAACAAGAGCAAAAGCTCCTCAGACAATTGCCGACAGAGAATCCATTCCCGGTGCTTGCTTGTGGTTCGGATGGAAGAGTTCTCTACATGAATCGCGCCGCCGAGCGTCTGGCAATGCGGGCAGGTGACATTGGCGCGCGCGGATATCTTCCCGAGGATCATCACTCCGTGGTTGCGGAGCTTGCGCTGGAAAATGAGTCTTGTACTGAGAGCACCAGTCTGGTGGATGGCAAGACTTACCGCTGGACTTATTGCCGCTCATCTGACGGTAGAATCCAAATCTATGGTGTTGAGCTGCCGGCGGCGCTCTCGTTAAGTTCCGGACAACAAAACGCGAGAAATACTCACACAGATGCCCTCCGTAGCGGCCTTAGCGCACCCGTTTGGATTATTGATCATGCCGGTAACACCGTCATGCAAAGCCAGGCGGCCGAAAATATTCTTTCGTCGCACGGGGCTGACGGTCTGCGCAACCTGATTGATGACCGTTTTTGGACAAGAATTCTCTCGCTCAAATCTTTGGGTGACTCTGCTGTCCAGGAATCGCAGTTTCTCTCTCGAGCTTGGAAATGGACCGCTACGTTAGTTCAAGAGCAACTGCGCCTTGTTGAACTACAGGACGTCACGGATACTCGCGACC
>CAZHAK010000053.1:0-5051 GCA_964530625.1 uncultured Alphaproteobacteria bacterium | reverse complement strand
CCATGCAAGTATGACCCTAGGCCCCAAAAAATGTCTGGGGAACGTCTTTTTATCGCTCGCGGGCAACGGCGCGGCACACCTTCACCCGAAAGGTCTCGTTACCCGACAACACCTGCGCGGCACGCAAGGCCGTCGGTTCTGAATCGAATATTCCGTACAATGTGGACCCGCTGCCGGAGAGCAAAGCTCCTGCTGCTCCGAGGTCAAGAAGGCGATCTCGCAGCTCTCTTAAAGCAGAATAACGTTGGAACACTATATTTTCCAAATCGTTACGCAAAAACTCACGTGGACAGGGGCTACCCTCCTCTGTAAGCCACAGAGGACTAAATATAGCATTCTTCTCCACTTCTGTCAAGGGGAGAGTCAAATGAGTGAAAGCCCACGCCGTTTCGACACCAAAGGGCGGTGAAACCAGGACGAAATGGCCCTCTGAGGCCCCATTGAGTGGCTCAATCACGTCTCCACGGCCTGTGGCTCGTGCCAGCCCGCCGTGAAGAAAGAACGGGCAGTCTGCGCCCAACTCACGCGCAATCGGCTCAAGGCGGCTACCAGGCCATTTTAAGTCCCAAAGGCGGTTTAGGCCAATGAGAGTGATGGCCGCATTAGACGACCCTCCGCCTACACCGCCTTGAAGAGGCAGCTCCTTTGTTAAGTGAAGTTGTCCGCAGCAAGGCAGGTTTGCCTTACGGGCTAGTGCGTGGGCCGCCTTTACGATCAGGTTGGAGTTGCCATGGGGGAGGTCTGCACCGGAGATCTTCAGTGAAAAGTCGGATGACTCGCGAAAGTCAATTTCATCGGCCCAATCCACTTCCTGAAAGACCGTCTCCAACTCATGATAACCATCGGTCCTTTTACCGACGATCCGCAAAGAAAGATTCACTTTGGCAGGCGAACTGAGCACGAAACCGTACTCCGTTTCGCGGGAATCGGGATATGGCCGAGGAAGAATTACAGGCACAGTACTTGAACGAGAGATATGGCACTCCGCCGCATTGAAGCAGCGGGCGATTGAAGCTTGGCGAGATTAAGAGGCGCCCTTACGTTACATCAGACACATCGGACGGCGCTTTCACTCCGTGCTGCCGTTTGACGCTGGTCTTCTTTTTCTTGGTGCTACTAGTCTCTGATCCGTAATAGTAATAGTACTGGTAGTAATGGAAGTAGTAATAATAAGACCCGTACATCTTCTTGATGTCCAAACCGTTCAGGACGATGCCCAAGACGTTAGAGCCGACGCTCTTGATCAGTGCGAGGGCGCGCTTTAATTCACTGCGTCCGGTCATTCCGGAACTCACGACGATAATCGTGGCATCCGCTCGCGTGGTCAAAATCGCCGCGTCTGTGACAGCCACGACCGGCGGGCTGTCCAACAGCACGACATCGTATCGTCCACGCGCCTCGTCCAAGAACGCCTTCATCCGCTCCGATGCCACCATCTCAGCCGGATTGGGCGGAATATCTCCCGCCGTAATTACATCGAGATTCTCAACTTCTGTGCGCTTGATGACGTCGTTGAATGCAAGGGATCCGATTAGCACGTTGCTCAAGCCGTACATCTTGTCAACATTGAAAAAGTTGTGCAACGTTGGACGGCGCAAATCACTGTCCACTAGCAGCACACGCGAGCCGGTCTGTGCGAATGTGATGGCAAGATTCACGCACGTCGTGGATTTTCCTTCTTTCGTCGCTGACGATGTCATTAGGATCACGCGCTTGGGGTTATCAATATCAGAGAACTGAATATTGGTGCGCAAGCTGCGATACGCCTCACTGATCGGCGACTTCGGCGAAAACCGAGTGATCATCTTCGACTCGATTCGCGCTTCGTCCTGCGGGGTCAACTCCTTGCCTTGCCGCTTCATACGACGACGAATGTCTTCGATATTCACGATCGGAATCGTCCCGAGGGCCGTCAAGTTCATGCGCTCAAGTTCTTCAGGAGTCTTGATCGTATCATCCAAAAGATCTATCAGGAGCGCGATGCCGACACCCAAAGCCAAGCCAAACAGCATACCAAACAAAATGTTCAGCTTTTTGCGCGGCTTGACTGGAAACTCCGGCGGCTTGGCGGAGTCCACTATTTCAACTCCGGCGGATTTCGCGGCCTCGCTGATTCGGGCCTCCTCATACTTCTCGTTCAGCAGAAGATACAACTCTTCATTCAGCTTTCGGTCGCGGGTTAGGCGGGCCAGAACCAGCGTCTTTTCCGGCAACTGGTCAAGGTCATAATCAATATTGGCGATAGCTTCACGAAGCGCTTCTGCGCGCGCCGTCAACGCCTTGATCTCAACTTCACTCTTTAGAATACCGTCGAACAAATCCTGCGAAGTCTTCAGCGGATCCAGCGAGCCTTTGCCACCGGCGATCTTGCGAACCTCTTCGACAAGCTTACCTTTGATCGTCTCGATCTCGTTCTCGAGAGCATTAATCGTGATTTCTGTGCCGGGTCCGGGGTTGGACACCAGCGAGGCTTGCCGTGACTGCTTGTCGGCGATTTCTTTCTGCAAGGTCTCAATGATCGGACTCGTTATGTTGCCCATGTCCTCGACCATCGTGCCGCGAACATCGGTCAATTGACGTTTGAGATAGTCCATGCGCCGCAACTCGGCGTTCAAATCACTCTCAGTCTGATTATAAAGCACGTGCATGCCTGTGGATTGCTCTACAAGAGTTCGTGATTCATCATCCATTGACGCCACGCCGCGACTCTCTTTGTAGGCCCTCTCAAGCTCTTCCGACTGAGAAAGCTGGTCACGAATCACTTCGAGCTGCTGCTCAAGAAATTGCCGAATCTCTGAAATCTCGCCACGCGCACTACGCAGCTTATATCTGTAGTACTCTTCCGAAACTGCATTCGCCAGAAACGATGCTTCAAATGCTGATGATGCACGTACTACAACGCGCAGGACATCCGTGTCCTTTAGATTTTCCACGCTGGTCGCATCACGAAGCGAACGAACACGATCATCGAACGTAATCGTGTTTCCCTCTTGATCCGTTTCGCGCATGATGTTTAGTTCCGTGCGATACGGAGAATCGGCCAATGATCGCAACACGTCTTCGGCGATCCTGCGGCTGCGCAATAACTCAGACTCATTTAGGTTTCGTGATTTCCGAAAAGGCGCGGGGTCAGTGTTGCGAATGGTTGCGTCAACCGGATCCGAGTCCAGAATCATGACACTCGCAGATGCTACATAAACCGGCTGCATGCGATATGTCAAATATGTTGTTGCAGCGACCACCGCAAAGAAGCTGCCGATGATTATCCATCGACCGCGAAATAATATGCGGAAATACTCGGAAAACCGACCTGTGTTGTCTTTGAAATCCAAATTCACCTCAAAACTTAGGACAAACGGCCTGACGCCGTTTCAACTTTTCCGACTTCAGATCCGTTAGTCGTTTCTATCACGCGATTCTGGAATGACAGACCGTACTTCCAGAAGAACAACAATCCTACAAGAGTCAACGGGATGTAGTTCAACGCATGGAGCAAGACCGCAAAACCCGCAGCGCGGTCGCCCGGAACATTAAACAAACTCAATCCTAACACCGCGATGCCGTGATAAGTCCCAACAGCACCCGGTGCGCCGGGGATTATAAACCCAATTGTTGTTACCACGAGCATCACCAGCACTGAGCCAACAAGGTCGTCATGAATCATGGGATATGCCGCCCCAGTCAAGCCTACTGCGGCCATGATCAAATACACCATGTACGCGTACATCGCCCACAGAGCAAGCGACGAAATCGCAATCGGCCATACCAGCTCACGGCGGCCCATTACTCCAAGCCCCGCGCTGAACGTGGACAAAACATCATAAACTTTGTCGCCGATTTTGTCGGGCAGCACGTTCAAAACGACTCTCGCCATCGACAGTGCGCGCACTCGATCCAGCGCAAGCCAAACACAAAAACCACCCAGCACCAGCGCCGCCGCCGACAACAGATATGCCCCGGTCTTAAGCTTGTCCGGCAGCGGGTAGATGATCAAAGCCGCTGCGATGTACGGCACCATGTAGATCAAGTCAATCAAACGCTCGGCGACAATCGTTCCGAAAGCCGCGGGCCGCGAGAGTCCAGTCAACTGATGAATCACCTGTGCGCGATAGACCTCACCCAAACGCATCGGTAACAGATTGTTCGTCATGTAACCAATCGTCATCGCGCCAAACGTCGGAGTCAATTTGATCTCCGTAAGCGTGCGCAATGTCCATTGCCACCGCCACGCCCGTAGGAGTTGTGTGACATAAAAGACAACACCCGCAATCACGATGTATCTCCATTGCGCGTGCGAGATAACTGAGCCCAGCTCGCCGAGATTGAAGCGTGGCGAACCAATCAATGCCTCGCCCGGCGGCAACGCACCGCTGAAAAGCGAAATAAAACGAGGTTTGAATGCGGTTAAATAGAGAAAGAATCCGCTTATCCCAAGGCTAAGTAAAATCTTCGACGTGCGGCTTTTCATTTGTGGCGAATCAATTGCTACTGTCTAAAATCAATGCGATTATCATCCGGCACGTTCGGAGGGATGAAGAGTGCGCTGTCAATCGCGATAGATTCGTTCCACATCAAGATATCAAAGCGGCTTCCGGAGCCCTCGTCACTCTTGAAAATAATCGCTTTGGGAACCCGCTTGTTGGCGTCAAAGAGCATTTCAACTTGTCCGTTAACCTGAGCGGAAACTGCGTCCAGAATCAGCGTTGTATCGCCGTTCTCGTTTCTGACTAATTCAAATGGCAAAAGCTCCTGATTCAAACTCAATAGCACAGACTCGGGCGTCCACTCAGATCTACCTTCCGCTGTCTCCAACAGGAGCGTATTCTGCCCCTTCAAATATCGCCATTGCTCGGATCCCATCTCACAGTGCGTCCATTCCGGAGTATCATGATAAAACCCGTCCGGTCTTAGGAAGGCCAACCGACCGTCAAGTCCTTCAACAGGAAAATCCTGTCCTGTCGCGCGATAGCCGATTTCGAGCGAAGGTAAAGAACGCAAATGCCGTTCCACAGCTGAGTAGTAAGTCTCTGCCGCTTTGTCGGCATAAACCG
>CAZHAK010000052.1:0-5220 GCA_964530625.1 uncultured Alphaproteobacteria bacterium | reverse complement strand
AGAGGCATGAGGAGCGTGATAGCGTGACCGTCAGCGGTCATGTGGTGCAGATTCATTATGTCGTCCCCCACCAGTCCTCTGGGGGGCAAGGGTGGGTCAAGCAGTCGGACAGAATAAGCTGTCCCACTATTCCAACTACTTCTTTGGTCGAGACTCTGCGAACTGGCGAAGCAGAGTTGGACATTACGAAAGAGTGGTTATGCCCGAAGTCTGGCCCGGCATAGACATAGAATACCGCGCCGACAAACAAGGCGTAGAAACCATCTACCATGTCAAACCCGGCACCGACCCCGCCCAAATCCAAATGGAGTATCTCGGCCTCGATGCGCCATTGCGTGTGGACTCACAGGGCAATCTCATCCTCACAACCTCACTCGGCGAGATGAAAGAGACCGCGCCGTATGCGTTTCAACAGGAGTCAAGAGTGCAGAAGAGGATAGGTTCGTCCATTCGACTGCTTGGTCAAAACCGAATTGGATTCTTGCTTGATCACTATGATGTCAGCAATGAACTCGTGATTGACCCGCTGCTCTACGGCACGTACTTAGGAGGCGGCGAACTGGATGCGTGCCAAGAGCTTATGCACGCGCCGGGCGGTGGGGTGTACGTGGCGGGTTCTACGTATGCGCTTTCAGGTTTTCCCACGACGCCTGGGGCATACGATGAGACAGGGCAGTTTGCAGGTAGCCGTCTATTCTGCAGCCGTTTTGGGGCTGACGGGGAATTTATGGCTTCGACGCTGTTCGGTATCGTGCAGACGCTGGACAATCCCAGCATGTCGGGGTCTGCGTGGGATATGGCGTATGATAGCGTGAGGGCAGGAGTGTGGATCGCAGGGTACACGCGGACGGACGGCTGGCCGGTGACGCCGGATGCATACGACACAACGATGGGTGGTGTTGGAGACGGGTTTTTCATAAGACTTAGCGAGGATCTTGCTACTTTGGACTACTGCTCGTACCTGGGCGGCTCGGATAATGATATGCTTACAGGGTTCGAGTTAGACGCCTCGGGGAGGTTCTGGGCGGTCGGCTGGACGGGTTCACCAGACTTTCCCGTAACCCATGACGCGTTTTCTACCGGGCATCAGAGCGGCGACTATTTCCTTTGGTGCTATGACATTCCTTCTCTTGAAGTAATGTTTTCAACATACTTTGGCGGATCCAACGTGGATCTTCGTCCCGTGGATATGACACTTGACGACAACGGAATCGCCTGGTTTGTTGCTCGCACTTATAGTGTTGATATTCCTGTTACTGAAAATGCCTTTCAGTCAGTCCCAAGGGATTCGACTCCGCCACTAGGTGATATTGTAATCGTCGGTGTTTCACTGTTTCCACCTACGCTTGAGTATTGTACCTACTTGGGGGGGGAAAATCTCGACGCACCGTTCACAATTGCCGTAGAGGACTCCGTCATTCATGTCGCCGGACGCACGGACTCGCGTGATTTTCCGGTTTCTGCGGATGCTTATGATACGGTGAACTCGGCTGACCTGACGGGCAAGGCTTTTGTGTCCAAGTTGAATTGGCACACGAATGAATACATTGGGACGTTTTTTGGAGGGGCGGGGGGTGAACAGTTCGTGAAGAATGTAAACTTTGTTCAGGATAGCGTCCTGACCTTGTTAGGGTCAACGAACAGCGATGACCTTCCGGTAACTCCCGATGCGTATCAGGTCTGGCTCCGGTTTGAAGATGGGTTTGTCACCAAATTCTCGGCGGATCTTAGCCGTTTGATCTACTGTTCGTATCTGGGAGGTTCAGGGATTGACAATTATGCATCTGCGTATGTGGTGAACGCCGATTGTCTATGGGTCGTTGGTAAAACGTTGTCGAACAGTTTTCCCACGACCCTCAACGCGATCCAACCTAACCGCATCGGTCTGACTGACGGCTTTGTGCAGTACTTTGCTATTGACACGACCGCAGACACAACCAGCGCCGCACGAGACGTTCTATTGCCGATTGAACCTAGACTGTCCGTCTATCCCAATCCGTTCAATCCGATTACGACGATAAGTTTCAATCTGCCCAAAGTGTCCGACATCGAGCTGGTCGTGCACGACGTGCTGGGGCGGGAAGTCTTGCGCACGGAGTTGGGGCTGCTCGCCAAGGGCACACACGAACACCGCCTCGACGGCTCCGAGTGGGCCTCGGGAATCTATTTTGTATCAATGTTGGAAAGCTCAAAGCAGACAAGTATCAAGATCGCACTTGTCAAGTAATTGTCAAATCATGTAGGAGAAAAGAATGAAAACGATTCCCCTCATACCCCCGACGAAGCGGGGGGAACCGAGGCGGAGGGATTCGTCAGGCCGCGACGGCCGTCAGAATGACAAGTGAATTGATTCAGGTTTACGGGCTGTCATACATTCTACCCCCCTTTATCCCCCCAGAGGACTGGGGGGCGATTCATTCGGCTGGAGGCCGACGCTAGTTAGAGTCAAACAAAAGCGGCGACTCATCTCTGAGCCGCCGCTGTAATTTCTAAGCGCGTGCGAAGCGCAAGGTTGCCCACTTTTCAAGTGGGTTACTTGCCGCCTGAGGTGCCTACTGTTTGGTAGTTTCCTTCCGGCAGAGTGCCCGGCTTGGTCTTGTCCTTCATGCTATCCGGAGTCGAAGCCAACTGCTCAGACTCAAGAGTCGCAGAATTCGCAGGATCAGTCACCGTTGTCTTCGCCACGTCCAGCGGCTGCTCAATTTGAGTGCCACCCATCATGACCGGAGCCGGAGTTCCGGTGATGTTCGCAGGACTTGTTCCGGGAATCGCTCCGAAATCAAACACGAACAGAGCCAAAACCATCGCGGTGCCAAAACCGACTCCCGCTCCTAACCAGCCCATGCTCCAGCCGGAGCGTGTCCCACCGACCGGCTTACCCGCCAGTCTGCGTTCGAGTCTAAAATCAAATCCGACAGGACAAGTTGCTTTGGGTAGAGTTTGCAACGCCTGACGAACCCGCATCTGCACCGGAGTTGCTTCCGGTTCCATGCTTTCCCCTCTATTCATCGCGTTGTTGTCGGGACTAATCACTATCTGTCTCCTCATTCACCAAATACTTTAATACTTTTT
Source organism: uncultured Alphaproteobacteria bacterium (assembly GCA_964530625.1). Lineage (GTDB taxonomy): Bacteria > Electryoneota > RPQS01 > RPQS01 > RPQS01 > JABWCQ01. Next base: position 2,148 of record CAZHAK010000052.1, on the reverse strand, counting down.
GCAATCGGGTTCTCCCTCTGTTCACCCGTGATTTAACGGTACCCAACGGCACCTGTAACACTTCTGATATCTCCTCGTAAGAGAGATCCTGCACGTCTCTGAGCAAGACGGCTTCACGGAAATGATACGGCAGCTTTTCAATCTCGCGCAAAATCAATTCCGTCCGTACTTTTCCATCCACTTCCCTCTCGACGTCCACGCTCATATCTTGAATGTCGTAGTCACGCTCTTCGTTCCCCTTGGAACTGATCGAGAAGAAATTTCTAACCTTGCGCCGTCTCAATTCCGTCTTCGCCAGGTTCGACGCGATTGTATAAATCCACGTCGAGAACTTCGCCACCTGATGATAACGGTGCTTGTTCCGGTACACCCGGACAAACGTCTCCTGAACCACATCCTCGCTGTAGAGGGTATCCCCCAGCAGCCGGACCACAAAGTTATAGAGCGGGTCGCGATAACGACGAACTATTTCGTCAAAGGCCGCAGCATTTTCCTGCTGAAAGGCGGCAATCAGTTCTTCGTCGGTCTGCGACGCTATGGGCTTTTGATTCATCGCCTACTTGACATACTCCATTTGATTAACCAAGGTTCCACGGGTTCCGGCTTTTTTTCCTCCGCAGGCAAGCCATAACCACTCGAAAATCAAGGGTCTGACGGACGAAGGTTTCGATTTAGCATGCAGCTCGATTTGAAGCAAATTCAATATCAGATCCTGCAAATTCTGCTCGCCAATCCGCCTCGAAGCTGAGATAAAGCTAGATTTCTTAAATATTTGCCCACCCAAGACCGCCCGAAACTCCTCGTCTGTCGCCTGCCTCGCTGCCAATCCGCCGCAAACCCATATTCTCGAAATCGCCGAGCGCAACCGACCCAACAGCGCCAGATCCTCCATCCCCTTGTCCAATAATTCACGAGCCTCTCTTAACACCCGGGAGGCGTTCCCCTCCAAAAAAGCGTCGTCAAATCCGAACAAATTCACTTCGGCCGTGATCCCAGTTGCCCGCATCGCCATCTCGAGAGTGACCTCCTCTTCCTCTCCGGCATAAAGCACCAGATGTTCAAGCTTTGCTTTAAGATCGCGCAACTGAGATGACGAGCTTTCAATTAAATAATCCACAGCATTGCTCGCGATGGACTTCTTTTGAACTTTAACATAACTGCGGATAAACTTGGCAATATCATCGCTACGCAATTCAAAGAACCAGTAGCTGTTCGGACTGTTTTGCAGAGCGGTTTGTTCGCGTTTGTTAGGCTTGCGGTCCAGCGGCTGCAAAAGAACCAAGCTCGTCGTCGCTGACGGATGTTCAACGTACTTCTTTATGAGATTCTGCTTCAGCTCGCTTTCCGACTCGCTTCTAATCTTCTTCAATCCATCAGGGTCGTTCAAAACAACAACACGTCTTACTCCAAACATGGGAAGAGCCGCAAGCTGCGAATTAAGATCTTTCACATCGATTGCGGCGGCTTCGCACTCAAAGTAATCAAAGTCGGCCGAAGCGTCCTTTAACAAGTAATTAAGCAGCAAGCGCTTCGCTTCGGACAAAGCGAATTCTTCCGTCCCGCCCAAAACGACGACGGGAAAGGTTTCCCCTTTCGCAATCGCCTTAGACAGATTGCGAAACGCGGGAATCGCTTCAGTTAGCCAGTTCGAGCTGCTCACGACCACACGCCTTGACAAAATCACTGAACAACATTTGCTGCTGCCGAAAACTTCTCATCCGTTCGGGATGCCATTGGACGGCGAGCACATACGGATGCGCTTCAAGTTCAATCACTTCGATGAACCCTTCTTCAGACATTCCGACTGCGGTCAATCCACTGCCGAGTTTGTCGATGGTCTGATGATGAAAACTGTTCACGTCCACCGTCGTCTCGCCGAGGATGCGATGAATCAGGCTGTTCTTGTCAACTGTCACTTGATGGGCCACAGTAACTGAACCGGGTGACTGCAAATGATGAATGGGGCCGATTTTTGAGGGAATATCCTGCACCAGTGTGCCCCCTTGCAGAATATTCAACACTTGAAATCCTCGGCAAATCGCGAAGATTGGCTTTTCCCTTTGTAAGAATATCTCGAGAAACCGAAATTCAAACTCATCGCGCTCAGGGATAGGCTGTTGTTCTGTCGGCTCCAAAGTTTGACCGTAG
>CAZHAK010000051.1:0-6757 GCA_964530625.1 uncultured Alphaproteobacteria bacterium | reverse complement strand
GGATCCCCGCTTGGTAGGACGCCAGAAGATACAAAGGAACTGCGGGGAAGTCAAGAGGGCTTTGCCAGACCCCTATAGTCGTTTCAAGACGGCCTTCAGCACCTTGGATAGCCCCGTTAGAAGTCCTTTCAGTACATCGCCTCTATTTGCCATTCAGTGAGTCTCCGTTAGTTTTGTCCTTGGACTGATTCTTATGCCAGAAAAAGAAAAGCCCCAGCAAAATGCTGAGGCTTAGTGCGTTTCATGTAGTTATGTCTATTTGATCAACACCATCTTCTTCGTTTCCACAACACCATTGGCTTTCAGCTGGTATAGATAAACGCCGGATGCGTAGTCTCCTGCAGCCCACATCAGATTGTGGAACCCGGCGCTCATGAATTCGTCTGCAAGCGTGACTACCCTCTGCCCCACTATGTTGTACACAGCGATTTCTGCGCGCATTGCCTCGGGCAAATAAAAACGAATCGTCGTCTCTGCGTTAAACGGGTTCGGGAAGTTTGCTTCCAAACTGACTGTTTTGGGAATTGCAACATACCCGTTGTGAGACGCAGTCGGTGAAATCGGAGTGTGTCCCGCAAGCGCGCCCATTTGTCTGAACACTTCCTGAATATCCGCGACATTCATTTGATCCAAGCTGCCGCCCCCGCCGTCGGCTCTGAACGAGGTAATCGCCAAATCTACTTCGGCAAACAGGGAGTCCGTCGCACTGGCCGCTTCGGCAAGATTCATTGTATAGGTATCCACAGCGGGTGCGAACTCCTCGTTCTCTACATAAAGCCTCGTCGCATAGGCTTCCGCCACGGCTCCAAGTGATGATTCCGCATGCTCCTGCGCTGTGACAAGCAGCTCGTCTTGCGCGGCTTCAAAGCCCTCGCCAATCATGCATTGATTTGCGAACCATTGCGCTACGGATGGTGCCGCCCACATGCTATCAGGATATTGTTCGATCAGGTCGCCAAAGAGAGCGCTCGACGCAACGTAGTCACCATTCGCCTGTGCGGTCATCGCCGAGGAAAACATCTGCTGCGTTGCGTTTGAACTCGCGCCGGCAGCGCTGCCGCAGGAGATTGCAGTCGGATCCGTCGACGTCCATTTGTAAACACTGGAGTTGCTGGGATAGAGTGCCGCAAGGGTCAGCGAAGGATTCCAGAAGTTCCCGCTGATATTGCGCGTGGGCGGTGACGTGGACATATCGGCCATGAAATAACCCGTACTCCCTACCGTGAAATTATTGTGGCCGTCTTCAGTCAGCGGATAGGAATCCCACATCTCGATTAAATTCTGTGAGTTGTTAAAGAACGAGTTCATTCCTACCCCTGAAGCGGACTCAAGCACCGGGTAACTTTGATTGTAGAGCGCCATTTCACCTTTGCTATTGCTCTCGAAGTTGTTGCAAGTCAGCAAAGGAGAGCTGCCAAAACAGACCAGTCCGTATCCGCCTTCGCCGTTGCCGTTGCCCGCGAACTCAGTCGATACAATTTTCGCGAAAGAGTTTGTCATCACGAGACCGTCGCCGCCGTTGCCGGAAAACTCGCACTGATCGATTATGGCGTTCGCAACCGCCAGAAACGACGCGCCGTCGCTTGCATTCCCGTTGATTTGGCAATTCGCGAGACTCGGTTCACCTGTTCCGCTGGGTTGATAAGCAACTAAGCCCGTGCCGCAATTCGTGATCGTGCACCCGTCCAACACGATGCTTGCTGCCTTGTTTGTCTCAATGCCGGTGGTGGCACCGGAGATTGTGCAACCTGAAAAATTGAGATTTCCGTCCACGAATATCCCATTCCACTGCGGCGACGGACTATTCGGTTCTAGCTGCTCAAAAGTCGCACCAGTTGCGATCAGAGTTCCTTGTATCTCCATTACGCTTCCGGGAATAACTTTGACCGAGACGCCCTGCGCAATTGTCAACGTAATGCCAGACATAACACGTACTGAAGATGTCATATATACCACAGGATCTGTGACAGAGATTGACTGGTCTATAACACCTGCTAAAACAGGTGGATGCGTAATCCCAAAGTCGTCAGTGTCATACCAATTACGCAACTCATTTGTTGAAGCCTTTATTCCACGAAACTGTCCTGCGATTCCTGACGTGTTTGGCGCATCCTGACCATATGTTTGCCAAATAATCATGCGGCGCTGCTGAAAGAATCCAGAGCTTGAACTCTTGTAGTTAGCGTAGAAACCGTCATTGATCGGATAATCCCATGCAATTGCAATTACGGGCGCTGCTTGGTCATTGGCTGGGAATAAGTTGACAGTTCCCGGTTCAACCGTGAGCTGAGTTCCGATCCCTCTCGCACAGTAGATGTCTCGGCCATTGGGGGCATTGATCATGTCGTAGCAGACGTAATATGTGCCATCACCGCGAAGCGCAATGTCGGGCTGCGTATTCGCGTCTACAGTTGTCCCTGTGGCTGATTCTTGCAAAACGATCTGTCCCATGTAGTCAGTACAACGATCTACACGCACATTGCCATTGTTGTATGCAAAATAGAGCTGCGTCCCGCTGTGCCCCGCGACGGATACGTGTTGACCGCCTTGTCCCAGGCCTACGGGTGTTCCGACTATTCTCCACTGCCCGGTTCCTCTGTTACGTCCGATTGATATTGCTTTCGCAAAGGTCTGTCCTCCGACAAGTCCATGGTATCCAACTGCCCAGAAGTCTTCGAGATGATCCTCAACAAACACATAGGCTATATCCGGTTCGTGATCATTTGCGTTCGCCGTAATGGCTTGGTCACCAAACACGACTTGATCGCCTTGATAGGCTTTCACGTGAATCTCCGTGAAACCTCCGTTGCAGACCATTTGCTCCCATGTGATGACATAGTTCCCGTAAGGTCCAAATGCTACGCTTGGATGCGCAAGCGGCGGGTTTGTTCCACATGACATTGCAGATGTTACAGTCACTGTTGTGCCGGGTATCCACAAATGATCTTCGTCGTTCCAAGTGAACACTTTTCTCTTTAGATAGTATGTTGCATCCAAGATCAAGTCAGGGCCGTGCTCAATCCAGACAACGGCTATCGTCTGGCCGTCACTGCTGTGCGCGATCGCCGGGCTCGTCATGCCAACGGGTACGCTGCTGCTGTGTACAGCAAAACCGTACTCTTCGGCCATACCCATCTGGTTGTACCATCGCGCGGTTATCTCTTCGCCAGTTTGAGTACCACCACTTGTCACCCACGCTGCCACAAAACTTCCGTCCGCCTGATTTACCGATATGGAAGGTTGCGAAGCATCACGCTCCAAGTCTTTTTCCGGTTTGATTCGCAACTCGTTTGGATAAGCGCCCGCATTATTTGTATTATGAACAACAGGTGTGCCATTCGCGCCACCAGACATTATCAGAACGCGGTCGTCCGACAGTTCAACAAAACTCATCCCGGGATTCGCCCTGCTAACTATTCCACGAGCACCTTGGTTAGCCCAATTGTCTCCATAAAAAATAAAGTGGGGATCGCGTCCATCAGAATTCCTGATTGACCACAATGCTTCGCCGTCAGAAAAAACGCTATTGACACTGCTTCTAAGGATGTCGTGGCTTCCTCCGGTAAGGGGGGCAAACTCCAGCGACATTCGACGCATTGCCCAATCTTCACGCGAGGTAATTCCTGCCGGAGGAGTATTGGAAGGGATACCGCCGCCGTTCCAATAGTAGTTCTCCTGAGCAAGCAGATTTTTCATGACCAGCATCCCAAGGAACTCAGTATCAACATACCTTCCTTCATGCACCCAGCCTCCATAAGGGCGGTCGTGAAACAGATCGAGTGCTCCGAACCCGACTCCCAGTTTTTGCTCCAATTCGGAGACTACCCAGCTTCCATTGTGCATGAATGAGTAAGGCTTTCCGTAGATACCGTGAAGCCTGAATTCTTCGCCAGCAAGCTCATAGACAAAATCATCGTAGATACAAGGATGAGGGGTTGGCAGGTTGTGCTGATTATCTGATTTCCTTGCATGACCCATAATCACTCTTGAAGCGCTCGTTGCAGCCAATTGTCTTACATTGCCGAAACAAGAAGTTTCAGTTCCATTGCTTTCATAAAGCAGCGAATCTCCGGTTGACGCTGAGCATATTGTGTGAAAGCTCCGCCTTTCGGAGCCAATTACCGATACCGAGTTCACGCCACCATACCACGTTAGACCCCACCCATCGTCAGCATCGTTAGCCTCGGCATTCAGCGGAAGTTTTCTAAGAACATTATCGCAGTAGTTTTGATTGAAGTCGTCCTGCGGATTCCGAACCCAAGCCACAAAAACACTCCCCTTTGCAACGGTACAAAATGCTCCAAGAAGAACCAGCAGTAATGCCCAGTGGTTCGGCAACTTTCTGTCTTTCTTCTTCATGTCTTGCTCCCTCGTTTAGGTTGAATATTTACGCCCTTTATCTGTCTCGTTCAGCAACGCTGTGAGGCTTTGCCCCTTGAACGGCCTTATCGCAAAAACAGAGATTACTTAATCAGAGTTAATTTCGTGCTAAGGGTTTTTGGCCCGGCAGTTAATCGGACGAAATAAACACCTGAACTCAATTTTGTGCCATCCACTTGCACGGAATGGTACCCTGCTGGCAACATTTCATTGAGAAGAACACGCGTCTCCCGCCCTGTAATATCAAACAACACTATCTTCGAGTGCACCTTCTGCGGCAATTCAAACTCAATCTGAGCTGACGAATTGAACGGATTGGGATATGGAGGGAAGAGCCTGATCTCCGTAGGCACGCCTTCCACAGGGCGAAAATGCACAGGCAGTGCCTCTGATGCGTCGTAGATCCCAAAGATGCGACCACTTGCGGCAAAGGCCAGATTGCCGGACACAGTCAGCCCCAGCCGGAAACCAGGTGTCGTGTAATAGCCGATTTCCACCGGGGATGTCGGATCGCTGATCTCAATCACACGCATTCCACAATTCTCGTCTAGGATGAAAACCGTAGTTCCTACACAATAGACGTCGACGACAAAACCACAGCCAGCGTATTCACCAACTTCCACGGGCAGTGTGGGGTGCGACACGTCAATGATGCTAAGACCAAAACTAGCATCAGCAACAAATGCGAAATTATCCTTAAGAGCTACACGGAGCGCATCGCCGGGAGTTTCCAATTCACCGATTTCGACACAATTCTGTGGATTGGAGACATCCACAACGTGCAGTCCTTCCTGATGTGTTACGACATACGCCAGAGAGTCTCGAATAACCACATCATTGTTAGAGCCCGGATTGTTCCAACCGCCGACTTGAATAGGATTTTGTGGATTGGAAACATCGAATACTCTTAAACCGCTAAAGTCTGCGACATAAGCAAGCTGCCCACTTACGGCAATGCCATTTGCACCTTGACTCAAAACTGAAGATAGGAGCGTAGGCACCGTAGGATCACTGACATCAAAAATCATCATCGTTCCCCCCGCGGCGTAGACGTATGACCCCTGACCAACGATATCAAAAGGTATCCCGGACGACGTATTACAACTGCCGATGAGTCGGGGTGAAAATGGATTGAGAATATCAATCACTCTCAGAGCGCCTGTGCCATCTCCAACATAGGCATACTGGCTGTCCACGGCAACGCAAATGGCATCATGCGGAACTGCGTAAAACCCGATTTCAGAGGGGAAACGGGCATTTGTGGCATCCAGCACACGGAAGCCGGTAAACCCTCCAGTTACGAACATCGTGTCCCCGACAAAGGTTACCGCTCGTACTCCCCCTCCGTCATATATCGAATCCACTTCGATTGGAGCGGAAGGATTGCTCACGTCAATGATTCTCAACCCGCTCGCATCATCAGCAACGAAAGCGTAGCCATCATGTACCGCTACTCGCCGAGTATTCCCGGGAGTGTCGTAAGATCCAATGACAATAGGAGCCGTCAAATCGCTTATATCAATGATGTATAGCCCGCTGTCCATTATCGCAATGTAAGCGTAGTCGCCGTCCAAATCGAAGTCCCTGACCATCGGCGGTGTTGGACATGATCCGATCTGCACTGGGTTGGTTGGATCACTGACATCAAGTATCGTGAATCCACGCTGACCACCGACCGAGACAAATGCATACGGATAGCGCAAACGCACCTTATCGGCCGCAAAAACTGGAGGATCAAAGAGACCGATTTCTGTCGGCAATGATGGATCGGAGATATTGATGATGCGAACCCCATGTGAACTCGCTCCGAGATAAGCGTAGTTCCCGTGAACCGTCACACCCCACACTGGAATTTCGTTGTCATAGAACCCAACCTCGAACGGCCCGGCAGGATCAGACACATCGAAAATTCTCACTCCGCCTTGTTCATTCTCGTATCCCTCAGCGATATAGGCGTAGTTTCCGCTCACATCCACATCGTAACCGTAGCCCCATGTGTAACCAACGCCCGTCTCTACGGGAAGCGTCGGATCGCTGATGTCAATGATTTGAACACCGCCATCTAAGAGCGCGACATACGCATAATTGCCCTCAATGTCTAGTGCCACACCCCAGCCACGCCATTTCATCTCTGACAAACGACTCACATTTAGGCTATCTTGTGCTTCAACGAGAATTGGTAGAGCCCCCAAAAACAAAACCGCGAACCCCACCCGCTTCAAGAATTTGAATACAGACAGGATTCGCGTCATAATCGTGGCCTTTAAGCTAAGTTGCTCAGCCAAGTTCCCAAGACCTGAGATCAAGGTAATGCTTCGTTTCGAGTGAGTCAAGAGCATTTTGGTTAGCCTGAAGTTAGGTTGAACTGATGTTAGTG
>CAZHAK010000050.1:0-7576 GCA_964530625.1 uncultured Alphaproteobacteria bacterium | reverse complement strand
CAAACCGCAGCCTAAACTAAGTGGATAACGTCTCCAACATTTGGGGTGCAGTCCATTGGTTTAATTAAGCAAGGGTAGAGCGGTGTAACTCAAGACATTTATTGACTTCATGTTTCTGACTTCTGACTTCGAAAAAGTCGTCTCCCGCCCGACTTGCTCAAGGTCGCGCGGGAGATCGTGAGTGCACATGCAGCGTGCGGAAGATCAGGAGATGGTTAAATAGTCAAAAACAGTAAATACTTGTGTGCGATCCAAATCATGTCGGTGCTCCAAATCTTGTTAAGCCAACCGAACAAATTAACTCCTCAGGCGGCGGGCGCGTAGCCGCGCCGCCCAAGGAGACCACGGAGTCTTAGGCAACAATGTAGCGGCTGAAGTGACTGACTTCAACCGAGATAGTTTTGGTACTGGGATTAAATTCGCGGTCGTCATCTTGCTGTTCAAAATCACCATCCTGCGACATGTGAAAGATCTCCAGCTCGGACGCATCCAACGGTTCAATGCCGCGCTGCGCACAGTAATCCGGATCGTACTGCGTGCCAGCATAGGATAGGGTGATGCGAACGGGTGCGCCGCTATTAAAAGAGAGCGGACTCGGACCGCAATCCACCGCGATCCCGTTAGTGGATGCCAGGCTCATCGTAAACGTAATCAAACCGGAGACTGCACCCGACGGAACGACATAGTTATGCAGACCACATGTGACCGTTCCACCGAAGGCACCATTGATGATCACTCGCGTCACTCCCGTCAAACCTCGCAAGCTCGGATTGACCGTACCCGGAGTTTCCCAGTAGTTCTCATCCATGATAACAGGAATCGGGCGGCCGGGGACAATTTCATCGCCCGGTTCAGGTGCCCACAGGTCCACTGTGGCATCCGCAACATCGTTCGAGGCTGTTGGCGGATCAAACAGGCTGCAGCCGATTGTCATTAACGAAGCAGCGATAACAGCGGCGATCAGGCTCAGGGGCCGGGACAGTTTCAACAAGAGATTTTTCATACTTTTCTCCATTCCAATCAGTTCATAGCTCGTGTTGTGGAATGGCAACACATATGCCAACTATAGTAGGTGTAGTGAATATGCAGGGAAGTAGAATTGTTTATAAAGAACTTAAGTCGAGAAGTATGGCAAACATCTGAAGCTTTGAATCTATCTGCCCAGCACAGATAGCAAGCAAAACAACCAAGTAACAGGGTGATTTGCTCACATAATAGGTGATTTTGCACAATCCATCGAAAACGCTTTCAATTGCCCGGAAAACTCATTACATTATTATCGAGCGACTTAAAACTGAGGAGAGCGCATGAAGTCTATGATGTTGGTATCTTTGCTGTTAGTCACGGTGGCATTCGCCGCCGCCCCTGCTCCGCAACCGCACGTCAAGACGGCGGCAGAGCTTTCCTGGGAAGCGATTCCCGATACACTGCCCGATGCAGAGCAAGTGACCGTGGCCAGAGACTATCTGGATAAATATCCTACGGAGATACCGCTTCTGCGCAGTGTCCAAAACGTATTGAACCGCAAGTCCGATTTAACGTTGGATTTCTGGCTCGAGCGCATGAACGCCAATCCGTCCACGGCCAACCGCTATCTCTATGCTCGCAAGAGCGGAGACATCGAGATCATGAAAGCTCAGGCTGACATGATCATACAGAACGACTCCGAAAATTTCTGGGGCTACTATTTGGCCGCAGTCGCCGAATGGAGCAAGGACGAACCGAACATGGACGTGGTCATCGGCTATTTCGAACAGGCAATTCCGAAGGACCCGTCCCGCCCTGAGGGCTGGGGATACGCCGCGCAAGCCTACGAAGAGAAGGAAGATTGGGACAACGCGTTGCGGATGTACCAAGCCGCTTTAGTCGTCTCTCCCGAAGGCAAGAGCACAAAGATGTCCATCTTGGGTATCTACGCTCAGAAGAAAGACGCGGACGCTTACTTCAAGCTGGCAGGCGAGTTGTTGCCGATGGAGCCGCCGCTGAGTATTGAATTGGGGATGCATAACAGCTCACACAAAGTGACTGCGTCCGATTTTTCGGGACAGTATACGGTGCTCGAGCTGTTTACATATTGGTGAGGGAGCTGTGTGCAGCGGTCGCTGCCGGAAATGAATGCTCTGAAGTCTGAAAACAAACTCTCCTTCCCCGTATACGCCGTTCATGCTGACGGCGCGCAGGAAAAAGCTATCGCTTTGATGGATTCCAATGATGCCAAGGGCAAACCCTGGACACTTGATTTTGTGTACGGTGATGACGCTTTAAAAGACAGACTCGCGATTGCGGCATATCCGTCTTATTATGTCATCGACGATCATGCTCGTCCGGTTGCGGTGTTGATCGGTCATCCGGAGAATACGATTGACATGTTGGAGTGGCTGATCATCCAAGCCAAAAAGCGCAGTTAGCGTGTCTTCCGTTTCAAATTGAGAAGGCCCGCTCACTTGAGCGGGCCTTCTCAAAGGACCCATAACATATTTCGTTCAGAGGTGTTGCCATGCCGGTACTTCTTATTTTACTGTTCATGACAAGCGCGTTCGCCATCGGGTCGATGCCAGTTACGCGTTCTGTCGCGGAAAAAGCCGTGGCCAACGCGAATTTGTCCGCGCTCGATTCTGCAGCGTGTCTGTCAAACGGAATAACGCTGCTGGAACAATTCCCCAATGATGTGCCGGCAGGCAAAGAGGTACAGCGTGCCATAAGCAAGTGGCTGCCTGATGCGCAGGAGTTTTTCCGCGAGCGTTATACGCAGTTGAACAACTCCGCAAGTTTCTATCTCTACGCGCGCTCGACGAATTTTTCAGTTCCCGAGCAGGAGGTGCAGGCATGGATCGAGCGCGAGCCGGATAACAGCTGGCTCTGGCTCTGTTACATGGCAACCGAGTGGCACAAAGAGAGTCCAGCACCGGAGTTGGTGCGCGAACGCATCGAAAAATCTATTCTGTTGAATCCGTCGCGACCCGAGGGCTATAGTTTTCTCGGCCTGTACTATGACGAGCAGGGTGATTTGAAAGCCGCGCGCGAAGCCTACGAGTCCTGTCTGATTGCCGACTCGAACAATGAGGGCACCCGTTCGCGCTTGCTGGACATCTATCTCACCCAGCGTGATTCGCAGGCTTATTTTGCGTTGATCAACGGAGTGGTCCCGGATCAGCCGCTCGATGTTGAACTCGGAACCATTGGATCCCCTAACGTAACAATCTCCTCACAGGAGCTGCGCGGCCAAGTTTCATTGCTGGTGTATTGGTCCATCGGTTCAGAAATCTGCATCAACCATACGTTGGCCGAAATGAACAAAGCTATCGCAGATAATCGCATCAAGTGGCCGGTCTATGCCATTCATGTCGGCGGCGATTCTGCTGATGCCAGCAAGTTCGTCGAAGAAACAGACCGCAACGGCGAGCGCTGGAAAGTAAACTTCGTGCGCAGCGCGGACGCAGTTGATCTGCGACTCAATCAGCCGACAAAGCCCTGCGTGTTTGTCGTGGGAGCCGATGGTTATGTTCACGCGCTGTTGCACGGCAAAGGCCACGAAAAAGATTTGCTTGACACGATCATCTGGCTCGCTGAACAAGTGCAGTCAGGGATGTAGCCTCAACATAAAGCTCTTTGAAAAACCGCCCCTCGAGGCGGTTTTTTTTCAACCCAAAATTGACTAAGACCTCATAATCACTTATATTATTTTCTCTTCCAAAAATCTATACGGAGAATCGAATGTTTAAGGAATTTAAAGAGTTTGCGATGCGCGGCAATGTGCTCGACATGGCCGTCGGAATCATCATGGGCGCCGCGTTCGGTCCCATCATCAAGAAACTTGTGGATGGCATCATCATGCCGCCGATCGGACTGATTCTGGGGAATGTGGATTTTTCCAATCTATTCTCGGTGCTCAAGGAAGGCTCAACAGCAGGCCCCTACGTTTCACTTACCGCGGCAAAGGAAGCCGGCGCGGTCGTGATGGCATGGGGTGACTGGTTTAATGCGATCATCACGTTTCTAATCACGGCGTTTGCAATTTTTATTCTGGTCAAGGCAATGAACGCCGCGCACAAAAAAGAAGAAGCCGCTCCCGCCGCTCCGCCGCCTCCGCCCAAGCAGGAAGTCTTGCTGGCTGAAATTCGCGACCTCTTGAAGAAGTAAATATAACATGAGAAAAATGAACAGATTTTCGTTACCGATACTTGCACTTTTCGTCTGCGTAAGCGCCGCCTTTGCGGCTGAACAACCCACTCCCGGTCCGTGGAAAGTCGATGTCTCCACAGGCATCGTCACAACACAATCATCCTATTCAGATAATTGGACGGGTGGCGAAGCAGGCTCAATCAATTGGGTCGCCTTCTACAGCAGCATGACCCAGCGTCAACTCACGCGTAACTGGTACACACAATTTGACTGGAAGCTCTCTTTCGGTCAAACGCATTCGCAGAACAAAGAAACCAAAGATTGGCAATCTCCGACAAAGTCTGAAGACAAGATTCGCCACGACGCCATCGTAAGATTAACCAAAGGCTGGTTTGCCGATCCGTATTTCGCCTTCTCGCTTGAGTCGCAGTTTCTCGATGTCTCAAGCGCCCGCAACACCCGTTATGTCAATCCGCTCGAACTGACGGAGTCATCCGGTCTGGCGCGCACAATTGTTGAAGTGCCCGAAAAAACCCGACTCACGACTCGCCTCGGATTGGGATTGCGTCAACGGATCGCGCGCTTTGACGACCCTGCTGATTCAACTTCGTCACCTGCAACATTGTCCGAAACCACTGTGGACGGCGGTGTCGAGTGGGTCACGGACTTGTTATTGGGCTCATCAAAAAGTAAATACAGTTTCAATTCAAAGTTGACTCTGTTTCAAGCGATGTTCAATTCCAAGTCGGATGAGTTCACGAATGACTATTGGAAAACGGCAGACGCAAACTGGGACAACATCCTGCGCGTCAAGGTGTCGTCGCTGATTAATGTCGGTCTCGCCTGGCAGCTTCTCTACGACAAAGAAGTTGACTTAGGTGGCCGCCTGAAACAAGCCCTGAGCGTAGGCTTAGTTTACAACTGGGCTAACTTCGAAAAGGAAGCAGAGAAGTAAATTAACTCTAATTGATCTGACAGCAAAGCCCACTCGATTGAGTGGGCTATGCTAATTAAGACCGTGTTGGGCCAGCTTACTTCGTGACTGTCACCGTTTGCGGGTATATGCCGTCCAGACTTACAGATAAATTTTGCGCAGTGAACCAAGCGATGATTCCACAGCGCGCACTTCCTTGGGCCACGATGCGGCGGGAACGGTGTAGTCAAGACTCACCACTCCGATTGCGTTCAAGATAATTTTGATGTGAACAAGCTGCGCGCTCTGACTATAGAGTTGCAGCGCTTCCACCCCACTGAGGCTCATCCACTGCTCCTGCACACGAATATCCGCTCGCTGTTCCCGATAAACCCGCGCCACTTCACCAGCCCACGGAACAAACCGGTCGCCAAGATCCACGGCTTTCGGAAACGTACTAACCAGCATCATTGGTCCGCCGCTCTCTGGTTTGAACGCATACTTCGGGCGAAGCTGCATTCCGCTCGTATCCCTCGCGGCCACTCCGACCAACTGCGACATCACCGAGCTGTCCACAGGCAGCCACCCGGAAGGCGCATGGAGCCTGAGCCCGCCGACCGAAATCGCCTCACCCAGCAGACTCGAGTCCACCGAAAACTCAAGGCGCTCAAACACGCCTTCCTGCGAAGCCGGTTTCTTATCTTTCGAACAAGCTGCAACAAGCAGAACCGCCGCAATCATAAGCCAAATAATTCTCATTATGCAATAATAACAACTTTTCACAACTCTTGCAAATAAAAAGCGGGGCGGACAAATCGTCCACCCCGCTTGCTACAAAGGCTTATCCCCACAGCAAGGCTATCGCATCAGCGCACGGGATCCAGCGTTTACGCTGGCGCTGGTTACTTAAGTAAAAGGACTTTCTTCGCCAACGCAAGAGTTCGATCGTTCGCTCTCAAAAAATACAGACCGGCCGCGAGATTCGGCGGCGCCTGAAAACTCAATGTTCCTCCCAGCGTTCTGCCGGAATGGAGCAGTGCCACCTCTCGACCTAACAAATTATACAGCCGGACTTCAAAATCAGTCCCGGCGAGCCCCACCAACTCAACTCTGAACTCGCTGTTAAACGGATTCGGGTAGACATTGGAGATCGCCCACGTCGTTGGCAGGTTGACTCGCTCGCGCGCGTCATTCGGCGGAAACAAGCTCGTGTCCGGAATTTCTTCTTCGCTCATCAGCCAATCGTCGTAAATCGTCGCGGCGTTTGTCGTGTCACCCAATCCATGCAAGTTACGCGTCTCCTCATACGGGCCCGTCGAATCCCCCCACCAGTTGTGAAGAGCGTAACTTGTGGGAGAGTAGAAATCAGATGTATTCACAGCGTCACCAATGTTGTCGAGAAAGGCGTTGTACTCTACGACACCTTCACCAACGTCGCCTATTGTAATCGTCCTGCTCCGATAGGTAGGATAACCCAAACTGCTGTTGCCGATAAAATAGTTCCGCTGAATACGGCCAATTGATGTGCCTGACATTTCGCTAACTTCTAAACATGCAGATTGACCATTATAGTTATTGCGAAAAGTGTTATCTTCCACTACAAAGCGAAGCCGACTACCAGTATAGTAAAAAAACCCCACACCTGCTGTGTTCGCCTGCACAGTATTACCTTCAAAGAGGCATCGTGTAATTGTCACAGTTGCCGAAACTTGTGTGAACGCAGGATTCCAAAACGAGAAGGACTGCGAGTTGTTCGCAAACATGCACGAATCCATTGCAAACTCGTTAGGGCCATTGTGTCCGTTGCACTGAAAGAAACGTGGAAATACATTGTTCTCGATGACGCAGCCGTCAAAACGAATATACGGCAACCTTTGGTTTCCGTTGTAGCAGGATATAAATTCGACCCAGCCTTCCGGGGTCATTCCCAAGTCATGAATGCGGGTTCTCGTGAACTGAATGGATGTGCCCCTCAACTCTATTTCTGCATCTCTGTGCTCGTCCGCTATCAAATAGCCCGATGGCCCGATGTCGCAGTCGTAGAGATAGAATTCACTGCGGTAACCGGATAAACACCGTCCTTGCCGCACGGCATCGTTGCCCTGAAACAGGCAATCGTGAAACCTGACAACGGATGAATCCGCGTGAACCGCGCCGCCAAAAACCGCAAGGTTCGCTTTGAATATGCAGTCCCGAATTTCCGCGATCCGTCGGCGAATAATAATGCCACCTCCATAGTTATCCTGACCGATATTGCGCGCGCCCTGAATAGTCATTCCGACGATGCGCAGTGTAACGCTGTCCCGCGTCGCGTGTTGCGTCTCAAAGCAGCGGTCTTCCGGATTTGCGTTGGCCGGTCGCACGATACAACTGGCGATGTCACCCGGGTTCTCTGATAGGAGAAACTCACTGGCAATCGTTATGTTGCGCGCCCAAATGAAAAACGGGCCGCGATAAGTTCCGGCCCGGCAAATCACGGTGTCGTTGCTATTGCTTTCATCCAAAGCCATCTGCAAGTTCGCAAAATCATCCGGAACAAAG
>CAZHAK010000049.1:0-8502 GCA_964530625.1 uncultured Alphaproteobacteria bacterium | reverse complement strand
GTGTCGTCCGATGCCAATACAATCAATGTGCTTGAACCTGCGTGGCATCCGACTTATGTGTTGAACAAAGAGCTGGAAGGCTACAAAAATAGTGGCTATTGTAACGGAGTGATGTACATACAGTATTTACAGCGGACGGAGCATGTTGACATGTATATGGATCAGCAGGGTGCGTTCTTTGACGGCGACTTGCAATCGAATTTTGGGGCCTACACGCTTTTGGGTAACGTGACGCACGGCGCCTTAGAAGGAGATGGGTTCTTCTTTGCCGGCACGGCTCCGTTCAGCGGGACGGAATATCCTTTTCGATTCGATGGCGAATTCGTGAATAGCGATAGTATCACAGGGCTTTGGCAGTTGACGATTCCCGGCGGAAACGACGCGGGGACATTCGCTTTTGGCAGGAGGTTTTAGGGTGCGGGTTGCAGTGATCGGCGGCGGCGGCAGGGAGCACGCGCTTGTCTGGAAACTTCGGCAGAGCAAGAAAGTAGCCGAGCTGTTCGTGTTGCCGGGAAACCCGGGAATGGCCGGCCTTGCCAGCTTGTGTGCGGTCGGGATGAACGTGCCGGATTTGATTGCGGAAGTTGAGCGGATCAAGGTAGACTTTGTTGTGGTCGGGCCAGAGCAGCCGTTGGCTGAGGGACTTGCCGACGAGCTTGCGCGCAAGGGAATTTTGTGTTTTGGTCCTGTGAAAGCCGCAGCACAATTGGAAGCTTCAAAAGTCTTTTCCAAACGATTGATGAAGTCATGCGGCGTACCGACGGCGGAGTTTGAAGTTTTTGACGACTTCAAAGAATTTGAACAGTTTATCAAGAGTAATCCGCGCAGCAATGGTCGAGTCGTGAAGGCGGACGGACTTGCGGCGGGAAAAGGCGCGTTTGTTTGCGCGACTGACGCGGACGCAATTGACGTCGGGCGACGGCTACTCCTTTTGAAAGAACTTGGTGACGCAGGTACGGAGATTGTGGTTGAAGAAAAACAATCGGGCCGAGAGGCTTCGTTACATTTTCTGTGTGACGGCGAGCGCTATTTGTCCCTCCCTCCTGCTCAGGATTACAAGCGCGCCTTTGATGGTGACCGGGGTCCGAACACGGGCGGCATGGGAACATTCTGTCCCGCAAAACATGTGGACAATGCAACGATTCGGGATGTTGAAAATCGCGTTGTCTCGCCGATACTGCGCGCACTGAGCCAACGAGGCGTGGCGTATCGCGGAGTATTATATGTCGGGCTGATGTTTACTGTCGAAGGTCCGCAAGTGATTGAGTTCAACTGCCGCTTTGGAGATCCCGAAACGCAGGTGATGCTGCCTTGTCTTAGTTATGATTTGTTGGAACCGATGATTGAGTGTGCAAAAGGACGATTGACTCCGCATAAATACTCTGAAAGCGCGGTACGGCAGGCCGTGTGTGTGGTGTTGTGTGCTGATGGTTATCCTGATACTTACGCGAAGGGAATTCTTCTGAAGGATTTTGAAGCCACAGGGCAACAGCTGTTGTTCTCGGCTGGGACGACTATGCACGAAGGCCACTGGGTGTCCTCCGGCGGTCGCGTCTTAAATGCGGTCGGACTTGGAGAAACCATGGTAGAAGCGCGCGAGAACGCCTATGACTTGGCACAGTCAGCTCTCGTCAAGGGTCTGCGAATGCGAAATGACATCGCTTTGTCGGAGGTTTCATGAGCGAACTTGAGAAAATGATTGGCGAGAGCGACGCGCTCAGGGTTGTTAAGTCACTAATATTACAGGCCGCGCCGACGGATATCTCGGTGCTTATAATCGGCGAAAGCGGAACGGGCAAAGAGCTCGTGGCACGGGCGATTCACGAACATTCAAGCCGGCGCCACGGTCCCCTATTGTTCGTCAATTGCGGCGCAATTCCACAGGGAATTTTTGAGAGCGAAGTATTCGGCCACGAACGCGGAAGTTTTACGGGAGCCGACAAGAAGAGAATCGGATATTTTGAGCAGGCTGAGGGCGGCACGCTTGTGTTGGACGAAATCGGCGAGATGCCGATGGAATCTCAGGTGAAGCTGCTACGGATATTGGAGTCGCGTGAAGTGATGCGTGTCGGATCGAGCAAGCCGTTGCCCATGAATGTGAGGGTCTTGGCGGCGACTAACTCGGACTTGATCGAATCAGTCGCCAAGGGGGAGTTTCGCCACGATTTGTACTTCAGGTTGAAGGCCGTTACGATTCAGATCCCGCCGTTGCGAGAACGTTCGGACGATGTTCCGCTGCTGGCGATTCAATTTGCGCGCGAGTTTGCAGATCGCAACAAGATGGTGACTCCGAGATTCACGAGCGACGCGCTGGAAATGTTGTCAAATCAGTACTGGCCGGGAAATGTGCGTGAGTTGAAAAACACGATTGAAACCGTGTTGACTTTGAATCGCGGGGTGGCGATGCTCCATAGCGAGCATTTTCGTCCACATTTGTTGACTCCGCACGCGCAACTACCCATGATCGTCTCACGTGAGCCGCACCAGCCGATTGGAAATGATTTACTTTTGGCAACCTTGCTTGACTTGCGACGCGAGGTTCGGGACTTGCGCGAAATGCTGATGACGGCCATCGAATCATCTCAGGTCATCACCGAAGAGCCGCTGCCGTCCAGCCGCTTGACGGATCTTGAGCGCGGTCAGATTCAGCGGATGCTCGAAATGAATCAAGGAAATCGCCGCAAGACCGCGCGGGATCTGGGAATCGGTGAGCGCACATTGTACCGCAAACTTAAGGAGTACAATCTTGGATAAGCTTGCCGTTTTATTGGCTTGCAGTTTGCTGTTCGGGTGTTATTCGTTTCGCGGGCAAGTCGCGGGAGACATAAAATCACTGGCGATTCCGACATTCTCTAATGAGTCATCGGAGTTCGGTCTGTCGGAAACCGTGACGGATGAATTGTTGCGAGGGTTCCAGCGCGACGGGACACTGCGAATTGTGCCTGAGACTCAGGCAGACGCAGTTTTGATCGGGACCCTGATCAATGCCAGAGATGAACCTTATACAGCGCGGAGCGGCACGGAAATCACGGTCGACGAGTATCGATTTTCGATGACGTGTCGAATTGAGTTAGTAATTCGCGAGACCGGCGAAACGAAGTGGACGCAGAATTTTTCCGCGTGGTCGATTTATCCTTACGGCGGCGATCTAGCCAATCGCGAGCAAGCTGTTACTGAGTCCACGACTAAGTTAGTCGAGGATTTGCTGAATAAGATCGTGGGAAGTTGGTAGTGGAACTGCTTGAGCTTACAGACGTGAATTTTGGAGAATGCGTCGAGCGAATGTGTCGAGCTGTGACGGACGGGGAGCTAATCGCATTTCCGACGGACACGGTATATGGATTGGGAGGAAGCGCGTTCAGCCGTAAGGTGCTCGACAAACTTCTCAATGTGAAGCCCGACCGGACAGCCAAGCCAACTGCAATTCTGATGGACAGCTTGATTCGACTGAGCCAGTTTGGCGGGGACGTACCGGGGCCAAAAATCGTGAAACTTGCGGAAGCCTTTTGGCCCGGCCCTCTAACGATGATTTGGCAGATTTCACCTTCCATTCCGAAAGACTTTCAGGGCAAAGACCGCTCCTTGGGATACAGAATCCCGCATTCGGAGTTGTTACTTGAGGTAATGCGGCGAACGGAACGGCCGCTGTGGGCAACCAGCGCGAATCTTCCGGGTCGCCCGGCTCCCCGTCTCTATAGCGAGCTTGATCCGGCAGTGCTTGACTCCTGCGATTTGGTGATTAAGACCAAGGCTCTGCTGCGGGGTACCGCCTCAACAGTCGTGGACGTGCGCGGAAAACAACCAATTGTGCTGCGTCAAGGCGCGGTGCCCGAGAGCGAAATTGAAAGTGTTTGGAAAAAGGGTTAGAAGAACGGAGACACATTGAGTTATTGCGTGCGATACATATTGTTGCTGATTCTGCTTGCGAGTTGCGCGGATATTGTGATGGCCGATGAGGGTGACGCAGCCGATACTTCGGCGACATTTTCGAGCCGTCGAGACAGTGTGGGAATTCCGCCGTTCATTCCGTTTTCGATTGGCGAGCGGATGCAGTATCATGTTTCGTTCGGCGCTTTGCCGGCAGGTAAGGCGACGCTTTCAGTTTTGGACACGGTTTTAGTCGGCGATCAGTGGGCGTGGCGAGTACAATCGGCAGCACGCTCAGCGAAGGGGTTTGACTGGGTGTTTAAGGTGCGGGATACGATCACGACTTGGATTGACACGGATTCGATTTACAGTCACCGGTTTCATAAGCGGCTGATGGAAGGTTTTTACAAAGATGAGAAACTGGTGAAATTCTATCTTGCGGATAGCCTTGCCCGGGTGTGGGACGAGAACAAGGAGAAGAAACCTCTTAAGGTCGAACCTCGTGTTCAGGACGTTTTATCAGCAGGATTTCGTACACGCACCATGCATCTGGCAATTGGAGATACAATTGCGATTCGCACTCACGACGTAAACAAGACTTACGATTTGCTGGTTTTCGTGCTTGCCAGGGATACGGTTCAAACCTTGGCTGGAGAGTTTGATTGTTTTGTTTGCGAACCTGTTTTGAAAAGTGGGGGATTGTTTCAGAAAGAGCGCAAAGCACGCGTCTATGTATGGGTGACGGCAGATGAGAGGCGAATCCCCGTTGTGATGAGTTCAAAGGTTTCATTTGGTTCCGTGACTGTTGAGTTAGAGGAGTATCAACCCGGAATTGGAAAGATTGGAATCTCCGACATAGAAAAGTCACGCGCGCGGATTGGAGGACGGCCAGACTTAGGCATCTTCTCGCCTTAGTTTATGAAAAATAGTAGTTTGCGTTTTTAACTGGCTAATCTTGGACTTTTGTGGCCGAGCCAAGTATTTCTCAAAAATGTGGTTCGGAACTTGACAGACAGTTTGTAAATCGTTAATTTCCCGTCATATCTTGGATATGGACCCGATTGGGTTCAGCTTCCTCAGGGTCCCCCCACTTGTTACCTGCCTGATTCTCCGGAGTCCTCGACATTTTCCGTGAACTACACTTTCTCAAGGATGGAGGAGTATGCTCCAAAAATTCCTTTCGTTGTCTATAGCAATAATCGCAATCTGTCTTCCTGCTTCAGCCCAGAATGACTCGGTCATAGTTGTGCTGGGTCAAGGAGCCGCGCCGTCTCAAGTTACGGTCGAGGATGTCCAGAATGACGGTGGCGAAGCACTGCACGTACGTTGGACTCCGACCTCCCAGGTCGGATTCAATATTTTGAAGTATGAGGTCATGACCAGTCAGTCAGAAGACGGTCCCTACCTTGTGCTTGCTGAAACGGACGCCAAGGCGACAGACGTGATAATAAACTCGGCGGAAGGGTGGCGCATTCAACATGATACACCTTACTGGGTGAAGGTTGTAGCGGTAGATTCGACGACGATTGCGGTGACTGATTCGACAAGCGCGGATTCCTTGATAGTAAGTTTTGAAAAGCGGCTTCGACGAAGCGAATCGGCGCTCGTGGGTCCCACGATACCTAAGGCGTCGTGGTTTAATTTCAACCGGCTAAACATTTTTCTGTTGGTCTTTCTGTTCTATATGCTCGTGATGATAATGGTTCGCCGGGCCAAGTCAGGAGCGACACTGTGGTTTCGTCGAATCGCGGGTATTGACGCGATTGACGAAGCGATTGGACGCGCGACGGAGCTAGGGAAGCCAGTGTTGTATATTCCTGGCACTCAAAACATCGAGAACATTCAGACCATCGCCTCGATACAGTTGTTGACATCGGTCGCCTCCAAGGCTGCGACTTATGACATCCCAATTATCGTTCCCCTGAATCGGGCGTTTATGGTGACGGTTGCTGAAGAGGCAGTGAAGCAAGGATTCTTGAACGCAGGACGTCCCGACGCCTACGTGCGTGATAACGTACGCTATCTGTCCGACGAGCAATTCGCGTTTACGAGCGGCACGACGGGTATTATGATGCGTGAAAAGACGGCTGCACACTTTTTTCTTGGCGCTTTTTATGCAGAGTCATTGATTCTATCGGAAGTTGGTTTTTCGTCCGGCGCCATTCAGATTGCGGGCACTGCGAACACCCACCAGCTTCCGTTTTTCGTTGTGGCATGTGACTATACTTTGATTGGTGAAGAGTATTTTGCGACAAGTGCGCTAGTCACTCGAGATTTAGAGATGATGGGAACGTTGAAGGCGACGGACTACGTAAAAGCATTCATTATTCTTTGCCTCATGGCCTCAATGGTTCTTGAGTCGTTTGGCGTGCAGTTCCTGCGCACCTGGTTCCAAGTCATTTAAGCAGAAACGCCGGACACTATGAAACGAGAAATACCCATACTAATCACGCTTATTTTCGGCGTGTTCATGATCATTCAGTTCTTCATTCCGCATCCCGCCGTGAGTGACATTGCAAATCGGTTGCAAAATTGGGCGATCATTGTAATTGCATTTTCCTATGTGCTTGGTTCGGCGAACATTTTGCGAATCAACGGCGAACTTGTTTATCGCCGCGGACCGGGCTGGATTTACAAGCTGGTGCTTGTCATCGGATTTTTCATGATGCTTATCCCGGGTATGATGGGCGGCATTTCTGAAGGGACGTGGGTAAATGATCGTTTGTTCACGTTTACGTATGTTCCGTTGGCCTCGACGATGTACGCGTCGCTGGCCTTTTTTATTGCCTCAGCGGCGTTTCGGGCGTTTCGTGTTCGGACGTGGCAGGCATCGGTTCTCGCGGTCACGGCCCTTGTGGTGATGCTTGGACGAATTCCGATCAGCCATTTCATATGGCAGGATTTGCCTGCTGCAGTGGATTGGGTGATGAGTGTGCCGAATGCTGTAGCGCAGCGCGGCATTTTGATTGGAGCGGCTTTAGGTGCCATCGCGACGGGTTTGAAAGTGATCTTAGGTATCGAACGCAGCTATCTTGGACGGGAGTAACAGTATAGAATGGCATTAACGACAACACTACAAAAACTTGAGAAACTGGATCGCCGCTGGGTGTTCCTGGCAATGGCTATTGCAGTTGCCTCTCCCCTGTTTTTCAAGTTGGGTCTCGCACCCAAGACGACGCCTCCCATTAAGGCGTTCTACGAATATGTGGAGAATCTGCCGCCCAATTCTCGTGTGCTGTGCTCATTTGATTACGATCCCGGTTCGAAAGCGGAATTGAATCCCATGTGCATCGCAGTACTCGAGCATTTGATGATCAAGGGTCATCGTCCGATCATTATTACACTTTGGGCGACTGCCCCTGCCTTGATAGAGCGGAATATAAATCAGGTTTGCCGCGACAAATACGGCAAAAAGTATGGCGTTGACTACTGTTACCTTGGGCAAAAGGAGGGTCGCGAGGCTGTGATGGTGGCGATGGGTAAATCCATTCGCGCGACATTCCCTGTGGATTTCTATCAAACGCCAGTTGATAATATTCCACTGATGAACGGTGTTGACAACTACACACAGTTTGCAGCGCTGATCAGCGTATCGGCAGGCTATCCGGGAACGAAGGAGTACGTGCAATATGTAACGACACGGTTTGACATTCCGCTACTAAGCGGATCGTCGGCAGTCTCAGTGCCAGAGTATTCGGCATATTTTCAGAGCGGGCAGTTAAAAGGGTTATTGACAGGTATTACGGGCGCGGCGGAGTACGAGAAACTGATTGGAGTTCCGGGGTTAGCGATAACGGCGATGGACGGACAGACGATGGGCCATATCGTTATCATCGCATTCATCCTGTTCGGCAACATCGTTAACTATTTCGTACGGCGCGAGAGAGCAAGGAGCTAATAAGAGATTATGGACTTTTTCTGGTTATCCATGGCAGGATTGGCAACCATTGCCGTCTTAAGCTTTCTTTACAACGACAATCCGCTTTATAAGGTTGCTGAGCATTTTTTTGTCGGCATCGCGGCGGGATATGTAGTTTGTGTTGAGTTCTACAATGTGTTTTTACCGAATCTTTGGAACCCTTTGACAGCAGGACAGGATTATTGGCTTATCATTCCGTTGATTCTCGGTTTAGCTCTGTTTACGAGGTTTTCTAATAGCTTCGGTTGGATATCACGCTGGCCGATGTCTGTGATTATCGGTACGTATGCAGGTCTGGCCGTGATCGGATTTGCTTCAGGCGACATGGTCTTGCAAGTTCAGGCGAGTTTGATTCCAGTCTTTCAGCCTGCAACAGTGTCTACGTTCGCAGGCGATCCATCTGTGATGAATTTTCTTCAGATATTGAAAAATCCGTTGTTCACACTGGGTCTGATCTGCGTGCTTTTCTACTTCTTCTTCTCCATTGAGCATAAGGGCGGATTGCGGCACGTTGCTTCAGTGGGCACGACACTTTTAATGATCGGCTTCGGTGCTGGCTATGGCTATACGGCAATGACTCGCATCGCATTGTTGTTTGATCGTTTTTATTTCCTCTTTGTTGAGTGGCTGCAAGTGGCCTCGGCTTAGCGGATTCAATGCCGGGCACTTCCCTGCAATAGCATGAATTAAAAGAAGCGGGCCGGCTCAATTGAGCC
>CAZHAK010000048.1:0-9139 GCA_964530625.1 uncultured Alphaproteobacteria bacterium | reverse complement strand
GATTCGTGATCGGCACTTCTGCCGTGGGAATCAGAAAAAAATCATCAATCTCGCAGTGGTAGAGGTCTTCTTCAAATTTGGGAAGTTGCCCCGTACCGGTCAGGCTGTCACGATTGACGATAAACGGCACGGATACTTCGGTGTAGGTACCGCGTTCGCGATGCGTTTCGAGAAAGAAATTCAGCAGTGCGCGCTCGAGGATTGCTCCGGCAGCTCTATAGACAGGGAATCCACTACCAGTAATTTTTGTTCCACGCTCAAAATCAAACAGGCTAAGCTCTCGACCGAGCGTCAGATGATCTTTCGGCTGAAAATCAAACGTCTGTGGACTGCCCCACTCGCGGATGACAACGTTTTCATCAGCGGATTTTCCAATCGGGACGGAGTCGTGCGGCAGGTTGGGAATCTGCAGCAGACGGGACCGCAACTCCGCTTCAATCGTCTTAAGCTCTTCGTCGCCGCGTGAAATCTCTTCGCCGATCGCACGACTTTGATCTTTCAATGCCGTCACGAACTCACCGCGCTTACTCGCTTCAGCGATTTCACGTGTGAGTTCATTGCGCTTAGCTTTCAGCGCATCGGTGTTCTCAATAAGCTCCCTACGGCGCTTGTCCAAGTTTACAAGACCGTCCAGCAAATCAGCTTGCCCTCGTGAGTCAAGCTTTTGGCGAACATTTGCTTCGTTATCGCGAATAAGTTTTATGTCGAGCATATCGGTTTAGAAATCTAACCTTCGCCACGCAGGACGACAAAGAGGGTCATATAAAGGATTTTCATGTCAAGCGGCAGCGACATGTTCTCGATATAGTGTAGGTCCATTTCCAGTTTCTTTTCAGGAGCGGAAACGGTCGCGTCGTAATGAAGATGCACTTGCGCCCAGCCGGTCAACCCGGGCTTGACGTTGTGGCGGCGATTAAAGAGCGGACTCAGCCGCGAGAATTCTTCAGCAAGCTCCGGCCGCTCCGGACGAGGCCCGACGAGGCTCATGTTTCCGGCGAGAATATTCAGCATCTGCGGCAGCTCGTCAATTCTCGTTGAACGCAGAACCTTTCCGACTCGGGTGACACGGAGGTCTCCCCTGCTGACCAAAACCGGACCGGTTTCTTGCTCCGCGTTCCTGATCATACTGCGGAACTTCAGAATGCGAAAGAGTTTTCCATTTAGGCCGACTCTTGTTTGCGCAAAGAAGATGGGAAAACCGGAGTCAATCAGTATCGCGACGCCAGCACAAATCCAAATCGGCAAGGTAATGGTTAGCAGCGTCGCCGCAATAACCAGATCAAACGAACGCTTAAGCGCGGACTCAATCGGAGTGAGAATATCCCCGCGAATCTCTACCAGCGGGAGATGTTTTTTGCCGAGCGGTTTAACTTCACCGAGCAGTAGTTGGTAATGATCAGCAGGAATAAACAGGCGAACAGGCAGCGCGGACATCAGGGTAACGCTACGATTCAATAACCGTAAGTCGGGATCATCCAGTGCCAAGTAAACCAGCTCGCACTTTTGACTCAGTGCGGTTCCGCGCATAGCTGAATAGTTGCCTAAGAACTGCTCGTTGGAATCGTGCGGCGGCGCCGGGGAAATTACTCCGAGGATTCGTGCGCCAATAAATTTGTTGTTGCGGACTTGATGCAGGACTGTTTTCAAGCGCTCACCAGAACCAATCACGATTGCGCGCATGGTGATGAGGCCGCGCAGACGAAGCTCTTGAAGAATTGTCAGGAGAGCTAGTCTTGTGAACGCGATTCCTGCGGTGACACCGAGGCCATAAGTAAGCAATATGACCCGGGTAATCGGCAGCGGATTGCCGGGATCAAAGGTCACGAGGAAGAGGATCAAACAGCCATACAATGCGGCATGGGCTGAATTGACGACCACGACAGATCTTGATTCGAGCGGATCAAAGCGGTACAGACCGAATACGGCGAAGTGCAAGATCCAGAACGCGGAGACCAGGAGGCTCGGGACGACTTGCTCAACAGGGGTGAAAGTAACAGGATTTTCGAACATGCCCGTTTGGAACCGCCACCAATAGATAGCAAAGAAGGCAAGTTCGAGGACGACGAAATCTAACAGGAAGAGCAGGCCACGGAGCCAGAAGTGGCGCATAAGTGGAAATTAAGCCGCTGCGGGCTGGTTCAGTGCGGGGTCGGAGTTCAAAATTGACCCAAAGCCCGCGCACAGCGTGAATAATACCCAAAAGGGTACAAAGGTGTGAGCGGTCATTGTGGCCAAGGACAAAATAGTGGCCACGAAACTTGCCCGCAACCCAGCATTTATCATCGCCATAGTATCAGAGGGATCAACTTTCCAATCACGCCACGACAAGCCACGCGATGCGAAAGTTAGCGTCAGCACAAACAAGAGAGCGCCAACAATGCCACCATCGACCGCGACATCAACGAAAGTATTGTGTGCAAAAAATCCGACAGGCAGATAAGTCAGGATAAAGAGAATATCGTTTTCAAAACCACCCATACCAGCGCCTAAGATTGGATTGTTCCAGAACAGCTTCCACGCTCCTAAGAGCAATCCTATCCTCTCACTCGAGGAACTATCTCTTCCATCAAAAAAGACCGCAATTCTGCCAAACAGATCAACGGGTAAGACAGCGAGCAACACAGCCACAACAACGGTTACCGCCAAGGAGAGCGCCAGTTTTCGTCGCTCAATTGCCAGCATCATTCCCACAATGAATACACATGCAATTAGACCCGTTCGCGACAAAGAGATTAGAATTGCAGTGAGCCCTGTCACAGTCGCAACGAGCATCAGATATCTGATCGCGGTGTTTAGTTTACTTCTCCAGAGTGCAATAACTCCGCCCAAGAACGCCGTTATCGTCATAGACATGATGTTCGGATTCGGCCAATGTCCATAGAATCGTGTCGATTCGATTGAATTCACCGAGTTCGCGATTTGGTCTGCGACACCCGACGTATAGAACTCAACCGCTGACTGAACAGTTGTTACTGAAGTGAAAATGATTCCGATGGCTGCGCCAATGAACAATGCGACGTACCGCTCAGAGCTATCCATCAACTCGCTCATAACGAGCACGGCGGGTATCACCCGGATAATGAGCCCCCAGTTATAGAATTGAGTTTGATCAACCCAGAATCCGGTAATCTGATAGTAGGCCGCAAAAATAACTACGGACAGGAAAAAGGCACTGAGCCGCCAAGTCACGTCACCTTGAAGTAATTTCCGCAGCACGAGCACCACGAACGTCCCAGCAAAAAACATTGACGTGGAGCCCGGCAGAAAATACGATAAATTTGACAGCAGGAGGAATCCCAACAATGCGGCTGCAATATCAAGATATCGAAAGTATGCCAGCGCCGCTCCGGCTGCGCACATTACTACCGCAAGTTGCAGCGCTCTTCCCCAGAAAAGCCACGCAAGAATTGCCGCAACACTGAGAGCGGCAACTGCAAATCCCACCGCCCAATCCGCTGTTCGAGGCGATCTACGCAACCTGGCAGAGATGCTACCGAGCACTCCAACTCCGTTTGAGTCTTAAATAACTCTCATGATTTGGGTGTTCAGGCTTGGACAAGGCTGAAATCGTGCTGGTCAATCCTGCAGCCAACAATCCAATGACCAGGCCGAGCAAGATGCCAAGGGCAATCAGCATAGTGCGCTTCGGCGCGACACGCTTGGTACCAATGCTGGGAGGTTCCACAATCGCCAGTGTAGGAGTGTTGCGAGCCTCTTCCATTTTGGCCTGTTCGTACTGCTGAGTCAAAATCGCGGCCAGAATACTGTTGAGCTCGATATCTCTATAAAGCCGAAGATAGGTCTTGCCATCCTCTGTAGCCGAGTCCAACCTCAGTAGAAAATCGCGCTCAAACTTAGTACCACTGCCAGATGTAAGATAAGAAAGCGAAGAATCAAGCCCTTCGAGCTTAAGTCTTGCAAGGATCAGTTCAGGATTATCTTTCGCGAATATCTTCTGCTTAAGATCAAACTCAGCGCGAGCCATAAGCCTTTCGGCTTGTACTGCCGCGACGGCCTGAACAGTTGCTTTTGCTTGTTCTTCTAAATCAAAAATCCCAGATGTCCGTTGAAAGCTGGCCATGCTGTCTTCAAGTGTATACAAAGTAGCGCGAGCCTCTTCAAGCCTTTCAGCAGCAAACTCTCTTTCGGCTCGAGCTTTTGATGACTCGAGTATGCTTATCCGCTTGTCAAGCCGATCAATGTAAAATTCGACAACTTGCTTGGCGAACTCAGGGTCCTGATCATCAACTTGAATTCTGACTGTGTTGGTCTGGGATTCATGTTTAAAGAACACACGTCCTTTCCACGCATCAATTACTTCTTCTATTGGCGCAGACGAAATTTTCAGTCGTTCCCGGAGCTTGAAGAGTTCGATAGCTTCGACCGTCATACTTCGTTCACGGAGGAGTAGCAAATAGTAGTCGCCACGAATTTCACCGAGGGAAGATGCGAACCCCCCGATGTTTCCGAGTCCGGCCAATTTTGAAGCAAGCATGCTGCCGAAACCACCGGACTTGTTCTCGATGCCGCGCACGATTGCTGTCGAGCGGTACATCGGTGTGGCCGTGAAGGCATAGATGCCAGCGGCCAAGGCGCAGACCAGCGTGGAGGGAATCCAAATTCTTCTCCACTTCACCAAGAAGGTTAAAATATCGAGAATACTGATACTATCAGACGTCGGTCGAGTCAAGTCGGATCTCCAAGTCCTTTGAGTGCAGGGGCAGGATCAAAAGTCCGTGTAGTACAGATAGCGCTTGTCTACTACGACGAGTTCATCTTTGGCGAGTTTGAGCCAATCGGTATAGACTCGATTCTGCTTGGTTCTTTCGAGATTCGTCGTAAGCTGTTCTTTCTGAGAGGCAAAGGCTGTCGAGTCCGCTTCCGTGATTTGCAGAACCGTAGCAACGTACGCACCGCGGGAATTTGAAAGCACTTGTGATACGACTCCAGGTCTCATGGACAAGAGAGTTTTGGCAATCTCTTCATCCTGCCCAATCGCGCGAATGAAGTCTCTTTGCGCATGAAGTCCGGTGGTGTCAATCTTGACGCTGTCAGCCATTGCCACGGGCACGAGTTGCTCTGCTGATCCGACGCGCGATCTAAATTGCTGGGCAGCTTGGGTGGCCATTTCTTCCTGTCTTTTGCGGATCAATGACGTGCGAATGCTAGACTCCACATCCGACAAGGGGGACACGCCAGCGGGAACGCGCTCTTCGAGCTTGAAGACCGCGTAGCTTTCTTGCCCTTTGATTCTTGTCTTTTGGGAGTAACTAACTTTGCCTATATCGGAGTTGAAGGCAAAGTCCATCACAGGTTTCACGGCTCCAATTCCGGGGATGGATCCTGCTTCCTGATACGGGAACAAAGGAGTACTCTCAATCGTCAGACCGAATGATTGTGCCGCAGCTTCAAAGCCGTCATCTGTTGCGGCATCGGCAAAGTCCTTTGCCTTTTGGGCGACTCTTGATTCAGAGTCAGGACCGATTTCATACTTCACCAAAATATGGCTGGCTTTGACGGAGTCCTGTTCACCGTTCAGGCTGCGCTCTTCGACACGAATCAAATGAGCACCGAAGCGAGTCATGACAGGACCCACAACTTTACCGATTTCGGCGACGAACGCGGTTGAGTCAAACTCCTTGACCATTCGGCCCCTTTGAAACCATCCGAGACTTCCGCCTTGCGCGGCAGAGCCTGGATCTTCTGAGTATTCTTCGGCAATCTGCTCAAAGGCATCTCCTTGTCTGAGCATGGCGAGAACATCCTCGATGGTTTCATCAACACGCTCGGTATCAGACGCGGTCATCACCAAAGGAATCGTGACGTAGGAAAGTCTGCGGCGCTCTTCCTGCTTGTAGTTGTCCAGATTTTCACGATAGTACCTCTCAATATCGACCAACGAAATCGAAGACGAGTCTACGCTGAAGCCCGTGGTGGGAAATGACGCGACGATTGCTTGGAACTTTCGATTGGTAGCGACGAATTCATCCCAGACTTCTTGTGGAGTCACGAAGATCGGCTGAATCACTTTGTCAATGACCTTTTGGTTACCAATACTTTCGCGATAGTCGCGTTCGATCGCAATCAGGACTTGAGTCTGGCTCGGGTCTCTCAAGAATTGCTGATAGAGCGCCGGGTCAAATTGCCCATTTGTCATGAAGGTCTCGTTGGTTCTGATATATTCAGGAGGGCTGTTGCGGACGGCATAGGCGACTTCGTCATCAGAGGTGACGATGCCCCATTTATGCTGGTAGCCCTTCATCAGTTCGGAACGTACGATGTCATCCCAGACCTGTTGACGCACTTGTTTGACTTGTTGATCAGTGATTTCTTGATCGGGGTTCTGCTGCCTTTGTTGAGCGAGGCGATCTTGCACGACTTTGTTGTAACGGTCATACATAATTTCGGTGGAGCCAACCTTACCGATCACGCCATCGAGTCCGCCGCCTGAGCCTTCGAATCCTCCCATACCCCAGCTGAAGACGATGGTGGCCACGAAAGCCAGCACAAGCGTCCACATCACCAAGGGCATATTTTCCCGCATCGATTGAAGCATGGATGTGCCTTAAGTTTTCATCTTGTTGATTTTTAGAACCTAAAATATACGAACGTGAGGCGTAAATCGCAAGCATAGTCAAAGAGACACATCTTGAACCTTTGTTTAAGGGAGATAAGGCTAATATTATGATTATTATATTGTTGAACCCATTTTTCTTCTGCCATTTGGCTTGCTATTATGGCAGATAAGCGGTATATTTCACCCATGCGGGCATTTGAATTAGTAACAGACCTCACGCCACGGGGCGACCAGACCGAGGCGATCCGGCAAATTGTGGAGCGCTTCAGGGCAGGCGAACGCTACCAAACTCTGTTGGGAGTGACCGGATCGGGCAAAACCTTCACGATGGCTAATGTGATTCAAGCGGTACAGAAACCGACCTTGATCATGAGCCACAACAAAACCTTGGCGGCACAACTTTTCGGCGAATTTAAGAGTTTTTTCCCGAACAACGCCGTCGAGTTTTTTATCTCTTACTACGATTACTATCAGCCGGAGGCGTATATTCCGACATCGGATACGTACATCGAAAAGGATACTCAGATTAACGAAGAGATCGATCGGTTGAGATTGCGTGCGACGTCTTCCTTGCTGGAGCGACAGGACGTGATCATTATTGCATCGGTGTCTTGTATCTATGGGTTGGGCTCGCCGAAGGATTACAAAGATTTGCTCCTCTTGCTGGAAGTTGGTAAGGAGTATGCGCGGCGGGATATTCTATCTCGCTTAGTTGAGATGCATTATACGCGCAACGACGTGGAGTTCCCGCGCGGGACTTTTCGCGTGAAGGGCGACGTTCTGGAGATTCATCCGGCCTATGAAGAGACAGCCTTTCGGTTTGATTTTTTCGGTGACACGCTTGAATCCATTACACATTTCAAGATTTTGACAGGTGAAGGGATTGACAGGCGCGAGGCGCTAGCAATATATCCAGCGAAGCATTTTGTGACATCTCCGCCGAACTTGAAACGAGCGATGATTTCGATACAGGCTGAGCTTGAGGAACGGATCGAAGAGCTGCGCGGGATGAATAAACTGATCGAGGCGCAGCGAATTGAGCAGCGGACCCGCTATGATTTGGAGATGCTGCGCGAGGTCGGTTTTTGCAGCGGAGTGGAGAATTACTCGCGGCACATGTCCGGTAGAAAGCCGGGCGAAAGGCCGGATACGTTGTTTGATTATTTTCCCAAGGACTTTTTGCTGATTGTGGACGAATCGCATGTGAGTGTACCGCAAATCGGCGGAATGTATCGCGGGGATCGCGCGCGGAAAATGAATTTGGTGGATTACGGATTCCGGCTTCCGTCGGCTTTTGACAATCGTCCCATGTATTTTCAGGAGTGGGAAGATACGGTTCATCAGTGCCTCTTTGTCAGCGCGACGCCAGCGGACTATGAGATCGAAAAGAGTAAAGGTGTGCTTGTTGAACAGATCATTAGACCAACAGGACTGCTTGATCCGGAGATTGACGTGCGGCCCTCGAAGGGACAGATTGACGATTTACTAGGTGAGATTCGGGAGACCATCGAACGCGGGGAGCGAGCGCTTGTACTGACGTTGACGAAGCGTATGTCGGAGCATCTGGCGGAATATCTTGAACAAATGTCGCTGAGGGTGAAGTACCTCCACAGTGAGATTGACTCGCTTGAACGGGTAGAAATTTTACGCGATTTGCGCTTGAAGAAGTTTGACGTGTTGGTGGGAATCAATTTGCTCAGAGAGGGATTGGACTTGCCGGAAGTGTCGCTGGTGGCGATATTGGATGCCGACAAAGAAGGTTTTTTACGGAGTGAGCGGAGTCTATTGCAGATTGCGGGCCGCGCCGCTCGAAACTTGAATGGCCGGGTGATCTTTTATGCGGACAAGGTGACCGACTCGATGAAGAAGGTCATTGACGAAACGAGACGCAGACGTCAAATACAGCGCGAGTTCAATGAGGCGAACGGCATAACTCCAGCGTCAATTGTCAAATCGATTGAAGACGTGCTTCTGTCCACGACAGTGGCGGACGCGCGGATCAAGGAGATAGTGAGCGACGCTCAGTCGGAGTTTCTTTCGACGTTTGACCTTGAGGATTTGATAGCCCGTTTGGAAAAAGAAATGAAGCGCATGGCAAAGGCGCAGCAATTTGAGAAGGCGGCGGAACTGAGGGATGAAATCAACCGTTTGAAAGAGCAGGTGCGCGGATGAGAGGGACAGCGTTTGCGATTATTGGTTTGCTTGTGCTTCTAATCGTAGGATGTAAGAATTCTCCGACCAATTCACCTGTGCAACCGTCGGAGCTTGCGGGATCGTATGTGGGTTGGGGCAGACCGGGCGGAACGGGATTTAATGTGCTATTGGAGATAGACTCGACGAATGTGGGTTGGAGCGGGACGATAAGTTACGGAGGATCCACAGCAGATGTTTCGATAACGGAAGTCTCGTCAAGTCAGGATAGTGTACGATTTGAATACACGCGCGCGACAACTTACCGGCTGTTGGGTATCGTGTCGGCCGTGGCCATTACAATCTATGTGCTTGAACCTGCGGGGCAGCCGACTTATGTGTTGAACAAAGAGCGGGATGGCTACAACATGA
>CAZHAK010000047.1:0-9142 GCA_964530625.1 uncultured Alphaproteobacteria bacterium | reverse complement strand
CCAGCAACGGAGCTTGCGAGAGTCGATTCCCTTCGATTCAAGCTCGGCGATCAGCTGGGCTACGTCAGCCACATCCATATCCGTTTCTTCGTAGGTGCACTGTTGCTTGACCAAGAAGAAATCGGTGACGACTAACGCAGTAGTCCTTCCAGTGTCCGTGCTGACAACTTCGTCGACAAGGCCCAAGCAAGAGATTTCACCTTTCGCAAAATCAGTCCACAACCAAAGCTTCTGCATTGCTGTGGCCTCGACTTGAACCTTCACGCCAGCATCAACCGGCTGTCGCGGTGTCCTCTGCAAGTTCTGCATCGGCATTCTCCTCTTGTTCGTCATCATCGTCAGTTGGACGATTTGGACAGTTTTCTTCATCGTGGTCATCGTATTGTTGACAGTCTTCGCACCACCAGCATGATTCGCAATCTGAAACATCGTGACCATAGTCGTCACACCACGAACAGTAGGGCTCGTTATCGTCGTCTTCAACCCAATCAGGATCCCACCTTTCGATCTTCTGAAATGGATCGCTGCTGTTGTAAGAATTCAAGAATTGATGAACGAGTTGTAGCAATCCATGTAGATCGAGCTCACCTGCGAGTCGTGGCACGAGATGCCCTATGTTACCCCAGCAAATGTTATTCGGATCATCTGTGACATGTGGATGAATGTAGCCGTTCATCTCCGTTCCGCCACTGATCAGCACCTTGCCAGTATCAAGCCTGACTTCCACGACATACGGTTCAAAGTCATATCGACTGCCGTCATGTTCCAAGACAACAGGATACGTTGTCGCAAGAACTGAAGAATCTTCGAGCTTGATAGACTCGTAACAACTCGGCACCAGTTTCATCATCTCGACGAAAGTCCGTGTCGCTTTGGCTTTGATCATTTCTGGTGCTCTGCTAAACAGCTTCAGAATCTCGTTGTCGCCTTCAATCTTACGCGATAGCGTCATCACTTGCATGCAGAGCCGTTCGAGTTCATACTTGTCATCACGAAGAGTTCGTGCAAGTTCCTGCTTTCGTTCGGCAGCAACGGACAGCGTTGTTTCGATCAATGCCTGTCGTTGACCGTTTCGATAGGCACGACACATACGCGGAAGATGTGCATCGAGAATGTTCGATGTGACGTCCAATCGTGGCGTGCCATACAAAACTAACCACGTCGAAGACACTTTGCCGACTAACACCGATTCCATCACAAGCGGGTCGCCAAACATGTCTCTGCAGAATTGCGAATCCTTGTCGGCATTGACATGCACAGCAATCCCGACTTCATGCCAAGCCGATAAGTCGGCCTCTTTTGTAATCAGCGTAATTGGCGTATGCCACTTGGTCGCATGAAAGTCACACAGTGTTCGAATCTGTTGTTCTATCATGATTGTCCTCGGAGGAAAGAGAGGGCCATGACCACTTGGATCACAGCCCTCTCTGAATACTTGAGACTACGTAGGACAGGTAGTCTGAAGCTTCCTCCTATGCGCCCCCTTTAACCTGCGGGACCAGAGTCAGCACAGCCCCGTCGACCACGACATCCGTGTCGAAACACGGACTGCCGTTCAGATGCCGGGTGTAGCTGGAGTCCTTCGGGAAACCGGCCTCCGCGATGGCCTGTTCGACTGTGGCGCCTTCGTTGACGCTGATTTCCTTGGCCGAACGGCCTAAGCATAATACTTTCACGCGCATGAGATTCTCCTGAGTGGTTGATCAACAAGAAGGCCCCGCACAATGCGAGGCCTTTTCTTTCTTGATCTCTTATGCCAGGGAATCAGGCATAAGAGGAGTGAAGATCGCGACTTTGAAACGTAATATAGCGGACGAAGAAACACCTTTCTGATTTACGGACTTGTCAGTCCAGATTTTGTCCCAGATTTGTCCCAGCGCTACAACCAGCGAATTCCAGCTCTAAATATTGGACTTACGAACCAGCAAGGAAGCCGCAAAAAACGAAAAGTCCTCACAGTAAACTACTGTAAGGACTTAACTTTAGGTTGGTAGCGGGGGTAGGATTCGAACCTACGACCTTTGGGTTATGAGCCCAACGAGCTACCAGACTGCTCCACCCCGCAATAAGAACTGCAATATAAGGGGATCGGCGGGGAGAGTCAAGTTATAGTTTACTCCGCCTTTCGGAGTCATGATCCGGTTGAAGTTTGATCAAGCAACTTTCCACACGCCTCGGGGTTGCTCCGAGAACTCGTATTATAACTCCTTTAATATCAATCTCTTCACCAGGACGACCGATATGTCCCAGATATTCAGAAAGCAGACCCGACAGCGTTGCATAATCGCCGTCCGGGGGTCTCCAGCCAGTGGCCTCGGCAATATCTGAGAGGTCAGCAAGTGCTGAAACAAGGTACTTTCCTGCGGCCAGCCGCTTGATTGTTCCCCCCGCCCTACCGTCCTCGGATTCATACAAGGGGCCAACCAACTCGCGGAAAATGTCTTTCAAGGTAACAATGCCATCCGTTCCGCCATGCTCATCAACAACAATCGCGGCGGCTAAACGCTGTGATTTGAATTGCTCGAGGAGCTCAATTAGCAGCTTCGACTCTGGCACGAACGCTGCCGGACGCAGGATTTCCTTGATTGAATCGCGGGGATACAAGAGATCAGACGAATGCACGAAGCCGACAATGTTGTCAATAGTTTCAGAGTACATGGGGATCACACCATGACGCGACTCTTGAAGGGTCTCCAATAACTGCTTGATGGAAGACTCTACCGGTAAGGCAATAAGTGACGGGCGTGACGTCATGACATCGCGTGCCCGGACCTCTCTTGCATGCAAATATCTGTCGAGAATCTCGGATTCTTTTTCGGTGACAGTGCCTTCGCGTCTGGCTCTGGTCAAAACAGCATCGATTTCACGGCGAAACAGCACGTCATAGGTGTGCAGGGCGCGCGCTTCCTTATCTCCCTTTTTGCGAAGCAGCCTCTCAATGGGGGCGATGATTGCCCGCCCCGGAAGGAACAGCCAATACATCACGTACAACGGCGCAGAGAGAAATCGCACTATGGGATTGGCGAAAGCCATTCCAATTGTTTTGGGTATTACCTCGCCAATCATCAGTACAATCAGCGGCGACACCACGATGAGCCAGCCCTCGTGAACACCTTCGCGCTCCGCCCAAATGACCAGCAGGGAGGAGTAGGCGACCATGACAAGATTATTGCCAACCAAGGTCGTGAACAGATAGCGCTCAGGAATTGCGGATAGAAATTCAGAGAATCTTGTCCCGAACCGTCGCGCTTTTTTCCAACCGCCAATGATGATCGCGTCAAATGTCGTGTACGAGATCTCCATCAAGGAGAAATAGGCGCTGAACGCGAGTGCGACGATGGCTAAGGTTAGGACGTCCACGAGGATCCGATCTTTCCGATCAATTTTCCTGCAGAAAGTTCACGCAGCGTATCAATAAATTCACTCACTTGGTTTGCACGAAGCTTAACGGAAAGCCGCGTGCCATCACGTCCCGCTTCGACATCAACGACAGCCGAGTTCTTGGCGGCAAGTTGATATACAAAACTTTGTAAGTCGTAATCGGCGTGAACAATCACGATTAGTCCGGTTTTTCTGGCAATGATATTTGCGTCCGCGAGTGACAGCGCCGCGCATTCGCTATAGGCGCGAACGAGGCCGCCAGTGCCGAGTTTAGTGCCCCCAAACCAGCGCGTGACAACGACCGCGCAATTCTCCAGATTTTGTTTCTTGATCTCTTGGAGAATTGGCAGTCCGGCAGTACCCTTGGGCTCTCCCGCATCACTCTGCCGTTCGATCAACTCTGTATCACCTCTTTCGATGCTTGCCCAACAGTGATGCGACGAGTCATAGTTAATCTTCTTGATATCATCTAATATAGATTCAAATGACGCCACTTCAGTCAAAGCAAAAGCTCTAGCCGAAAAGCGTGAGCCCAGCACACGCGTTTGCGCTGTACCGGGCCCCGCAAGAGTCCGAAATTCTTCCGTCAACATTTACAGAGGAGAGTCAACCTTTTTGTGCATTAGGGTTGCCTGTGCCGCGGCCAGGCGCGCAATCGGCACTCGGAAGGGGCTGCAGGACACATAATCGAGTCCAGCGCCGTCAAAGAAGATTACCGACGATGACTCACCGCCGTGCTCTCCGCAGATACCGACTTTAAGCTTCGGTTTTGTTTGGCGTCCGCGTTCCGTCCCCATTATCACCAATTGACCGACACCAGTTTGGTCCAAGGCCTCAAACGGATCGGCAGGCAGTAGCTGCGATTGAACATAGTAAGGCAGGAAGCGACCGGAGTCGTCACGTGACAATCCCATACATGTTTGCGTGAGATCGTTCGTGCCGAAACTGAAGAACTCGGCATGCTGCGCAATCTGATCCGCGCAGAGCGCCGCGCGCGGAAGTTCAATCATCGTTCCGACCAAATACTCAACCGTGACGCCAGCGGCTTCGAAGACTTCCTCAGCAACTCTGCGAATCACGTCGGCCTGCGACTTCAACTCACCGGGCGTCATCACCAGCGGCACCATGACTTCGGGATGTACGTCAAGACCCTCTTTCTTCACTTGCACTGCCGCGGTGAAGATCGCACGAGCTTGCATTTCCGTGATTTCAGGATACACAACGCCCAATCGACAGCCACGATGTCCAAGCATGGGGTTCATTTCGTGGAGGTCTTCAACTTTTGATTTGATGTCCGCAGCCTTGACTCCGATTTTCTTTGAGAGGTCTGCAATTGCGGCGTCAGTGTGCGGGAGGAACTCGTGAAGCGGTGGATCGAGCAACCGAATGGTCACGGGCAATCCGTCCATTTCACGGAAGATGCCGATGAAGTCTTCGCGTTGATAAGGCTCAAGTTTTGCCAATGCTTTTTTGCGACCCTCGAGATCGGGAGCGACAATCATTTCGCGCACGGCATCAATGCGGTCACCTTCAAAAAACATGTGCTCAGTACGGCACAGTCCGATTCCTTGCGCGCCAAATGCAAGCGCGTTGCGACATTGGTCAGGCTGATCAGCATTCGTACGCACTTTCATGCGACGATATTTGTCCGCCCAGCTCATCATTTTCGCGTAGAGCTGATAGATCGGCGCATCCTTCGGCTCCAGCGTCTTCTCTAACAAAACCTGAATAACTTCCGAGGGTTTGGTCGGAATGTTGCCTTTGTAAACATCACCGGTTGATCCGTTCAGAGATATCCAGTCGCCTTCCTTCACGGTGATATTGCCCGCCTTGAACGTGCCTTTCGTGTAATCAATATGTATGGCTTCGCAGCCCGCGACACAAACCTTTCCCATTTGCCTCGCGACGAGTGCCGCGTGCGACGTCATGCCGCCACGCTGCGTGAGAATACCTTGTGCGGCGTCCATACCGCGAATGTCTTCCGGGCTTGTTTCGATGCGGGCGAGAATGACTTGTTCACCTTTCGCGGCCCACTCTTCGGCGTCACTGGCGTGAAAAACGACACGACCAGTGGCAGCACCGGGACCAGCATTCAAACCACGGGCGATCGGGAGTTCAGATTTCAATTTCTCACCATCAAACACGGGGCGCAGGAGTTGATTCAACGCATTTGGATCTACTCGCAACACGGCTTCTTCTTCCATCAGCAACTTCTCTTCTACCATTTCAACAGCGATACGCACGGCGGCCATGCCAGTGCGCTTGCCGGCGCGACACTGAAGCATCCAGAGTTTGCGATTCTGAATCGTAAACTCTATGTCATTCATGTCCTTATAGTGCGCTTCAAGCTTGTCCGAAATTTCGAGCAATTGCTTGTACGACTCGGGCATAGTTTCTTCTAGCGATGGGAATTTTGATTTACGATCAGCTACGCTGATATTGTGGTTGCTTGCCCACTCTTTAGAAGCCTTGAGTGCAACTTGCTGCGGCGTGCGGGTTCCGGCGACGACATCTTCACCCTGCGCGTTCACTAAGAATTCGCCATAGAATACTTTTTCTCCAGACGCAGGATCGCGTGTGAAGGCCACGCCGGTCGCGCAGTCATTGCCGAGATTTCCAAACACCATGGCCTGAACATTGACAGCCGTACCCCAGCTTTCGGGAATCATATTCAAACGGCGATAAACATTGGCACGCTCATTCTTCCACGAGCCAAACACCGCGCCGACAGCGCCCCACAATTGTTCATAGGGATCGTCCGGGAAAGCCATACCCTTACGCTCTTTTATGGCATTCTTGAATTCAGCAACAAGTTCTTTCAGATGCTCGGCAGAGAGTTCAGAGTCAAATTTGACGTCAGCCTTTTCCTTCTTTGCTTCCAGCATATCTTCGAAGGGATCATGTTCTTCCTT
The DNA here is from genome assembly GCA_964530625.1 of uncultured Alphaproteobacteria bacterium. Lineage (GTDB taxonomy): Bacteria > Electryoneota > RPQS01 > RPQS01 > RPQS01 > JABWCQ01. The sequence goes on along the minus strand of CAZHAK010000047.1, from coordinate 2,849 downwards.
GGTTTGCGGTTTCAGGTCAAGCACGACATCACCGTACATCGCAACAAAGCGGCGATACGAGTCATAGGCGAATCTTGCATCTCCCGAGCGTTTTATCAGTCCTTCAACAGTCTCGTCATTTAGACCAAGATTCAAAATCGTGTCCATCATTCCGGGCATTGACGCGCGCGCGCCGCTGCGAACGGAAACAAGGAGCGGATCAGAATTGTCGCCGAACTTCGCTTTGGTAATTTTTTCGATGTAGCCGATACCTTCCTTAACTTGCGCAGTTAACTCCGCCGGATAAGAATGTTCATGATCATAATAATACGTGCAGACTTCTGTGGAAATCGTAAAGCCAGGAGGCACAGGCAAACCCATGTGATTCATTTCGGCGAGGTTCGCGCCTTTGCCGCCTAACAGAGCTTTCATATCTGCACGGCCGTCAGCCTGCCCGTCGCCGAATGTGTAAACGTACTTACTCAAATTATTCTCCAGATAGTAAACAAAAGGGGACGGTCTCGCCGTCCCCAGGTTGGTAGTTATTTCAAGAGCACGGCTTTAATCGTGCGTGTTTCTGCTTGAGTGGACAGTTGAATCCAGTAGATACCGGAAGCCTGCGAAGCCGCATTCCAGACGAACTGATTGGCGCCGATGCCCGCACGGGCATCTTGGTCGAATACCAATTGTCCTTGCACATTATAGGCGCGCATTTGAATTTTCTGCTCACGCGGAGATTCAAAGGCAATGGTCAACGTCGGATTGAACGGGTTGGGATACGCAGATATGACGCGAAAATCGTTAGGCGCGATAAGTGGATCGGTCGCTGGTGTAAACGTCTGATGCGTCGCAGTTTTGAGCAACCATCCGTTCGGGTCAATTTTTACGGAGTCATACAACTCTATGTCATTGGTCATCCATTCGCCGTTTTCGTCGGGAGTGACCCAAATCGTGTCCGTGATGATGGCGTCGTGAACGTAGCCTTGTATCTCCATTGGCATCGTGAAATACGTGGTGCTCTGGTTTTGATTGACGAAGAGTTGCGGAACACTAATCGCGTCGTAGATCACTTCATATTGCGGGAAGCCTGTTCCTTCAAAGATCCATTGATTGAAAAACCACTGCAACGTCGAGTCATAATGGGATTCACAAACCGTTTGGAACTCAACGGACGTGGCGTTACCAAAGGCGAACTGCTGTCCATAGTCCCGCAATGCCGTGAAGAAGAGTGAATCTCCCATCACCCAGCGGAGCATGTGCAAAACGCTTGCGCCCTTTTCATAGACGATACCGCCCCAATAGTAATCGGGATCGTAAATCGTGGATTGATTTCCGGCATTGCGCGCCGTGGGTTGGATGTCCGTGCGCATGTAGTTCCGAAACTCCAGATCACCTCTCACCCACTCCATGCCAAGCGCTTCACAATATGTTGCGAAGCCTTCGTTTAACCACAAGTCGCGCCAGTCGGCAACCGTGACCCAATTGCCCCACCAGTGATGCGCCAATTCGTGAAAAAGTATCCAGTCCCAACTGCGGTTGCTGACTACTGCACCATCGTAGTGCGTTACACTTGTCGCGTGTTCCATGTCGCCGTTACGGGCCATGTTGAAACCGAATCGGTCGAAGGCATACGGCCCAAAGTTTTCCGCAAATGCATCCAAACAATTTGGCACGGGTTCAAAATGAACCTGTGCTTGATCCCAACGCGAAGGATAAACAAAATTCTCAATGACGGGGTTGCTCTCGCGCTGTGTCATGATCAGATAGTCAGATACAGAGACGAAGAGTAAGTAAGTCGAAACTGGCTGGTCGAGCCGATAGTGCCACGTACTTGAGCTGTCACCGTGCAAAACGGTATCCAGTCGAACGCCTGCACTGACTCCGACTCTATTTTGCGGGACATGGAGCCAGGCCTCCCACTCCACTTTGTCATTGGGATCGGCGAAGCTTGGCAACCAATTGTAGTTCGCAGGCGGCGGATCAAGGTTTAGTCCGTCACCGAGAGTGTAACAGATCTGCGGTCTCCAGGAGGAGGCTTGAGCGAATCTCATGCCGCCCCACGCGTCAATGCTGGTCGGCGAACCGCGATAATAAATTGTGAAATCGGTGGTGTCCCCTAACTCGAGCGAGGGACTCAGGTAGATTTGCAGTGAGTCCAGACCCTGCCGCGTAACAGAGTCAATCGCATGTGTCAGGCTTGTGACAGAGTCCACAGTCAGGCTGGCAACCAATCTGAAGTCAATTCGAGGAAGCGGAACTACGTCAATTGCGACAAGATAGCGGGCTGAGCCGCTGATCTGCGAACCGGTCAGGTAGAAGGATAACTGCGACCATATTTTCATGGTGTTAAAGCGATGTAATGAGTCATCCAAGGACAGCGGGCGGCCACGCCGACAGAGATCATGACGACCTATGTCAAAGTCGTCCGGCACACCAAAATGGTCGCGACCTTGTCCAAACGCAAATAGTGGAATTAAAAGTAGTAAAAACAATCTCATAGACTTGTCACCCATGTCAGCCAAAAACATGTTAAGTTACACTTTTCTGACCCAACATGCAAGAATCTTGCTTGGAGACAAACGCACAAAAGGCCCTTTTAGGGCCTCTTGAATAAGTATTGTCTAGAAGATGTTAGCGGGCACGTCGCCGATACGACTTTGCAATTCGGTCAAACATCGGTGCCTCTGAGTCACAGCCTGTCAGTACCTCCGGCTCGCCTATCTGCAAGACACGATAGAATCTCTGAACGTGCGCAGCGCTGGCCTCATCCGTGAAGGTCGTGTCATTGGCTATGGCAATCTGCACAAACTCATCAAACAAGGTCGGCGCAGCCAGAATGCGGTAAGCTGCTCCCGGCTCGCTGGCAGGTG
>CAZHAK010000046.1:0-9949 GCA_964530625.1 uncultured Alphaproteobacteria bacterium | reverse complement strand
ACGAAAAACTAGACGAGATCCTCGATATTCTCCGAGCGTCTCGCGTTGAATCTGGTGAAGCCGCATGGCTCACGCCGGAGGAAGCGGCTAATCGTCTGCGCCGTCTCTGCTTCAACGATCGGAGCGCATCGGCGATGGGTGGCAACCACGAGTGATTTCTCGATGAGTAAGGAATCGTCAAATTGTCAATTGCGCGTGCCGGATCTTACAATCCAGCAAACGATGGCTGAACTTGGCGTATCGAGAGATACGGTAAGCAGGTTAATTCGGCGTGGTGAACTTGTGGCGTATGACATCTCTGCCGTGCCTGGTTCCAAACGCCGTGCCCTGCGGATTCGCCGATCAAGCCTAATAGAATTTAAAGACCGTCGCACCGCAAAGAGCAAGTTGTCCCTTCAGAGCCTGCTGGAGGATTTGTGAACGAACGGTTTCTGTGGTCGAACGTACAAATAACAAGATAGGACTAAGCGGAGTGGAGGGAATGTTTAAAATCTATCCGAAAGCATACGCCGGCGGCGATGTGAAATATATTGCGCGGGTGAAGTTGGCGGATGGTAAATGGCGTAATTTCCCGACATACCAGACGGATCCCAAGAAAGCCGAGAAGGTGGCGCAGCGCATCGCAAAAGCGCTGGCGAGTGGGGAAGACCCGGACACCTTCGGACAGCGCCGAAAGGTGCCCAGCGTGCCGAAAGGCAAAGAATATAGAGTGGACACGATGATCGAGGCTTACCTGAGCGAGAAACACACGGAATGGTCACCACGAACGTTTCCGGGCTATCAGATTCCGCTGCGGTTGTTCCTCGACTTCATTGGAGACGTCGATGTTACGGATGTCACTCTTGCCGACCTCATGGCTTACCGTCAATACCTGCAGAAACGGGGATGCACTCGTCGCAGGCGAGGGGACAAGGCGTGGAAGCCGCTGGGGCCGAAAACGTTGAGGAACTACGAGGGCGTCATTGCGTTCTTTCTCAGCTGGGCTGGCAAGCGATTGAGTTTCACGCCGCCCAAAGTCGATCCTGTACCCATTCCGAAGGCACAACCGCTGAAGTACTGGCGGCCGGAAGAATGTGTGGATCTGCTGCGGGCTGCGCAGGGAATCGTGGTTCATGGACAGCCGTTTGCACTTTTCCTTAGTTACCTGTTTGCGACGGGGTGCCGGAAGACGGAGTCTCTCCTGACAAAGTGGGAGTGGATTGATATGGAAAACCAGTCCATCAAACTTCCTGGCATCGATCCAGAGACTGGCCTCCGCGTAACGAAGTCAGGACGGTGGCGGCTAATTCCGATCCCAGAGACCTTACTCGCGGTGCTAAGAGACTGGCCGACGCCTAAGAAGGGCCGCCTATTCCTGCTTTCAGAGAAGTCGGGGCGCGTGGACGATATTCTTGAGCGCTGCATTTGCCTCGCGAACAGAAAGCGTCAGGAGGAAGGGAAGCCAGTGATTCCGCGGTTGACGCTGCATTCAACGCGTCACACGTATGCCGTTCAGAGCTTGCAGGCGGGCATGGACCTTTTCGCGCTCGCGCAGATTCTGGGGCATGCTAGCACCGATACGACCATCAAGCACTACGCCATGCTGGCACTTCCCGAACTGCATCGCCAGGTGGTCAAAGCAGGCGCATTTCACACATTTTTGTCCCAGGGCTTGTCCCAGCAGGAGTCAAATGATAATGATTAATAGAGCTTTAAGACTCCTCATAACCCAAAGGTCGTAGGTTCGAATCCTACCCCCGCTACAAAGAAAAACCGTCGTTCTTACGACGGTTTTTTGTTCCCCAATATCAAAAACGGCGCACTCAATTTGAGCGCGCCGCTTTTCGTTTGCTATCAAATTTGCTTTAGGGCGTCGCGGAAGAAACTACTATATAGAAGTTCTTCAGTTCAAGCGGAACAATGCCTGTGTGTGTTAATGTTGTATCCGCCGTTGTCCCTACGAGGGTCACGAACGGGCCGTCCGTCGTAGTTGAAGAATACACCTTGTAGTATGGCGCTCCGGTCGAACCCCATCGCAAGATGACGTCGTCGCCGCTTGACTGTATGGTAACGATCGGCGCTTCCAGTGTGCCGCCGCTGATTCGAATCATACGGTTACCGTCACGCGCGTTATCGTGAATCGCGTCTTCAGGATACCAAGCAAAGTCGCAGGCGTCATAGAAATACGAGTTGCCGCTTGGCGTGTTCATGTCCAATCCGATCGCGACTGCGCAATCACGTGGTTCGATATTCTTCAAGCTGACATAGAATGGTCCGGAAACATCCACGCTGCCGAAAATGACATTGGTCCACGCCGGGCCTCCAGGAAGACCACCGACGGCATTTGTTGTTCCAGTCGTATCACTCAAAACAATCGTACCCGGCGCACCGGACGGGCCGTCTGCTAGGTACACTGTGACAATTACAGGTGACTTGTATGTCGTTGGTTGCGTAGGGCTCACCGCGTACTGAGCCGCACATAATGCATACGGATAGTTGCCCGGATCGAAGTAAACAGCCCACTCAAAGTCAGGCCCGTCCACCCAGTTGTAGGTTTCCGCCGTGCCGTCATCATACGAAACCCACGGAACGCAGACTTCGCCAACTTGGAAATTCAAATGTCCGGTGTCCGGTAACCGATCCACGAGATTTTCGGAATCAACCGTGCGCAGATAGTACTCATAGTCGCCGTTGAGTACGTTGGGTATCGATGCGGAATACTCGTCCGGGTTGCCCGTCGTAGCAAATGTTAGCGAGTCATAGGCTCCGCCTCCAACTAATCTATAGTACACACGGAACACATTTGTTCCCGGGTTGTCATCAAACAACTGGGCCACAAAGGTCACGACTCCACTCGACTGATCGCTTTTTTGCTTGTGCAAAATTTCCGGAGCCTGTCCAATAGAAAAATTTGCGTCCGAGATGTCGAGCGCGGACGGGAAGGCCAAGCCGGACACCCTGATACGCGCGTTTGCCGTAGCTGGACCACTTACAAGCCAGTTGTAACCGTCCGATGCGTTTGGAGAAACCTGCTCCCAAGCGCCGCCGGGATAATTACGATTCACTTCCACGAGCGCGGCGCCTAAGCCGGTCGAAGTCCATGATATGCTGTGGAATTGACCCGGATTCCAGATTTCACCGCCGTCAGGCGCGACCACCGTGACGAGCGGCATCAATATCGCGAAGTTTGCGTCTGATGTGTCACCAACGGCAGGAAAGTCCACAGACGTAATCCGTATTCTCGCGGTCGTCGAAGGAGCGCCGGTTGGGTTCCACTGCTGCACGCCGTCGTTCGGTGTGTTCATGAACAGATTTTCCCATGCCGCACTCGGGTAAGAACGGTTGACCTGCACGTTCACGTTGCCGGAGATAGCAGAACTTGACCACAGCACGTTGTTGCCCTGACCAAGGTAATACTGCTCGCCACCGTTCGGTGTCGCGACTTCGATGGCCGCATTTAACTGGCCCGTCTCGTCCGTCGTGTACATGATCGAACGTCCTGAAGTCAACGAGGCCGCGCCGGGACCATAAGAATTCCAGAAGTAGTAATCGAGTCCGATCGAGTGATCTTGATTCTGAATACCTACCGAGGCATAGTCATTGTCATTTGTAGCGTGGTTCGCACTTAGATTCACGGTATTGTATTGAACCTTGATCTTACCGTCGCCTGTTGCGGACGGATAGGACGCAGGATCGTACAATATAATCTGGAACGTTTCAACCACATTCGTCCACAACGTCCGAGCGCGCCACTCTATGACGTAATAGTCTTCAGCAGTATCGTAGTAAATGTAAACGTTCTCGCTGGCACCCGAGACACGTAGATCGTCCCAGTATGCCGCGACTTGGTTGGGTGGGCCCATGGGAGTACCCATGCGGTAGTTACGGAAGTCGATCATCGTCGGGTAGCTGCCAAAAGCTATCCAGCCATTTGAGCACACCGTAATTTGATTGAATGTGTTTCCGTAAAAAGTAAAGTTGAATGGCAATGTGAGAACCTGAGTATCGTCACCGTCTTCGGACGTATCGTTCATGTTCAGGCTCGTACCGCTGCCGCCAAACGCCGGCGCAATTTCGATCCACTCATATTCAGAGGCCGCATTTGCAGGCTGGCTCTCTGTATTGTCAAAGGCATAATAACCGTATGCTTCTGGGCCCGACGGGCTGGTTGAAGTGAACGTGCCGATCGTCAGATAAAAATCCGTGCTGTCGCGGAAGCCGTTGTCATCATAGACAACCAATTGCATTAGAGTCTGATGGCCGTTAAACATTGCGCTGCTTATCGAGATCGCAAACGTGTTGCTGTTGCTGTTGCCAGTCGCTCCTGCATTGATATTGCCGAAAAGACCGACTGAGTCCGTCACACTAACACGCGGATCCAAAGACCGCAAAATACCGTCCGCTCCCACCAGCGAGCGTGAACCCGTGTTCGTGATCGTCGGAGTGAACGTGCCCGATTCGTTCGGATTCAGGTTCCCGCCAGGTCCGCCGAAGGTGAAGCTCGTGAATGCGACATCTGCTGCGGATGGAGTTGCGTCCAAGCGAACCGTGAAATTACCCTGTCCACTCGTCAAGTTAAGATTCAATGTCACTGGCTCGCCGTTAAACACGGACGTGACCGCGATGCGGAATGGTGAAGAGGGGTTGGCATTTCCGCCCGGCGCGATATTGGCATAAGTGCGCGAACCGTTCACAATGGCGACACCGGGGGTGGCGCTCGTCAAGGTTCCGCTTATGCCTGTCACGGTCGTAGATGTTCCCGTATTTGTCAGATTGATATTCAAGTCAATCGTCTCACCCGGATTGAGCACGTCGTCGTTGTTGCCGATCGTCCCGCTGATGTTGTCATCATCAATGGATAACGTGTTGAACGCAAGATTTGCTGCGACCGTGTTTACTGTGATGTCGCCCAAATATGGACGTTGGTCGTCCTTGGTAACGGTCACTTGCATCGTGCCGGTTGTCGGAGTTGCCACCGGAAGATTCACGGTGCCATTTGCGTTGGTGTAGCCGCGGGCAAATGTCTCTGTACCCTTTAACAAACAAACCAACGCGCCTTCAACATTTTGAGCCAATGGATTTGTTACCGTTATGCTCACATTGTTCGTGCCGCGACTGATCGTCGCGGCGTGTGCGACGTTGGTCGTGAAAAGGTTCTTTGTCCAAATCTTGGTCGCAGGATCACCCATCAAGTTCGCCCAATAACAGAAATTTGTGACCGCACTGGGTACGAAATTTTGGTAGTTCTTGTAGAGCTCCAGTTTGCCAGCGATGTTAATAATACCCATCTCGTGGATATCCAGAGCATAAATTCCGTACATGGCGCCGGCGTCCACAATATTATTGTATGGAACGTGCGTGCCTGAGCCCAACAAACCGACGCAGCCTATTGCGCCGCGCGGTGAAGTAGGCGTCTGGGTCGGAGGCATCAACCATTGCTCAGAGAGGCCCTGGCCGCCACTATTATAATTCCCCGTACCACATGTCATCGTGTATACAAGCGGTAGAGCACCACCGATCGTTCCGGTTCCCCCAACAGCTGGCGCAGAAGCCAAATCATCATTGGTCATTTGGCTAATCCAAGACATTCTGTGGTTAAACACGCTAATCAAATCATCCAAAATCCCGTTCACTTGAGTCGCGGATATGCCGCCTGAATAGACGGCAACAGGAGGACACGACATGCCGTATTGAAGCATGATCTGACGAGTGTACTCCTTAGTCGAAGGATTCGAAAAGACTAAGTAAGTGTGTGCCGCGCAATAGGTGTTCGTAAACCATGTCGGGTCACCAACATATGGATTCGACTCGTAGTTAATTGTCTTGTTGATGATTGCCTGAAGCGTGCTCTGCCCATCAGAAGGAATGCGCCCGACAGCAATATCGGAAACCGGATCAGGATTCGGGCCGCCGGATGGATTCAAAACCCCAAGGTAGTTGTCGTAGCCGTCCGAGCTGCTGCCAGTCGGTGTAGAATAAGTAGAACTTGCACCCGGGTCACCAAACATACACACAAACTCAAGTGCGCCGTTCGACGACGTATAAAGATTGGAAATGTAATTGCGTACCGAAAGCGCGCTGGTGCCAGTCTGTGCAAGAGTTACGTAGGATGCGTCCAGCCCCTTGCGGCGATGCCAATCCACCAAGCGTTGTGCTTCGGTCGTGTTGGTCGAGTTGTTCGGGCAAATGATCAGATACTTGCCCGGCAGAACTGGCAACTCGTCCAGAGCGCTACCCGCGAAATTCTCCATCCGTGTGTAAAGTTTCTTAAAACTCGGAGAAATATATTCCGGCGTGACCACAATTTCATTCTCGCCGATGCCGCCAGTGTTTTCTATCACTACTTCAATGTTATCGTAAACTCGAAGCTCCTGACGAACAGGATTATACTGTACCGGTGCGATTGCAAGTGACACAAAACGTACGTCGCGAAGCGTTGCCGGAGTCGAAATAATCGCGATCTCCTCGGGATACCATGCGTCTTGGGAATAAATCGCGTCGTCATACGAGTACCCCATACCGTCAAGTCGGCTGGCAGGCTCTTCGCCTTCATACGGTTGCTTCGGAGCCGCATTCACATTTGGAATCACATGGTAAGACGTCGTCGTTACCGTCGCCGCGACGTTACCTGTCGGGCTAATCATGATCAGCTTAGTCGAGCGGGGAAGATCCGGCTCACCTTGCTGAGTCGTCGTTCCTTCACCGGGTACCTTCACACGTGTAAAGGCTTGACCGTCCAATTCCACTTGCTCGAATTGCACGAAAGGGTCAAATAGACGAACGTGGACCGATTGCTGATCGGAGTCCACAACCTCAAACGGGATCGGAAAAACATCTTGAGGGCCGGAAAACTCCCAGAAATTTGCCGGTGTTGCAGGTAGTTGGGGCGCGGATGACCCGCCTTGGGACGTGGCTGCATAACCATTCGTTGTCACAAGAACACTAAGAATCGTTAGCAAAGCTGATATACAGTGACGAACTTTCGTTGGCATCGGAGCACTCTTTCTCTTGTTAGCACATAGATTAGCTGAACTAATAATGTAGCACTTTTTCATCCGGATTGCAATAAAAAACTGGCAATTAGGAAAAAACTCGCCACTCAATAAGTCGTTAATTACAAACAATTTGCACATAGAATTTGGGGATTTTGTTGCGAATCTCTTTGCGCACCTCGACACAAAAAGGGGCCGACAAATTTGAATTGCCGGCCCCTACCTATGTCGAATAGAATAGAGAGTTATTGGCCGTTTGTACCCACCACGTAAAAGAATTTCTTCGTCTCAGCCGCGCTGCCAATCAATGTGATCGAATTGGACGATGTTTCCCCTTCAAGTGTTAAAAAGGGCTGATCCGGGGTCAAGCTGCTATAGACCCGATAGCTGACATTGCCGTCAGCCAGCCACCGAAGAGTCACATTGTTACCAGAAACCGTGATTGTCAAGCTTTGTGGAATCGTCGGTGGGTTTCCTGAGCCAATGCCGTAAACTTGAACATCATCAACATACCAGCCTTCGAGATTCGTACCCGCATCGGATCCGAATCTCCAGCGAAATTGTGTGTTGCTTCCCTCGAAGGCGGAGAGATCAAACTGTTCTAAAGCCCAGTTTGTTATTGTTCCACCATAACATTCGACTCCTGGCATCGGGCCAGAGTAAGGATTACCTCCGCCAGCGGTTACTCTGAATGCCTTGGGATAGCCTTCCGTCGGCTCAATTGGCGTAAAAGCTCCACCATTCACAGAAATCTCGACAACTCCGCCGTCATATGCGGAATCAGGCGATGCATTCGAGAGTTCGCTGTCGATGATGTGCCAGAAGGAGAGAATGGCGTCTGCAGGTAAATTGTTGACCATCGGCGAAGTCAATCGTGCGTCAAGTAGGCTGGCGTGGCTGCCCGATCCGGTGTCACCGCACTTGTATGACTGTGTCCCGCTGTTCGACTGCTCTGTACTGACATGCCACTGGTCAATCCAGCCATCGCCTGCATTATGAGACCAGCCCGGGGCGCCGCCCTCGAAGTTCTCGCTCAATACCGTTACGATTGACGCAATCGTAAAGTCGCCCGCGCTTACATCTGATGAGTCCGGTGTGCTAACGGAAGTTACGCGTACTCGACATGCATCCGAACTTGTGCCTGACACAATATATGCATGCTGACCGTCGTTGGCCGTGTTCGCGGCAATGCTCGACCACGGGCCCGCCACGCCATTGCGTGATAATTCTATGTTGACGTTGCCCGCAACCAAGCCCGGTGACCATAACACATTCACCGTTGAATCCTGAAACCAATACTCACCGCCGTTCGGAGCCAGCAGCGAAAAGTGCGGGTCAATTGCACCCGTGTCATCCGTTGTGAACATGATTGCGCGGCCATCGGCCAATACGCTCGAACCCGGCGTGTACATGTTCCAATAGCAGATTTCAAGGCCCACTGTATGATTCAGATTCTGAATGCCGACTGTCGCGTAATCGTTGTCGAATCCTGCCGAATTCGGATGCGGATTCACATCCAGATATTGAACCAATATCTTGCCGTCGCCCGTCGGAGTCGGCACTTCGGCCGGATCATACAAAATAACCTGGAATGTCTGACGGGAAGCCGCGCCGCCCCAAAGACCCTGTGTAATCCATTCCACAATATAGCGGCCGTTGGCAACATCGTTTAAAACGTAAACACCGCCGTTGGGAACACCGCCAACCACAAGATCGTCCCAATACGCTCCGATCATGTTCGGCGGGCCAAGCGGCGCGCCCATGTGAAAGTTACGATAATCAATCTGAGTCGTTGTCCCGAAGGCAATCCAACCATTTGAGCAAATCGTGATCGTAGTGAAACTCTGACCATAAAACTGGAATGAAAACGGTAACACACGAGTCGTGATGTCATCCTGATCTTCGCCGCCGTCCGTAAAGCCCAAGGACGTTCCCGACCCACCAAGCGACGGCGCAATTTCTATCCACTCAAATGTCGGAGCCGCGCCGGCGGGTTGAATATCGCTATTCTCGTACGCGATGTACCCGTAAGAGTCCGGGCCGGTCGGGCTGGTTGAAACTGCGATGCCGACCGGAAGCAGGAAGTTAGTGGAGTCTCTTACACCGTTCGCATCTGTGATTACGAGTTGCATTGATGCCTGAAACCCACTCGGTGTGCTGACCAAGGCCGACACGTTAAACGGATTGCCACCATTTGACGCGTTTGCCCCCGAATTCACGTTTCCGTACGAACCTAGCGAGTCATTCACAGTGACATAGGAATTCAGCGATCGCAAAATTGCCGACGCGCTCGAAAGATTGCGAGAGCCGTCATTGTTCATCGTCACTGTGAATGTCCCTGTTTCGCCCGGATCAAGTCTGTTGTTCCCATCCGAGAACGAGCTTGAAACGTACGCGACGCTCGCCGCCACTGGAGTCAAGTCCACACGCACCGTTTGTGTTCCTGCGCTGGAGTTAAGTGTAAGATAAAGAATCGCAGGCTCGCCATCGAAAACTGCGCCTACTGAAACTCTGAAGGGCGAATTAGGCGCCGCTGTCGCGCCGACTCCGATGTTTGGATATGTTTGAACTCCATTGATAATCGTCACTCCGGGAGTCGTGCTGGTCAGTGTACCCGTGATGCCCGTGACTGTCGACGACGTGCCCGTGTTTTGCAAAACAATGCTCAGGTCCACAATTTCACCTGGATTCAAAACATCGTTGTTGTCACCAACTGTCCCACCGGCGTTGTCGTCATCAATAGAAATACTGCTGTAGGAAAGTGAGGCAGCTACGTTAATCACGTTGATGGTCGCCTGATAGCACAGCAGGTCCTTGCCTGTCACAACGATGTTCATCGTTCCTGTCGTGGGCAAACTCGTGGACAAATTCATTTGACCATTCGCATCCGTGTAGCCTCGAGAAAATGTCTCAGTACCCTTCGTCAAACCGACCAATGCATTCGCAACCGGATTACCGCCGCTCATGACTGTCACGGC
>CAZHAK010000045.1:0-10202 GCA_964530625.1 uncultured Alphaproteobacteria bacterium | reverse complement strand
TGCCGATTTGCTATTGCGGGTACACCCCTTGCTTTCGCCGTGAAGCAGGTTCCTATGGCAAAGAGACTCGCGGTTTTCTCAGACTGCATCAGTTCGATAAAGTCGAAATGGTGAAGTTCACGAAGCCCGAAGACTCCTACGAAGAACACGAAAGGCTGACTGCTGATGCCACCCATCTGCTTGAACTACTTGAAATTCATTACAGGGTTCTCTTGCTTTGTTCCGGTGACATGGGCTTCGGTGCGGCCAAATGCTACGATATCGAAATTTGGTCACCAGTCGAAAATAAATGGCTCGAAGTCTCATCCTGTTCTAACTTTGAGGCGTTTCAAGCGCGCCGTGCGAACATCCGCTATCGTCGCGCAGATACGGGCAAACCTGATTTTGTCCACACCCTGAACGGCTCGGGCCTCGCGACGCCGCGCCTGTTGGTCGTCCTTCTGGAATCCTTTCAAAATGATGATGGAACTGTTAGCGTCCCTGATGTGTTGAAGAAGTACACTGGATTCAGCCTCATCACCCCCACGGGAGTGAAGTAGAGCTTGCCAGTTGATCCCGCCAGCGAACTGATTCACGCCGCACAGGTACTTGACAAAATCGGGTGTTTGCCGGCGACAGATGGAAATTTTTCTGCTCGATTAGAGCACGGTAAGGCTCTGGTTACGCGCAAAGGTATCGAGAAGCGCACGCTGACCGCTAAGGATCTAATTGAGATTCAAATCGATGAGGCTGAACCGGTCCAAGTCTCTTCCGAGTGGCAATTACATCGCGCGATGTATGTTGCGCGTGCCGACGTTCATGCCGTCTTGCATGTTCACGCGCCCTACCTCGGCGTGTTCGTGGCCGCCGGAAAAGCACCAAATGTCAAGCTGTTAATGGAAGCCGAGCTGACGCTGGGAGGTTTTGCCGTGATTCCATACGCTGAACCCGGAACAGTTAAGCTCGGCGATGATGCGGTCAAGCATGGTGGAAACGCCGGTGTCCTGATCTTGGAGCGTCACGGCGTGGTCGCTGTCGGTGCCTCGATTTCCGAGGCGTTACACCGACTCGAAAGGGCCGAATTTTTGGCTCGTGTCGAACTCGGACAAAAGCTTCTCTAACGCATGCGTATACTCGCGATCGAGTCAAGCTGTGACGAAAATTCCGCCGCTGTCATCGAAGACGGTGTCGTGCGCTCTCTAATCACGGTCACTCAAAAAATTCATCAGTCGTTCGGCGGAGTCGTGCCGGAGCTTGCGGGCCGTTCGCATCTTGAATTGCAGGATCAAAATGTTCAGCGCGCTCTAACAGAGGCCGGAATCAGCCTGCGTGACGTGGATTATGTTGCCGCCACCGCTGGTCCGGGATTAGTGGGATCGTTGCTGGTCGGGCATGCTTACGCGTCCGCGCTCTCTGCCACTTTGAATGTTCCGCTGATCCCCGTGCATCACATGGAAGGACATCTGTGGTCAGTGGAGATTGACCGTGATCCGCTGCCTCTTCCGTTCTTGATTCTTCTGGTCAGCGGTGGACACACTATGCTCGTTTTGGTCAAAGGATTCCGCAACTACGATATTCTTGGAACAACTCTAGATGACGCGTTGGGTGAAGCCTATGACAAAGTTGGCAAACTGCTCGGATTAGGATTCCCTGCGGGTGCCGCAATTGACCGCGCCGCGCAGTTAGGAAATCCGAAAGCGATTTCATTCCCCATCGCTATGCGTGATGATTCATTCAACTTCAGCTTCTCAGGCTTGAAAACGGCGGTTGCCTACAAACTTCGCGATGAGCCTAAGTGGTCTAACGAGGCCCAACAGAGCGATTTGTTGGCATCCTTTCAATCTGCCGCGATGTTGTCCATTTTTGAAAAAGTTTCCCGTGCCGCAAAACTCTATCATGTGAAAGCCGTCAGCGCCGCGGGTGGTGTCGCCGCCAACAGTGCGTTGCGCCAAGGACTCGCAGATATTGCAGAAAGGTTAAATATCGAGTATTCATTCCCCGCGATGAAATATTGTGCCGACAATGCTGCGATGATCGGCTTTGCAGCTTGGAAGCAGATCGGCTCAGGTTTACAGCCTGCCGATTTACCCGTCAGGCCGCGTTGGCCTCTTAATGAACTAACAAAAACCTCAGCACACTCCTTTTGAGTTTGATACATCCTTTGCTCGCGATTCGCGGAGTGACTTTTGGCGCTTCTACCGCGCTCTTTGCTCTCCTCGCCATCGTCTGCGTTGTGTTGGCATTTTTGGTGTATCGCAGAACATTGCCGCCAGTTGGAAACATGCGCCGCCGCTTGCTAGCCATCTTGCGCTCGCTCGCACTGGTGATGATAATTTTCTTGATCTTTGAACCCGTTCTGAGGTGGCTGGATCGCCGCGAAGATTCAGCCAAGATTCTGTTGCTTGTGGATCGCTCAGCTTCCATGGAGATTAGTGACAATGGAATCATCCGTGATTCCCTCGCGCAAGTTTTTCTGAATCGGCCCGAACTCAGATCTTTGAATGATAGGGGAGTAGTCAGAATATTTGTGTTCGGAGATTCCGCATGGCAAACAACGCTCGATTCCGCCAAAGTATGGCAAGCGACGTTGGTCGGAACGGATCCTGCCCGCGCCTGGCTCGCCGCTCGCTCCGCGACCGCCTCCGAAGAAGTCGGCGCGATTGTCCTGGTCACGGACGGTGCACAAAACTCAGGACCCAACCCTGAACGCGCAGCTTTGGAATCTAGCATTCCGATCTTCACGGTCGGAGTCGGCGATTCCACTTCGCGCCGAGACGCATTGATCGCTGATATTCTGACCAATGACATCGCTTACAAAGGAACGCAAGTCCCCGTTCGTGTACGTGTACGCGCGCAAGGAGTTGCAGGTCAACCGACGCGTTTGCGGCTTGTGGATTCGGAATCCCGAACATGGCTCGATGAATCCATGAACATTGACGGATCGCTCTTTGAGAAAACGTTTGAAGCCAGATTCAACGCCGAAGTGGAAGGCGAATTGCGATTGACCGCTATCCTTGACTCGGTCCCAGGCGAAGTCGCTATGGAGAATAATCGGCGCTCACGAATCGTGCGTGTTCTGGACTCGAAATACAATGTCCTGATTATCGCAGGCGGCCCCTCGCCCGATGTCACGTTTCTGCGGCAGGCGCTCGATCAGGACACAACGATTGAAGTGAATGCCTTCGTGGAAACCAGAAGCGGTTTCGTCGGTGGGCGCAACCTCACTGAAGAGAATATTCGAAATGCTGAACTGATCGCGTTTGTCAACTATCCCACGAACAACTCAAACCGTCAACTCTACGAGCGAATCGCAAACAGCCTCACTCAAGAGGGACGTCCGCTACTTTATCTTCACGGGCCCGACGTTTCATTAAACTCTCTTGAGAAGATTTCGTCTCGCATGCCTGTAGAGTTTCAGCCGCAGGGATCGTTAAATCGCGTGGTCTTGCGCGATGCGGGATCGCATTCCGCGCTATCAGCCCGCGGGCCGCTCCCTGCGACATGGAACGATCTTCCGCCCGTACTAGGCTTGCCCGGCAGTGTGACGCTGAAATCAACCGGCGTACAAGTCGCCTCGCTCGCAAATGAGCTGACTCCCGATCTCCCCGGCGGACCCGCAATCGCTCTCTCAGAATTGAACCGCCGCCGCACCGTTGCCTTCACGTTTTCCGAGTCCTATCGCTGGACATTAGGCTTAGCCAAAAATCCCCAATCGGCAGGCTTCCAAAAAGAGCTACTCTCGCGTGTCACCGCCTGGCTGCTCGCCCCCACTGAAGAGAAACAAGTCAAGCTGTCTACCGACAAACATGTCTACAGCACGGGTGAACCCGTCCGCGTCCAAGGACAGGTTTACGCCGCCGATCTGTCGCCCATTGATGACGCCGCCGTGCTAGTCGAAGTCAAGAGCGAAGACAAGTCTGAAGTCCTGTCTCTGCGAAGCAAAGGCAACGGACTCTACGAAGCTCAATTCAACGCGTGGGGCTCCGGTGATTATGCCTTCGCTGGTTCAGCCGTCGCCAGAGGAGACACGCTCGGCAAAGATCGCGGCTCGTTTGTCGTTGAATCCTTCAACCTCGAGTGGCTCGACGCGCGCGCGCGCTGGGATGTCTTGCAAGCCATTTCTCGAAACTCAGGCGGAACATTCGTCACCGCCGACAAACCGGATTCTCTCTTCGATAAACTTTCTTTGCCCGCTAAGATTATTGAAAATTCCCGAGAGATTCCACTCTGGAATCGCCCACTGTTTCTTTGGATTCTTATCGGCTTATTAGCCGTCGAATGGCTGTTGCGAAAGCGCAGCGGCATGCTATAAATTGCCTGAACAATGAAAATTAGCGAAGAACTTAACCGCCGTAGGGCTCAATCTAAACTTGGCGGTGGAAAAAAACGTATCGAGGCGCAGCATAGCAAGGGCAAATTGACTGCCCGCGAGCGGCTTGATGTTCTCTTGGATCCCGGAACCTTTGTGGAGATAGACGCTCTCGTCACGCATCGTTCCACACAATTCGGCCTCGATAAACAAATTGTTTATGGCGACGGTGTCGTCACCGGACACGGTAAGGTAGACGGCAGAACCGTCTTCGTCTTCGCACAGGATTTCACGGCCTTCGGCGGCTCGCTCGCCGAAGCTCATGGAAAAAAAATCTGTAAAATCATGGATCTTGCCATGAAAGTCGGTGCGCCCGTCATTGGGCTGAATGATTCGGGCGGCGCGCGTGTGCAGGAAGGAGTCGTTTCGCTCGGTGCATATGCTGACATCTTTTTGCGCAATACTCTCGCCTCTGGCGTCGTGCCGCAACTCTCCGCCGTCATGGGTCCCTGCGCCGGTGGCGCGGTCTATAGCCCCGCGATCACGGACTTCACTCTGATGGTCGAAAACACGAGCAACATGTTTGTCACCGGCCCTAAAGTCGTGAAGACTGTCACGCACGAAGACATCACGAGCGAAGAACTTGGCGGAGCGATCACGCACGCGTCAAAATCCGGAGTGGCTCACTTTGCCTGTCCGAACGAAGCGCATTGTTTGATGACACTGCGCAGACTGTTGACCTACATGCCGCAAAATTGTCAGGAAGATGCGCCGCGCCAACCTGCTCCGCAGCAACCTGCCACGGACGAGTCGTTGGCCTCAGTCATTCCCAATGAGCCGACCAAGCCCTACGACATCAAAGAAGTAATACATCGCGTCGTGGATAAAGAAACGTTTCTGGAAGTCCATGCCGATTGGGCCATGAACATCGTCGTCGGCTTTGCGTTTATCGCCGGTCGCTCAGTCGGAATCGTCGCCAATCAACCCGCCGTGCTCGCCGGAGTGCTCGATATTGATTCGTCGCGCAAGGCCGGACGGTTCGTGCGCTTCTGTGATGCCTTTAACATCCCGATCATCACCTTCGTCGATGTGCCCGGCTTCCTGCCCGGCACCGAGCAAGAGTGGAACGGCATTATCGTCAACGGTGCGAAACTACTCTACGCCTATTGCGAGGCCACCGTCCCCAAAATCACTGTCATTACCCGCAAAGCGTACGGCGGCGCGTATGACGTCATGAGTTCAAAACATATTCGCGGCGACCTGAATTTCGCTTGGCCCACAGCCGAAATCGCCGTCATGGGCGCGCAAGGCGCGGTCGAAATTATCTTCTCGAAAGAAATCAAATCCGCAGCCGATCCCGATGCCGCCAAAGCAAAATTCGTCAGCGAGTACACCGATCTCTTTGCCAATCCGTTCGAGGCCGCGTCCTATGGATATGTGGACGAAGTGATTGACCCCGCTGATACCCGAGCGCGCATCATTAACGGCTTGGAGCTACTCGAAAATAAAGTGGACTCCAATCCGCCGAAAAAGCACGGCAACATCCCGCTGTAAGTGTGAAGCAACTTTTGGGAGGAGCAGGTGGCTAGAATCCTCGTCATTGACGACGACCAAGATTATCGAAACATCTTACGCGACTTTATTGAGCATCGCGGACACACCGTGCTTGAAGCGGAGTCGGCGGCGGTCGGAACCGATATCTTCTTGCGCGAGAAGATTGACTTGGTCGTCTCTGACTTCATGATGCCCGAAAAATCCGGAATGGAACTACTGAGTGAACTGAAGACTATCTATCCTAAAGTGCTCTTCATCATGGTCACGGGATTCGCGACGATGGAGACGGCCAAGGAAGCCATTCGATTGGGCGCCTACGACATTCTTTCCAAGCCCGTCGAAATGGATCAACTCTCAGCCGTCATGCAGCGCGCGCTCTCCACAATTGAGTTGCAGAGCAATCTCTCGACTGTGCGCGGCGTGAACATCGCGTTGATGCTTTCGATTCCGCTCTGGTTGGGGCTGGGCTATCTTCTCTTTCGTTTCTTTGCACGCTGAACTTTGCTGACTGGAGAATACCATGACGCGCAATTCCAAGATCCTCTCGTTGCTTTTCGTGCTCGCGTTGACGTTGCTTGTGACGGCCTGCAAGGACAAAAAGATCACCGGGCCGGACACCCCGATTCCCGGCACGTTCCGCCTCGAGTTGCGTGCCAATGACACGCTCGTTTATAATATCAACAATGACGTTGTCGTCAGACTTTTTCGCGGCACCGCCTTGGCCGTCAATGATACAGTACTCTTCAGAACGGAGTCGGGAATTGGGCGAATGCAAAACACTCTCGTGATTCCACAGTCGGACTCTCTGGCTCATCCTTGTGGTTCAAATCCCTGCCCACGCTACTTCTGCAATGACACAACGGTCACCAAAGACGCCATCTTCGGCTACGCCATATCTGACGGCGACACCGTCGCCAGTACGACAATCGGTTTCTTTCTAAGACACTAATCCTCATATTCAGTTTCAGTGTTATCCGAGAGGTTGCGCAAGCGGTCGCCTGTCATACCGATGACTAAGTTCACCGTTATCCGGCGCGGTTGTCTTGGTTTGTGGGTTTAGGTGGGGTAAGATGGTGTCTTTTTAGGGACAGATTAGATGGTAACCGACGCTAAAACATAGAGTTACGCACTCTACATTCGTTTATACCAGAGGCACAGAAAAGCCCTGTAAGCAATCCACTTACAGGGCTTTTAGTTGGTGCACCCACAGGGACTTGAACCCCGAACCAATTGATTAAGAGTGAATGGGTGTGCTATGTTTTTCAAGAGGTTAGGAGGGGGTGAAGACAGAATCGGGACAACAGCATTTCAGTGTCGGATCGGCGACTATATTGGGCCTAAGACCGCAAACGGCTTTCGCTCTAGCGCAGATTTGTGTACGTTCGTATTTGGACAGCCGTGCGAGAACTAGCATAGCACAGTGCCGTAAACTCAACGTCCAAATCGGCTGGCATTTGAAGCTAGCAATAGTGCTTTGCGGCCATAGCTGAATTTCCAGTCTCCTATGGCGTGTCAGCTGAAATGTAAAATCGCTTGATGCCTCACACAGCTTGGACCGGAACATGTGTGCCGTGAAAACTTCTTTACAGTGATTCACCAGGATTGAACCAGTCAATCAAGCGAGGATATTCCATCGATAATTTGACTGTTTACATCCTAATTGTCTTAAAGACTGGTCTTACGCTTATTCAAAGCGACACTAATCGTGATCGCACGTATCGAAATTGCATGACGGTCATTTGACGATGCAGTCGTTACTGAGTCTCCTGAGTCTTTTCGTGCATGAATGGTGACTATTGCATTCATTTGCGCAATGCCTTAGATTGTGCATAACCGCCCTCGCCCCACTACAGTCGAGGATTCCACCTGTATTGCACCCTTGACGAGCGAATTCTCCGCTGATTTCAGTGGCAGGGTTTGCTCATTACTCTTTCTTACCCAGAATAAGACATGTTTGGTACATGACCAGATTCGGTGGACCGCCAATTGATTCCCGTCCACTTCATTCGCATTTCGTTTTCGATTCATATCGGTTCCCGCTAAACCCCTCAATCCATTCAAATATGTTAATCGGAATAGCCATGAAGCTTTTCGCAATTAGAAAAGACGCACTACACGAGCCACCGAGTAAAAGAGAGCGAATATCGATATAGTTATGCGGCTATTTTGCATCGCATAGTCGTAATCGTGATAGTATTTCCAGCACAGTTAAGCGAAGAACAATAGGGACTACCATGTTGTGTAGAGAAATCCTTACAACTGCCATTTGTATCATCATTGCTTCCACCAGTGTCTCTGCGGATCTTACTGGTCAGCGCATCAAAACGAGTGCTACAAGGGCAAACTTCGACCAGCCTTTGCGGGAGAATCGAGATTCAACGTCCTTCTCGGACTCGAGCCGTGGAAGAGGAAGCCTCGATGACAATGGTGGAACGACATTTACTTCCACCGTGGTAGATCAGATTCCCGACAATGGTTGTGCAAGTGACAATTATGCTAGCACCGATATAGTTGTTTCTGGAATAGCCCAGAGCATAGCTGACATTGAGGTCCAGATCGATAACATAACTCACCCTTATGTCGGGGATCTTCAGATTTGGCTGCGTAGCCCAGTTGGCACGGAATGTCATTTGGCGGTATATAGAGGAGGGGGGGGGGGACAATTTCATAAACACACGCTTTGATGATGACGCTTCAACCCCAATCGGTTCAGGTAGCGCGCCCTTCACGGGCAGTTTCCGACCGGAAAGCGCGTTGTCGCGATTTGACGGCGAAAACCCGAATGGTACATGGTCTCTGCGCGTTTGCGATAATATCAGTCTCGCTTCTGGATCTCTACGTGGTTGGCGAATTCAAATTCTCGGAAATTCTTCCGCAAGGCCTTGTGCTAATTGTACACCCACAGACGCAAACCTGACAATCCCGACATCGGTATGGGGTGGATCTCAGTCCGGCAATTGTGGTAACGCAGGCAAATGGGTTGGCCAATTCTCGGCAACGGGTGGACAGACTTATCACTTTGATCTATGTCCAGATGCTCCCGGGAGTGGTACTGCCAATTTTGATGTTGATATCAAAATATGCAACAGCTCATGTTCAATTCTTGGAGGGGTGGACGGGACCGGATGTAGTGGAGGAGGGGGATTAACATATCGCCCGAATGATTACACGTGGATTGCATCGTCATCTGGTACCTTTTTCGTTATCATAGCACCGTATCAATCATACGATAGGCATATCTGCACAGGAACATCATCCAATACTTTCACTCTACAGTACTACCGCGAAACAGTGTCGACCTACAGCATCGCAGGCCGTCTAACCTGGGCAATTGGTGATTTTCCTTCGGCCGGGCCATTATCTAGTTATCAAGTGAATCTCTCGGGTGGTAGCAGTCAGAATACGACAACGAGCTCGGACGGCACATACTCCTTTACGGGTTTGTCTGCTGGAAACTATACTATTCAGCCGGCGAGTACTCTTACCGGAGTCACGTGGACGCCGACTTCTAGGAACTTGAATCTGCCGCCGAGCCAGACTTCACAGGACTTTTCGGTGAACTGTAATGGAATTCCTCAAGCAACCATAAGTTGCCCTGCTTCAGTCAATGCAGGGCAGCAGTTTCAAGTTACAGTGACACTGCGAAACAATGGAACGACCACAAACGCTCCAACCTACTTAGATTGTTCAATACCTGAAAATCCAGCTATTACAGGAATTTCGGGAAGCGGCTGGGCAAGTACTCCTACGCTTTATCCTGTCGGGTACTCGCCTATCTACACAAGATCCGGATCCACAATGACCGCGTTGCATCCTTTGATTTCCGCAGTTTCACAGGGAATCAACAACGGAGCAGGTGGGCAGAAGACCATGACATTTAGTGTCACTGCGCCACAAACTGGATCACTGCACCTTCGATACCGGGGAACAATTGGCAATCACGTTGACCCGCCCTCAGGAGCGATTTTTGACCAGCAAGGTTGGTGGGTCTATGAACATACTGTGACTGTTCTGCAATCTCCCCAAGACATCCGATTTGTCGGAGATCTGGCATTCGGAGACGTGGTCGTTGGACAGTCATCACAGCGAAATTTCGACATATACAACGATGGTGGCACTGCCTTGAGCATCACCAGCGTAACGAGCAGCAACCCAGCTTTTGCTGTGAACTTTGGCTACTCATCTGTACCAGCAGGTGGCGTGAGGTCTGGAACGGTGACATTTTCGCCGACGGACTATACAACTTACAATGGCAATCTAACGATAGCAAGCAATGACCCAGATGAGTCGCCGTTGAATATCGCGCTGTCGGGTGATGGGATGGAATCCGAAGTGCCGAACGTGCAGCTCGTTGTTCCGT
>CAZHAK010000044.1:0-12172 GCA_964530625.1 uncultured Alphaproteobacteria bacterium | reverse complement strand
GCTTTTATTATGAGTCCGGTAATGGCACCGTACTTGCAGATGGTCTCTGGTCGACAAAGCACCAGAAATGCATAAGACTCTCCCCCACAGCACCGCCACAGTTGCCTTGAGTGACCAGAACTCGCCCTCGGACAATTCCAGAGGGCGGATTCTGTGGATGGCCAGTGCCTGGAAAAAAACAGACGAAATGACTCAGCGTCTGTGCGAACTGGGCTTTGATATCGTTAGAGCGGATAACACATTGGTCGCGCTGGGAATGATAGCAGACCTTGAGCCTGAGGTGCTTTGGTTGGACAGCTTGGACAACGAGCTGACACTTGAAGAGATACTCGATGCCTTGCGAATCCCTCGGCGGATTCATCCCTTAGCAGTGGTGATCTCCTCGACCTTGGCAAGCGAGCACCCGAACCTCAATCTTAGCCCTTCTGACGAAGTCGTAGATTTTGATAGCTTTCTAGACAACTCGACTTTGTTGCTTCAGACAATTAAGGTCACGCGGCTTGAACGGCAAATCAATCAGCGCGAACACGAGATTCTCAATTCGCTTCCTCACGCGCTGTTAGTCGTTGATCGCTCGTTGACGTTATGGAAAGTCAATCGTCAGGTTGAGCAGTTGTTAGAGATAACAGATCGGGACTATCGCAAGAAAGCTCTTGGTCGGCATTTTGGAGATGGATTGACAGCTGCCGGGCTTGCGCTCGAAGGTGATCCGGCCTTACCCCGCTTGGTCGCGGAGCTTGAGCAGGCCGTTAGGAACAACAACGGTAGATTTCGTGTCAAGGAATGCATCGGCGGGAGCGAACGCCTGATCAGCGGCGAGATTACGCAGCTCGTGGAAAGCCCGGAGCATTTCCTGATCGACTTGCGAGACATCACCGCCGATGAACAAGCGGTCTTGGTGGAAGCGCGGCGGGAACGCTTGGCCACAATCGGCAACCTGTCCGTCGGCGTCGCACACGAGATTCAGAATCCGAATACCTTCAGCCGGGTGAGTGCCGCGAACCTGAAGATGATGTTTGAGGCCGTAAAACCTGCCATTACACAGTCGGCCCTCGCGTCAGGCGGGAAACTCGGCAATATGCCTGCTGAAGTGTTCATTCAGAAAACATCTGAAGCTATCGCCGCCGTCGACATGGCGAGCCGCAGAATTGAAGCGGTGCTGACAACTCTCAAAGCCTTTGGCCGAAACGATGACGGTCAGCTTCAAGCGGTAAGCGTCAAGCCCATTGTGGATGAAGCCGTGATGCTGATCAAACATGAAACACGCGGGAAGTGCGAAGTCATCGTGGACGTTTCGGAAGACTTGCCGCCAGTGACCGCTTCGGCGACCGGATTAAGTCAAATTCTGGTAAATCTTTTGCAGAATGCCGTGCATGCGTTCGCCGAAGATAAGCCGCAACGACGCGGTTCGGGAGCGGCGGAAATCAGGATACTCGCAGAGCTGTTAAGTCCGGAGGCAGTGGTCCTTGCGGTGGAAGATAACGGCCCCGGTATCCCGAAACAGCTTCAAGAGAAGATTTTTCGACCGTATTTCTCCACAAAGCCACAAGGTCAAGGGACGGGCCTCGGGCTTTCCATTTCTACGGATATGTTGCATCGGTTCGGCGGGGAATTGACGCTGCACAGTCAGCCGGGTGAAGGCACAACGTTTTATATCAAGCTGCGGCGGCACGAACAGCCGCCCGACCATTCATAAGGAGCAGGTATGGCCTACAAAGTGATGATCGTGGACGATGAGGACTTGATTCTGTCGTCACTCGAAACGTTTTTGACGATGCGCGGTTATGAAGTTCACACGTCAATCAATCCGATTGAAGCGCTGGAGCGTATCGAGTTCGAGAAGTTCCACGTCGTATTGATGGACATCAATATGCCGCAGATGACGGGACTCGAACTTCTGAAGCGCGTGAAGACCGCGCGCCCCACCGTGCAGGTGATTATGATGACAGCTTACACCACGATTCAAAAGTGTATCGAGTGTGTCGAGCGCGGAGCCAGCGACTATCTGCTGAAACCCTTCGACGACATGGAGCAGCTTGCGCAGTTGATTGACGAGACCTGTCTTCGGGTCGCGCGTTGGGAAGCGATTGCCAAAGAAAGCCTTCGCAACCCTCGCGACGTGACAGCGCATCAAATCTAGTTTGCATTGTAGCGGCTGCCCCTGTGGCTGCCGATAACATTCGAGGGCGTCCACGCGGCAATGAAGTGCCGCGACAAAAAGAGACCGCAAGCACGGGGATGTGTTTGCGGTTTTTTCTGTTTGTTAAACAGGTCGTGCGCTGGCGCGGTTGCTTACAATCGGTTGTAAGCTCTGAAAATCACTTTGCCTTCTCCAGCGGCTTGTAATGTTTTTCCATCCAGGCCTTGTAGTCAGCCTGTTTTTGCTTGATGTCGCGCCACCACTCTTCGTTCGCTTTGTACCAGGCCACGGTCTTTTCGAGACCCTGCAAAAAGTTATGACGTTTTTCCCAGCCGAGTTTTTGAATTTTCGTGATGTCCACAGCGTAACGGCGGTCGTGACCGGGACGGTCTTTGACGTAGGTAATCAGATCTTCGCCTTTGCCCAACAGTCGCAAGATTCCTTTGGTCACGTCAATGTTGAACTCTTCGTTGTGCGAACCGACGTTGTAGATATTCCCCACGCGGCCCTTGTGCAGCACGATGTCCAGCGCTTCGCACTGATCTTCGACGAATAACCAGTCGCGCACCTGCTTGCCGTCGCCATAGACGGGCACAGACTTGTTCTCGATCAGATTCGTGATGAACAGCGGAATCAATTTTTCCGGATATTGGTACGGCCCGTAGTTGTTCGACGAGCGCGTCACCAGCACCGGCAATTTATAGGTCACATAGTACGACCTCGCCAGCAACTCGCCGCCTGCTTTGGCGGCGGAATAAGGCGATGACGGCGTGAGCCGCGCGGACTCTTTGAAGAAACCTTTCAGCCGCGAGCCGTAAACTTCGTCCGTCGAGATATGCAGAAAGCGTTTGACCTTGCGGCGGCGCGCTTCTTCGCACAGCACGAACACGCCTTTGACGTCCGTCTCGACGAAAATGCCGCCTTCGTGAATCGAGCGGTCCACATGCGTCTCGGCGGCGAAATTCACCACCGCGTCACAGCCGTCCATCGCTTCGGCAACTTTCTTCTCATCGCAAATGTTTCCTTGCACAAACCTATAGCGCGGATCGCTCTCAATATCCTTGAGGTTCGCAAGGTTCCCCGCGTACGTCAGCACGTCAAGGTTCGTAATTTTCAAGCGCGGATACTTTTTGAGCATATACCGCACAAAATTGGAGCCAATAAACCCGGCCCCTCCGGTGACTAGGATGTGGTTCATTTACTTTGAAGCGGCGTTACAGAATCTTCAGTGATTTGACGCCTAAACCCTTTGAAAATGCAATTTGTGGTCAATCAATTAAGTGGAAAAATTGAGTCGCTGTTGACCAACTCTCAAGTATTCATTTCGAAATGACTCAATATCACTTGTCAGTTTTGTTTTGTGTATCATTCTATGACAGTTTGAACAAAGCACTGCAAAGTCTGCACGCGGATCAAGCGCAACTCTTTTGCCCTTTAATTGTGAAAAGGGTACAAGATGATGCGCTTCGATAAACTCTTCTCCAATATCAACATATACCTTGCTAAAAGTGAAGCCACAAACTTGGCAGGTGTAGCCATGGATCTTCTTTACCTTGTTGGCCAACCGTTTATTTCGTTCATAGCGCTTGTGTAATCGGAATAGCGTTAAGTCTTCTACATCCTCCGAGGATCCTTCATCTTGCTCGTCAGATACACCGGACTGTGCAATCAATTCCTTTACAGCAAGACTGTCATACATTTCAAGAAAAACTGAAATGTCCTCTGTAAGTATTTCATCTGTCGGAATCGCATTCCTTGTGTAGTACTTAGCACAAATTGATCCGGCCTCATAGAAGGCGCCTAACGACGCGCTTGAAGTGACCGCGAGATCAATAGGCCCTATAATGATTTCCTTTCCAAGCGATCCAAGCTGCGATTGAAAGTCGCTGGCACGTATCTTAAGTGCATCTTTGGCTTCAGATTTGTACTTCTGGCGAACGCTGGTAACACCCTGATTCAATGAGAGATATACGCCTTGGAAGTCTTCTCGAAAAAGGTAAACTATGTAATAACCATTTTGTGCACTTTCCGTAACAAACCTGTCAAATATCGCGATCCACGGAACCTTAGCCCAGTTGCCTTGACCCACACTCGCCTTAATATCGTATCGGTCATCATTGTCAACTGCTGCACCAAAAGCTCGCGGTGCTTCTTCTCTGATGAGATCGGCAAGCACGTTCCCTGCAAATTGTTGTTCCGATTCCTTCAAATACTCTTCAAGTAGGAGAGTCAAAGTCGCATTTAAGCTCATTGTTCACGGCCCAAATAGTTTGCACTTCGCCACAACCACCGAAACGCCAAAGTAATGAATCATCTCTGGTGAGCCTATTTAAACACAATATCCCAATTATACGGAATCTTCGGGTCGTCGTGCGCGGCGCGGTGCTCGTCGGGGTTTTCGTAGTTGTAGAGTTGGTCGGGGCAATTGACGACGACGCTCTCGGATTCGCTGATGCACTTCCAGCCGTGATAAACTCCCGGCGGAATCACGATCAACATCGGATTGTATTCTCCAACGAAAAATTCGTTAATCTCGCCCTTGGTCGGCGACTTTTCGCGCGCGTCATAGAGCACGACCTTGACCATGCCCTTCACGCACGTCATCTGATCGGACTGCTTCTGATGAAAGTGCCACGCCTTCACCACACCGGGGTAGTTGGTGGTCATATACACCTGCGCAATCGGCAAATAGTCCGGATCGTCTTTGCGCAAAATTTCCAACAGGCGGCCCCGCTCATCGGGCATCAACCGCAATTTCTTAGTTACAACGTTCTGAATCATAATTGTTACTTGCTAGTCCTTATCGAATTTCTAGATACAGCATTTGCGGGATAAGAGTCTTTGACCTATGGCCCAACGAAAGTACCTCGTGCCTACGGATCTCAACGCCTTGCTTGTTCTTCAAACCAAATCCCAGAGCCACGAAGTTCCTGATCAAAGTTGATTCTACCAGCTTTACAACCTTGTTTTTGTTTTGGCCTGGTTTTGTAACCACTTCAGCACACCAAACTACGCGCTCCCCAGATTTGGAGGCATGAATCGACTTCATAAGCCTTAAATTGTTTAGCTGTTGCTTGATGCGTTTCGATATATTTGTTGCCTTCCCAACATACAGCGGTTCAATTGACTTGCTCTTCCCTTTGCCCCAAACTCGAGCAAAAATGTAGACGCCGCTCGATGTCGGAAGTCTCTCCAGATCAACCGAATATATCATATTCTGTCGTGAACCATCGTCAAGAGGTACTGGCTTTTGCCAATTTAGCTCCATTCGCATGGAATACCTTTCGATTCTTAGATGCTATTTCAAATAATCTTTCAATCCCTTTTCCCATGTCGGCATGTCGTTGCCTAAGGCTTGCGCGTAGAGCATCGGCGATAGGCGCGAGTTACGCGGGCGCGGAGCGGGGCGGGGAAACTCTTCTGTCGCGCAGGGCAGAATGTTGGTCGAAATGCCCTTCAGCTCGATGGCCTTCTTGGCAAGTTCGTACCACGTCGTGTAGCCCTGATTGGTGATGTGATAGGTGCCGAACGCGCCGCTTTCCGAAACGCGCAAAAGCTCCGGCACAAGATCGCTCACAAACGTCGGCGAACCATGCTGATCGTTGACAACTTTCAGTTCATCACGTTCGCGCGCGAGTTTCAAAATCGTCTCGATAAAATTCGGGCCGCTCTTGCCGATCAGCCACGACACGCGCACGATGTAGTGCCACTGACAAAGCTGGCGCACGAAACATTCACCCGCGTATTTCGATTTGCCGTAAACCGATTGCGGATTCGCGGCGTCCCACTCGTCATAGGGGCCGTTCTTCTTGCCGTCGAAAATATAATCGGTCGAAAGATAGAGCAGCGGCACACCGAGCGACTCGGCGGCCAGCGCGACGTTTTGCGTGCCGATGGCGTTGACGCGCATCGCCGTTTCGATTTCCGTTTCGCACTGATCTACTTTGGTGTAAGCCGCGCAGTGAAAAATAAACTCTGGATCGGCCTCACCGGCAAGCTGCAAAACGCGGTTGCGATTGGTGATGTCCACTTCCGGCAAATCAAAGCCCGTGACTTCGTCGCCCGCGTCTTCGCAGGCGAGCGAGAGCTCGTTGCCCAACATCCCGAGGTTTCCTGTGATGAGTATTCTGCGCATTAATCCAGTGAGTAGCTTGCCTTGACGACGGCGGTGATGTCTTTTTCTTTGGACGACGTGTCGTAGTAGCCGTAGTCGGACACGTCGGTGGAGTTGCGCGACGTGACTTGGAAGACGCCCATGCGCGCGTCGCGGAGTTCGCCGAGTTTTGCTCCGGATGATTCGGCCATGACTTTGGCGCGTTCGCTTGCGTCTTTCATCGCTTCGCCGAGCATTTCGATCCGCATATCGGCGAGTTTGGTGTAAAGATATTGCGCGCCCCAACCGGAAAACGGCACACCTTCGCTAATGAGTTCGTCGGACTTTTTGATCAGCGCTTCAATGGCTTCCACGCGCGACGAGCGAATCTCAAAAGTTTGATTCACCCGATGCCCGAGAATTCGTCCGGTTTGATAGCCGTTGGAATTAAACTCCAAAATCTGTTCGCTCGACACGGGTCGCATTGTGACTTCCGAATCCGGCACGCCGTTGTCTTTGAAAAATTGCGCAAGCCGCGCGGAGTAACCTTGCACCTGCCGATAGGCGGCCTGCTGAGTCATTTCTTGCGCGTTCACATTCCCCGACCACACGATCAAATCCGACACGATAGGCCGCTTAGCCGATCCCGTAACCGAGATCATGTCCCCCGCCTTGCGCATCTCAATCAACTGATGTCCGAGAATCCACGCCGCAGCCACCATCGCAATCGCGATGAAGAATAAGCCGCCGTTGTTGTCTTTTGTTGTGGACATGGTTGAACCTGTTATTTCTTTTCTGTCATCCTGAAGCCGCTGCGGCTGAAGGATCCCTCTGGAATTCTGAATCAAGCCGATCTGCTGCAAGGTCATTCCACTCAGGATTGACGGATTCAATCAACTCTACTTTTCTCTTCCGAAGCCAGCCCTTAAGTTGCCTCTCCCTCCCAATTGCCCAATGCACACTGTCAGTGGTCTCGAAGTACACAAGCTTAGCGAGATTGTACCTCTTTGTGAAACCTTCGACGAGTTTCAGTTTGTGTTCGCGAACTCGCTTCTCAAGATTTCCTGTCATGCCGATGTAAAGAACGCCGGACGGTCCAGACATGATGTAAACATTGTAGCGATGTTCTTTCATGATAAGGCCATTCTAGATTTCTCAGAGAGATCCTTCACTGCGTTCAGGATGACAAAACTAAATATCTCGTGTGCATTTAGGACAAGCAGTAGCTTTCTTGTCAACCGAAGATTTACAATGTGGACATTTCTTCTTATCTGCCTTTAGCACAAAATCGCTCAATACCACTCCTAGTCCAATCAAGAAGAGAGTCAAAATGGGATTGGCTTTTACCCAATCAAAAATCTCGTCAAGAGATGTATTCTCCATACTCTCTTTCTCCCCCCTAAAACCAATTCTCCCGCAACTCAGGCTTAACCTGCTCAGCCACCAACCTTGACGCCCGATACAGCGAAGGAAACGTCCCCGCATCCGTCCACCAACCTTCAATCGTCGAAGAGGTCAGCGAGCCTTCGCGCAAGTAGGCGTTGTTCACGTCGGTGATTTCCAATTCGCCGCGGGCAGAGGGCTTTAGCGTGCGGATGATTTCGTAGACGTGCGCGTCGTACATATAGACGCCGATGACCGCGAGATTAGACTTGGGCGCTTTGGGTTTTTCTTCAATCGAAAGCACCTTGCCGCCCTTGTCCACTTCGGCGACGCCGAATCTTTGCGGATCGTGAACTTCCTTCAAGAGAATCTTCGCGCCCTTCTTCTGCGCTTTGAAGTCATCCACGTGCGGCTTGATTGTGTTCTCGAGAATGTTGTCGCCCAAAATCACGCAAATCGAATCGTCGCCCGTAAACTCGTGCGCGAGCCGAAGCGCGTCGGCGATACCGCCTTCGCCTTCCTGATAGGCATAGTTGATAAAATTCAGCCCGAACGCTTTGCCGTTGCCGAGCAGATTCAAAAAATCACCCGCATACTGACCACCGGTGACGACGACGATTTCGTCAATCCCCGCGTCCACGAGCGTTTGAATCGGAAAATAAATCATCGGCCGGTCATAGACGGGCAGCAAATGTTTATTGGTAATCTTAGTCAACGGCAGCATACGCGTACCGAGACCGCCTGCGAGAATAACGCCTTTCATGAGGAAATCAAAGGGGGGTTATGTGAGAGGATAAATTTTCGTAACTAAACCAAAGCGATCAGCGAAGCGCATTGGGTCCAGCGTCACGCTGGCGCATCTCCTGCCCGCGCACAATCACGAAAGCGACTAGCGAAACCAAAAAGAAAACCAGCAGCGCCCAAGCGATGCCCTGAACAGTGCCGACGACGGAGCGGTAAATTTCCAAAGTCCACGTCTCGTTGTTCAAGACCGGCGGCTGCCACTGCTGATCGTCGTGCTGTTTTTCAACATCGGGCCGTTCCACCCAGCGGCCCTGCGCGCCATCCGTGTATTGCTCAAGTTTGTAGAGATTCACACCCGAGCTAAGTCCGACCACAATCACGGCGAATATAATGTAGCGCTGCCACGCGAGCGAAATCTCGTCGCGCAAAATCCGCGAAAGAATCCCGCCAATGGACTTGCGAAAGACCAACGCGATCACAACGCTCGTGATCAGCGAGGTGACTAATGTGGCAAAGAGTAATGAGAAGAACATGTGGTGAAAACAGGAAATGGGAAATTAGAAATAGGAAAGCGAACTTCGCCGACAGAAATGTAGCGGCTGCCCCTGTGGCTGCCGCCTATCGCGTGGTCAGAAGTGTAAATCCCCGCCGATCAGCGCGCCCGGCTCTACATGCGGGCCGTTCAAAATCTGGCGGCGCATCATCTCGTCCACATCATCGAGATAAAAATTCCACTCGCGGTGATCTTCGGGCTTCAATCCCTGTTCAACGATACGCACCCGTTTAACCAGATCGAGATCTTCCTTAGGGACTCGGTGGCGCGGCATAAGCATTCCCAGCACATGCACGGTTTTGCTGCCGGACTCCTGAATAATCAGACATTTCCGCTCCGAAACTTGGCCATAGCCCCAGCCCTCCGCGGCATAGGAGCGAATGGACGCTTCCGGTCGCGACAGATAAATGTTCAGACGGCAGGTATTCTCGGAAATTTTGCCGAGCACGGGCACCTCTGGTTGGAGACTCAAATCAATTGGGCATACTTCACCGATACAAAGCATAGCAAGTCAAAAAGTTACGGAATCCTCGCCGGAGAGTCAAGCTAACTCCCTCTCTTTTCTTAGCTTGAGTCCCCTGTCGCTTGCATCTGGACGGCGGGAAAGCTACCTTGAGAAGATGGCGAAAACCCGTTTTGTTTTGATTGGGCCGGGCGCGGTCGGCAAGGTGCTGGCGCGCAGGCTGGTGTTGTCCGGCTGGGAATGCGCGGGCATTTGCGGTCGCGGCTCTGCGGCTGGGCGGCGGTTGGCCAAGGAATTCGAGGTTCCTTATACGACCTCGCTGAACAAAATCGAGCTGAATAAAGGTTTCCTATTGCTCGCGGTAGGGACCAGCCAGATTGCTCCTCTGGCCAAGGAGCTTGCCACGCTGGACCTGAGATGGCCCGACATTTCGGTTCTGCATCACAGCGGGACGCTCGATATTAAGCCGCTTGCTCCTCTGAAAAAACTTGGCGCGACGGTCGGAGCCTGCCATCCGTTCATGACTTTTCCGCGTTTTGGTGGGTCAGTAAAAGCTGGTTCAAAGGAGGATTTATACGACCCGAGGTTCCCGCTTTTCTTCGGAATTGACGGAGATGAGCAGGGTCTGGCGGCTAGTCGGAAGCTTGTCAAAGCCTGTAAAAGCAATAGTTTCGTGGTCAAAGGTGGCGACCGGGTGGCCTATCATGCGGCGGCGGTATTAGCTTGCACATTGTTAGGAGCAAACATCGCCATGGCAGTCGAAATTCTTACGAAAGTAGGAATTTCGGAAAAATCGTCACGTGATGCGGTTCTGGCCATCGCCCAAGAAACCCTCAGCAACTTTTCCGAGTATGGAATAGACCGATCCTGGACCGGCCCGCAGATTCGCGGCGACAAACAGACCATCGCCGCCCACGTCCGCGCCATCCACAAGCTCAATCCCGAAACCGCCAAGGTCTATCAGATGCTGTCCGATTGGGTGATGAAGCAGAAATAGTTCCGATTCCCCACCGGTCCTCCGGGGGGGGGTCAAGCACCCAAGCACAACGAAACACATGAAGCGTCGCGGCGGCAGGTGTCTTCACCTGCCCCGCTCACCCAAATTTCAAGCGCATTGTCATCCCGTTAGGGACCTTGTCCAAGTAGGTTACCATTTCAAACCTGAACCTTAATTCTTATCAGGTCGTCATTCTGAACCCGCCGCGGGTGTAGAACCCCTCCGCTCCGCCGAGCGGGGATTTAGCAAAGCGGTTCCCCGTCGGAATCCGAAATGGTAGCGCCCTGCTTGCTGGGCAAAAACTCCCAAGCAAGTTCCCGCACTTCAAGCGCATTTTCATCCCGCCGGGAACTTGTCAAGCGAATCTCGAAACTCAAGCACGTCGTCATCCTGAACGAAGACTCGGCGCCGCAAAGAAACAAACCACCGTGTGTTACTATAAGATGCTGAACTAGTGAGGTCTGCATGAGATTTACAAAAGTTCAATTTGCGATATTTTTAGTTGGATTGTGGATTATTCTGGCGTACTGCGTACCTTGGAAATTTACAATAGAAAGCGGTCGCCACATTTCAATGGGATTTCATTCGCTAACTTGGTTTTCATACGACTGGGATTGGACTACAAAGGATTTTGTCACTAATATTGAAGGCGATCCAGCAGGCAGTCGCCCCATTTCTATAAATATAGAACTGCTGACGTTGATTCTTGTCATGTGGGTTTCTGTTTTCTATGTTTTTGCGAAAACTAACTGGGGCACTCAGAAGATGAGTCAACACAAGTAACTTCTTAACTATAAGATTTAAATGCTTACCAAGAGTCTTTTTTTGTTACTTTTACTATCCTCTTTGTTTTTGTCCTGTGGCAATGCTGACAAAAGTTTTGAGGCAAAGGACGCCGAAATGTCAAAGCAAGATTTAGAGAGATTGGCATTGGTGCAAAAACATGGCGCCCAAACAAGCTGGTGCAAGTTCTTGGACCACAGTATAGATAGATTCTCAAAACACTACTCGATTGATTATCAGCAGTCTCTTGGAAACTTTCGCCAAAGGCCAGTTGCATTTTACTGCATTATTGACGACATAACGTATTCAAACAATGAATACATTGTTAGGCTTTCTGACAATATTGGGTTTGATATGTGTAAACTAGAGTGCCAGTTAATTTGCGACTCGACACAAGTTGCAATTATGCTGTCTAGGCGTGAATTAAATGAGCTGTACGTTATTGCTCTAATTGATACTTTTTTGCCTATGGTGACACAACGAATTCAGATCGACAATGACACGCAAGATATTTACTTAGACATATATCAACTTCCCGAAACAGAACTGATTGCGTCTGGTCATCTATTGGATTTTCAGTTTCAAGAGTGAATTATTTGCCGTTTGTATACCCCACTGGCATGAGCAGTGATTCTTCGTAGCAGCATCCGACTTACACTCTTGCAACTCAAGTGAAAACAAGTGGGAACCAAACCCCCTGCCCAGACGTTCAATAACGATGCCCACAAATTCCCCCACCCCAATCCCTTGTGAATCATCCCGCAAGCCAAAACATCAACTACTTGTTTTCCATATACAACTGTTTTGTCAATTGTTAGGATTAAACACAGAAACAAGAGCTTAGACGCAGCAATCTGCTTTCATATTTCAGATTTCATATTTCATATTTTCCCCATACATGCCCGAAATAACCAAGAAAATTCTCTGGGCCGACGACGAGATTGACCTGCTCGAAGCGCACGTCCTGTTTTTGGGACAGCACGGCTATCAGGTGACGCCCGTGACCAACGGCGACG
>CAZHAK010000043.1:0-12389 GCA_964530625.1 uncultured Alphaproteobacteria bacterium | reverse complement strand
AACGGTTCGTGGAATTTCTCAACCGGTCCGACAAACTCCTCTGCTTCAAGTGAGATTCGCGCCGTTGCTGACGCACCGCAACCGGCGCCCGCACAAACAACGTTTGTAGAGTATCAGACGCAGGGTGGATCTTCACAGTGGTTTTATGAAGCTGAAACAGGACTTGGGATTGTCGCACGAGGTGTTTGGCAGGGCGGAACGATTTACGCTTACAACTCACCACAATGGAATGTTTATCGTTATCCAATGACGATGGGAACGGCTTGGTCTTCGAGTTGGACGTGGGGTGAAGAAGCGCTGGGGACGCCGATTCAAGAAACGCGCAACAGTGAGATTGTGGGGTGGGGCACTGTGACGGTGCCGTTCGGCGGGCCGATGCCGTGTTTGGTGATGCGCACTTTGCAAACGTCGTATGCTGAGTATTTGGGCATACCTATCTTAGACGAGACGTATCGCGTGTATGAATGGATTGTGCCGGATATCGGCAGCGTCGCAGCGATTCTTTCGCAGGAAGGCGAGACGAATTGGCTGTTCAATACAGCTTCGGCTTATTTCAGATTAGAGAATACGAATTTAGGTGGCGACTTGCTTTCTCCGAGTATCACTGCTGTTACGAATTTGCAAGACACTCCGAATCCCGGGCCATATAATGTGAACGCGACAATTACGGATAGCAGCGGAGTGGAGTCGGCGTTGATTTATTATTCTACAAACGGCGGCGCGTACTCGAGCGCCGCGCCAACGAATGTGGACGGCAGCGCCTACTCATTTCAGATTCCGATGCGAACAGGTTCACCCGTGCAAGAGGTGCGGTATTACGTTTGGGCGCGGGACAGCGCCGCAAACATGAACGTCGCAACAAATCCCGCGGATGCGCCTACGAGTTACTATTCGTTCAGTTGGATAAATGATAACTTGCCGCCGAGTATCAGCAATGTGACGGTCTGGCCGAGTCCGACGAATTTCAACGGACCGTATCCTGTGAGTGCCACGATCACGGATGATAACGGAATTCTATTCGCGTCATTACACTATCGTTTCGGCGGCGGGGCATGGCAGGAATCGCCGGCGGACGGTAACGTGGGAAGTGTGTATTCGTTTACGATTCCGAGTATCAGCGCGACGACGATTGTGCGATATTATCTTGAAGCAGTTGACAACTCAGGATTCTTTAACACGGGATTTTTTCCTGCAGCTGGACAAGCGGGACCGATTGTTTTTCAAGCGGTATTTACGGTGCCCGCGAATCCGCGTGCCGTGGATGATTTGACGGTTGTTATTTCGGGCAGCGACGCCGTACTGCGCTGGAGTGACGTGACGCAAGACGTCAATAACAATCCGACCGTGATTGATCACTATGATGTTTATCGTGGCTCTGTGGGTGACGGATCCGATTTTACACTGATCGGCAGCACGCCGACTTCAGATTTTACTGACACGGGTATTGTCGCGGGTGATCCCGCTCATCAATACATGATTATCGCCGTTCAGCCATGAGCGGCAAGGTTGTCAGATTCAAAGTATTCGCGGCAGGATCTGTGCAGGGAGTCGGATTTCGATTCTTTGTGATGGAGCGCGCGCAATCGCTGGGTGTAACAGGCTGGGTGCGAAACTTGGCGGACGGCAGAGTGGAAGCGGAGGTTGAAGGAGACGGCGACGCGGTCAACATGTTATTGGACGCGATGCGCGAAGGGCCGACCTTTTCGCGTGTGGAGAGCGTGACGACGTTTCCGCTTTCGGGAGGAAAGCAGTTCAACGACTTTCGTGTGGTAATGAATGGACAGTAAAGCCGTTGTCGCGTTGCGCAGAGGCCTTCCGAGTGACGAGCTTTTGTGGCCGGGTGATCTCAATTTTGAGAAGTACGGTCGTGACGAAACGGAGGATTTGTATTTTGCGCCGCAGGTAGTTGTGCGGGCAAAATGTATTGAGTCCGTGCAAACTGCGGTGCGCATTGCGGGTGAGCTTGCGATTCCGATTGTTACGAGAGGTGGTGGAACCGGGCTTTCGGGCGGAGCGTTGCCTGTGTCAGGTGGGATTGTGCTGTCGACTGAGCGGTTAAATCGTATTCTGGAAATTGATCGTGAGAATTTTTTTGTTCGTGTTGAGCCGGGTGTGATTACGCAGGTTTTGCAGGAAGAAGTTGAAAAGCTTGGCTTGTTCTATCCTGTTGATCCGGCAAGTCGCGGATCGTGCACGATTGGAGGAAACGTCGCGGAAGGAGCGGGCGGTCCGCGTGCCTTGAAGTACGGGACGACGAAGGATTATGTGTTCGGGGTGGATGTTGTGCTGGCGAACGGCGAACTGGTGCACTATGGCGGCAAAAGGCTTAAGGATGTCACCGGTTTTAACATGGTGCAGCTTTTTGTCGGCAGTGAGGGGACGCTGGGGATCATCGTCGGGATCACGCTCAAGTTGTTGCCGCTGCCTGCTTATCGAAGAACATTGATGGCACCGTTTCCGACACTTGAAAGCGCGGCTGCAGCGGTGCCGGCGATATTGCAGCGGGGAGTGATTCCGTGCGCGCTTGAGTTTATGGAGCAGGCGTGTTTGAAAGCGATAGAAGATCGACGCGGCGAGAAAGTTCCGCATTCTGAGGCGGCTGCGTGTTTGTTGATTGAGGTGGATGGTTCGCAGGAGGAGACACTTGATCGTGAGATGGAAATTATCGGCGAGGCGCTGCTTGAGTGTGGCGCGACAGATGTTGACGTGGCGGAAGGGGCGGCTCAGCAGGCGAAGTTGTGGGAGATCCGGAGGGCCGCGGGAGAAGCGGTGAAAGGGATTTCGTCTTACAAAGAAGAAGACACGGTAGTGCCGAGGTCAAAGCTGCCTGAGCTTGTGCGGGGTGTGCATGAGATTTGTGACCGGCACGAGATTCGGATGATTTGTTACGGCCATGCGGGGGATGGCAACATTCATGTGAACCTGTTGCAAGAGTCGACTGAGCAAAATGAATGGAACGAAAGAACTTTGCGGGCGATTCCGGAGATTTTTGAGTTGACTGTAGGGCTGGGGGGAACGATCAGCGGTGAGCATGGTATTGGGTATGTGCAGAAGGGCTACTTGCGACAGGGGTTGACGGAAGCGGCTATTGGGAGCATGCGAGCCGTAAAGCTGGCGCTCGATCCTAAAGGAATTTTGAATCCGGGGAAAATTTTTCCTGACCCGGCTTAGGAGTGGGCTTGACATTTTGTTGCAAGCGCCTTATATTGATAGGTTTGGCGGGTAGTATGCCCCCGTAGCTCAGCTGGATAGAGCGAGAGTTTCCTAAACTCTGCGTCGGAGGTTCGAGTCCTCTCGGGGGTACTAAGGACTTTTGAGCTACGGTGTACTTGGACAGAACTTACTTCAAATTAAGTATTTACAATGGCGAAATCAGCAAGTGGACGAGGCGGACGCCTCACCAAAGAAGAGTTAAAACATGATCGGCTTGTAGAGACCGCGGTCAGAGTTGAAGGGTTTTACGAGTCTCATAAGCAGTCCGTGTGGATAGCTGCCGGTGGTCTGGTTGTCGTCATCGTGGGCTTTATTGCATTGCAAGGCTGGA
Organism: uncultured Alphaproteobacteria bacterium; assembly: GCA_964530625.1. Classification (GTDB taxonomy): domain Bacteria; phylum Electryoneota; class RPQS01; order RPQS01; family RPQS01; genus JABWCQ01. The sequence goes on along the minus strand of CAZHAK010000043.1, from coordinate 8,845 downwards.
TGGGAAGCTCGGCTAATCTTGAGAGTTTTGAGCTTATGCAGGCTAAGACATCTTACGGACAGCAAAATCTTCCTGACGCGCAGGTCAAGTTTCAACAAGTAGTTGCGAGCCATGGGGGAGCAGCGGCTGCGGAAGCACAGTATTACATTGCAAGAATCAAGTTTGATCAAGGTGATTTTGCGGGTGCGTTGGCTGGCTTTGAAGCCTGTTTAACGAGTTATTCACCGGATAAGGAGACCGAGCAGGGGGCGATGGCTGGCTTAGCGGCCTCAATGGAGGCGACTGGACGGCTGGATGAAGCGGCGGCGAAGTTTGCTGAAACGTCTGAGAAATTCTCGTCCTCGGCCTATGCTCCAGAAGGACTTACTCAAGCTGCTCGCCTTTATCTTAAGTTAAATCAGACAGATAAGGCGAAAGCAGCCTTAGAGAAGATCGTCAAAAAGTACCCTGACTCGCAGGCCTTTCAGAAGGCAAAGTCTCAGCTCGACCAGCTTCCGTAGTACTTTGGATAGCTTGCAATTGGCTCCCGCGTTTGCTATATTCTTGTAGTCAAGAGTGAACTTTTAGAAAGTGGGCCAACGCCCGCTTTTTTGTTTGTAAAACCCCCGGGCCCAATATAGTGGATCGTCTCGAAGATTCTGTCAAAACATTGCTTGCTGAGCATGGATTCAAGCTCCTGGAGTATTCTCAGAACACTCGCAACGGCACGACGCATTTGCGCGTCGTCGGGGACCGTGAGGTGGGGAGTATTTCCATAGATGAATGCGCGATGCTGACTCGAGAATTGCGGCACTTGATCATCGAGCAGAAGTTGTTAAACGAAGATTTTCGTATGGAAGTGAGTTCACCGGGTTTGGATTTTCCGCTACGTGAACCGTGGCAATACAAGAAGAACATCGGCCGATTGTTAAAAGTACGCGTTCCCGGGCCGAAGGGACCGAAAGATATTCGCGGCAGATTGGTTGAATACGATGAGACCGCAGGGCTGACCTTGCGATCCGAGTCACAGGTACATCAACTGGGGCAGGCGGACGTGCTTTCCGCCGTTGTGCTGCCTGAATTCAAGTCACCAGTGGAGTTGAAGAAATGAATTCCCCGATTGTAGAAGCTATCGGACAGATTCTGCAGGACAAAAGTATTGACCGCGACGCGTTTCGTGAGATCATCGAGGGAGTGTTCCATGCGATGATCAAGAAGAAATACGGCGCCGCGGAAAACTTTGACGTCATTTTTAATATCGACAAGGGCGATATTGAAATTTTCTGCGAGAAAGAAATTGTGGACGACGACGATCTGACGGATCCGGTGACGCAGATGCCGTTGTCGCGCGCCCTAAATATCGACGACGATCTCGATATCGGCGATACGTACGCCGAATTAGTGAACATCGAGGAGTTTGGCCGCAGATTGGTGATGACGGCGCGACAGAATTTGACTCAGAAGATTCGCGAGATTGAGAAAGAAAATATCTTTAACGAATTCTCCGAACGTATAGGCGAAATCGTCACCGGCGAGATTCACCAGATCAATCGCAAAGAAATCCGGGTTCATCTGGATCGCTACGAAGCGCTGATGCCGAAGTCTGAGCAGGTTTACAACGAGAAATATATCCGCGGTAAATCCATTCGCGGGATCATCAAGGACGTGCGCCGCACGACCAAGGATCCCGAAGTGATCGTGTCGCGTTCCGCTCCGGGTTTCGTCACACGTTTGTTTGAGCTGGAAGTTCCCGAAATTTTCGATAACATCATTGAGATCATGGGAGTCGCCCGCGAGGCTGGAGACCGCACCAAGATTGCTGTGCGCAGTCACGACAAACGAATTGATCCGGTTGGAGCTTGTGTCGGTATGAAGGGCATTCGCATTCAGGCTGTGGTGCGCGAGTTGGGCGGGGAGAAGATTGACATCATTCATTGGAGCGCAGATCCTGAGATTTACGTGAAGCGCGCGATGTCTCCCGCCACACCGCTACTGGTCGTCTATGATCAGGAATCGAACGCGGCAACGGTGGTGGTTCCTGACGATCAGATTCAATTTGCGATCGGCAAGCGCGGACAGAACTTGCGGCTGGCTACGGAATTGACCGGAATTCCGATCGAACCCATAAAGGAATCAGAATATTTGGCTCCCGAACCGCTGCAGATTTCCGAGGTCAACGAGCTTGACGAAGAAACCAGAACGCGCTTGGTGGATGCTGGATTTGAAACTGCAGACGATGTTCTTGACGCGGGTGATTTGAAAGTCATGGAAGCGACGCAGTTTGAGTTGGGTCGTGTGCGCGAGATTATGGACGTCTTGAATTCGTATTTTGTTATTGAAGAAGAGTTGCCGACGGCTGATGATGACGCGAGTGCAGAATCTTTAGAATCAACGCCTGAACCGCAGCCCGAGAGTAAAATCGAAGGGTAAGGAAACGCCTTTTGAGTCCTGCCAAGCAGAAGAAAATCTATCAAGTTGCCAAGGAGCTTAACGTCGCGAGTCCCGCGATTGTCGAGTTTCTGGAGGATCGCGGCTATGAAGTTTCAAAGTCGCCGAAGCATATGTCTCCGATGAACGAAGAGATGTATGAGGAGGTGGTTAAGAAATTCGATCCCTCGCGCTGGCAAGAGATGCACGAAGCTGAGTCTCAGACCGAGACTGAGCATTTGCGCGTTGAGTCCGAACGCGCGCGTACGGATCAACTTGAAGAGTTGTTGGGGACTGGAGCGAGTCAAACTATTGACTCTGCCGCCACGCTGATCAAACAAGTGGAAGCAGAAGAGGCGAAGCGCGAGGAAGAGCGGAAGTCTGATGAAGAAAAGGCGCAGGAAAAGGCGCTTGCTGAGGCGCGCGCGCATGAAGCCGAAGAAGTAAGGATTAAGCGCGAAGCTGAAGAGCACGCGGCCAAGCGCGCCGCCCAAGAAAAAGAAGAGATTGCGAAGCGCCGCAAAGAAATTGAAGCTCAACGCGCCTCTGACGAAGCACGCAAGAAAGCCAGAGCCGAAGCCGCTAAAGCACGTGCTGAAGGCAAAACGGCAAAAGGCGAGCGTAAACCCGCCGGCGCAGGTGCGACCGCAGGTAAACCCGCTCCGAGTGGCCGTAGTGCGCCGACCGGGCCGCGAGTGCCACGACCGGACGCGACAACCGCGCCAGTTGCGGCGAAGGACGATACATCAGGTGATACCCGGAAGCGTCGCGCCCCAACAAAGGCGGATATTGAGAGAATTGAGAAGCAAAAGCGACTGATCGCCGCACAAAAGCAGGAGAAGTCGAAACGCGCTCCGGTTGGTGTTGAAAGTCGATCTCGCCGAAAAGTCAAGTCCAAGCGAAAAGAAGTTAATCAGGCTGAGGTCGAAGCTTCGATTCGCCAGACACTCGCGTCGATGGATACCGGTAAGCGCCGCGCGAAGCGCCGTGACAAAATTACCGGTGAGTTGGTCGAGACGCAGGACAACATTTTGCAACTGACCGAGTTTGTCTCGACGCAAGAGTTCGCAAACTTGATGGATGTTGAAGTCGCGGAAGTGATCAAGAAATTTTTCTTGATGGGTAAGCTCGTGACGATCAATCAAAGACTTGAACGCGACCTAATCGAATTGATGGCTGACGAATTCGGCTTCCAGGTTGAATTTGTTTCAGACGAGGAAGAAGTTGAGCAGGAGTTGCAAGAGGAGCTTGATAACCCTGAGGATTTGGTTCCGCGTCCGCCCGTCGTGACGGTGATGGGTCACGTTGACCACGGTAAGACGTCGCTACTTGACTTTCTGCGTAAAACGACTGTGATTTCGGAAGAGCATGGCGGCATTACGCAGCATATCGGCGCTTATGAAGTCGTGCACAATGGGCGCTCGATCAGTTTCCTTGATACTCCGGGCCACGAAGCGTTTACGGCGATGCGCGCCCGCGGCGCACAGGTGACCGACCTTGTGATTCTTGTTATTTCGGCTGACGATCAGGTTCGCCCGCAAACGCTTGAGGCGCTCAGTCACGCGCAGTCAGCGAATGTGCCTATTATTGTCGCGATCAACAAGATTGACCGACCGAACGCGGATCCCGAGAAAATTCGCAAGCAACTCGCTGACCATAATGTTTTGGTCGAGCAGTGGGGCGGTAAGGTACAGTCCGCTGAGATCTCGGCGAAGTTCGGACAGGGTATTGACGAGCTGCTTGAAGAAGTTCTTTTGGCTGCGGATCTGCTCGAACTTAAGGGCAATCCGAAGCGACGAGCTCGCTCGACAGTGATTGAAACCCGGATAGATAAAGGGCGCGGCGTCGTCGCGACGATTGTGGTGACGAATGGAACGCTCAGTGTTGGTGATTATTTTGTCGCCGGACAGCAGTGGGGCAAAGTGCGCACGCTGATGGATGAAAACAACCGTCCGATAGACGTGGTTGGGCCGGGACGTCCGGCGCAGGTCGTCGGATTTTCGGGCGCGCCGCAGGCCGGCGACTCGCTCGTCTCGTTTGACACGGAACGGGAAGTCAAAGATATCGCGATGCGTCGTCAGTTGCTTCAGAGAGAGCAAACCTTCCGACAAATTCGTATGCTCAGCCTTGATCAGATTTCGCAGAGAATTCTTGAGGGCGAGTTGCGTGAATTGCCGTTGATCATCAAGGGGGACGCGGACGGATCGGTGGAAGCGATTTGCGATCAGTTGCAGAGATTGGGAACCAAGGAAGTGGCTGTCAAGATTGTGCACCGCGGCGTGGGTGCGATCAGCGAAAGCGACGTTTTGCTCGCGGCGGCGACGGGCTCAATTATTCTTGGATTCCATGTACATCCGAATTTGAAAGCCCGCGAGTTCGCAATGCGCGAGGGCGTGGATATTCGAGTGTATCGCATCATTTACGAAATGGAAAGCAACATTCGTGAAGCGCTCGAAGGTATGCTTAGACCTGACAAGAAGGAGGAAGTTGTCGGACTTGTCGAAGTACGACAAACCTTCCGTGTGCCTTCAGCGGGCACGATTGCCGGTTGCTTTGTCGTGTCGGGAGTGATTAAGCGTCAGAGCAATGTTCGATTGCTGCGCGACGGCAAGCAAATTTGGGCCGGGACGATTGGCTCGTTGAAGCGTTTTAAGAACGACGTCAGCGAAGTTAGGGCGGGTTACGAATGCGGTATTTTGCTGAACGGCATGAACGACGTGAACGAGGGCGATTCAATTGAAGTGATTCAGATCACGGAAGTGAAGCGCACGCTCGAGCAGTCGGTGGCGTGAAATGCTGTGTCGGGGTGATGCGGCTTACACTTCATTTGCCCCACAGTCATTCGCTTAAGGAACGACGGAGCGCCGTCAACTCCATAAAGGAACGCGCGCGCGGAAGGTGCAACGTCTCGATCAACGAGGAAGCGGGAGACTCGTGGCAGATCGCAAATCTCGCTTTCGCCTGTGTTGCAGACACGGAGCATTCAGTCGAGTCGCAGTTTAGAGTCATACGTGACATCATCGAGCACGACGACCGCGTGATGATGCTCCATCCTGAAATCGAGTACTATGTCTAATCTTTTGCGGCAGAACTCCGACGGGAAACGCAGGCCGTTGCGGCTTGGCGCTGAGATCGAGCGCGAGATGCCGGGCATGATTCGCGAGATCGCGGAGTTGCCAAGTAACGTGATGGTGACGCTGACGGGAGTCACGGTGACGGATGATTTGTCTATGGCATATGTGTATTTCAGCGTCATCGGTGAAGAGTCCGCGGGTGAAGAGATCGAGCGACAATTGAACCGGCTCAAGGGAAAATTCCGGACTGCAATTGCCAAACGTTTTGTCATGCGAAAGCATCCAAGTGTGCGATTTCATTATGATCGCACTCCGGCCAAGGCTGCGAGAATCGAAGATCTTTTGAAGCAAGCGCGGGGTGGGGAAGAGGAGTCGTGACTTTTTCGAGCGCGGATGTTTCCGCACTACGACCTTTTCTTAGCTCTGCGCGAGTATTGATTTCATCGCACGTGCGGCCTGATCCTGACGCTATTGGATCGGTGCTGGCGTTGCGCGAGGCTGTTTTGCAGTGTGGAGGTGTTCCCGTTTGTGTGCTTGAAGACGAGTGTCCAAGCAGGTGCCGTGTATTGTTTGGCGCGGATGAGATATTGACTGTGCAAGGCGCAAGCGGGCTCGAACCTTTTCACGATGTCATCGTGGTTGATGCAGGAAATCGCGAGCGTATCGGCGATGTGGAAACGCTTATCGCTTCAGACGCGCGCGTGGTGAATATTGATCATCATGTATCGAATTCGCAGTTTGGCGACTTGAATTTTGTGGACGTGGACGCTTCTGCGTCGGGCGAGTTGCTGTTTCGCATGTTTCGGGTGCTTGAGATTCGCATAACTCCGACACTCGCCACTAATTTGCTTGCGGGTATCATTACGGATACGGGGAGATTCCGGCATTCGAACACCTCACCTGAAGCTTTGCGCGTCGCCGCAAAACTTGTTGAAGCAGGAGCTTCATTGTCACACTTGACGGAGCAGCTCTACTTCACAGTTCCCGCTCGGGATATTCGATCGGCTTCTCATATTCTTTCCACTCTCGAATTGCATGCAGACGGACAGATTTCAACCATGTTCGTTGAGAATGACTATGCGGTTGAAGATCCGGATAATTTGATTGATCTTGGCCGCGCCATTGAAGGTGTTGAAGTGGCAGTCTTGTTTTCAGAAATGAAAGACGGGCGTATTCGCGCGTCGCTTCGATCACGGTCGCGCGTCAACGTGTCGGTGATTGCCGAATCGTTTGGCGGCGGCGGACATGAGCGCGCGGCGGGATTCAGAATGTATGGTACGTTCAAATCTGTGCAGGCGCGACTACTTCCGAGCTTGCTGGACGCACTGGCGCAGCAGCCGGCCTGATTCCACTTGAGCGGATTAATTCTCCCGATTGACAAGCCCGCTGGATGGACATCGTTCGACGTTGTAGCAAAATTACGCGGCGGTCTAAGATGGAAGAAGGTCGGACATGCGGGAACACTTGATCCGATGGCGACCGGACTTCTGCTGGTTATGTTCGGTGACTGCACAACGAGTTCGGAAGAGTTTATGGGGCTTGACAAAGAGTATCGCGGCACCGTACAGCTTGGCAAGACGACTGACAGTGATGATTTGGACGGGAATGTCATCGCAGAATCACCGGTGAACTGGAATGAGAGAGCGATTGAACACGCTGTGATGAGTTTTGTCGGCGACATTTCTCAACGTCCTCCGAGTGTATCGGCTATCAAGGTCGGGGGAAAGCGAAGTTACAAGCAAGCGCGAAAAGGCGTTGCTGTGGAACACGCTTCGAGGCCCGTCGTCATTTCAGAGATTCAAATCGTAGAACTTGACAATCCATTTGTGACACTCAACGTCCGCTGCGGAAAAGGTACTTATATTCGTTCGATTGCGCGAGACCTTGGAGCAGCTTTGGGCTGCGGCGGCACGCTTGCGGCGCTTAGGCGCACGGCAATCGGCCCTTATCGCGTTGCGCACGCCTGGCAGATCAGCGAAGCATTAAAGCACCCTGAGTTTTCGGGGCGTTAGGCGAATGCTCGTACACAAAAGTGTGTTGCCAGAGTCTGTCAAGTCTCGCGGTACTGCGGCGGCGGCAGGCAGTTTTGACGGACTACATCTGGGACATAGACTTATATTGGGCAGGCTCATTGACGCCGCGGCTGAACATGACGTGACGCCGATTGCAGTGACGTTTGATCCTCATCCCCGATCTATGGTGGGTGACGGCAATCAAAGCATTTCCATGCTGTATAGCTTCGACGAGCGGCTACAGCTTTTGGCGTCGGTAGGCATCGAGCATGTATTTGTGATTGACTTTGACGATGCATTCCGCAGCCTTACGCCGGCTGAATACGCGAAGCAAATGGTTATCGGGGCATGGAACGCGAAACACATCGTCGCGGGCTTCAACCACACGTTCGGCAAGGACAGAACCGGTGATGGCAGCGGCCTGATCGCATTGGGACAAGAGTTCGGATTTGGTGTGGACATTGTGCAGCCCGTCGTGATTCAAGATCACGTTGTTTCGTCTTCCACAATTCGACGATTGATATTGGAAGGTGATATGCCGCTTGCCAATGCTATGTTGGACAGAAAGTTTTCGCTTGCAGGAAAGGTCGTGCGGGGATTCGGACGTGGTCGACGCATGGGTTGCCCGACTGCGAATCTGGGTGACATCGCGCAGGGGAAAATTATTCCAAGAGACGGCATTTACGCCGCCATCGCTGAAGTTGGAGAATATGCTTATCCTGCCGCCGTGTCTATCGGTTTCAACCCGACTTTCGGGGGGCAACGGCATTCGGTCGAAGCGCATCTTTTAGACTTCGACGCGGACCTTTATGACAAAATGATTGTACTCCGCATCATTAAACGATTACGCGGAGAAATCAAATTCAGCGGTGAAGAATCGCTGTCAGTGCAGATGCGCCAGGACATTACGGACATCCGCAATATTCTGACGGAAGAAGGGTTTACACTTGAGCCTCGTAAACTTCTGCCGCACGAAAACGTAATTTAACAACAAGAAATACTTCTACAAGAGACTCACGATTATGACCGAAGCATCAAATCCGCGCCGTCAATTGATGGAACAGTACGGCCGTACTAAGAATGATTCCGGCAGCCCGGAAGTTCAGGTTGCCTTGCTTACACATCGCATCAGCTACTTGACGGAGCACCTGAAGACGAACAAAAAAGACAACCACTCGCGCCGCGGCTTACTCTTGCTGGTGAGCAAGCGCCGCCGGCTACTAAAATACTTGAACAAGATAGACGTCGATCGTTACCGCGAACTGATTAAGCAGCTCGGCCTCCGTGGCTAATTCGTGTTTCGAGACGAAAATTGGAGAAGAAGAGGAGAAAAGAGGAAAAATGAAACAAGAA
>CAZHAK010000042.1:0-13415 GCA_964530625.1 uncultured Alphaproteobacteria bacterium | reverse complement strand
CCACAAACATAACACTTATTGGAGACTCTCTCCAGTCCATGGGGTGCAGGTCACAAGCCCCTCAACCTTCTGCAAGTCATATCAACAAAATCTATGGTGTGTCATTTACATAAACTATTGTTTCTACAATCAAAACTTGGCTTACTATAGTTGGCATATGTGTTGCGAAATGTCAACACGACCGACTAATGAAAACATAATACACAATGATTCAGGAAAAAAAATGAAAACAAACATTAAACTCCCGATTCTTGCATTGATTCTACTGCTGGCAGTGGGCTGTTCGAATGATGAAGGTATTAAGTCGCCCATCGCTTCGAGCAGTGATCAAGCATCCACGACACAAGATTTGATTAGTTATGACGGTCTGCTAATTCAATTGCCCGAAGGATTTGAAGCGGTCAGCGTCCCTGCCGCGACAAATCTCGATGGTCCCCGCAACGGCCGAGGTCGCGGCAATGGTGGTGGTAACGGTGGTTCCATGTCATGTGTGACACAAACCGTAAATAGATCTTGGGGTGGCCTTGTTCATTACAACTGGACAGGATGCCTGATTCCGCCTGGAGTGTTGCCCCAGCAGAGCATGGATATACAAGTGTGCGTTGACCCAGTGTTGGCTATCTGCGAGTTCGCACCGCACCCAACGCAGTTCAACGGAAATGTATGGATTCGCATTGACTTCACTTACCTTGCGCTGGATCTCGATGAAATAGACTTGGAAGAGGATATCGCCATCTTTTATGTCCGAGATGATGGCTCGCTGTTAATAATGCCGCATTGGGTGGACTGGTCACTTAGCGCCCTTGTCGGCACGACGGATCACTTCAGTCGATACATCGTTACGCGCCGAGTTGGTTCATAACTAGACAATCACCAGGCAAACAAGACCCGGTCGTAACTGGCCGGGTCTTTCAATTGATGAACGAAGATGCCTTCAACCAATGCTATCGTCAAATCAACCAAACCAATAGTGTGTCTTTTACATAAACTATTGTTTCTACAATCAAAACTTGGCTTACTATAGTTGGCATATGAGTTGCGATAAGTCAACACGAGCATAAACAAGTCAACAATTATAGAAGTGAGCAAGAAATGAAACGGAACATCAGAACAATAAAGATTTCAGTGCTGACAGCATTGATCGTGTTCGCGATCGGGTGTTCTGAGTACAGCGCCCCTACGGCTTCACAGCCCACTGACACGCCTACTGAGAACTTCCAGTATCCGCCGGTTGAAGACGTAATCGCTACTGTGGAAGCTGCGGGCTACCACCTGGTCAACCCGGTCGCGCAATCATCTCTTGATAACTGCGCGTCAGTTTCCACAACACGCCTTTGCCGTACGAACAACGTAACAAACCTCCATCTTTCGGGAATCGTGAAGCTGAGAGTCCCGGGAAGCGTGCTGCCAAACAACATGGACATCACGATCGTCGCACCGTCGGCTTGTGTTGGAGTCGCGGACTTCTATCCGCATCCGACCGTGTTCAACGGTGATGTCGAAATCACATGGGACTTGGATCTAATGGTCCTGCCCGAAGGCGCGGCCTACAGTGACATCCTGCCGCTGTATGTTCACGACGACGGTACTGTCGAAGAAGTCAGCTTTACATTGCAAAACAATAACAAGCTGATCGTTACTACCAATCACTTCAGCCGCTATATTCTCACCAGTCGTGTGAGTTTTTAAACCAAAAATCTAACAGTAAACAAGACCCGGCCGGAATTGGCCGGGTTTTTGTCTTTAAGCTCGTGCGGGTAATGACTGGCGGCAAATTTGTCGCTATTCAGCAACATTTAGATTATAAAGAAAACATTACTGAACTTCCGGTTGTAAATGCAAGACTCCTCCTCCATTAACTCCCGTTACTCGATTCTGCGGACCATTGGCGTCGGCGGCATGGGTCTCGTGTATTTGGTGGTTGATACGCTGCGAAACAATCAGATTATGGCTCTCAAAATGCTGAAAGCCGTGCATGACGAAGCCGCCGTCGAAAGTTTTCGCAGAGAGTTTCGGAATATTCGTGGTGTGATTCACCCCCATATTCCCCAGATGTTCGATTTCGGCGCCCTGCCCAAACAGCAGGGCGGCCACTACTTCACCTGCGAATTCGTGGACGGAAAGCCGCTCGATCAACTCATTCAGCATTGGAAGCCGGAGCAACTCCGCACGGTATTAGTCAGCCTTTGCCGGGCGCTCGCATTTTTGCATAGTCACGGCCTGCTTCACCGCGATATAAAACCTGACAACGTGCTGGGCTGCCTTAACGCGCGAGAAGAATTTTCGACGCTCAAGCTCGTGGACTTCGGTTTGGCCGGAGAACACGAGAGTCTCACCGAAGAAGCGGGCGGAACGCTCGACTATATGGCTCCCGAAATCATTCTCAAGGGACAAACCAGCGCCGCCTCCGACCTCTATGCACTGGGCATGTTGATGTACCGGTTGGCGGTCGGACGCTTGCCCTTTGAAGGTGCAGACAATCTGGCGAAGGCACAAATGCGCGCGAAACAGGAAGCGCCGCATCCGCTGCACTATCGGCCCGATTTACCCGTCGGACTGGGTGACGTGATTGCCGCGCTGGTTCGAGTAGATCCGAAAGAGCGTCCACAGTCGGCCCGCCACGCCATCGCGCTCCTTAACGAACGCGACGGATTCTCGTTTGACTATGAGACTCCGCAGACACGTAAAGCCTACATCTCGTCCTCTGGATCCGTAACGAATAATGCTGCGCGAGCAGTTTTAACTCAGCAGCGCGAGAAGATCTTCAATGGGGAACCAGCCGAGAACATTATCGTGGCGGCGGCGCCGGGATTAGGTCGAACTCGCCTGCTCAGAGAGAGTTCGGTCGAGCTGAATATCGCGGGCCTTTCGGCACGGCTCATCTCCAGCAGCCGCGAACTGCCGTCTCATTCCGATTGTCCCGATGTCATCCTTATACCCGACGCCGATGTGTTGGACAAGCAGCAATTGAAGACGTTCATCGAATCACCCGCCAACAAGAAGCCATGGATGATCGTCGCGGGCGCGTTTGAAGACGGATTCCCCGACTGGGCCTCCGACTGGAAACATATCCGACTTCTTCCGCTTGACGCAAACGGCATTGATGACTTCGTCTCGGCGACGTTTCCGGACAACACTTTTCCGGAGGACTTTCGCGGGCGACTGCTCGGACAATCACTCGGCTATCCGTCCGCGCTGGAATCGGCGCTTGAGGAATTGATCAACAGCGATTTCCTCCGCATCGGATTGTCGGGATGGGAGTTAATGCCGGGCCGTTGGAAACTGCAGGCACATCGTCATGTAGAACAGGCCGTCAACCGAACTCTTAAACATCTCTCGGACAGTACTCGCACTGTGCTGAACTGTCTGGCCTGCTCAAACTCACCTCTGCCGATCTCAGTCGTTGATGGCGCGATTGGCTCTGATTCCGGGAGGACGGTTCAGGCAGTTATCGAAGAGATTGTCAAAACCGGATGGGGCTCCTTTACTGATAACCACCTTGAATTGACGCATCATTCCGTCAAGATGTTGATCGCGTCAAGACTTGAAGAACGTGAACGACGATCCGTACATGCGGCCCTCTGCCGCTTTTGGCAGCAAGCTGAGGACGTGGATAACGTCACGCGCGCGGAGGAGATACTCTTTCACGATGTATTGTCGGGGATGTTTACTGTTCCTGCTGATGAAGCCGAGCAAATTCTTGAGGATACGATTCGCAAGGGCAAAGTGGTGTGGGCGCGCAAACTGCTTGAACAGGGAAGAGCCAGTTCGCCGATCACGCATCTACTGGTCCTGACCGCCGCACTGTCCCGCATCGAGTACATGGAGGGAGACTTGACGCGCGCCGTAGAATTGCTGGGCGAGATTACCAACGGCGGTAAAGCGCCCGTGACCGTGCAAAACCTCGCGCATCTTTCACGCTATGCCAATCTGCGTGAAAAGCTCGGTTACATTGAAGAAGCTGAAGAAATTTTGAATCGCTGTCTGTCGGTGTTCAATGAGGAAACCACCCAAGCAGCGGGTTCCGTGTTCGGGACATTAGCATGGATTGCGTTCAAGCGCGGCGAAGGAGAGCATGCGCGCAAACTGGCAGAGAGCGGATTGATGCACATGCGCGCGGACTCCACGGACGCAGGGTTCGCGCTGCTGCTGAATACGGTGGCCACGCTTGCCTTCTATCGCGGCGACACCGACGTCGCGCGGGCCTACTGGCAGCGCTGTCTTGAAGTTTATGAAGCGCTGGCCGATCGCAAAGGCATCGCGAATATGTACAACAATCTCGGTGTGCTCTCCGCGCAGGCCGGCGACCGGCTGCGGGCGCGAAACCTGTGGGAGCGTTGCGCGAATATCTCTAAGGAGATTGACGACATTAGCCGACTGGCGGGGATCTACAATAATCTTGGCATTGACTCGCTCGAAACCGGCAATCTACAACAAGCCGAAGAGCACTACTTGCGTGCCCTGGCGCTCTTCAGGCGCATGGAGAGCCCGCGTGAACAGACTGAAATTTTGAGTAACCTCGGTGAATTAGCCTATCAGCGCGCCGACTATCCGCGCTCAATGGCCTATCTCAGTGAAGCCGTAAAACAAGCGGCGGAAATCGGTGACCAGGAAACTCAGCTCGAACCTCAGATTTACATGGGTAAGCTCCTGTTGACGCTCGAAGAGCTTGAAAAGTCGGAAAAAGTTCTTCACGAAGCGCAAGGTATCGCGGCCACGATTGGAACACGCAAGGCGGAGGGCCAGGCGTGGGAAGGTTTAGCCGCGCTGTTTGCCCGTCGGAACGAATTTGATCGGGCGACTGTCGCGGCGGATCGCGCGCAAGAACTGTTGGCCGATGAAGCAGATCCACTTGCGCTGTTGCATTTGCATTTAACCCGATGTCAAATTGCCGCCGAAAGCGGCAAGAACGAGTTGATTGCCGATGAACTTGCACACGCGCGAAAAGTCGCGGATACGAAATGGGATCCGTTTACTGCCGCTCGAACTCAATTGACTGAGTTGCTTTATACGGATGTGGCGCTTGATGCGACAAAGTGGCAGGTGGCGCTGCGCAAGCTGTCGATTTATCCTGACCTATTGTGGAAATTTCACTGGGCCTCGGCACGTCAGCTTGCGCGGGTCGGTCAGCCGAAAAAGGCGCTCAACGAGTATGGCCGTGGCGTCGCGGTCTTAAAAGCAATTGCAGCGCGCTTGCCGGAACGACAACAAACCTCGTTTTTGCACGCGCCGCACATTCAGAGTTTCCGTGAAGAAGCCGTTCAGCTTCGCAAATCGATTCAATCTCAGAGGTAATTGTGGCACTCGATTTTTTTGACGACCTGTCAGACATTACACCAGCTCTTCCGAACGGATCTGAATATGATCCTACAGGAGGAATCGCGGCGGGACTGGCAAAGCTTGCCGCCTTAATGGAAGACATAAACCGTGACATGACTCCTGAGGCAATTTTGGATCGCGCGATGAGTGCCGCGGTTGAGCTGACCGGCGCTGAGCGTGGCTTTCTTGTTTTGGTCGAGTCGAACGGGGAGTGGCGATTCACCGTCGCGAAAAACATGGACAGCAATATCGCGGACGCGGAAGAAGCGGCGTCGCAAACGATCATTCGCCGTGTCATTGAGGGCAGGCAACCGATTTTGATTAATGACGTTATTGGCGGTTCGGATTTGTCCCAGCATCAATCCATCGCAAAGATGCAAGTGCGCTCAATCATGGGCGCGCCGCTGATCTCAAAGAATAAGCTGCTCGGAGTCGCCTATGTGGACACGACCAAGCTTGCGGGAGTGTTTGACAACACCAGTCTGATGTTGTTCGAAACCTTTGTCCATTTGGCGGCGATCGCCTTGGAGAACGCGCGTTTGTACGCGGGGGAAAAGGAGTCAAAGGTTCGCTACAAAGAGCTGCAGGAGTACCTGTCGACGATCCTTCAGAGTCAGCCGCACGGGGTGATAATTTTAGAGAAAGAGGGGAATGTGGACTACGCGAATCCGCAGGCGGTGTCCGTGCTCGGCGACGGACTTCGCATCGGCTCCTCACTTGCCACTGGTTGCAAGAACTCTGAGGCTGTGAATATCTTGACAGAGGCGCACGAGAAATTCAAGCACACTGGTGAAGTGGGCCGGCGAATGCTTTCACTGAACGGAAAGAAGATCGCATACTCCTTCTTCAAACTTATGCGAGCGCATGACGGACGTGAACGCGCGGGTCTTATCTTAGAAGATGTGACCGCACAAAAAATGCTTGAAATGCAGCTGGTTGAATCGGAGAAAAGATCGACCGTCAATCAATTGGCGGGAGGCATCGCGCACGAGATTAACAACAGCCTTCAGCCGGTTAAGGGACGCGTCGAGCTGCTCGCGATGAAGCTCGAGCGCGAAGGCTTCATGGTGAGCGAGCCTGTCCAAAAGGATTTAAACACAATTTCCGCGCTTACCGAACGAATCGAAAAAATAGCCAGCAACTTGCGACACTTGACAAAACCCGCCGAGCCAGTCTTTACTGTTGTTGACATGAAGCAACTACTTAATTCTGTCGTCGAAATGCTCGACTCCTCGACGGGCAGTTTGCGGGGTTTCGTCCGGGGAGATGCACAAGACGGCTTGTCGCTTCAGCTTGATTTGGAAGACGGACTGGACATCTTTGGAGATCCGCACGGACTCGAGTCTGCGTTTATCAACATGATTATCAACTCTGTTCACGCGCTGGAAAGCGTTAAGCACGGATCATTGAAACTGTCCGCGCGACGGAGCGGAGATCGTGTCGTCGTCGCCGTTACTGATACGGGAGTCGGTATCCCGCGTGATGAGCTCTCGAATATCTTTGAGCCGTACTTTTCAACAAAAGGAAGTCGCGGAACCGGGCTGGGATTGCCTATTGTCCGGAATATCGCCGAGATTCACAATGCCGAACTTACACTGGAGTCGGAGGTCGGGGTCGGGACAACTATGACGATGTCGTTCCCGGTTTACCTGAAACAGCCTGTGTCGTGACGCCCCTCGGCAGCTGCGAAAAATAACGGACCTGCGGTTGCAAAATGCCGCAGGTTTTCGTATATTTTAGGCCTATTTGAACGCTTGAATTTACTACGAATGAACAATAAAATGATGAACGTGCGACGTTTAATTCTGATTCTTGCCGTGTTGACCGCTTCTATAGCATCCGCGGGCACGCTCACGCGCGGTTTGGCTGCGGCTTATCAGGAGGCAGGAGAGCAAGTCAAGCTGCCCGTGCTGATTTCCCTCAGTCACCAGACAAATCTGGTGGCCGAAGTAACCCGTTTTCAGAAAAGCGCAGGAACACCGCAGGCGGACGTTCATATGGCGCTTGTTGACGCGTTGCGCACCGTCTCGAATAGCTCAAGCGCCGAAGTGAAATCGTCTATCGAAATTCTTGAGCGTAATGGCATGGTGGACGGCGTCGAGTTCTTGTGGATCGCGAACATGATTCGAGCGAAGGTGTCGCGAGCGGGCGCTGAGCTTATCGCAAACTTTGAAGCCGTGCGCGAAGTGGGATTGGACGAGACCATCAGATTGATTCAGCCGGGAGAAGCCACCGCGTCGGAATCCAAGATGTTAAGTTCGGAGACTGCCTTGCAAACTATGCGCGCCCGCGACGTTTGGGTTGCGGGTGTGACCGGGACTGGCACAGTTGTCGGAGTTATCGGAACTCCCTTTCTGCCCCAGCACGTCGCGTTTGCAGATAGAGCGAGTGGCGCAGCGGCTCAGCTCATGTCGTCCGATTGCGGCAACGCAACTACAGTGATGCTCGGGACGGCGGTTGGATGCGACAAGCAAAAGGGTGATACGATTGGCGTCGCTCCCGACGCAAATTGGCGACTGTTGCCGCTGGATTGTGGACTGACTCATACTTTGTCTGACGTGCTGAAGCTTTTGCAGGAGTCGCAAAGCGGTGATTTCAAGAATGTGCCTGATGTCATCGTGCAGGCATGGCAAGTAGGCGACTCATGTTCATCCGCCGCTCCTGAAATTGCGTGGACGGCCTTTTCGAATATCGAACAGCTTGGGACTGTTTTGATTTGGGCGGCGGGTGACGACGGGCATTTGGGTCGCGGGTCGATTGCTTTGCCGGCTGCGTTGTCTCATGTTGATCAAACTTTCTTCTCCGTTGGCGCAACCGGCACCGACGGAAAATCAATCCTTGCCTCGAGCGCGCGGGGGCCGTCTCCGTGCGACCGAAAGACCATCAAGCCTGACATATGTGCCATCGGCGACACACGCAGCGCAGGTGAAAACGGATTTGTATTAACAAGCGGAACGCTCTGTGCCGCGGGTTACGTCGCGGGAACCGTCGCATTGATGCGGCAGGTCAATCCCGATCTTTCCGCAAGTGCCGCGAAAATTCTGCTGCAACTTTCCTCCAAAGATCTGGGAGTTACCGGAGAAGACAACGATTTTGGTTACGGTATTCTGGACATCAACGCCGCTGTGGAAATGGCGGCGTCATCGAGTGAGACGGGATCGATCAGCGGCACGGTCAAGTACGGCGGAGAACGAGTGGCCGGAGCGCGCGTGTATTTGGTGGGACATAGCGGCAGCTATAAGGCGGCGTCCAATGCCGACGGGCAATTCAGGTTTTCACAGATTCCGGCGGAGCGCATGTTCGCGTTATACGTTGCCAGATTCGGGTACGTTGATTTCACCAGTCCGGACTCCGTGTCGACATCCAAGCAGAAGGATTTCTCTGTCGGCGTCGATCTTGAGCGCGGCATCGCGGATGACGCGGAAGTGGATCGAGGTTTCATTTTCGGAGTCGCGGGCGACAACGCGACGGCAGGAGTATGGACTCGCGCGGCTCCCGTAGGCTCAACCGAAGAGGGCGCGCAGGTGCAAGTTGCCGAAGACGCGACGGCCTATGGTAGTTTCTGCTTCGTGACAGGGAACGGAGGAGCGACAGATGAACCGGCGGCTGCCAACGACGTTGACGGCGGCAAGACCACGTTGCGCTCACCATTGTTCCGCCTTGACAATCTTGCCGACGCAAAGCTGAAGTTCAAGTACGCTTATTCGAACGATCGAGGTCAGCAAAAGGGCGGCGACTTTTTCCGCGTGCAACTGTCCAACGATGCGGGCGAGACTTGGACGAATTTGATTCAAACATCCGTCAGCACGAACGGCTGGCAGGAAGCGACGTTCGTCATCGAAGATTTCCTCGCGCCGACTGAGCAAATGCTGCTGCAATTTGTCGCGGAAGACAACGCGCCGCCATCGTTGGTTGAAGCGGCTGTGGACGATATCTCTATTGAGGGCCGTCCCGACGCGCCTGAGCCGCCCAAGAATCTATCCTTAACTCCAACTGAGAACGGAGTGAATTTGACGTGGAATGCTTCAGCCGGAGCAACCTCTTACAAGCTCTATTTGTCTGATCAAGCGGGGCGAGTGTTTGCGCCTGAGAATTACTTCACGACTCTTAAGGACACCTTTCTTTACGTGCCGTTTGATCAGATTCCGTATGAGCAGTTTTACTTTCAGGTGACGGCGGTTAAGTAGGTTTCTTTTACTTGACAGCTGAAAGCCCGACACTTGCGAGTCGGGCTTTTTTTATACATGAAGCAAGTGTTTACTGAGGCTGCAATCGTAAGTTGATCTCGTGTTGCTCTGCCGCACTCAATGAAATTACTGTGTCAGAAGGTTGATAACCGTTCAGCAGAGCGACAATTCTCACGCTATCGAGCGGCGCGCTTTCGCCCAGCGGATTACTATTGCTTTCGCGCAATGTTATTGTCGGACCAAACGGAGCGTTCAATGCGAAATCGCCGTTCCCGTCTGTGGTTGTGAGCGCGGGTGTCCCGAGTAAATCGTTATCTTGATTGACGTTTTTGAGCAGTGTGTCTCGACCTGTAAAGATTCCCGAAGTCATTGTGTAGACATACAATCCGTTCGGTAATGCTGAGATATCCAATGTTCGGTCATGTGCGCCTTGTTCGAAGGTTTCTTGCATCAAAGTCCTCGCGGCGTTAGTAGACAGGGAGCGTGCGGCAATCGTGACTGAATCGTTCGCGCGCAATGTAAAGGGTATTGACACGTCATCCTGCGCAGGATTGGGATAAGCGAATCCAAGGCTTGTTTCTCCTGCCGGCGCACCTTCACATGGGAAACACTCCATCGTCAACGGTTGATCAGATAGACCGTCGGGCAAGGTGACAACTTGGCTTTGCCATAACACATCGCCGTCGGTGCAGCGGATTTCGAGATAGACTCTGGGCGGATCAAGGTTATCGCCATAAGTCGAAAAGGCGGGATCCGTTCCGAATCTTCCCGGTCCCAACTCGAGCGCGACTCCATTTAGCGCGAACTGATTGAAGTTGACGCTCAGATGCGGGCAATCCGGCGGATTGGGACAGGCGGTCGGAGGGTGATCGCCAACAGAAGGAACCCCATTGTCATCTGCGTCCCACATGACAATGATATTGGTACCGTCAGCCAATGGCACGTCGCCTCCGCACTCCGTTGTCAGCATTTGCTCCGTGTAAAACACGGCGATGGCCGGGTTTTGCTGATCATCGAGCGGTGATACCGGCGCGGCATTCACGCTGTAAACAATATGCATCTGCACATTCGCGAGCGGATTGCCGCTTAGGTCCGTCACATTGCCGATGACGTTTTCCGGCGGAGTCTCCGTCGGGCCTGTCGGAGGCGGATCATCTTTCTTTTTGCACGAAAAGGCAATCAGCAGAGCAACTAATGTTAAAACAACCAAAGGTTTCATTTCCACTCACACTTTGAAGGTTCTGTCTCTGGGACGAACTTTATGAGCATAATCTCCGGCGGTTTGCCGACGCGCATCGGCGGGCCCCAAAAACCGATGCCGCACGTCGTGAGTTGATAGCCGTTGCCGACGGAGTACAACCCGTGATGATAAGGGAATACCATTCTCGTAAATATGGTGAAGGGAAATATCTGACCGCCGTGCGTGTGGCCGCTGACGACAAGATCAAATCCAGCGGCCATGGCCTTTTGCACGTCTCCTGTTGCCGGAGTGTGCAGCATCAATATGCGCGCCGCTGATGAATCATTTTCCGGAATAAGCTGATCGAACGCGGGCAATGGCCTGCCCATTGAGCGCGCGGTGCGTTCTTCCATTCCTGAAATCAAAATTCCATTCGGCAGCGTCACATTCTCGTTCAATAAGACACGGAACCCGCCGCGAGTCATAAAGTCCACGGCAGCCATCACGCCTACATAGTATTCGTGATTTCCGGTCGTGCTAAACACTCCCATCGGCGCGGAAAGTTTGCGAAATCCGTTCACTACCTCAGGGATTTGATTTGCTGGAATGTCTATCACGTCACCCGGCGCGAGAATCACATCAGGTTTCAGCGCGGTAATCTGATCGCACCACATCGCGATACGTTTCTCGCCGTTGGTGTTGCTGGCGTGAAAGTCCGCAACCATCGCGATTGAAAAGTCGCGCCATTCGGGACGAAAATTCTTGACCGGAACGTGGACCTCGACTAATCGCGCGGGGCCGGTCGCTTTGTAAACTCCGTAAACCGTGATCAACACGACCAGCGTCGTGACAATGTAGAAACTGTAGCGGCCGAGCAGTTGATGGGTTTCGAGGGAGAAATTGCCCCACTGGCCGCCGATGACCAGAATCACTTTGACGAGAAAGAACAGAAACGAAACCCAGAGGAATTGCCACATCATGCCGACCCAGATGGAAGCGATCCAATCTACTGCATGAGCCAGCAAACCGGGGAATCTCTGTTCGAGAATCCTTCCGATGAGATAGGAAAGCGCAAGGAACGCCGCCAGAATTCGGAGCGTCCACAAAACCGCGGGTGACGTGACTTCAAGTGCTGAAACGAGCCGCGAATAGAGGAACCAATGCAGCAGCCCGAGTATAGTGATGACGACGGTTAGAAAGATCAGCAATTTATTGTGTGCGTGTTAACTTTCCTTGCCTTCCAAAACAGCCACGGGCAAAATCATTTCTTCGAGTGAAACGCCGCCGTGCTGGAAGCTGTCTTTGTAAAGCGAGAGGTACTTGTTGTAATTGGTGGGGTAAACGAAATAGTAGTTTTCTTTGGCGATGATGTAGCCCGTGTTCATGCCGCGTTTGGGGAGTTTGTAATTCTCGGGTTGCGGGACGACGATCGCCTGCCGTTTGTCCACGCGAAGATTGCGGCCATACTTGTAGCGCAGGGATGTCGAGGCTTCGCGATCGGACACTACCTTCGCGCCTTTTTGACCGCGAATCGAGCCGTGATCACTTGTGACAATCACGGTCCAGCCTTGCTTGGCGAAGGATTGCAGAATCTGCCGCAGACTTGAATGCTCGAACCACGCTTTGATGACTGAGCGGTAACCCGCTTCGTGCGGCAGCATCTCGCGCAGAATATCCGAATGACTTCGGCCATGACCTAACATATCCACGAAGTTAAACACCATCGAGACTAATTTGCGGTCGAAGAACTGTGACACTTTCTTGGCTGTGGTCGCGGCTTCTTCGGGATCCAAGACTTTGACGTAGCGCGGCTCGGGTTCAATGTCAAGTTTCAAGCGCGTGAGCTGCATGTCGAGCAGTTGCCGCTCAAAACGGTTCGAGCTGCCTTCATCTTCTTCCTGCGTTTGCCAGAGACCGGGAATCTCTTTGTCAATCTCTGAGGGAAAGAGTCCCGCAAAGAGCGCATTGCGGCTGTACGGAGTCGCCGTTGGCAAAATCGAATAATGAAAATCGCGCGTGACGCGGAAGCTGTCATAAAGCAGCGGCTCAATCGCCATCCACTGATCGTAGCGCATGCAGTCCATCACCAGATAAAGCACTTTTTCGCCGGCTCGCAAGCGGGGCGCGACGAATTTCTCCACGACGTCCACGGATAACGGCGGGCGCTCCTTCTGATTCCAGAGCCAGTCTTCGTAATTTTTTTCGATGAACTTGCCGAATTCGACGTTGCATTCGCTGCGTTGACCTTCGAGCGATTGCTTCAAGCCGCCGTCGGGCAAGCCATCCAATTCAATATCCCACCACGACAGGCGGGCGTGAATATCTGCCCACTCGCGCCAGCCGGGATTCTCGTTGAGCTTCATGGTGATTTCGCGGAACTCAACCAAGTAGTCGCGGGTGGCGATTCGCTGTTCAATCGCGGACTTGTTCAACACTTTCTTTAGTGCGACCAGAATCTGCGTAGGGTTGACGGGCTTGGTCAGGTATTCGGCAATCTTTGCGCCGAGCGCGTCGTCCATCAGCGTCTCTTCTTCCGACTTGGTAATCATAATCACCGGAAGATCGGGCCGCTTGTCTTTGATGCGCTCTGCCGTTTCGAGTCCGTCGAGTCCGGGCATGTGTTCGTCGAGCAGCACGCAATCGAAGGCGTGACTGTCCACCTGCGAGAGCGCGTCGTCGCCGTTGGTCACGGGCGTCACCTGATAGCCGTGCTGTCCCAAAAACAGGAC
>CAZHAK010000041.1:0-15146 GCA_964530625.1 uncultured Alphaproteobacteria bacterium | reverse complement strand
CTGGCTAATCAGGCGGCAAAGTGTTGACTTTCCGGCTCCGTTTGCTCCAACAAGCGCAATCCGCTCGCCGCGCTGCACAACCGCATCCACACCGTCAAACACCTTCAAATCTCCGTAATGCTTACTCAGTCCCGATAACTCAAGTACCCACTTGCCAGAAGGTGCTGCCGGTGGAAACCTGAAATGAATCTTCTTCGTGTTGGAAAGCTGATCAACGTCCTCTAACTTTTCGAGCCGCTTCAGCCTGCTCTGCGCCTGCGTCGCTTTGCTTGCCTTGTACCTGAACCGTTCGACAAACTTCTCAAGATGCTTGCGCTCGGTGTCAATCTTCTCTTGCTCACGGGCAATTAATGCGATTCGCTCCTCGCGCCCACCTTCATAGTCGCTGTAGTTCCCGGGATAAATCGTTAACTCGCCATTCTGCAATTCCGCAATCTCGGTAACCATGCCGTCCAGAAATTTGCGATCATGGCTGACAAGAATAACGGCACCCTCAAAGTTGCGCAGAAATCCTTCCAGCCATAAGACTGTTGGCAGGTCGAGGTGATTCGTCGGCTCGTCAAGCAGCAATATATCAGGATCACGAAGCAACAATTTTGACAGCGCAATTCGCATTTGCCAGCCGCCCGAAAACTCCTCGGTCGAGCGTTTGAAGTCCTTCTCTTGAAAGCCAAGCCCACCAAGAATAGCCGCAACCTTAGCCTCCGCTCGATAACCTTCAAGCATGTGGAACCGATGCTCAAGCACACCCACTTGCTCAAGAATGTCTTTGTCATCCGGAAACTTGGCAAGTTCATCGCGGTAGTGATCCAAATGCTCCTGTAATTGTGGAATGTCCGGCAGTCCCGACCAAGCTTCCGCAAACAGCTCTCGTCCGCGAAAAGCGATCCCGCTTTGCGGAAGATACCCCACCGTCGTGTCTCGAGTAAGTACGAGTTTTCCGTCCGACGGCTGGAACTCGTTCGCGATAATTTTCAGAATAGTACTTTTGCCCGCGCCGTTTACTCCCACAAGGCCTACGCGCTGACCACGAAAAACAGCCCAGTCAACACCCTCAAAAAGAGTTCGACCCGGAAAAAATACCGCCAGATTTTCAAGTTGTACAAGTCTCATTTCGGTCGGGCGAGAATAACCGTGGTTCGCTCACGTGCGATGCCACCGGATTCGATTTCAGCTTCTAGTAAAATTATGTAGCGCGCAGTTGCCGCCATGCTTCCGTTATCTCTCCTTCCATCCCAGATAACTGATCCACGGCCCACTGATGCAGAGCCGCTCAATCTGCGCACTAGTCTGCCACGAATGTCAAATATCTTGATTGCGACGGAGCTGGACTGTTCGAGGGTCTGAAATCGAATCTCGGTGACGTCATTTGTTCCGTCACCGTTCGGAGTAAACGGAGAAGGAGAGGCTGATAGCGTCGTTTCTGAAATCGGTGTCGTTATGCTGCGGGCGTTGACTCGTCCGGGTGTTGATCCACTCAAATCGCTGCAGGATCCCCAGTTGGATGGCTCATTCGATGCGGCGTCAAGCGACACTCGTTCGAGTGACACACCATTCACACTATTCCCCCAATTCGGACGATAGTCAATCCGTTCCAGAGTTTCACCGTTCGCGGAGAAGACAGCCAGAGAATCCCCACCGTTGTTCAATGTAAACGAAGTTGACAATATGACAGCAAGCGGCGACCCAACTGGAATTGTCTCATTCATAACTGCGCTGTCGGATGAAACAACCATGAATTGTCCAGGCAGCAAAACGAGCTCTGGCAATGGCGCTCTCTTTGTCGTATCAGCGATACCCTGTCCGTCACAAATACTCATGCCTCTGGTCGAGACAGGTACGGTTCCAGCTACGGCAAGCTCGACCCATTCAGCCCGACCAGCAAGAGGTGCGTATTGTATCTCATTTATTCGAATACCCGTCGCAAGCGCCTCACTAGAAACTACTGTTGTTAGGGTGTTGTTACTTGTATCATCATCAGTTGGCGTCAATTCAACAATCAGCTGATGTATTCCGGTTTCCGGCATAAGAAGTGAATCCATCAGAGCTTCGCTAGCTCCTGCGGCAATCATGCCGGTTTGATGCAATTCAATCAGATACCTATTGCCACCAGCTGTGGAATCAGCAAGAAGCGCTGCTTCACCCGAAGCTACTTGCAGTCCGCTATTCGCAATCACAATTTCCAACAAGTAGCGCGAACGCGGCGCAGGGAAATCAGGAGTTGCTGAAAGCGCGACAACGGCCAGATCATGCTGAGCAGGTGTGACACTATTCCGGAATCCAGGCGTGCCGAGCAATGTCACACTATTGCTCCAATTCGTCGAATCATCGGTTCCACTAAGTCGGATTTTCTCGTCAGAGTGTCCGGATTCATTGCCAATCGAGTAACGGTAGCTGAATACAGTATTACCGCTTGCATTCTTTAGAATCACACTCTCGCTTGAGCTATTCGAGAATCCGCGACTCCCAAACGTGGCGGTGTGTATCGTGACAATTAGTGCGGTCTCAGGAACTAGACCGTCGTAGGTAACACTGCCGTCTTCTATATAATCTGGATCAATGATCAAAATATACTGATTCGGCGCGGCAAAAAGTCCTTGTCCTGCGCTAACTAAACTGTCTTCACCTTCACCGTCTGAAATAGTCCAGCCCGCAAGCTGCACAGGCAGTGCGGAGTTATTGTAAAGCTCTACAAACTCATCCGTGGATTCTTCGCCGTATGGATCAAACATTACTTCTGAAAGCACAACTATTCCGTTCGCCTGATTGCACCAAGCGAGAAGACAAAAGCCTAAGACCAGCCTATGAAAAGGCATTCTCAATGTGCTCCACCTTTACGACTCCTGCATCCCAGATAACGGTAATCACGTCGTAACGCACCGGACTGTCCAATCGCTTCGCTTTCAAGTAGACGCGCGCTAATCGCTTGATGCGCTTCTGCTTCTCATGATTCACGCGATGCTCGGGTCGAAACGATGAGTCCTTCCCCGCTGACTTCACTTCCACAAAAACCATGAGCACACCGATTCGCGCCACAATGTCGAGTTCCCCGATGGAGCAGCGCCAGTTTCGCTCTATGATTCTATACCCTTTGCTTTCCAGCAGCCTTGCCGCATGGTGTTCACCCGCTGCGCCACGATCCGCAACTGCGGGCGCCTCGTGAATTCCCTTAATCCGTTTCCACAAGTTCGCGAACACCACGAAAACTCCTGCGATGAATGGGACACGGTCCGTGCTTTTGCAGTGCAGCACAATGTGCCGCAGTCGGATAGCCAAAGTGGTGATTGAATCCGTACATAGGATATTGTGCGTGGTAGTCGTGCATTAAGCGGTCTCGAGAAACTTTTGCAATAATGGACGCCGCTGAGATAGTCGCTACTCTGGCGTCACCCTTGACAATTGCGCGGCTCATGGGAAACTCTGGCAAATGGTCGCGTCCGTCTACCAAGATTACGTCTGGTGCTTGTGGGAGCTTCTCCACTGCGTATGACATTGCCATCAAAGATGCAACACGAATGTTCACGCGGTCAATAGTCTGCGGGTCAATCGCAGCGACGGAATACGGCAATGTCTCGATGATTTCAGCAAACAACTCTTCTCGACTCGCGGGTGAAAGAGATTTCGAATCCCTGCATTTCCAGATCACGGGACATTCTTGAAACTCAACAGCCGATGCGACCACCGGCCCAGCCAGAGGGCCTCGCCCCGCTTCGTCGCATCCGACAATGCATATCAATCCAGAACTTACCAGTTCAAGTTCAATTCGGTCATTGACAGCTGTGGGTTCAATGCCTCGCCTTTTCACACGCGAACCCTTGTCGGTAGTGCCCAGAGTTTCATCAATCTCTGTGACGTTGGCAGCTCTTTGCTCCAGTTTCCGCCATCAAGACTCCAACTGGCTGTTTCACCTCGCTGTGCCGTCGTCATGCGGAATGCTGTGGACTCGAATACAGGGTTAGGAGAATTCATTGCCTCAAACAAATTCATGGATCGCAGCACTACTTTAACATCTGGCGATTCAATATTAAGCTCCCACACAGTCGCACCATCAATCGTTTCAACAGTGTTCACTTGCAAGATTGCCTCAGCTTTCCTCCATACCATGCCGGTTTCGCCGCAAATAAGTTCTGCATCACTGCTCAAAACTGCCGCGTCGAGTCGAGCCGACGTCAGTGTTTCGCGCGGCAAGCTGAAGTCAATCACGACTGTCGGCGATCCCACTTCTATGATCATCGGCGCTCCGCCAATCTTCGTGGCAAGGCGACTGTCTACAATCAGCGCATCGAGTGTCTTCAGTCCATCACAATTGAGTTCGTTTGTCAATTGATAGGCCGTTCGTTCAGACAACCAGTCGGGACCGGATCCGATTAAGCAACTTAAGTTACCGACGCGGACGTAAATGCTCTCGTTACTTGGCAAGCCAATCACGGACACGCGTGCTTTCGCAGACTCGCTTAGTTGCGTTGGCCAAATGAGCAAATTTAGTGCAAGCAGACTCAACACAATCGCGCGTTGATACCGCCCAAGCATTGCGTAAACAATCGCAGCAAGTTGAAACACTATCGCCGACGCGCTCCAAAATACTGAAGCTGCGGTGCTAACGCTTGCCCCAATCAACGATGCCGCACTGCTGGTCAGGCCGGTAAAAAGTCCGACAAGCGCCTCAATAGATCTCGCTATCGCTGATGCCGAAAAGCTACTGACCGGATCCAAGAACAGCAGGCAAAGAAGCAGGACAACGAGTAACGAAAAAAGCGGTATCGCGATAACATTAGCAAAGATGGCTATTCCAGGAATTCTCCCGAAAAGCAGAGCCGCTGTTGGTGCCGTCGCGAGTTGCGCTCCAATCGTACTCGATAGTGTATCTACCATTCTGTTTCGAAGCGACTGACCCTTTGAATAGAACATATCCTGCAGCGGCTTATGCAACGCCAGATACGCAGTCAAAATTCCAGCCATTGAGAGATAGCTCAAATGAAATCCAGCATCCAAAATATGCAGCGGCCAAATGAGCAACTCAACCCCAGCAGCGAACAACAACAAGTTGATCGGGTGACTCGGACGTGCAAGCATGCGCGAGAGAATCAAAAGACCTGCCATCACCGCCGATCTAAATAAAGACGGCACACCAAGTCCCAGCGCCGTGTAGAACACAAGCAAACTTAAAAGCGCCAAGTATCTCGCTCGACGCGGAATCCTCATCCAACCCATCAGCAACCAGCAAAGCGAGACCAGTAGTCCTGTGTTCAAGCCGCTCAAGGCAAAGAGATGTGCGAGACCCGTAATCTGCAAGTCGGACCGAAAACCGGAGGAAAAGGCTTCGCGCGAACCCAGCAAGAGCGCTCCTGCAACCGCGCGCGAGTCAGGCCGCAAGTGCCGCTCGAATACATCAAAGATTGTTTCCCTGATCCGATACAGTCCGTACCGAATCGTCGACTCTCCACGGACAACGACAAATGCTTCGTCGTCAACTGCTCGTGCCGTGGCGATTAGTCGTTCTCGCATTGTCCAGCACAGTTCGCGAACTGAGCGTTGCTGCATAAGGTCTGCAGACTGAACTCGCGCGTTACAGGCGATGACGTCGCCAATTTCGATTTTCTCAGAGCGGATGGAAGGTACACTTAAACGAACACGCGACTTGGACATCTCAAGCGCCGTATCCGGAAACTCGAACCGTATGCCTTCCAACCATAACTGCTCCGAGCGAGCGGTACTCCGAACTCCCTCCCGCCATACTACAACACCGCGACAAAAGACTATCGCGGTGTCCGAATTCTGCTGAACAAAAGATTCGCGCTCACCCCGCGCAATGTCAGTTGATCCACGAAAGCAACCGATGGCGGCAAGCGCGGTTAATCCTAGAAGCGTTCCCGGCCACTTCCGCTGAAAGAAGAACAACGCACAGAAAGCCGCTAAAACCAATCCGGTTAAAATCCATAACCACCAAAATGGACTTACCGGAAGAAAGAGTGCGCAGGCACCGCCAACAAGTCCTGCGACAGCGAATCCAAGCGCAGGAATGTCCGAGAATGCTATCTCGCGATGCGGCTGCATGTCCGCCTATTTTTTTAAGAGAAAGCGCGTTGCAATTCCAAATGACAACGGCTTCACATCAACTTTTGCAAAGCCGGCGGCCTCAAATTTACTAATCAATTTATCGGTAGACGGAAATCTCTGAATTGTTTCGGCCAAATATTTATAAGCCTCACGATCAGCTGACACTGCGCCACCAACGGGCCGCATCACCCACCACATGTAGAATTTGAATATTCGGTCAATAACTTTTGATCTGTCGGGAGTGAATTCAAGAATCACACCACACCCGCCGGGCTTAACAACTCGTTGAAGCTCGCGCAAGCCGAGATCAAGGTCGTGAAAGTTTCGGATGCCGAATGCAACCATAAACCGATCATAGCTTGCATCAGGCACGTCAATTCGCTCCGCCGCGCCACAACGTATATCGTAGTTAACAATTCGTAACGACTTCGCTTTCCCATCAGCAAGCTCAAGCATCTTCGCTGCAGGATCCAACATTGTCGTATGTACTCCGGGACACTGACGATGGGCCTCAAAAGACATGTCGCCTGTACCCGCGCTACAGTCCAGAGCTCGCATCCCCGGCGTCAACTCTAAGGACTTGACGGCTTTCTTTCGCCACAGACGATCAATACTAAGGGAAAAAAAACGGTTCAGTCCGTCATATGTTGAGGAAATTCGGTCAAACATTTCGACAACTTTTGGATTGGCGCCTTCTTTAACGGAAATGAGTTCAGTCACAGTCTGAGATTGAGTGAGTTGGAGTTGCGTCACTATGAAAGTAACAGGTAAGCTAAAAAAATCGGCGATGAGAGTAAGAGCGAATCGAACCGATCTAGCACGCCGCCGTGACCTGGAATAATCTGTGAACTGTCCTTCAATCCCGCTTCACGTTTTATCAGCGATTCGACCAGATCCCCGAGTTGACCGGCAATGCCGACAACTAATGGCAAGGCAACGTAGTCGAGCGGCAAAGGCTCGGCAAGTCCCGTTACTCGCAAGATCGGTAACAGCACTGTCGCACCGATTACCCCTGACACAGCGCCCTCGACAGTCTTATTTGGACTTGCAGCGGGATAAAGTTTATGCTTGCCGAAAGTCCTGCCACCAAAATATGCGGCAGAATCACACAGCCACGTTGCCGCGAACAACAGAGCAAGCGCGCCCATACCACTGTGGCGAACCATGTCAGAATTTTCCGATAGCGGCACCCAGAGTGCGATTGGCAACGCGGCATACAACAAGAAAAGTGCGCCGTAGCCAAGCTGCTGCAGCGGCTTGCGTGCAAAGTTAAACACGCTTAGCAAAATCCAAACGTAGATTGCCAGAAGCACTACGCCAACTCTCCAGCTTGCTCCATCTGCAAACACAAAAAGATCAATACCAACGACCGCGAGCGCAACAGATAGGGGCCACAATGTGACTCCCTGCTTAAGCGAGATGTTGTTCCATTCGCTCAAGAGCGCAATCTGTATTGCAGCAACCAGACCTATCAACCAATAGCCACCGCTAATCGCGCACCATAGCAATAGCGGTATGCCAAGAGAGGCTACAAGCAGTCGTAAAGCAAGATTTGACACTATCGGAAGCGCCTGCCTAACAAAGTCGATTCTTCAGGCGGCCAACCCGTTGAGTCACTTTCAGCGGTCAGCAACTCATACGACGGTTGAACTGTAGCCGCCAGATCTTCGTCACTTAACAAGAATACCGAGTCAGAGTCAGGCTCTGCGATCTTCATGCGCGACAGCGCAACATAACCGGAGTCCGGAAACAATCGAATAATTTCCTCGTGTGTTTTCATAGCAGCGGAGTAGTCGCCAAGTTCGTACTCTTGTAAATACGCGATTGCCAAAAGCGCGCGACTACCTGACACCGTATGAGTGTCCATTTGAACAACGTGGCGATAGCTGTCGATGACCTCATCCACTGGCTTGCCTTGAAGTAAATGCTCCTCGGCAGCGGCTAGCGCATACTCTTGTGGGGACTTTTCAGCCCTGAGCATTTCGAGACCAAGCACTTCACGAGCTGCATTGCGCAAGTCACGCGAGGCACGTTCTTCGTACGCAACTGTTTCCAGTAATCTCTTGGCAAGTGAGCTATTCTTATCTCGGTCAAGCATCGCAACACCAAGCTGCACTTTCGCGCGCCAATGCTCGCTCGAAGAATCAGGAACCTCCGATGCTCGCTCCAAATGAACGAAACCGCTGTCAGGAATATCTAACACCAAGTTATAAAAGGACGCGGCCTCAAGGTGAGCGTTGACCAGCCGGTTTGAAAGAGATGCCAATTGGGCATTACGAACCTCGGCGGGAGTAGGTCCGGATGCAACAGAAACTTGAACTACAGAACTATCGGCGGCTTCAACGACGACCGAATCGTTTGCGGTCAACAATAACTCGCTCTCAGCTCTCTTGTTCGAATCTTGCTGCGCCAAAGAGCGCATGATTGAATCCGCCATCATTTGCGCCGGAGACATTGCATCTCTTTGCTGTGCGGGGACCTCAGTTTCGAGTGTGTCGGACATTTGCTCGGCAAATTCCTCTGTGACAGCCGGCTCGACAAGCTCGGTCGAGTCCACTACACTGTTAGCGGCTTCCATGCCGCGGTCATGATCAATAGAATCTGTCTCTGGTGAATCATTGACTTCAATGGAACTATCTGTTTCGCTGGTCTCGATCGGCAATACTTCGCTTGGTCGGTCAACCTCACCCGGCGCATTTATGGGCAAAGTGGCGAGGATATCAAGACTGTCTGCCAATATCGGAATACGCGCCAAAGCGCTCAAACCAATTTGCAATTGACGAGCTGCATATTCTGCAGAGTCCTGCAAAGCTCTCGGCGCTCCGGCGCTTGATACGCTGTCAAACTTTGCCATCGCGAAATCCAGATCTCCCAGTTTGTCGCGGGCAACTTCACCTTGCAGCATGTAGGCGCGAGCCTTTAACTCACCTTGCTGAGCACTCGCACAAAATGCTTCCAATATCTGTACAGCACGAACAGGATCTCCCGCAACGGCTTCAACCTTCGCATACTCCACCTGAATATTTCCTGTCCGATCTATAAAGCGCCGGTCGGTAGTCAGCGGCCTAAGATATTCGATTGCCAATTCATAATTGCCCTCTTCCGCAGACATCTCCGCGAGGATGCGTCGCGATTCAAAGGCTTCGTCCGGGTTTCGTGTCACATTCAAACATTTTTCGAGCGAAGCGCGTGCTTCTTGTTTGCGGCTAAGAGCGCGATACGAACGTCCCAAGGTAAGGTAATCGCTTGCCTTCTCGTCGCGGTCATAAGAGATGCTTCGGATCCCTTCAAGATAGGTCACAGCCTCTTCCGGCTGCGCACGCTTATCGTAGATCGTCGCAAGAGTTCGTGCCGAGCCAGCGATTGCGTTCGGCGACGTCAACCGGCTTTGCGAAGCTGTCAAAAAGGATTCAGCGGCATCAAACTCCTCTTGAGCCATCAAGGCACGCGCACGCCAAATCAGAGCCATTTGCACGTGTTTACTGTTCGGAAAGATCGATGTCAGCTCCGTGAATTTCCGCTCAGCACGAGCAAACTCCTCTGTTCTATAGTAGCAGATGCCCATGATCATGAGTGCGTCGTCTATCCATCTACTATTCGGGTAATATTCGAGCAACTTCGCACAGGACTGAAGTATGCTCTGATATTGTGTGACTGGAACTCCGCCCGGCATCGGCTGACCGGATTGCGGAGCTGCCGCTCTCTGCCCGGCTTGCGCGCGCTGTGTTTGCTTTTCCGCCGCGCGAAAGTCCTGCTTAATGTTGTAAAACGTGTTGTAGTACGCGCAGCCGCCAGCAAAGACAAGAGTCAGCGCCGCGCAACAGGCGAGTAATAGGTGTCGTTTGTTTTTCTGGCCACGTGTCATGAGTTCTGCTGAGACATTGTATGTGTGCGTTGCCAAGAGTGTAACAGCGCGGGAACGGCAAGCGTCGCTGGTGCAATGACTGAGCAGCTTGCCTGTGCGCTGAATTGCGTGGATTCTGTGTTTACTTCAATGGTTGACGCTCCACATTCAGCCGCGATTTCTGGAAGCGAAGCTGCCGGATAAACCACCGCGGAAGTGCCAATCACTAGAAACAAGTCACAACTTTCTGCTGCGGAAAAAGCCTGTCTCAACGTCGTTTCAGGAAGCATCTCGCCAAACCAAACCACGCCGGGTCGATACTCACCACCGCAAGGACAAATCGGGATCCCTGTAAACTTGGTCAAGTCGTCTCCCGACTCCAGGCTGCATTTCAGACATCGGTTCACGCGAATGTTTCCGTGAAGTTCCAGTACATCTCTCTGCCCCGCAGCCTGATGCAGTCCGTCTACATTTTGAGTTATCAAAGTAAGTGAAGGACAAGACAGGCCCCAATTTGCTAACGCTCGATGGGCGGCATTGGGTTTCGTCTGTGAAAGCACGGATCGGCGATAATTATACCATTCCCAGACAAGTTCGGGATTGGCCATAAAGCCTGCCATACTGGCCAGCTCCTCCGGCCTCATTTTGTTCCAGATCCCCTCTTTTCCTCTGAATGTCCCCAACCCGGACTCTGCCGAGATTCCGGCTCCTGTCAATACTGTGATTTTACTCGATTTTGCGAGTATTTCGGTCGCCCGAACCGGAAGCGTGAAACTATTCACTTGACTTTAACTGGAGTCTTACTTATATTGCGTCACTTAAGGCCGCTGAAACTCTGCGTTCTATCGGCAGATCGACTTTTGGGATAGGAATTACAAGAAGATAAGGTTTTTTTCGACAGAATGCCACAACACAAATCTTGTGAAAAGCGGATGCGCACCGCTACTAAAGCACGCGAGAGGAATCGTCGTGACCGTGCTCGTTGCCGTACGATTGAAAAACGAGTACTTGCTGTGACCGATGCCGTTTCGGCTCCGGGTCAGCTTAACCTTGCGTACACGACTCTGGATAAGATGGCCACGAAAGGGATTCTTCATCCCCGAACGGCTGCTCGTCGGAAGTCTCGTCTGGCCAGACACGCCAACAGCCTGAATTCCTAGCACTTACATCGCCCCCCGCCGAGCCGGTGAGCTCGTGACCATCGTCCCCCTCCGGTCACAGCATATTCACCGGCTCTTTTTTGTCTCAGAATTTTGATTATTTGGGTCTGGAATAGTTTGGAGAATCCTGCACAATTGAAACATCGTGTGGGTGACTTTCCGTATAACCAGCCGCCGTGGCTTCGACGAATCTAGTTTTTGTCTGCAAATCATGGATGTTTTTGGCACCGCAATATCCCATAGATGCACGAATACCCCCTGTAAGCTGAAACACAGTATCAGATAACTTACCTTTATACGGCACCTTACCCTCGATTCCTTCAGGCACAAACTTACTACTCGCTGCTGCGGCGGACTGGAAATACCGGTCCGCCGATCCTTTTTTCATAGCTCCTAGAGATCCCATGCCGCGGAAGAGCTTGTAGCTTCTGCCGTCCACAAGCACCGTTTCACCCGGTGCTTCTTCTGTTCCTGCAAACAGGCTCCCCACCATTACCGATGATGCTCCGGCCGCCAAAGCTTTGGCGATGTCCCCAGAGTAACGAATGCCTCCGTCTGCGATGACCGGAATCCCGGCATCGGCCAGGGCCTCGACCACCCACATTACAGCCGTAATCTGCGGCACTCCCACCCCAGCTACGACTCGCGTCGTGCAAATAGATCCTGGTCCAACCCCCACCTTTACTGCATTCGCCCCTGCCAATGCCAAAGCTCGTGCTCCTTCAGCCGTCACCACATTTCCGGCAATGATATCCACGTTTTGGTACTTGCCGCGCAACCGCTCGACAGCTTTGATAACGTTGGATGCGTGGCCGTGGGCAGAATCCACCACCAGCGCGTCCACTGCAGCCTGTACCAGCAACTCTGCCCGTTCCTCCGCATCTGCTCCGATTCCTATCGCTGCCGCAACCCGCAATCTTCCTTCTTCATCTTTACAGGCGTTTGGAAACTGTGATCGCTTCTGAATGTCCTTGACTGTCACCAACCCCGCCAGTCCACCCTTCTCGTTGACCAGCAGCAGTTTCTCGATGCGATGCTTCTGCAAGACTTCCTCTGCGCTTGCTAAATCTGTATGGAGTGGCGCAGTGATCAATCGCTCTTTCGGAGTCATTAAAGATGTTACCGGAGTATCCGGGTTGGTCTCAAATCTCATGTCGCGATCGGTGATAATCCCAACTAACAATCCAGCATCATCAATAATGGGAATCCCGCTCACACCTTTGGCCGTCTTTAGCCTGCGAGCGTCAGAAAGTTTGGCTGTCGGTGGAAGCGTGTAGGGCACATAGATAACCGCTGATTCACTGCGCTTTACTTTATCCACTTCGGAGGCCTGCTCTTCGGCGCCCATGTTCTTGTGAATTACTCCAATCCCACCCTGACGCGCAAGCGCGATGCTGAGTTCCGCCTCAGATACCGTGTCCATTGCGGCGGACACAAGCGGAATATTTAATGTGATATTTGTTGTCAGACGACTGCTGAGGTTGACTTCCGAAGGAAGCACGTCTGATGCCGCCGGAATGAGCAGCACATCATCATAGGTCAATCCAACTCCTACAATACGCGGAAAATGTGTTTTCATATTCTTCTATCTCCAGTTCAGAACTCTCTGATAAAAAAGCTCTCTGCCAATGAACGGCAGAGGACAGCAGAACCTATCAGGCTCCTATACTCAAACCTGCATTCGCCTGATTGCTCAGGAAAGCGCAGCCTCGTGATTCTTCTTCAAAATCGCCAAACATAGTTTTGCAGCCAGCTCCAGGTCGTCAATGTTCAAATACTCACTGGTCGTGTGTTCCTGACGCATTCCGCAGCCGATAACTACAGCCGGCAAACCCTTCTCATTATATACGTTCGCGTTCGTTCCGCCGCCCAAGGCTGCGTGTTTCATTTTGAGACCGACCAGTGTGCCCGCGTCCGCCACAATCCTAAATGGTAGCGAGTCCTCTGAAATGTCCATCGCCGTAAACTCGCGCTTGATGGATTCTTTCAAGACTGCACGGCGAGGTTTGCCGTCAATCACTCGTTCGTACTTCGCAATCGCATCATTCAAGGCCTTGCTCATCGCCTTCGTTTGGGCTTCGAGCTTCTCATTTGAATGACTGCGTGCCTCTGCCTTCGACTTTAATAAATCGCAGACGATGTTCGTCGCACGTCCCGCTTCAATCGTACCAATGTTTGCGGTAGTTTCGTCGTCAAGTCTGCCAAGTTTCATGTTTGAGACGGCTTCAGCAAATATCTCGATTGCAGATATGCCGCGCTCCGGACACACCCCCGCGTGAGCAGCAATCCCTTCGATTTCGTAGAACATACGGTTTGCGCTGGGCGACTTGCAAATGATTTGATCCATATCCTCGCCGTCCAGAACGATCGCATACTTAGCGGTCACTTGAGAAAGATCCACTTCGTTCGCACCCAGCAAACCGATTTCTTCCGCCACGTCGAAAATTACCTCAATCGGGCCGTGAGGGAAATCACTCTCATGCAGGCAAAGCAGCATTTCGATAATTGCAGTGACTCCGGCCTTATCGTCCGCACCTAGCACGGTCGTGCCATCCGAACGAATCACGCCGCCGTCAACTCTTGGCTTGATACCAATTCCCGGCATCACCGTGTCCATGTGCGAAGAAAACAAAATAGCAGGTGATTTTGAATTTCGCGCAGCCATCCGAACATGTAGATTGCCGCAATTCCCACCGATCTTTTTACCTGCGTCATCACGCCACATCTTCACACCTAGCGGGGCAAGAAGTTTTTCAATATAGGCCGCGACCGCAGCTTCCTGTTTCGATGGACTATCAATTTGTACAAGTTTACAAAAGAGATCGACCATACGATCCCGATTAGTTTTTGGAATACTCATATCTTAATCATTCGTTGATTTACAGTACAGGTAATCCGCGTCGGCGCGCTCGACCTGAAACTCGCCGACTTGCCCCGCACTGATTTGATTCTTGGGAATGGCCACGTCCGCGTAGTTTCGCGCGTGGCCATAGATGTGGCGGGTACCGTACCGTTTTTCAGCAATGGCTTCAACTCGTGAGCCAACTTGTTGTTGATGAAATCGTTTGCGAAGCGTGCGTGACAAGTCGCGAAGTTCATTGGCTCTGCCTGCTACCTCACCTTGCGGAATCTGTCCGTCCAGTCGGGTCGCCGCCGTGCCCGGTCGGGAGCTGAATGGAAAGACGTGCAGGTAAGAAACCGCTGAGTTCTCGAGAAACTTCTTTGTCGTCTGAAACTCGTCGGACGTCTCGCCGGGAAATCCGACGATCACATCCGCACCTATTCCCCAATCACTCCGCAGCTTAGAGGCATAATCAAGCATTCTGTGAAGCTCCGAGACTGTGTAGCGACGATTCATGCGCCTAAGTATCGTGTCACAACCGCTCTGAAACGGCAAATGCAAATGCGGACAAATCACTTCTGACTCTGCCACCGTATGCAGGAAACGCTCCGACACCGCCCAGGGTTCCACACTTCCGATCCGTAATCGTCGCAAGCCCGTAACTCGCGCAATGGCTTGAATGATGTCCGGGAGTGTGTCAGTGCGCTCAGTATCGAATCCGTAGGTTCCAAGAGCCACTCCGGTCACGACTATCTCATGAAAACCGCGCTGAACCAGTTCTTCAGCCCGGTGTACTGCCAACTCGATTGGCAAGCTGCGGCCCTTGCCGCGCAATTTCGGCACGATACAGTATGTACAATGCTGCGAACAGCCATCTTGAATCTTCAGGAAGGCTCTAGTCCGCCCGCTAAGACCTTCCACGACTGTCCCGTCAGACCATTCCGCATCCCTATTGATGCCGCCCACCTCTACTTGGGTGTTGTTTGCAAGCATCTCTGAAAGTCTCTCTTTCTCACGGTTACCGAAGACTTTCTCCGCACCTGCACTCAAAAGAGACTCAGCTGATTTCTCCGCCAGACAGCCCGTTGCAACAACTTTTGCAGCGGGGTTTTGGCGAAGGGCCGCGCGGATAGCCGCGCGGCCCTTTCGTTCCGCAGTCTCAGTAACCGCGCACGTGTTGACCACAACAAGGTCAGCAATATTTGCGCTAAACGTTTAGCAGAAAACATCCCACCCCAAAAGA
>CAZHAK010000040.1:0-16743 GCA_964530625.1 uncultured Alphaproteobacteria bacterium | reverse complement strand
ACTTGAATGAGTATCGCCTTCGAGTTGTCGATGTGAATGGATGCGTGTCTGACCTTACAGATAGGGTTCTAATTATGGATGTTAACACTCCCATTGAACAGGCTCCTCTTCCAGATTCACCCAAATATGAGGTAACAGTATTTCCGAATCCCTTCAATTCGGCCGCTGAGATAATCGTAAATCTGTCACGCGAAGGAAGTGAAACCATTTCATTGTTTGATGTTTTAGGTAGAAAAGTCGCGACAATTCACCAGGGATATCTGCCTAATGGCAGGTCCAGAATTACGCTGAATGGCAAGTCAATGTCTTCGGGACTGTACTTCATTCGACTGGACGGCAATCACTTGTCAGTTTGTACAAGAGTTTTACTGTTGAAGTAGTATTCTATCGTTCTGCGACTTATAACAAAAAGGCCGGTACAAACCGGCCTTTTCTTGCTCTTCCCGTCTCGAATCAGCGTATAACCAGATTCACAATCTTCCCCGGCACAACAATCACCTTCGCCAGTTCCTTGCCATCAAGTTGCGCTCGAATCTTCTCAAGTTCAAGCGCCGCCTTTTCAAGCTGGTCTTTTGGCGCTCCTGCCGCCGCTTCAAAAGTATCGCGAAGTTTCCCATTAATCTGGACAGCAATCGTGACCGTATCGGCTTTCGCTTTCTCGGCATCAAACTGCGGCCACGGTTCATCGAAGACCGTCCCATCGTGCCCAAACTTGTGCCAAAGCTCTTCTGCTAAATGCGGCGCAGAAGGTGCGACAAGCTTGATCAGCGTCTCAATCGCTTGGACTTTCGCAGGGCTTGAAGTCACGCCCTTAAGGTCCGACCCAACCCAGCCATAAATCGCATTCGTCAATTCCATCAATCTCGCCAGCTGCGTATTGAACGCGAACGCCTGGAGGTCATTTCCCACAGCTTCAATCGTCTGATGCAGTTTCCGCTCAACATCCCGTGGTATGGCGGTTTCTCCCTCCCCATTTACGTCCATGGAAACGGGGGGACTAGGGGGGGCTTCTGCTACTGCCATCCCCAATCTCCAAACCCGCGAGACAAATCGCTCAATCCCTGCAATCCCGCCTTCATTCCAGTCACCGCCCTGGGTGTAATCCCCGGAAAACATCAAATAGCACCGCAGCACATCTGAACCCACACGTTCGAGCACAGGCTCCGGCGCAACCGTGTTCCCCTTTGATTTCGACATCCGCTCGCCGCCGCTCAAGATAATCCCCTGATGAATCAGTCGCGAAAACGGCTCTTCATACGGAAACCAGCCTTCATCTTTGGCAACTTTGGCAAAAAACCGACTGTAAATCAGATGGCCCATGGCGTGCTCCGGCCCACCGACATACTGATGAACTGGAAACAACTCCTTCAAGTGACTTCTGTCAAACGGTGCGTTATCCAGCCGTGCGTCGGGATATCTGAGGTAGTACCACGACGAGCAAACAAACGTATCCATCGTATCCGGATCACGCTCGGCAGGCCCGCCGCACTGCGGGCAAGTCGTCTGAATGAACGACTCCACACTCGCCAGCGGCGACTTACCCTTCGGCTTATACTCCTCGACATTCTCCGGCAGCAATACCGGCAACTGCTCTTCCGGCACAGGTACGGTCCCGCAATCTTTGCAATACACCATCGGAATCGGCGCACCCCAATAGCGCTGCCGCGACACCGTCCAATCCCGAAGATGCCAAGTCACGGTGGCCTTCCCCATCCCGATTGACTCAAGCTTCTCCCCCACCTTCCGAATCCCTTCTTCCGAAGTCAACCCTGAGAACTCCTCCGAGTCGGCCATCACACCATAGTCAGTGAAGACTTCAATCCATGAGTCATCCACAACGGGACTAAGCGCAATCTTTGGACGAATGACAATCTTCATCGGCAACGCATATGTCGTTGCAAAAGCAAAATCCCGCGAATCATGCGCCGGCACTGCCATCACCGCACCGGTTCCATAACTCCCGATCACATAATCCGCCACCCAGATCGGCAACCGCTCACCTGTCAACGGATGCACACAGTAAGCACCCGTAAACACCCCCGTCTTGGGCCGATCCTCAATCTGTCGATCCACTTCCGAGAGACTGAGCGACTTGGCAACATACTCCTCAACCTCGCCCTTCTGCTCTTCCGTCACAACATCCGTAACCAACGGATGCTCCGGTGCCAGCACAACATACGTTACCCCAAACAACGTATCCGCCCGCGTAGTAAACACTCGAATTTCAGGTCCCCCTCCGCGCTGCGCGGGGGGGTTAGGGGGGGCCTCAGGTCTCCCCTCAAATCTGTCTGCAGATTTGGGGGGATTAAGGGGGGCTTCTGATTTCTGACTTCTGACTTCAGACTTCTGACTTACTCCAAAAGAGATCTCCGTCCCCTCCGACTTCCCGATCCAATACCTCTGCATAGCCTTCGTCTTCTCCGGCCAGTCAATGGTATCGAGTCCATCGAGCAATCTCTGATTATAGTCGGAAATTCGGAAAAACCATTGCCTCATCTTACGCCGTTCGATCACCGTGTCACAGCGCTCGCACAAATTATCCGACGTCACCTGCTCATTGGCCAGCACCGTCTGACAGTTCGGGCACCAATTCACCAGCGCGTCTTTTTGATAGGCCAGCCCGCGCTTGTACATCAGCAAGAACCACCACTGCGTCCACTTGTAATAGTCCGGCGACGACGTGTTCACCTCATAGTCCCAATCGTACATCGCGCCGATTTTCTTGAGCTGTTCGCGCATGAACGTGACATTCTGCACCGTCGAAATCGCCGGATGAATCCCCGTCTTGATGGCATAGTTCTCGGCAGGCAAACCGAACGCGTCAAAGCCCATCGGCTCAAAGACCTCGTACCCCTGCATCCGTTTGAACCGCGCGTAACTGTCCGTCGGCGCATAGCAATACCAGTGCCCCATGTGCAATTTATCCCCGGAGGGATACGAGAACATTGTCAGCACATAATGCTTAGGCTTCGGCGAATTCCAATTGAATCTATAAGTCCCCCGCTCTGCCCACCAAGCCTGCCACTTGGCCTCAATGTCAGCAAACGGGTACTGTTGCTCGGAAATGTGTTTAGGAGGGATGGTCATATTATCTATTACCTTTAGCTCGATTGTGGGTAACACAGAGCATTTGGCAGTTCTCTGATGAACTTCCGCCGCCCTTGCTCCATGCGGCAACGTGGTCGGCGTCCATCTCTTCGAGCTTGTAAATCCGGCTCTTGTTCGAGTCGTTCCCCAAAGCGCAGAGAGGGCAGTTGGACTTGCCATTAGCCGTAGCCAATTCGGTCTGCTTTGAATAAGCGGCCCGCTTAACCGAAGCTTCAAAGACCCTAACCTCTAACAACTTCGTGTCTAAAGAGCCACCGAGAAGATATTCAAAGATTCCTTTGCTGTTTTTCACGTAGTCGTCGGAGATGAGTCTTTTAACGTCAGCAGAAATCTTCTTTGGATCGTAGGACTTGCCATGGTACGTCTCGTAGAGCCTGCCCCACTCCCTTCCCTTCATTTCAGGCAGAACGTCAATGAATACGGTTGATACCCACTCGATTACGCTGGTGAAGTAGGCCTTCAGATCATTAATGTTGTTGTCGTTACGATGAGTGCTCATATAGGCGCCTATATCACCTTTACTCACCCAGTCAAGCGCCTGCTCCAAAAACTCCTGTCGGTTTGCGCTACCCTTGACGTACGCGCTCCACATACGAATGTTCGCGTTCTGGCTGTTGCTGAACTCCGCCTTTGCAAGCGTCACGAATGGTCCGGAATAAATGGCGTTCAATAGCTCTTGGTGGTTAAGAGGCACACCAGCGATATTGATAGTCTCAAACCATTGCTTAATCTCTGTCTCAGTGCCCTCGCATTCGTAGATGAGCAATTTTGAATCTAAAATCTTGGCTTGTTGGTCCGTCGGCAGGCTGTCGAAGTTCATAGGATTGCCATTATCCATGATCGCAAACTTGTTCGTAACGAATCGCCCGATACTAGTTATCCGTTGCTGTCCGTCCAGCACTTCGAACTTGTCTTCGCCTACTTTATTGAAGTAGATCAGCCCGAGCGGATACTGCTTAAGTAGCGAATGAATGACCGCCTGCTCTTTGCTGCCCCCCTTGTCAGCGTAGATATAATTCCGCTGATACTCCGGCTGAATCGTGAGCCTTCCGCCCAGCCCGTACAACCCTTTGCCCTCCAATTGGTTGTACACAAACCCCTCGCAAATGTTAGCGACAGTGATATTCGTTCTGAGGGTGGTATTCATTTCTTCGCTCTTTTCTTGCGCCGATGGCGGATAAGGACGCGCTTAAAAACCTTCACGCCATTCACTACCCCTGAGGCGTTGAGGTCGTAAACGCCTGACTTCCCGAATCGCTTCAGATACGCTTCCCGGCATTCTTGTGACGTGTACACCCGCGTCCTAAAGGCGTTGTCTCGGTCATTAGATTCCGTGGTGCCCACAATCTCAAACTGGTCGGGGTTGTACTTGTCGAGAAAGGTTATTGGAACGCCCATAACGCCGTTGTAGTCGCTAGGGATCTCTTTATAAGTGGCTACCTCGATCGCGTCGTAGTTGTCGTATCGATCGTAAGCAGCCTTGGCCCTTAGGTTATCGCTGAACTTCAAGTTCTTTTCCATGGTCATGAGTTGCAGAGGCCGGTGGC
This sequence comes from uncultured Alphaproteobacteria bacterium, assembly GCA_964530625.1. Taxonomy (GTDB): domain Bacteria; phylum Electryoneota; class RPQS01; order RPQS01; family RPQS01; genus JABWCQ01. The sequence goes on along the minus strand of CAZHAK010000040.1, from coordinate 12,088 downwards.
GACGACCGTGGTCCAAGTTCGTGTACCAGCACGAGGTTGAAACCCGCGCTATTTTCCTGCCGGTCTGCTCGTCAATGTGGTGGAAGCGCTTCCAGTCGTCCGGCACGGCGAAAAACATTCCAACATTGAAGTTTGTGCAACCGAGCCACAGACTGTTGTCCTTGATAAGTGGAAATATCTCTTTGTAGGTAATCGAATTCGTGTTCCCGATGATCAAGAATTTCTTCCCGTGCTCTACAAGTTGCGCGACGTATTCACGGAAGAGAGAGAAGGGCGGGTTAGTGACGACGATATCCGCCTCTTTCAGAAGTGCGACGCATTCGGAACTGCGAAAGTCGCCACCTGGGTACATGTCGTCTGGCTTCAATGCTCTCCTCGCAGCCTTGTTCCGCTTGAGGAAAATCTGGACGTCGCTTACGTTTACGGCGCCGTCACCGTCCTCATCTTTTACATGGTCGAGGATAACTGCGAGCGCCTTGGGTTTCTTGCGCTTGCCATTACCCTCATTATATTCTGGAAACAAGGTGCCTTGACCAGCGATCGGGGAGCCATCATAACTTGTGGAGATCAGCTTCTTGAGGCCGAGCTTGTTGAAGTTAGCGGCGAAATACTTAAAGAAGTTGCTCTCGAAGGGGTCGTCACAGTTGCAGTAAACAACCTTGCCACGGAAGGTGTCAGGATCATACTCAAGGTAGGCCTCGACCTCTTTTTGGATGTCGATGTACTGGGTGTAGAACTCGTCCTGCTTGGCCGCCTTCGCAGCGCCGAGACCTTGATTCAAGGACTTGCCCTGAACTTCTCCCGTTTTTCTTCCTATTTGCTTTTTCTGATTCACAGCCATACTTCCTTGCTCCTAACCCCTTGTTTTCCCAACACGGGAACCAAACCGCCTGCCCAAGCGTTCAATATATATATGCCACCCCAAAACCCCCTCGCACCCCTCGTCACAAGCCCAAAAACTAACCCCCTGTTTTCAATCAACTCCCGTTCCGCCAATTATTAGCGTTTTTCCAAATAACAACTGCTTAGAAAGCCCGCAACCTCTCTCACCACATCCCCCTCCCTATCCCTCCAAACCGCATGCCCCACCCCCGGATACATCACCGCCCGCGCCTTCTCCCCCACTCCCTTTACAATTGCATTCACCTGCTCAATCGTACCATATTCATCCAACTCCCCCTGCATCACCAATACCGGACACTGAATCTTAGGCAAATATCCCAACAAATTCCACTCACGATGCCCGGGCGAAAGCCACGTCTCATGCCACACCTGATACAGCCGCTCAGTTTTGTCACCGTGATACTTCCGCATGCGCTTAAGCAACGCCGTATCCGTGGCTGTGGCCATGACGTGACGGATGCCCGTAAGCGTAATATCCTCTACATAAACATGCGATGCAATCGCCACCACGGATGAAACCCGTTCAGGCCACATCGCCGCCGCCAGCAACGCAATCGAACCGCCATCGCTATGTCCAATCACGATTGCGGTTTCCAGTCCCAACTGATCCAAGATCCGCGGCACTTGCCGCGCTTCGTGCTCAAGATAATCACTCCGGCGCACTTCAGCAGATAAAGGAGACGAATGCCCATGCCCTCGTCGGTCATACATATGCACGTCCTGTTCCAGTACCACAGCCAAATCATACGGGAACTTCCGCCATGTGTCCATAGATGCCAGCGCGCTGTGAAACAGCACAATCCCTGTCTGTCGTACATCCGCGCCATGCAGCAACCTCCGCGCCGCCAGCTCGTGATCCGAAAACTTCAGAGTAAGGAATTCGTCTCGCAAGCTACTTCAGCACCTTTAGCACAAAAAATCCACCCACCAGCAAAATCGTAAACGCCACCGTCAGCTTGTTGAAATGCTGATCAATAAAAACGGTGATCTTGTCGCCATAACTCTTGTAAAGCAATCCGATCAATCCCGCCACCAGAAAAAACCGCGCGCTCCTCGACAACGCCGACGCCAGCACAAACGTCCCGAAATTCATCTCGAACCACCCGGCCGTAATCGTAAACACCTTATAAGGAATCGGAGTGAATCCCGCAATCCCAACGGCCCACGCACCGTACATGTCAAAATAATGTTGAGCCGTTTGCTGAATCAATTCCGGAGTCTGCCCGATCAACTTCCCAATCCACACCAGCATCCACCAGCCCAGCGTGTCCTTCATCGCATACCCAATGCCATATCCGAGCATCCCCCCTAACACAGAACCAATCGAGCACACGAACGCATATTTATACCATTGCTGATATGCCCCCACACACATCACAATCAACAACACGTCCGGCGGAATCGGAAAAAATGACGACTCAGCAAACGCAATCACAAACAGAGCAATCAGCGCCGACGGCTTGGCCGCCCAGGCCACCGTCCAATCATACATTCGGCGAACGATATTGGGCTTAGGAATAGACATGAATTGAGTTATATGATGGTGGTGGACTCGGCAACTTTTGATTTGCGCTTAAGCATCCTCGAGCGCAGCAAGGCAATCGTCGTAGGAAGAATGGTGAATAAGGCCACCAAGAGAATCGCGAAGGCGAAATTTTCCTTTACCCACGGAATCGTTCCAAAGAAGAATCCCGCAAAGACAAACACTCCGACCCACAAGAACGAACCAATGACACTCGCGAGCAAGAAACGCGAGTATTTCATCTTCGAAAGCCCCGCGATAAACGGCACAAACGTCCGAAACGTCGGCACAAACCTCGATACCAGCACAGCTTTCACGCCATGCTTGCGATAGAACGTCGAAGCCTTGCGCAAATAACCCGGTCGAATCAACTTCATCCACTTCACCAAAACACGATGCCCCAGCTTCCGGGATATCCAATAGTTCGCGCTGTCTCCGCAAACTGCGGCAAGATGAATCCCGATCGCCAGCTCATAGACGTTCAAGTGTCCCGCCCCCGCAAACGTTCCCGCCGCAAACAGCAGCGTATCTCCCGGCAGAAATGCCGCGAAGATCAGCCCGGTCTCCGCAAACACCATCGCGAGGATCAGCCAATAGGTCCAATGCCCATAGTGGATCGCCACCGTTTCAAGGTGCGTGTCCAAATGCGAGAGGAAGTTTGTAATCTGTGAGAGAAAATCCATAAAAAAGACAACAAAGCCGCCCTTAACCAAGGGCGGCTTTGTTGCGTTGTCGGGGCGACAGGATTTGAACCTGCGACCCCTTGGTCCCGAACCAAGTGCGCTACCGGACTGCGCTACGCCCCGACATATATTGTCTCGGATCCGATCCCGGATCACTCCACCCCTCGCGCCCAATCAGTGGCACGAAAGAAACCATACCCATTTCTTGTATCTGAAGTTCGCCGTCAATCTTGTCGACGACTTTCAAAATCTGTTCACGTCCCTCGCCCATCGGGAAAATCATCCGCCCTCCCTCTTTCAGTTGATTCGAAAGAGTCTTGGGCAACTGCGGTGCCGATGCCGTGATGATGATCTTATCGAACGGCGCCTGTTCTGCCCAGCCGATGGTTCCGTCTCCGTGCTTCACGACCACGTTGCTAAATCCCGCAGCTTCCAGTCTTGCGCGAGCTTCCTTGGCCAATCCAAAGTGCCGCTCGATAGTATAGACCTTCCCGGCCAGAACACACAAAATTGCCGCCTGATAGCCCGAACCGGTTCCGATTTCCAAAACCTTGTCCGTTGGCTGAACATTCAGCAATTCAGACATTTTGGCAACGATAAACGGCTGGCTGATCGTCTGCCCGCTTTCAATTGGCAGAGGCGTGTCCTCGTAGGCGCGAATCTGAAAAGCCTGATCCACAAACTCATGCCGCTTCACTTGCCGCATCGCCTCAAGCACCCGAGCATCCGTGATACCCCGCCGCTGAAGTTGCGTCAAGACCATTTCATCTCTGGATAACTTATAATTTCTCATATATTTATACCTGAGATACACATCTGAAAAATGTCACTATCGCTGCGCAGACAGAACCAGAATATACCACTTCGCCTTTTGATTGTCAAGCTCCCATAAAAACTAAATTTAGGACACCTGCGCCACGGCAAATTTCAAATACTCAGTCTCCGGCATCGCCGCTAGAATCGGATGATCCGGAGCCTGTGTTCCGAAGGCGACAAACCGCACCGTCCGCCGGCTCTTGAACGCCGCTTCTTCCAGTACTTTCCGCCAATTCACGCGCGAAATCAATCCTGAGCAACTCGACGTCAACAACAGTCCGCCCGGCTTAACCCATTTCATCGCGCGCGCATTTATGTCGCGGTAGGCTCGCAGCGCAATCGTCGCCTTGCTCCGGTTCTTAGCCAGCGCTGGCGGATCAAGGCTCACCATATCAAACTGCTGGTCACTCTCTTTTAGCCACTCAAAAATATCCGTCTTGACAAACGAAGCCCGGTCAGAAAAACCATTCCGTTCGCAAACATCGCGCACAAGACTCAACGCGCGCTCCGATCCGTCTACGAAGGTCGTCTGTCCCGCTCCAGCTTGCATCGCGTATAATCCGAATGCGCCCGAATAACAAAACAAATCCAAAACAGACTCGCCGCCGCGCACGAAACTCTGCATCAGCTTTCGATTAACTCTCTGGTCAAGAAAGAAGCCCGTCTTCTGCCCCTGATTCGAATCACAAAGCAATTTCAGCGAATCTTGCTCGAACAAAAATGTTTCCTGCGGGTCGCCATATAGTTGTATGCGCACTTGCGGCAGACCCTCAAGGCGCCGCATTGAGGAATCGTTTGCCGCGACAATTGCCGTCGGACGAAGCCTCGAATGAATCCACTCAAGCAAATCCTCTTCAAGCGATTCGGCACCGGCCGTCAAAGTCTGGAACACGACAAGTTCAGCAAACCTGTCCACAATAATTCCGGGTAACCCGTCCGCCTCACTGAACACAACCCGGCAGACATGGTCATCACCTAATAACTTCGTACGCGCCGCCAAAGCGCGGTCGAGCCGTTCAAACAGAAAATCCTGGTCAATCACGACGTTATTCCGCGCAAACAATCGCACAGCAATCAAACTGTGCGGATTGAGCGAACCGACACCATAGAGCCGCTCCCTACTATCAACCACGCGCACAAAACTTCCCGGCTCAAACTCCTGAAATCCCTCCCGAAGTTCATTCGAGAAAATCCACAAGTGCCCTCCAAACACCCGCGACTCCGCCCCTTTTTTCAATGTGAGTGTAGAATATTCTACCGCCATAAACCGGCATTCTTCTGATAAATCACGAGTTTGTGCTCACGTGTTTGTTGGACAATATTCAATCGGTAAATTCAGCCAAGTGAAGATAAGGCCATTCCTCAAGACTTCCAATCTATTGGCCGGCTTTCTTTCTTCATATTCAGCACTTGACAAACTTGATTTGATATCGTATCTTGTCCTTTGAACAATTGTTCAATATGTTTGTTTATGCATCCGTCCCAGCGAAGAAGATAGATATAATAGGCCTTATGAGTGACTCAGAATTGCTTGATCCCATTGAAGTTATCGCTTTGTTCCGGCACGGGAAATTAACTCCGATTAAGTTTCGCTGGAGAGAACGGGTCTACAAAGTCCTGCGCGTCAACGGAACTTGGCGACAAAAAGACGGGACAGCGCTATACCACTATTTTTCAGTCAATTGCGACGGACCGGAGATTTACGAACTCTCCTTCAATAACGAATCTCAAGCTTGGCGGCTGGAACGCCTCCGCCAACAGACCTAAGAGGTATCACCATGAGTAAGACCATCTTCCACCTCGATCTCGACCAGTTCTTTGCAGCGGTCGAAATGCGTGACAATCCGAATCTACGAGGCAAACCGCTACTCGTCGGCGGGAGTTCAGGCGCAAAGGGCGTGGTCACCACGGCCTCCTATGAAGCGCGCAAATACGGAGTGCACTCCGGCATGCCGATGCACGAGGCGCTCCAAAAATGTCCCCAAGCCATCTGTGTGCGCTCGGAAGGAAGCCGGTACGTGGACGCCTCCACCCGCGTCCGCAATATCCTGATAGACTATACGGATCAGGTTGAGTTTATCTCGATTGACGAAGCCGCTTTGGATGTAACAGATGTGGTCTGGAGCTGGCCCAGCGCCAAGGCGCTGGCTGATGAAATTCGCCAACGAGTATTTCGGGAAGTCGGCATCACTGCGTCAATTGGAGCGGGTGCGACGCGGAACGTCGCGAAGATGGCATCCGGCATGAACAAACCGAATGGCTTCACTCACATTCCACCGTCGAAGGTCGCGGAAGTTTATAACAAATTGGCCATACGCGAACTCATCGGCATCGGGCCGTCAACGGAGCACGTCCTTCTTGGACTGGGAATCCGCACCATCGGCGACTTGGCAATCTACCCCACGGACGTATTGAGATCAAAATTCGGACGACGCGGGCCTGATCTACAGTTGCTGGCCCGAGGCGGAGGCAGCAGCACGGTTCTAAGAGCCAAAGATCTGCCCGCAGAAAAGTCCATGAGTCACGAGACGACCTTTCATGAAGAACAAACCTCGATCGACGCAATTCTTGGTCGGATGATGCTGCTGACGGAAAAAGTCGCTCGCCGTATGAGAACTGCGCGGCTTACGGGTCGGGTGGTTTCGGTGAAGATTCGATACAAAGGCTTTGAAACCGTACATCAACAAAAAAAACTCGCGCGTTTCGTCTATATGGAGTCGGACATCTATGTCGCGGCCAAGAGTATTTTTAGCGAGCTCTATGATCCGTCCCGGCCCGTCAGGCTAATCGGAGTCGATATCTCGCAGCTTGTCCCGATGAGCAGAGTCTTACAGCAGGAACTCTTCGCTCCGCGGCAGGATCGCGATGCGCTGACGCACGTCTGCGACGACATCAAGGATCGCTACGGTTCGCATCTGATTGGATATATGGGAAACATGTTAAGCCCGAAAAGCAGCTCTTCGGCTCGGCGGGGCCCGCAAACCGGAGCGACTTCGTTTAGATATGAAGGAATGAATGGACGGTGACAAAACGATGAAATGATGAATTCGAGAACAGGATGAAAAAACTCCCGGCGTGCGGCGCCGGGAGTTTATGTTTGTCTTAAAACAACGTATTCTCCTGCATCGGAGGAGGAACTTCTGCGATCAGATCGTCCGACAGCGGAGCGAGCAGTTTCATCAGCGCTTCCTGTGACGTCCCGGGATCCAACCACAACTTAATCTCCACAGGCTGTAATATCACGGGCATGCGATTGTGCGTTGGTAAAACCACCGAGTTTGCCGATACGGTAATCAGCGTACAGCTTTGTATAGACCGCTCCTCACGCTTCCAAACATCCCACAATCCTGCGAAGGCGAAGAGCTTCAGCGAAGCGCTTGGCTGAAACGTCACGCGGCGCTTCCTTTTGCCGGTGCCGGTCCATTCATAAAACTCACTCGCCGGCAAAATACAGCGCTTACTCCGAAACGAATTTCTGAACGACGGCAACGTTGCCACAGTTTCACTCCTCGCGTTCGTCAACGGACGCGAAGGCATTGTCTCCGACCAATTCGGAATAAACCCCCAGCGCATTTGCTCAGCCTCAAAGTACCCGCTGGCCCCTTCCGCAACAAACTTAATCGTATCCACGTTGTCCGTCGGACGGACGACACGAAGTTCATCTTCTCCTAAATGTCCGCGGGGAATTCCGAGGATGTCGTGAATCAAAGAGCGACGCGAATACCCTATCGTTCCGTATGCATTGCACATGACAAACTCTCCTTAACAAAAACACACGGGAATACTCCCGTGTGCAAATTGGTCGGGGCGACAGGATTTGAACCTGCGACCCCCACACCCCCAGTGTGGTGCGCTACCGGGCTGCGCCACGCCCCGACGTATCAAGTATTTTCAATATCTCTCTTAGCTCAGTCTTAACTTCAGCAAGCATATCCCCATTCACCGTTGCCTCGACTTCATCATCCGTGCTAAGGAGAAGCTGCTTGCGCGCTCCGGCAATCGTGAATTTCTTGTTATGCAGCAGATCATGAATGCGCGCCAACAGAGACAGATCATTTTCTGTGTACAACCTGTTTCCCCCTCGACCCTTTTTCGGGTGAAGCTGTGGAAACTCGCTCTCCCAATACCTCAAAACATGCGCAGGCACGCCGATCAACTCGGCAACTTCACCAATCGAATGATAAAGTTTCTTTAGTTGAGGAACCCGCGCGTCCCGTTTCTCTGTCACGTTACTCATGCTTCGGAAAACATAACTATTTCACGAGTCATACGCAAGTCTTTCTAACGCCCCGTGCTGCCAAAACCACCCGAACCGCGAGGGCTCTCAGCAAGATCGCTCTGCTCTGCCCATGCCACTCGCACGACTGGGCTAACCACGAGTTGCGCGAATCGCTCGCCACTCTCGATTACAACCGGCGAACTCGAAGCGTTCATCAACAGGACTAGTAGTTCACCTCGGTAATCACTGTCAATCGTACCCGGAGAATTTGGCATGAAGCAACCGCTTCGTCGCGCAAAACCGGAACGCATTCTCACCTGGCCCTCATATCCCTCAGGAATCGCTATTTTAAAACCCGTCGGCAATAATTTTCGCTCACCGGGGGAAAGCGTCACCGCCTCGCCCGCCAAACTCAAATCCATTCCCGCCGCACCGGACGTCGCATAACCGGGCAGATTGCTCGGCGCGTGTGGCAGTCGGACTATCGGAACAACCAGCGTCACTTTGTAGACTTGCCGTTGGGTTCGAGCAAAGCAGTCACGATATTCTTCGGATCATACAACAGGTTCGCCATCACTTGAATTCTTTTCGGAGTCACAGCGTCAATCTTCTCGCTGATTTCATCGAGCGGAACAAAACGACCCTGATAAATCTCCATCCGCGCAAGCCGCATCATCCGGCTGGACGTATTCTCAAGCCCCAGCATCAGGCCGCCTTTATACTGTATCTTAATCTCGTTTAATTCCGAAGTCGTAAGCGGTCTGTCCTGCAGGTCTTTCAACTCGGCCATCACCATCTCACGCGCACGATCGACTCGCTTCTTGTCCGTCGCCAAATACACTCCGTAATAGCCCGTATCCGACAGCGCGTCAACATAAGAATAAACCGCGTAAGCGATGCCATGCTTTTCGCGGATGTTCTGAAACAATCGTGACGACATCCCGCCACCCAAAACAGTGGTTAGCATCGAAACTGTGATGCGGTCTCTCGAATTATACGGTAAGCCCCGGCCACCCGTCAGCATATGAGCTTGTTGAATGGCCCGGCTTTTTCGCTGAAAAGTCGGTTCAAGCGGTCTAATCGGTTGAGCTCCGGCTCTCTGTTTCTTACCTTTCACCAATAGCGCCGCGCTGATCATCTTTTCAAGCTGCGCGTGCTTCACGTTTCCCGCCGCAGCCACCACGATCCGATGCGGATCGTAATGCTCCTTCATGAATCCCAATATATCATCGCGCGAAAACGACTTCACATTCTTCGGCGATCCCAAAATTGGTCTTGCGATCGGATGATCCTTAAACACCAATCCGACAAATTGCTCGTGCACGACATCGTCTGGCATATCCTCATGATCACGGATTTCATCAAGGATGACCTGTTTCTCCTTTTCCATTTCCGCTGGCTCATAGAGTGAGTTCTGCAGAATGTCACAAAGAATACCGGTTGCCGTCGGCAGCTGTTCATCTAAGACATGAACATAAAAACAAGTCAACTCTTTACCGGTGAAAGCGTTGATGTGTCCGCCTCCGCGCTCGATTGTTTTCGCAATCTCCATTGCCGAATGCGACGCCGTTCCCTTAAACGCCATATGCTCGATGAAGTGAGAAATGCCGTTCAGCTGTTCCGACTCATGCCGCGAACCGACTGTAACCCAAATTCCCAGCGCCGCAGAACGCACGCTGGGAATTTTTTCAGTTACAAGTCGAATGCCGGTCGGCAATGTGGATTTTTGATACAACGAAGTCTTAACCATACAGCAGTCCCGGTAAGTCCGTCTTTGGACTAATCGTCATTCTCTACCTTTTCAGTTCGCGGATGGCGATCACCACGATGTTTATCACGACCACCACTGTTGCGGTCGCGGCGCTCGCGCGGTTCTTCTTCAGGCATACCCTCCGGACGCGGCAACAAAGCCTTGCGCGAAAGATCAAGCTTGCCTTCAGGTGTTACTTTCACAAGTTTCACGTTGACCGCGTCGCCGACGTTCAAGTGGTCAGAGACCCTATTCACACGATGATGTTCAATCTCGCTGATGTGCAAGAGTCCCTCACGTCCCGGAAGAATCTCGACAAACGCGCCAAAGTCCGTAACCTTGGTCACGCGTCCGTCATAAACCTTGCCGACTTCAGGATTCTCAGTCATGCCGCGCAGTATATCAAGCGCCTTCTCGACTTCAGTTGAACTTGGACCTGAAATGCAAATCTGGCCTGTGTCTTCAATATCAATTTGCGCGCCGCTGCGAGCAATAATATCACGAATCGTCTTGCCGCCCGGTCCGATAATCAAACCAATCTTGTCCGGATCAACCGTAAAGAAAGCAATTCGCGGAGCGTACGGCGAAATCATTGGACGCGGCTCGGCAATTGCTTCACGCATCTTACCCAAAATATGTTCGATACCCTGACGCGCCTGCACAATTGCTGTACGCATCAAGTCAATCGAGATACCCGCAATCTTAATATCCATCTGACAAGCCGTGAGTCCCTGCTCGTTACCGGTGACCTTAAAGTCCATGTCGCCGATATGATCTTCATCACCCAAGATGTCTGACAGAATGGCAAACTCGCCGTCCTCTTCAATCAGTCCCATCGCGATTCCGGCAACAGGAGATTTCAGCGGAACACCGCCCGCCATCATCGCCATACAGCCCGCGCAAACGGTTGCCATCGAAGAACTGCCGTTGGATTCTAAGACCTCCGACACAACGCGAATTGTGTAGGGAAAATCGTCCCACGCCGGAAGCACGGGTTGAATCGCGCGCCACGCCAAATTTCCATGACCTACTTCACGGCGCGATTGTCCTAGGAAACGACGCACTTCCCCGACGCTAAAAGGCGGGAAGTTATAGTGCAGCATGTACGGCTTAAAATATACACCGTCAATGCCGTCAACTTTTTGCTCGTCAAACTTGGCGCCAAGCGTAATGGTGCCCAATGCTTGCGTTTGACCGCGCGTAAAGAGCGCGCTGCCGTGAACACGCGGAAGCACGTCAATATCGCACGAAATCGGGCGAATATCTTTGTGACCGCGCCCGTCGATGCGAATCTTATCTTTCACAACGCGCTGGCGCACAACATGATCAAAGCGTGCATTCACCCAGCTCTTGATCGCGCTGTCACTATCAGGAAACGCTTCCGCCAATTTTTCTTGTGCGTCGGCGACAATAACTTTCATCGCCTTCTTGCGCTCTTGCTTTTCCGCAATTTTGCAAAGTTCCGCGATCTGCTTATCGTAGTCCTTGCTCAAACGGGTTTCAAGATTCTTGTCCTTCTCCGCGGGAACATACTCGGCCTTCGGCCTGCCGATAGCTTTTACAAGTTTCTCCTGCAGCGCAACAATCCTCTTGATTTCGCCATGAGCGATTTCGATTGCCTTTAAGAACGTGTCTTCATCCACCAGTTTCGCGATGCCTTCAATCATCATAATAGATTGAGCTGTGCCGGACACGACCACGTCAAGTTTGGATTCTTCCAATTGCTTGAAAGTCGGATTCACGACGAACTCACCGTCCACATGTCCCATGCGCACCGAACCCACCGGTCCGTTGAACGGCACATGCGAAATCGCCAACGCCGCAGACGCGGCAATTGTACCCAAAACATCAGGATCATGCTCGCCGTCCGATGAAAGGACGTTGATCATAATCTGCACTTCTTTGTAAAATCCGTCTGGAAACAATGGACGTAATGGTCGATCCGTCAATCGCGCCGACAAAGTTTCCTTGTCGGACGGACGGCCCTCACGCTTAAAAAATCCGCCGGGAATGCGGCCCACCGAATACATTTTCTCGCGATAGTCCACTGTCAGCGGCATAAAATCAAATTCGGTATCCGAATCCAAATTCGCACACACCGTAGCCAGTACGGTGGTTTCGCCATAGGTCAACCAAATCGCTCCATCTGCTTGCTTCGCAATACGACCGGATTCGATGGTCAGGTTGAGCCCGCC
>CAZHAK010000039.1:0-19229 GCA_964530625.1 uncultured Alphaproteobacteria bacterium | reverse complement strand
CTTGAGGAGTTAGTTCACGAGTTTACTCTGGAGCGGGTGAATAAGGCTGGCGCGGTATTCGATCAGACGAAACTGCGCTGGATGAATACGGAATATCTTGCCAAGCTTGACAGTGACACCGTTTGGCAAGGAGTCGCTCCGTTGTTGCCTGCTGAACTTCTTGAAGAAGCGGCGCCGCGCGTGAAATATGCAGTTGAAAGTATTCGCCCCGGTGCTGAGTCTTTTGCTGATCTTGCCGCTAAAGTTCAAGAAGCGTTTGCTTTGCCAATCTCTCAGTATGAGACTTTGGATGAAACTCAATTGAACTTCATCGCGGATGTCGCCGATGGCCTGTCGGTAATACCTGCCGGACGATGGAATGAGTTTGAATTGCTCATTGCGGATTTTAAGGCAACGGCCAGTGCATCCGGAGCCAAGCATGGCTTAAAGGGCAAGAGTATCTGGATGACTTTGCGTTTAGCCCTAACTGGAGGCGAGCACGGGCCTGAATTGGCAAGACTCGTCGGGATGTGGGGACGTGAGGCGACGCTGAATCGTTTGCATACTGCCGTCGCAATGAAGCTGTCACAAGACAGTCGCCAATGAGAGTGCTGGTTTTGTGCGGAGGTGCGACTTCCGAGCGAATCGTATCCTTGGCGTCCGGAGATGCCGTTGCGACATGGGCCGCAGCGATTGGCCACGATGTGTTGAAATACGATCCCGAGAATGTCGGCGTGACTATCCCCGCCAATCGGAAAATGGCGCCGTCGGTGATTGGTGTAGATGCGCCGCCGCTCCAAAGAGCAATGCAGTTTTCACCTCGCGTCGTGCGCGGACTGCTCGACGTGCTTGAGCGTGAGCACATTGATGTTGTTTTTCCAATACTGCATGGCGGTTACGGTGAAGACGGCACGCTCCAAAGCTTGTTGGAATGGGTGGGTATGCCCTATGCCGCGTCAGGGCCAAGAAGCTGCGCCATCGCGATGCACAAAGCATCGGCGAAAGCACTGATGAAGCAAGCCGGAGTTCCGCTGGCAAAGGGATTTGAAGCGGATGAGTCCGAGCTTGATCAAGCGGCGGAGATTCATGATCGGATTGTCAAGGAGTTCGGTTACCCCGCAGTCGTCAAACCCATGAGCGGCGGCTCAACTGTGGGACTGACCATCGTACATTCTGCAGACGATCTACCTGCGGCGCTGCGTCTGATCAAAGATCAGCATGATAGCGCGTTGATCGAACAGTATTTCAAAGGCAAAGAAATTGCCGCAACCGTCGTCGGTGGTGTCGCGTTTCCGTTGGTAGAAATTCGACCTAAGCAGGGGTTTTACGACTACACGAACAAATACACTTCTGGTAAGACGGAATATGTTTGCCCAGCGGAAATCTCGTCTGATTTGACGCAGGCAATTCGGAATTGCGCAGCGGATGTTTTTCGAGTGTTGGGTTCACGGGGATTTGCGCGCGTAGATTTTCTCGTCAACGAAAGCGGCTTTATCTGCCTCGAGTTGAACTCTCTTCCAGGTATGACGGCGACCTCACTTGTTCCGAAAGCTGCGTTGGCTCATGGCTGGACGGCGGAGCAGTTGATCGCAAACATACTCGCCGCCGCGTGGTCAACTTCGGAGATCGCGACTGCATGAGTTGTTTGCGCGAGGACGGACCTTGACGGCGAAGCGTACTGAAGACGAACGCTTCATGCGCATGGCACTCAAGGAAGCGGCGAAGGGCGCCGGGAATGTCAGTCCCAATCCCCTCGTCGGAGCGATCGCAGTCAAAGACGGCAAAGTATTGGCGAAAGCGTTTCATCGCAAGTTCGGAGAATTGCACGCCGAAACCGCACTGCTGAAAAAACTGACTCCCGATCAAGCACGCGGAGCAACGGTCTATGTTAATTTGGAGCCTTGCTGTCATCTCGGCAAAACTGCTCCCTGTACATCCGCGTTAATCAACGCGCAAGTCGGCAAGATCGTCATCGCGCATCGAGATCCCAATCCGCTGGTTGACGGCAAAGGAATCACCGCGCTTTCCGAGGCAGGTGTGCATGTCAGAATGGGCGTCTGTGAAGAGGACGCAAAGCGGCTGAACGCTCCGTTCATTAGTTATATGACAAAGGGACGTCCATGGATTCTGCTCAAAGTTGCGCAGAGTTTGGATGGCCGCATCGCGCTTTCAAACGGAAAGTCGCGCTGGATTACGGGCGAAGCCTCGCGGATCGAAGTCCATCGCATGCGCGCCAAACTTGACGCTTTGCTTGTTGGAGTGCAGACCGTGATTGACGATGATCCCGAACTGACTGTCCGGCACGTCAAAGGCCGTGACCCGATCCGTATCATCGCGGATTCGAAGTTGCGGATCCCGGAAGATGCGCGAGTGCTTCAGCACAAAAATAGGAGCAAGATGTGGCTCCTGACTACAAATGAAGTTGATCAGGAGAAGTTTGCGCGGCTTGAAAAATTGGGTATCGTCCTAATCGTTTGCCGCGCAACGCCGGACGGCAGAGTGGATTTGGCCCACGCGATGCGCGAAATCGCAAGTCGCGACGTGACCTCCGTGCTGGTTGAGGGCGGCGGTACTATTCACGCATCGCTTTTACTCGCGAACTTGTGGGATGAGATTGTAATGGCTGTTGCACCTATCCTGATCGGCGCGGACGGACGACCGAGTGTCGGAGAATTATCCCTCGAAGCGTTGAAAAACGCACCCAAACTCACGCCCTATAGGACTGTGCAGTTTGACGAGGATTATTGGTACTACTTGGAGAAAAATGTTTACGGGAATAGTTGAGGCTGTTGGAAACGTGGCCGAAATTGAAGATCGAAAAGAGTTCAGAAAGATTCGCATTGTTGGACCGGAGTGGCTCCGCCACATACCCTTGGGAGCAAGTTTGGCTATAAACGGCTGTTGCACCACGTCCGCCGAATCGGGTGAAACTGGATTTACATGCGACTTGATGCGCATAACATTGGAGAAAACCTCGCTGGGTGAGCTGGTTGTCGGAAGTGAAGTCAATCTCGAACGCCCGCTAAGATTCGGAGCCGAGTTGGGCGGACACTTGGTGCAGGGGCATGTGGACGCTTTGGGCGTCGTGAAGTCAATCGCGCAGGACGGAGATAACCGCCTTTATGAGTTTGAGTTACCGGCTGATTTGATGAAATATGTGGTGCATACTGGATCTATTTGCGTTGACGGTGTTTCGTTGACCGCCGCGGAAGTGCTGGATCGCTCTGTTGTGATCGGTATCATTCCCCATACTTACAACCATACGATTTTTCACAACTACCGGGTCGGCGACCGTGTCAACATTGAAGCGGATGTGGTGGGTAAATATATCGAGAAGCTGCTTCCCGAAAAGTATCGGGCGGCGGGAACGCGAGGCGAGCATTGAAAGAGAAAAATAGAAACGGACACCGTTTTCTCGATCCGTTCGAAGACGGATTGCGCGATGTCATGAACGGAAAAATGGTTATCGTGGTGGATGACGAAGACCGCGAAAACGAAGGCGATCTCGTGCAAGCCAGCACGTTTGTGACGCCTGAGTCCGTGAATTTCATGGCCACTCATGGTCGCGGGATGATCTGTGTCTGCTTAACTGCTGAACGTTGCAAAGAATTGAATCTTCGGCAGCAGGTCGCGGAAAATACCGCCAGACTTGGAACGGCGTTCACCGAGTCCGTGGACTATCTGCACGGCACGACGACCGGGATCTCAGCCTTCGATCGCGCAAAAACCATCCAAGCGATGGTGGACCCGGTGACCAAGCCGCAAGACTTCGGTCGGCCCGGTCATATTCATCCCTTGCGAGCGCATCCCGGTGGCGTACTGGCGAGGCCGGGACAGACCGAAGCGACTGTGGACTTGGCAAAATTGGCCGGACTTTATCCCTCAGGAGTTCTGTGTGAGATTATGGGTGACGACGGCAAGATGCTGCGCGGCGGTGAGCTTCGAGCCTATGCCGATAAACACGGCTTGAAAATTATCTCAGTTGAGCAGGTTGCGATGTACCGCGCCCAGCATGAGTCCTTTATGGAAGAGCGTGTAAATGTGCCTTTCCCCAGCAAGTTCGGCAAATTTACGCTCATACACTTTCTCGATACCATAAAAGGTGACGATCATCTCGCGCTGGTCAAAGAACCTCTTGACTTATCGAAACCTGTTCTGGTGCGCGTACACTCCGAGTGTCTTACCGGAGACGTCTTTGGCAGCGGACGGTGCGATTGCGGAGCACAACTTGAAACGGCGCTACGCAGAATGGAGGCCGAGGGCTCCGGTGTCCTGGTGTACATGAGGCAAGAGGGCCGCGGAATTGGACTAGCTGCGAAGCTGCAAGCCTACAAGCTGCAGGATAACGGCTTGGATACGGTCGAAGCCAATCTAAAGCTCGGTTTCAAAGCTGATCTTCGCGGATACGCGGCTTGTGCGCAAATTTTGAAAAAACTCGGTGTGAAGCAGGTTCGCCTGATGACCAACAATCCTGCTAAACTTGATGACTTGAAAAAATACGGCATTGAAATCGTCGAGCGCGTTCCTGCCGAGAGTGAAGCGACGACAACAAATCGAAAATATCTTACAGCCAAGCGAGACAAGCTCGGTCACCTGATCGAATTGAAGTAGGGAGGGGTTCCTGCTGAATAGCCGGACAATTTTTTGGCTGCTCACGCTCAGTGCCGTGGTGAGTTGCCGACCCAAAAGCAATGGTTGCGAAGAGTGCGGCCAGCTTACTCCTCCCTTTGGCTTGATTGCCAGTGCGGTGGGGGGTGAGCTGGCCTTTTTTGATCTCAATGATTTGCAGGTCATTCGCACCGAACAAATGACGGGATGGGCCACGGCTCTCGAGCTTGTGCCGGGTGGATCGAGATTTATTGCCGCAGACAACGAAACTGGAGCCTTGGCCGTATTCTCGCTTCCTGAAGCTGACAGACTTGAACAATTGTCGATTGGAGGAACTCCCATTGACTTGCGGCTTTCGCGGAATGGCTTAACGGCGCATCTCTTGACGAACAACTCTCGCTACTTTCGGATCGCCACCAACGCGGTTGACGCTGATACACATTTTACAGGTCCCAGCCCACGCAGGCTCCGATTGCGACCGCACAATGAACTGGATGCCTGGATTACTTGTCGCGGTGATAACTCGATTCGAGTCGTCCAACAGGAAGGGTTCTTTGAAGTGCTGCGAATACCTATGCCGTCGCGCTGCACGGATATCGAGTTTTCACCTGACGGAGTAAGAGGATATTGTGCTTTACCTGACCTTCAATTGCTGTTTGTGCTGGACGCGACAACCGGAGTCCAGATTGACTCATTCGACATTTCTGGGTCGATTATAGATTTGGCCGTTTCAACAGATGGTCATTACCTTCTTAGCGCAGACTCGACCGACGGGATGTCCACGCTCTTGGATCTTGTTGCAAGACAGAGCTTTCCCGTGCAGCTCGGAACAAGTGCGATCCGACCCAGATACTCTGCCGCCAGCGCCGCGTTCTTTGCCATTTGCCCTACTGAAAGTTACATTTTGAGACTCGATCCCTATTCGACTCCGCCGCAGGTGACGGATACAATTCGCGTTGAGCCGATTCCGCAATGCATGTCTTTTCTGGAGTAGGAAGTTGAGAATCGTGCTCCAGAGGGTTTCGCAAGCCAAAGTTGAAGTGGACGGCAAAGTGGTGGGTGAAATTGCGCACGGACTGCTCGTGTTACTAGGTATTGCTCAAGCGGACACACCTAAGGAGATTGAGTGGGGGGTAGCCAAGATCAGCGAGTTGCGGATTTTTTCCGATCAGGAGGGAAAATTCAACTTGAGTTTAGAGGATGTGAACGGTGCGGCGCTCGTTGTCAGTCAGTTTACGTTGTTGGGCGATGCGCAAAAGGGGAGGCGGCCAAGCTTCATAGAAGCTGCCCCGCCTGAGATCGCGATACCTCTTTATGAGTCTTTTGTGACGAGTCTGCGGAGCAGAGGGCTGACCGTGGCCACCGGCGTTTTCGGTGCCAAGATGGCCGTCCACCTCACCAATGACGGCCCGGTGACTTTGGTGCTTGACCGGAACTCCTTCTCCAAATAGTTGCAGTTTGTTTGCTCTGGTACTTGACTTGTGAACATATGTTTTGTAGATTTGTTCAACTACATGTTGAGGTCAAAGTAATGTGTACGCAACTTACAGAAAAACAACAGCGTGCGCTGGAGTTTATTCAATCTGAAATCGGTGACCGGGGCCGCCCGCCTACTTTGCGGGAGATTGGCAGCGAGATCGGGGTAACCTCCACTAATGGGGTGCGCTATGTGCTCGATGCGCTGGTGAGAAAGGGCTTTCTCGAAAGAAGCCCGATGCTGTCGCGCGGCATTGAGCTGACCGAGCGTTCGATGAAGCCGAATATGCGTTCAGATATCCGGGAAGTCCCTGTTTTGGGTCGAATTGCCGCCGGTGTACCAATTACAGCTACGGAAAATCATGAGGGCAGGGTATTGGTGGATAAGTCTATCGCGCCGACGGATGACACTTTTGCGCTTCGAGTCCGTGGCGAATCCATGATAGATGCGGGAATTCGTGAAGGCGACGTGATTTTTGCCCGGCCGCAAAGAACAGCGGATTCAGGCGATATCGTGGTTGCCATGATTGGGGATGAGGCCACGGTTAAGTATTATAAGCCGGTTGGCGCCAGAATTCTGCTCGAGCCTGCCAACACCCGCTTCAAGCCGATAATCGTCGAAACCGGAACTCCCGGTTTTCAGATTCTTGGCAAAGTTGTGGGCTTGATGCGCAAGTTTTAAGCTCTGGATAAGATCTTTCTAAAGCAACGAATCCGGCTCGAAGAGCCGGATTCTGTTTAAGATAGAGTTCGTAGCGGCTTGACAAACCGGGGTGGTTTGTCTATATTTCCTCCTACGGGGTCTGCGCCTCTCCAAATAGTTCGTTGTAATATGACTTGTGGGCCGGATCCATTCTACGCAAAGCTTCGATTCCTCGCTCGTAGTTGCAGTTCTTTAGAGCAACGGCAAGATTACTGTGCTCTGTTTCAAGAATCTCCGCTCGCTTGTCTATTAACAGCAAGTCCAGCTTCAGCAAGGCGTAGTGTAAATATGCCTTCGCATCCTCATATCGCCGCTGTTCGTCGTAGTAGAGAGCGGTGTGATAGAAGAACTCGAATTCGCGGTAAGACTTGTTTGCGTCTGCAGTCAGTTCGCGTAATAAGTCACTTCGTTTGTCCCAGCCAAAATAATAGATTGACGACGTGCTGGACAATTGAATCTGCCGTGCCTTGTCGAAGTACCGGTTCCCGCCTAATTTTTCATACTTATCTTCTTCGTTGCCGACCAACACCCAAATGTAGAACTCGATAATGCTGAAGAACGAATCGAAACTCCCCTGGTTAGGCTGGTAGGGTGTTCGCAGTCCGAACTCGAGTCGTTTGTCATCGTATCGCGCGTCCCGCTTGTTGGTGACGATTAAGTTAGCCTTGTATTTGTCTTCTTGCGGATTCGGACTATACTCAGTGAAATACAGACTGATCTGCACCGGAAGATCGTACCCTCCGTCATCACGATTCCACGGATGACGTCCTTCTTCGATGTATTGCGTCAATACCGAATCTATCCCGCGCAGCTTAACTTGCGCTTCCTCAGGCAGCCGCTGGAGATCAACGGTCACCTCCGGATAGATAAGCTGTGAGTGAGCTGGTCGGCCAAAGCAAACAGCCAGAATAATGGCCGCGATCCTAAGTAAATGGGTGTACCTCATGCCGGAGAGTATAAGGATTGGCGGGGGGATTGTCAAGGCGGGGTGCTGTTTAGTCGCGTCTCTCTGCATTTTTCTCGTTTTACCCGCTTTTTCCGCATTTGAAAGATTACCTTCGGACCCTGCTTCCGCGGCGATGGGTCGCGCTGGTTTGGTGCAAAGCCGGATGGGTGGATTTCTAGCCAATCCCGCCGTATCAGGCAGGCAGGGGCTCAGTTTGTGGTGGGATCAACCCTACGGACTTGCCGAACTCACCAGCAAGCAGGTCGTAGCTCTGTTTCCTGTTCAGAAACTGGATTTTGGCGCCTCGTACGGCCAGAGCGGAGACGACAACTATTCAGAGTCGCGTTTCTCCACTTCCGGCAGCTTTCATATCACCTCAGACATACGCGCCGGACTTTCCTCGTCTCTTTATCACTTGAGCATTGGCGGATTGCCCAGCGGCCAAGCGGGCATTGTGAATCTCGGCGTCGTGGTTAGCCTGAGTTCAGACTTGTCCGCCGGTGCGGTCTGGAACAACGTACTTGCTACAAAGCTGTCGAACTACGAAGACGAATTGCCACAATCTCTCGCCGCGGGCCTTCTATTTCAGGCGGACGACAGAACAGACGTCGCGATTGAAATTGAACAGCAACCGGGTTGGCCCATGGAAGTCCGCGCCGGAGTCAACACAAGACTTTTGAAAGCGCTTATCATACGCGGAGGGACACGCTTCAATCCTGCCGAATACACAGCTGGATTCACGCTCCGTCACCGCGTCGTGGAACTGCACTATGCCTTGCTTTGGCATCGGGACTTAGGAGCCAGTCACGCCGCCGGGCTCGACGTATTCCTGCGATAGCGTGCGCTGGGTTTCGCTTCTCGTGTTTATGCCGATGATTCTCTGGGCGCAAGCGTCTGAGAGTTGGATTGAAGACGTGATCTCTTCGGCGGACGGCGAATCGCCCGTGCTGGATTCTCTGGAATGGAGGCCCGGCCCGTTCTTAATACCTGTTCTGAACTTGGCTGGTTCCCGTGAGCGCGTGCGCTTTCAATCTTCATTAATGTGGACAATGCCCGTGTCGAACTCACTCTCGTGGAGTGATACTTGGGCGCGCAGCCGAGTCACAACTTTATCCGGAAAGCAGCTCCGCACGGATGTGTTGGCTATTCGCCGTGTCCACGATCCGCGCACACTCGACGAACTGCACTTGACTATCGCGGGCAAACATGAGCCGTCCGAGATAGAGTTCACTTTGGGAACATATCAGATTGATTGGGGACATGGCATACTTGCCAGCAGCGCCTTCGGTTCGGCCCGCAGCTTTTCTTTCTTTCGAAATTCAGCGATTGCTCCAAGCAAAGGAGTTGTTCCGCGCGCGACCTCCCGTGAAGCTAATTGGCTGCGCGGCGCGGCCATCGAAAAACAGCTTGGCCGTGTTCATGGAGCGGTCTTTGGGAATTATCGTGAGTGGAATGGCAACACCGGAGATGAATCTGCTTCGTTGACGGGATTGTTGAATCCTTCAACGCGAACGGGACTTCTCATGAGAGACAATATTGAAGAGCGTTCTGCAGGCGTAAGCGCACGATTGGAGAGCGATCGAATTTCGATTGGCCTTCTGGCTCAGAGTAGCAGCTTCAGCCCTGATTTGGCGAACGTCGGGCCCGCGCATCATTCCGAGTCAGTTTTCGCTTCGGGCCATTGGGCAGGGACAGTCGTCAGCGCGGAAGCTGCTCGCTCCGGCGCTCACACCGCATGGTCTGCCATTCTGTCGCAGGGAACGGAACAGTGGCGCGGAGCGTTTTACGCCATGTATGCCGCTCCGAACTACTATGCGCTCCGAAGTCAGGGCTCGTTCAGCTTTGGCGAGCCATTTCGCAATGCCCGAATCATCGGCACAAGGCTCGGAACCGAGCGCGGAGCACATGATTTCAGTTTAGACATCCGCAGTAATCGCACACCCGCAGCCACGGCTACTGTTACTCCCGTGCGGCAAAGCGACGAAGCGACCGTCGGTTGGACATTCAAAGCCGCCGCAAACGCAAGTGTTGACACCCGCGCTTCCTATATTGTAAGAAATGAGAACCGTGACGGGCAAACGATAGATCGTCGTATTCAGTCTCTGCGAGTCGAACCTGTCTGGACAAGATTACTGGTTTGGTCACTCCGTAGCGAATATCGCCGACACTCTCTGAGTTCTGAAAACTCCGCGATGTCCGGAAACTATCTGCACTTGCAAGCGATTCGCAACGAAGGAATGATTCGCCCCGGCCTCCGGGTCGCTGTCTTCAGCTTAGACGGCTTGGAGTCACAGATTTTGATTTACGAACCGACCATCTTGGGCGCATATCCGCTGGAAACATTTTCCGGAAACGGCAACCGAGTGTCGGCCTGGCTGACCGCTTATTTTGGCAATTGGACTGTGCGCACAAAATTCGCTCACACCCGGCGCGAAAACAGCGATGACGTTGCCGAGTATGCCTTAGCTTTTTCCTATCGCCGGTAATCTCCTTTTGAAACTCGGCGTAATCATTCTCAACTGGAACGGACTGGCGGACACGCGCGATTGCCTGAAGTCGCTTTTGCCCGCTCCCATGTGGGCCAAGGTGTATGTTGTGGACAACGGCTCCACGGACAAGAGTGTTGAAACACTGCGACAGGAGTTCGGTCCCGAGATTAGCCTCGTGGAAACCGGAAAGAATTTGCTCTTTGCCGGTGGGAACAACGTCGGGATTCAAACGGCACAGGCGGACGGATGCGAGACGGTGCTGCTACTGAACAATGACACGCTCGTCGACCCGCAATTGCTGATTGAACTGCGCAAGGCTTCTGAGGAGTTTCCAGTTCAGCTTCTCTGTCCGAAAATACTCTATGCTGCGGACCGGAACAAAATCTGGTATGCTGGTGGAATCTGGAAAAAGGGCCGCATCGCCCACCGAGGTATTCGACAGCTTGACAAGGGTCAGTTTGACCTTGACGAGCCAACAGATTGGGGCACAGGATGCGCGCTTTGGATTCCGCAAAAAGTGATTGATCGTGTAGGTGTACTCGATGATGACTTCAAACTCTATTACGAAGACGTTGAGTTTTGTCTGCGAGCCAAAGCGCATGGATTTGAAACGCGCTATGTTCCATCCGCCAAACTCTGGCACAAAGTCTCTGCGTCGCTCGGCGGACACGGCACCTTTCGCAAGCAGCGGCGCAAACTTGCGAGCCTAAGCTTACTCTTGAAGAAAATCAATGCGCCGTTTTTGTCCGTTGTCGCTGCTTATCTTAACTTCTTTCTATTGGATCCTCTGCGAGCGCTTAAATCGAATCTGATTCGCTAACATCGTTCATGCCTAAGTCAAACTTCCCACGCCGCCGCTTGCCCGTCCTTTGCTACCAGCTCGTCGTCTGTTTACTGTTTGTGGCTACCGCACAAGCTACGACGAACGTTCTGCTGACGGATATCGCAGGAACCCCCGTCGCCCGTTTGCCGTTTATGAGCAGGGGAGACGTGCGCATCGTGCCGCTTGCGATGCTCAGCAAACATGCGGGCTTTGAAGCGACAGTAGAGCGGAACAAACACACAGTAACGTCGCCCGGTTGCGTTACCGTGCTCGAACCGCGCAATAGTTTTGCTGAAGTCAACGGAGCGTTTGTGCAGTTGCCTGTGCCGGTTGAAACTTGGGACGGTTCATTGTGGCTGCCGTTAACTACTCTTGATGAACTTTTTCCGACGACGATCGAACTGAATGAATCCGGCGAAGTCATCAGACTTCTGGGAATCGCAGACTCAACCAACGGAATCGTGAAGCCGCTCACCCCGCCCGCGAAGCAGGAGTCAGGATGGAAATTCGGCAAGGTTATTCTTGATCCCGGTCACGGCGGCAAGGATCCGGGTTGCAAAGGGATGCCTGGACTGACCGAGAAAGACATCGTTCTGGATATCGCGCGCCGTGCTGAATCCGCGTTGACGTCATACGGAATTCCTGTCGTTGTGACCAGACGTGACGACAAGTTTCTCACGTTGTCCGAGCGCACACGGCAAGCGAATACGGAGGCGGGTGATCTGTTCATGTCCATTCATTGCAACAGCTATAAAGATCCCGCTGTCGGCGGCGCGGAGTGCTATATTCTGAAACCCGCTCGCTCCGAACGAGCCATTGACGTTGCCTCTCGTGAAAATCAAGTCGTCGAATTGGAGCGTTTTTCCGAACAGTATGAAGTATTGACGGAAGAAAACTACATACTTCTTTCCATGGCGACGAGCCAATATTTGCACGACAGCGAGAAGTGGGCAGAAATCGTGTTGGATGAAATGAAGTCATCGGCGGGAATGAACATTCGCGGAGTGGATCAAGCCGGCTTCTATGTTTTGATGGGCGCGTCCATGCCTGCGATCCTTCTGGAGTGCGGTTACGTCACCAATTCGGACGACGCGCGAATGCTTGGCGCCGAGCGTGGCCGCCAGCGCATCGCCGAAGCCATCGCCATGTCCGTCGTCAAAATGAAAACTGAAATGGAATCTGCCGCGCGATGAGCAATCGCCCGATCGCAGTCTTCGACTCCGGGCTTGGCGGGCTGACTGTGGTCGCCGCGCTCTTTCGTATCATGCCGCACGAGCACTTTGTTTTTTTCGCTGATCGTGCACGTGTTCCGTACGCCTCCTTAAGTCCTGCGTTGATCACGCGCTATGCTTGTGAGTCTGCCAGTTTCTTGCGCGAGCATGAGCCAAAGGCCGCAGTCATTGCCTGCAATACTGTTTCTGCTGTCGCTTTGAGGGACGTCGAAGAAGTCTTATCAGTGCCGGTGATCAATGTTCTTCATCCCTCCGCATCCGCCGCTGCGCTGGCTACTCGCTCAAAAAAAATCGGCGTCCTCGCAACCTCCGCAACTGTCAAACGAAACACGTACTCCGATGTGCTGCAAAAGCTGCTCCCGGGAGTTGAGGTGAAGTCACAGGGTTGCCCACTGCTTGTCCCGTTGGTTGAAGAAGGGTGGAGGGAAGGCGACATCCCGCGCCTCATTGTCGAACATTATCTTGAGCCACTGATCGCGGCGAAAGTGGACACGGTAGTCTTAGGTTGTACTCATTATGAGTACTTCCGCGATCATATTCAACATGCGATGGGCTCCGATGTCATATTGATCGACACTCCGGCGGTAACGGCGCGAGAGCTTGATCACTGGTTGTCTACGCAAGATTCATTAAATGCTTCCGGCAAGGGAAGTGTACGAATTTTCAGCAGCGACGTCACCGATGCACTTAAGAGAGTCGTGGATTCGTTGTTCGCCAGCACTGATGATGTGACTATTGATCCCGTATCCATCGAGCGTTTAACCATGATGCCAATCCTTCCATAAGAAGCCCACGTCTGGCGATTGACACAGTGTTTGCTTTGTCATTAGCCCAGAACACGCCCTACCTGATCTCAAACCTCATTTCCCCCGTTCAAGTTATGGATATTGCAACACTTCAGGCTATGACGGTCCCGGACTTGATTACCCTCGGCAAGCAGCTCGAGGTGCAAGAAACGTCCGGTTTGCCCAAGCATGAGCTAATTTTTAAGATTCTTAACCGTCAATCTGCCAAAGACGAGGTCTTGACTGCAAGCGGTGTCCTTGAGATACTTCCTGACGGCTATGGCTTCCTGCGCAGCGCCCATGCGTCCTACTTGCCCAGCCCCGATGACGTTTACGTGTCCCCGTCGCAGATCAAGCGGTTCGGACTTCGGACGGGGCATCTGATTGCCGGACAAGTCAGACCACCGAAAGAAGGCGAACGCTTTTTTGCGCTGTTGAAAGTTCACCACGTCAACACGACCAACCCGGATGTCGCCAAAGAAATTGTTCACTTTGATGACCTGACGCCGATCTACCCGAATTCCAAGTTCAAGATGGAGCTCGACGCCAAAGATCTGACACTGCGAGTGCTGGACATTTTTGCGCCCGTCGGTATGGGACAGCGCGGCTTGATTGTCGCTCCACCTCGCACAGGCAAGACGATCATCCTGCAAAAAGTCGCCAATGCGATTACAACCAATCATCCGGAGATCGAACTGCTCGTATTGCTCATTGATGAGCGGCCTGAAGAAGTGACCGATATGGAGCGCTCCGTGCGAGGTGAAGTGGTCTCTTCCACCTTCGATGAAAAAGCTGAGCGGCATGTCCAAGTCGCCAACATGGTTTTGGAGCGAGCCAAACGCATGGTTGAGATGGGTAAAGACGTCGTGATTTTGTTGGATTCTATCACCCGTTTAGCTCGCGCGCATAATGCGGTTATGCCGCATTCAGGTCGGGTGTTGTCCGGTGGTATCGACGCCAGCGCGCTTTACGAGCCAAAACGATTCTTCGGTGCCGCGCGAAATATCGAAGAAGGCGGCAGCTTGACTATTCTTGCGACCGCGCTGATTGAAACAGGCTCCCGCGCCGACGAAGTCATCTTCGAAGAGTTTAAGGGAACGGGCAACCTCGAGCTCGTGCTCGACCGCAGGTTGGCCGAGTTCCGCATCTTCCCGGCCATTGACGTATTGCGCTCCGGTACGAGACGTGAGGAGCAACTTCTCTCACCTATGGTGCTAAAGAAAATGTATGCTCTGCGCAGTGTGTTGGACCACAATAACTCAGTCGAGTCTATGAAATTCATTCTCGACAAGATGCGGGATACGAAGTCCAACGCCGAGTTCTTCGAACTCATGACCAAATCCTGATTAAATGACGCTGCCAGTCATCGGTCACGTTCATCTTGACGGCTGGACCGTTATCGGTTTGGCCGGCCAAGTCCTATTTTTCATGCGGTTCATTTTACAATGGATCGCCACCGAACGAGCGCGCCGTACAGTTTTCCCGACGTCGTTTTGGTACTTCTCCATCGCTGGTGCTCTTGTCTTGTTACTCTATGCGACAGTTCGCAAAGACCCTGTCTTCATCGCTGGTTACCTGCTCGCGATGATCATCTACTTGCGAAATCTTCGTTTCGCGCTTCGCCCCGGCGCACCTGATCCGTCAGCCTGATTCTCGAACATCTCCTATCATTTTCATTACTCTATTGAACTCATCAAGCATCGTTCGACTGCTTGCTCTGATCGCCATGCTTATGTTGGCAGGTTGTGCCCAACGCGAGTCTGATGCCGGATCAAGCGCCATTCCTGTTATTCCTGAGGGAACAGAAGGTCAAACCATTATCGCCGCCACAAGGTCAGCGGAGTGGGACGCCGATTTGTCGCCGGGCAGGGGATCCACTCTGCAAATCGGTGAGGCTCAAGCCTTCAAAGTCGTTTCGGCTATGCGATTTCAACCTAAAGACGCACTCCCCGATAGCTTCGCTCTGGATACCGCACGTATTCGGTTTCGTGTGGACCAAGTTTACCCCAGTCGTGGCAATGCGCCTGACTTGCGCATGTTGATCAAACAAATCACCGAATTCTGGGACGAAGATTCACTACGCGAAGATGCCTTGCCCAATCGTGACAGCTATCCCGTGCTCGATACGCTGCTCTTGCCAACGGGAATTCTTACTAATGATTCCACGTTGCCACCCGTAGTCTATTGGAATCTGCCCGATTCCGTTTGGCAGTCTTGGCTTGTTGATGACTCGCTAAACTTCGGGATCTTGCTTGAGGCAGAAAATCACGACGTCATCGTCGGAGTCCAATCCGCCGAAGGCGCGACCGACTATATTGCTCATCTTGAGCTAATCGGCACACAATTTCCCGAAGACTCCGGTTTTGCTGCCGTTCCGTGGAATCAAATCGTGGTTCCGTTTGATGACGGCTATTTAGCCACGGATCTGAGTGATTCTCTGCCGGGACGCCTTCGCATCAGTCAAGGAAGTTACCGTCGTGGCTTACTTTATTTTCCGCTTGACGAAGTGACAGCAAATCCCTTGCGAACTGTCGTCCGGGCTTGGATTCATTTGTACGCCGATTTGAACGCGCCAAACAGTCTCACGTATCCCGGTTCGAACTACCTCTATAAGGATGCGTCGCTGATGGACACTCTCTGGTTTCAGTATCCGGATAGCGCAAGACAGAATTTTGTTGCGGTCAGCTCATCCGTGTTTCAAGTGGACAATCAGGAAATCGCCTTTGAAGTCACCGGCACCATGGCGGGCATCATTGGCCGACCCGAAACAAACGGCGGCTTCTCTATTCAGGCGACGCTTGAGAGCGATGTCGTCTCGCGGCAATACTTCCATGGGCACGACAGTGAAGTGGATTCCTTGCGTCCACGATTGGAAATTTGGTGGGTGGAACAATGAGGCTACTTCTCACACTGTTGATCGTCACCCAGCTTTCTTTTGCGGGGGGGTCTATCTTCGGAACACAAGCCACCGGAGATCCCACCGTGACTGGCGGCGTGCGTTCCGTCGGCTTAGGGGGTGCAGGTCTTGCCATCTGGGATAGCGTCGGTATGCATTCGGATAATCCCGCCGCAGCGGCTTACATGACCGGAGCCATGCTCCGCGCGGGATTGCACACCGGTCTCTATAGCGTTTCCGGACAATCAGATTCGGACTCTGACAGTGAGTTCGGGTGGCAAACCTTCTGGCTCTATCTGAATGTTCATCCCCGTTATAAAATGGGGCTTGCCATTGAACCTATCGGGCGATCTGACGTGCGCACGTTTACTCAGGACAGTCTGGCATTTCCGACAGACACCGGAATAGTTTATCACCGTTTTGAGAATCGCAATGTTTGGTTGGGAAGCAACACAAACATCCGCTGGAATCACTCGCTGAAGCTGACAAACAATATCGCACTCGGAGCGACCGCAGGATTTCTTACGAGTTACCATGAGGTGCAGCAGACGCTTGATTTTCCTTCGACCGGAAGCGCTAACGGTCCACGTGACGCAGTTTATCGTGATTTGCAGCGATTCTCAGGCTTCTGGGGCGGACTTTCCTTTATCGTAAAACCAAGCGAAAAGTTAAGCCTCGGCGGATTCTGGAATTCCGAGGCGGATGGAGATTGGGATGTTGAGCGCGCGGTCAATCACGGCGGCGCAACACAGTTTGCAGAGATAACCGGAAATCGGCCCGGTAGTCTGGGCTTGGGTATCGGCTATCGTTGGCAGAAACGGTGGGCAGTGTATGCCGACGTCAAACAGCAAAGCTGGACGACAAAACATTACGGCCCGCTGTTTGAAAATACGGACTTGAAAGATCAAGATGCGATCTCTGCCATGCTTGGTGTAGAAAAAATTGGCGCCACGCGAGTCACCGACGAAGGATTCGACCGCTGGGATTTTCGTGCGGGTGTCGCCTATCGCAAACAACCGTGGCAAGTCATTTCAGGCTCCAAGACAAGCGATGTGTTCGAAACGGCACTGTCTCTTGGTCTGTCGATTCCACTTGCCGAACAGGCTGGAAAACTTCACACGTCGCTTGAGATCGGACAACGCAACGCCTCCGATGTGGACGTCACCGAGACCTTCACGAGATTTTATTTACAACTGGATATGCACGAGCAGTGGTTCAAACGGGAACGACGCAAACTGCGGAATTGATTTATCATGAGCGCACCTATCAATAACCTGTTAGCCGAGTCCGATCCCGATGTCTCCGCGATTATCGAGCGCGAACGTTTGCGGCAAAATGAAGGATTGGAACTGATTGCCTCTGAAAACTTTGTCTCGCCTGCCGTAATGGAGGCCATGGGCAATGTGATGACGAACAAGTATGCCGAAGGCCTGCCGGGTAAGCGATATTACGGAGGCTGCAAGCATGTTGACGAAGTCGAAATCTTGGCGATTGAGCGAGCGAAAGAATTGTTCGGAGCGAAGTGGGCCAATGTCCAGCCGCATTCCGGTGCGCAAGCCAACATGGCCGTGTATTTTACTTTGTTAACACCCGGCGACAAGATTCTCGGAATGGATCTTGCCCACGGCGGGCATCTTACGCACGGCTCGCCCGTTAACTTTTCGGGCCGTATGTTTGAAGTAGTCAGCTATGGCGTGACTCGCGATACAAACTTGATTGACATGGATGACGTCGCAGCCAAGGCTCGTGAACACAAACCTAAACTTATCATGACCGGATCTTCGGCCTATCCGCGCAAATGGGAACTCGCGAAATTCCGCGAAATCGCGGACGAAGTCGGAGCATATCTGATTTGTGATATGTCACACTTTGCGGGTTTGGTCGCGGGGAAAGCTCATCCGAATGTTCTTCCGTTCGCGCACGCCGTTACGTCCACGACTCATAAAACATTGCGAGGCCCGCGCGGCGGCATCATACTCTCAAATGAAGAGGGTGGCGAGCTTATGCTTGGTGGAATGCCGAAGCCAAAGAGTTACTGGGATGCTTTCGATTCGTGGGTGTTCCCGGGAATCCAAGGCGGCCCGTTGATGCACGTCATCGCGGCAAAAGCTGTTTCGTTTGGCGAAGCTCTAAAGCCCGAGTTCAGAGACTACGCAAAGAAAGTCGTCGAGAATGCGAAGACGCTGGCCACTGAAATGATCTCGCGCGGCTATAAAGTCGTTTCCGGCGGAACAGATACTCACCTCGTGCTGATTGATTTATCTCCGATGAACAAAACAGGCAAAGCCGCCGAGAAAGCTCTGGAACGTGCGGACATCACGGTCAACAAAAATATGGTGCCTTACGATCCGCAGAAACCGTTTGTGACGTCCGGAGTACGTGTTGGCTCGCCGGCGATCACCACTCGCGGCATGGGTGCTGCCGAAGTGAAGAAGATCGCGGAGCTTATGCACTTGGTGATTCAAAATCTAGATTCTGACGAGACGATAAATAAAGTGAGAGATCAGGTTCACGAGTTGACCGCAGATTTTCCGCTGTATCAGCAAGCTTTACGCTACGGCAGGTAGGAGAAACTTTGCGTTGCCCGTTTTGCAGTACGGACGACGACCGCGTCATTGACTCGCGCCCCGTGAAAGAGGGCCGCGCGATTCGTCGCCGTCGTGAATGTTTGAAGTGCGGCCATCGCTTTACGACTTATGAGTCCATTGAAGTTCGTATCGTGCAAGTCATCAAGTCTGACGATGCCCGCGAACCTTTTGATCGTGAAAAGGTTTATCGCGGGCTTTCTATTGCCTGCATCAAGCGGCCAGTCACCTCGCATATGATTGAAAATATGACTGACGCCATTGAAGCGCGTGTCCTAGGCGAAGCCGAGCGCGAAGTCACCGCAGCGCAGATCGGCCAGTGGATTCTTGCGGAGCTTGCCAAGATTGACAAGATTGCTTATGTTCGCTTCGCGTCTGTCTATAAGCGTTATGCCTCTGTAGACGAGTTTATCGCGGACCTGAAAGGGATTGGAGAAAAGACAGGTTAGCCCATGTGCTTGTCTTTAACAGAAAAAATCTACGGCTGTTTCGCCGCATTGTATCACAAACGCTGGGACAGTCGGGGCGGCTGGCGGGCATCCGTTCCGGTGATTTCTGTCGGTAACATCACGGTGGGCGGCAATGGCAAAACACCGTTTGTGATAGAGCTGGTTCGAGTACTGAACGAAAATTTCCCAGAGCTTGCCGAGCCAAACCGTATTGCTGTCTTGTCCCGAGGCTATGGGCGAAAGTTTAGAGAAATGTGT
>CAZHAK010000038.1:0-19393 GCA_964530625.1 uncultured Alphaproteobacteria bacterium | reverse complement strand
GGCGCGAAGGCCGCAATATCCGGGCGTTTGAGCAAGCAACCGGCGTCGACATTATTGTGGACGACACTCCGGAAACCGTGGTGGTCTCGGGCTTCGACCCCTATCGCCGCGAAATTGCGCGTCTTGCACTGGAACAACTCATGGCGGACGGAAGAATCCATCCGCAGCGTATCGAAGAGCTGGTCAAGAAGATTGAAAAGGAGATGGAAGAGAAGCTGGTGCAGATCGGCGAGGCTGCCTGTTTAGAAGCGGGCGTTACCGGATTGCATCGTGAAATGGTCAAGCTCATCGGACGACTGAAGTTTCGCACAAGCTACGGCCAAAACATTCTCCATCACTCTGTTGAAGTCGCGCATCTGTCCGCGTTGATGTGCGCGCAGCTTGGGTTTGACGCGAAGATGGGTCGACGCGCCGGACTGTTGCATGACATCGGCAAGTCCATCGACCGCTATACCGAGGGCACACACGTTGAAATCGGCGTCGAGCTTGCCAAGAAATATCGTGAACCAAAAATCGTGATCAACACGATTGCCGCGCACCACAACGACACGGAGTTTATTTCTCCCATCGGTGTGCTTGTGCAGGCCGCCGATGCGATTTCCGGCGCTCGCCCCGGCGCTCGCCGTGAAACTCTCGAATTGTATGTGAAGCGTTTGCAGCAATTGGAAGAAATCGCTTCGAGCTTCAAGGGTGTGCAAAAGACCTTCGCCATTCAGGCCGGACGTGAAATCCGTATTATCGTAGAGCCTCAGAAAGTCAGCGATGCGATGGCCGAAATGCTCGCCACGGATATAGCCAGGAAAGTCGAAGAAGAACTCGAGTATCCGGGTCAGATCAAAGTTACAGTGTTGAGAGAATTTATTGCATCAGGCCTTGCCAAGTAAACCTTCGAGCGCAAGCCGCCTGTTATTTGTCGGAGATGTCTATGGAGAGCCCGGTCAGCAGGCGGTTGCCGCACTGTTGCCCGGGCTTCTTCGTGAACTCGCCGCGGATGTTTGTGTCGTCAATGCCGAAAATGCGGATGGCGGCAAAGGGCTTTCGGCGGCAATCATCCGAAAACTCTTCGATGCCGGTGCGGATGTATTGACAGGCGGAAATCACACACTATATCGCGAAAAAGCTCACGCTCTGATAAACGAAGACCCGCGCATCTTGCGTCCCTTGAATTTCCCAAAGGATGCGCCGGGCCACGGAACGGCGATCATCGAAGTTACTCCTGTCGTGCGCTGGGCAATCGTCAATCTGATGGGTCGCATCACACTGCCCCCTTCTGACGATCCGTTTCGACTGGGCAAGCAAGCGGTTGATGAGCTGCGGAGCGAGACTCCGCTAATCTTCATTGACTTTCACGCCGAAGCGACGGCAGAGAAGATTGCTCTCGCGCGCTATCTTGACGGTTTGGCGACAGCCATTGTCGGGACACACACACACGTGCAAACTGCCGACGAACAAATTCTAACTGACGGCACGGCGTACTTAACGGACGTCGGGATGACCGGCCCGCACTCAGGTGTTATCGGTATGGATGTCACGAGCGCGCTGCATCGTTTCCTTCACCCCATGGGCGGCGGAAAGTCAGGCGTGGCCACAGGCGACATTCGCTTACATGGAGTCGTGATTGATGCCGACCCCGCGACCGGAAAAGCTCTTGCCATAAACAGAATTCGCCGCGAGTTTGTAAAATGAATCACCGCACGATAATTGGAAGCGCATGGTTAGGTGGATCGAGCGTTGAGCCAATCAGACTCACCATCACCGACGGAAAAACAAAAACCGTCGAGCGCGGTGCCTTCACCTCTGATTCACCGGATACATTGGTGCTGTCAGAGCACGAAGTCCTGCTCCCCGGCTTTCATGACGCGCATCTGCACTTGATTACTGGTGGATTACAGATGGCACAGATCGATTTTGGCGGAGCAGATACGGTAGATGCGATTCTTGAGCGCATCTCAGACTATATCACAACCCAAGAGCCCGCGCGCGGTCAATGGATCGTAGGTCACGGCATAGAACAAACCAAAGTCACCGTCACGCGCACCGACTTGGATCGCGTCACACCCGATCATCCGTTTTTCGCTTGGACGCATGACTTGCATTCGGCCGTTGGCAACTCGCAAGCTCTTATAGCCGCTCGAATCGACGGCTCAACAAAAAATCCAGACGGCGGAATCTTCGAGCGCGGCAGCGACGGCAAGCTGAACGGCGTGCTGCGCGAGTTTGCGGCCTATCTTGTCCTGAAACACATCCCCGTCCCGACCCCTGAGGAGTATCGCGAAGCATTCCTGCGTGCGCAAAAACTCGCTCTTTCACTCGGCATCACCACGGCCAGCGCCAGTGTCCGCTCAGAACTACTTGACGCGTATTTGCGAATCGCGGATTCATCAGATCAGATTGTTCGCTTGAACATTTGGAAAGTCACCGAAGAGTATGACTTCGAAGCGGAAAAATTCCAATTGCGCGAGTCACCGATGTTCCGCTACAAGTGCTTCAAAGGCTTCACTGACGGAGCGTTGGGATCGCGTACCGCGTCCTTCTGGCAACCCTACTCCGACGACGCATCCACGTCCGGAGAACTGCTCGTCCGGGAAGGCCCTTTAGCAAGATTTATTCGCAGCGCGCACAAAGAAGATTACCAAATCGCCATGCACGCCATCGGCGACAGAGCCAACAGCGTCGTATTGGATGCGATCGAAATGGCCGGTTCAAACGGGGTTGGCCCCGAATTGCGGCCTCGCATCGAGCACTGTCAGCACTTGCGCGAACGGGACATCGATCGCTTTGCAAAACTTGGCGTTATCGCCAGCATGCAGCCGATTCATTGCACCGCAGACATGAGTTTTGTCGAGCGCAGATTAGGTAAGGAGCGCGAAGCGACTTCGTACGCGTGGAAGAGTTTGCAGAAAGCCGGAGCGATTTTGGCGTTCGGCAGTGACTGGCCGATTGAAACCATGGATCCGCTCGCGGGAATTCATGCCGCTGTTACTCGTACAAAAGGTGACGGCACACCCGCCGGCGGCTGGCACACCGAGCAGTGCATCAGCCTCGAAGACTCCCTGAAAGCCTACACAGAAGGCGCGGCCTTCGCGGCAGGGTGGGAGAGAAGAATCGGCAAAATAGAATCAGGTTACTCTGCGGATTTTTGTGTAATGTCTACTGATCCCTTCAAGACAAATCCGCGTGACCTGCACAAACTGCAAGCCACGCGGACGATCATAAACGGAAAAACAGAATTTTTGCGCGACTAACTTAGATCACTGGTCTTCATCCATTCGATGAAATCGCGCAAACCGTCATTAAAGTTGACATCGTGCCGAAATCCCAGTTCTTGTTCAGCGAGTGTCGTGTCGGCAAAAGTTTGATAAACGTCGCCGGGTTGCGGCGGCAGCCGATCAATCAGAAGTGTTTTGCCGACGCCTGCTTCAATTCCCGCCAGTAAGGTCTTGAGTTCAATCGGTGAACTTGATCCCAAATTGAAAATTCCGTAGCGCCCCTCAGACTGCTCCACCCACGCAATTGCCCCGAGAATTCCGCTGACAATGTCCGCGACGTGCGTGTAATCACGCCGCGAAGTTCCGTCTCCATAAACAGGAATCCGCTCTCCGCGCAAAGCATGCCGGACAAATTTGCGAATTGCAAGGTCAGGTCGCTGACGGGGGCCATACACCGTAAAGAATCGCAGGCACGCGATCGAAAATCCGTAGAGATGTGAGTAAACGTGCGCGATGACTTCCCCCGCCTTTTTTGTCGAGCCATAGGGACTCAGCGGACGATCCGTGTTGTCAGACTCGTGAAACGGCCCGCCGTCGCGATTTCCATAAACAGAAGAACTTGACGCAAAGACAACTTTGCGCACACCCGCCGCCCGGCATAACTCAAACAGGGACACGGTGGCGTTCACGTTCACTTCCGTGTACAACTGCGGCTGTTCGAGTGAAGGTCTGACACCCGCGCGCGCTGCCAGATGCACAACCGCGTCAAAAGCGTGCGCCGTGATGACCTCGGTCAGCTTGTCATGGTCCCTGATATCCGCCTCGATCAGCAGGAAATTCGGGTGTCCCGCGCAATTTTGCAGATTCTGCTCCTTCAATTTCCGCGCATAATACGGATCAAAGCTGTCATACGCGCATACGAACGTCCCCTGCCCAAGCAAGGCTTCGGCAAGATGCGAACCAATGAAACCGGCGCCGCCGGTAAGCAGAATTTTTTTCATAAATTGTAGCGTGAACCTTGAAAGAATGCAAGCTCAGGGCCAACACAAGATAGCGGGTTTTCTCGACACTTTACAAATCATTCTCCGTACGAAACATTGATGTCATATAAGTTAATGTAAAACAAATCGTTACAAATCAAAAGAACCAGCAAGACCAATGTTCGGGAACTTGACAAAGTGCTAAGTTGGTTGTAACTTTATAGATTCTGGACGGCAGCCCTCGGACAGCCGTCTGCGGGGCGGAGTAGCTCAGTTGGTTAGAGCACGGGAATCATAATCCTGGTGTCGGGGGTTCAAATCCCTCCTCCGCTACACGTTAAGAACCAAGCCGCCGGGATTCCACCGGCGGCTTTTATTTTGCAGGGAGAGTCGGATTCGCGCCGCATTTTTTACTTGACAGGAAATTCATGAAATCGCAAGACTGGCCAAAACTTCTTTGTGTAAACTGCGGCAAGCCTGAACTCTCTGCTTCGGACAGCGGCTATTTCTGCTCAGCCTGCAATCGCTCGTATCCGCTCCACGCGGCAACGAAGATTCCCGTTTTCGTGAGCGAGCGTTCTCCACTTGATGTGCAAGAGATTCTCGCGCAAGAGGTAAGTGAGGCCAGACTTAATCTGCAAGTCGCCAACAGCCACTGGAGCACGGGGCCGCTGCGAGAGCTGCTGGACAAAACAAGCGGCAAGCGAGTATTAAGTTACGGCAGCGGCGACGGCGGCGATCGCGCGTGGCTCGAGCGCGCAGGTTACGACTTGGTCTGCTTCGATATTTATCCCGGACCCTTTACGGATATTGTCTGCGACGGCCATGAGCTTCCGTTCGCTGAGGAGCAATTCGATATCGTTGTCTCCACGGCAGTTTTCGAGCATCTTTATAATCCCTTTCAAGCAGCTCGTGAAATTTACAGAGTCCTGAAACCGGGCGGTACCTTAGTAGGATCTGCCGCGTTTCTGGAAGCCTATCACGCGAATTCGTATTTCCATATGAGCTACTTGGGTCTTACGGAAATTTTCCGCCGCGCGGGATTTGGCGAAGTCGAACTTCATCCGGGCTGGTCATTCGTCGAGTCATTGAATGGCCGCTTTTGGGTCTGGAACAACGTAAAAATCATCAACAAACTCACAAGACCATGGCGCCGCTTCCGTTATCTGTTCGGCATGGCTCTCTGGAAGATTGCTTACTCTCTGAAGGGCCGCAAAATTCCCGACCGTGTTCGTTTGGGATTTGCGGGCTCTCTGATTTTTCGCGCGGTCAAACCGAATGCACGATAGAATTCAGCAAGCTCTTGCGCACGTCTCACCCGGTGAACGACTGCTACTCGCGGTTTCTGGCGGCGGTGATTCACTTGCGATGATGAAGTGGCTCGCGTCGCAGCAAGGCTGGAGAGACTCAGTCGTCGCTGCGCACGTGAATCACTCGATTCGACAAGATGCCGAGCAGGTGGCAGCACTTGCCGCGCGACAGGCGAACACGCTCGGCGTAGCTTTCGTTCATGCAAAGGTGGACGTGCCGCATACGCTGGCGCAAAAGAATGAATCACTGGAAGCCTGCGCTCGCCGCTTGCGCTACAACGCTCTCGAAAGTCTTCGCCTCGAAAACAATTGCAGTTTTATCATCACCGCACACACACGCGATGATGATGCGGAAACTGTTTTGATGAAGCTGAATCTTTCGTCGTCGTGGTACGAGTGTACGGGAATTCCGGCCAGGCGCGGGCACATCTTGAGACCATTTTTGTCCGTCACACGGAGCGAATTGCGCAGTCTACTCAGCACCGACGATGTACTCGACGAAGACCCTATGAACACCCAAACGCGCTTTCCGCGAGTGAGAACCCGGAAGACTCTCGACATGGATGGTCTGGCCGGGTCGGCTATCGTAGAGCGACTGAGTCAGCATGGACAAAGCCTAAGGAAGCTGTTGAATCTCAGCAGAAGACTTGTAAATACAAGAAATAACAATAGTCTACCTAAGTCGTCTGATGCTGGTTTCGGCCTTGAGAGTTTACCGAAAAACTTGTATCTTGAAGACTTAGATTTTCTCGCGGTCGAATCCCCCTGGGCCAGACTTCAAGGAGACCCTGATGCTCGGCTTACCGCATCGACGAGACGGCAAGTCAGCGAGTTCATGCGCGGCACAAGTCGGCGCTCAAAATTGCCCTTGCCGGGTGGCGTCACACTCAATCGAGCAGGCAAAAAATTCTGGCTGACCAGCAACGCAGCTTTCGCCAATTGTCACAAGCCTTCATCCAATCCCGAGATCATCGAAACTCCGGCGGCGATTTTCAGTCGAAGTGAAGGCCACCTCGAAATCTCATGCTCTAACTGGCACGTCCGTGTCTGGCGGGAAGGAGAGCGGTTCCGCCCTGTCAAACGGAGAACCCGCAAAATGGCGGACTGGCTGGCCGATGGCGGCGTTCATCCTGCCCATAGAAATAGGTGGCCAGTAATCTGCTGTAACGACCGCATCATCGCTGTTCCCGGCCTGGGCGTAAGCGAACAGGCTACTCCCACGTCCTCAGGATCAGTTATAAGCATCCCTTGGAAAGCAAAGCGCCCCCATTGACCAGTAAATATCCCGATAAAATTTCCGTCGGCGTTCCGCCGAAAATATTTCGCAAGTTCCTCCCCGAAGATGAAATCCAGCGCGCGGTCCTAAAAACCGCGGATGAAATCCACACTCGCTTCAAAGGCAAGAACCCCGTCTTCGTGGGTGTGCTGACGGGCTGCTTCATGTTTCTTGCGGACGTCGTGCGAGCGACCAATCTGCCGTGTACCGTGGACTTCATCAAGCTCTCAAGCTATCGCGACGGAATGGAATCAGGCCGTATCAAACTGATCAAAGACATTGACACTGAAATCCGTGGCCGACATGTCATCTTGGTGGACGATATTGTCGACACAGGTAATTCGTGGGATTTCTTGCGCGACTATCTCAAGGTAAGACATCCGTTGAGCCTTAGCATGGCCGCCTGTTTTCGAAAACCTAAATCAATCAAGGCAGGCATCGAAGTGGATTTCATTTCAATTGACTTGCCCGATGAATTCGTGATTGGCTACGGACTGGACTATGCCGGAGCCGGACGACATTTGCCTGACCTCTATATATTGGACGAACCCAAGGACTCGTGAGCGCAAACAAGCAACCGCATAATCCCCAGGGCCGCGGCCCGGATGGCGATGAGCCGAAAATCGAGTGGCGCAAAGTCTCGAGCCTGCTGTATGTCCTTTTGCTCGTGCTGCTGGCGACAATTGTCGTTGCACAGCTCGTAACGCAACGCACAGCAGCACTGCAAATCTCCTATCACGCCTTTGATCAAGCCATCGCCGATGGCCGTGTTCAATCCGGCCTGATTCGGGATCAGATCTTTCACGGTAAAATGAAGGATGGTTCCAAATTCACTGTAACCCTGCCTCCCACGGTGGATAGCGAGTTGTTGCAGCGCTGGAAAGATTCAGGAGTTGAATTGGACTTCAAAGTCAAACGCCCTGACATCGGTCAATATCTGCTCGGCATGCTCCCGTGGCTCTTACTGCTCGGTTTCGGCATTCTGATGATCCGCCGCATGTCCAACATGGGCCCCAAGGGACTGTTTCAATTCGGCAAGAGCAAAGCGCGCGTCTATTCAGATACAAATCAGAAAGTTTCCTTCGACGACGTCGCCGGAGCGGATGAAGCCAAGGAAGAACTGAATGAAATCATCGACTTCCTGCGCGATCCCAAAAAGTTCGTAAGAGTAGGCGGACGCATTCCTCGCGGCGTGTTGTTGCTGGGTCCCCCGGGTACGGGCAAAACTCTGCTCGCTAAAGCCGTAGCAGGTGAGGCCGGTGTGCCCTTCTTCTCCATCAGCGGCGCGGAATTTGTCGAGATGTTCGTCGGTGTTGGTGCGAGTCGCGTCCGCGATCTGTTTGAAACCGGCAAAAAGAACGCTCCCTGCATAATCTTCATTGACGAAATTGATGCGGTGGGTCGTCATCGCGGCGCAGGTCTCGGCGGTGGTCACGACGAACGCGAACAAACCTTGAATCAATTGCTGATCGAAATGGACGGCTTTGAAGACAATGACGGCGTGATTCTCATCGCCGCGACCAATCGCCCCGACATTCTCGACCCCGCGCTCCTTCGTCCCGGCCGCTTCGATAGACAGATTGTCGTCGATCGTCCCGATGTCAAAGGCCGTTTAGCCATTCTGAAAGTTCACACCAAGAACAAGCCGCTCGGCGACGACATTGATCTCGATGTGATTGCCAAAAGCACACCCGGCATGTCCGGCGCCGAGCTGGCAAACTTAATGAATGAAGCCGCGTTGTTGGCTGCTCGTCGGGACAGCGACCGCGTCATGATGATTGATCTCGAATCAGCCAAAGACAAGGTAATGATGGGTATCGAGCGCAAGTCTGTCGTCATTCCTGAAAAGGAGCGGCGCGTAACTGCCTATCATGAAGCTGGGCACGTGCTGGTCGCAATGTTTACTCCTGAAGTCGATCCCGTTCACAAAGTCACGATCATTCCTCGCGGCCAGGCGTTGGGCTTGACTCACTTCGTCCCACTCGACGATAAGCGCAGCTATTCGCGCCGCTATCTCGAGGGACAACTTTCCACATTGCTTGCAGGTCGCGTCGCCGAACTGGAAGTGTTTCAGGAAGTAACATCCGGCGCGTCGAACGACTTGAAGCGAGCGAGTGAGATCGCGCGCACAATGGTTACCCGCTGGGGCATGAGCGACAAACTCGGCCCAATCACCTACGGCCAAAAGCAGGAAGAAGTCTTCCTTGGCCGCGACTACACCTCACATCAGGACTACAGCGACGAAACCGCGCACGCGATAGATCAAGCCGTACGCGAACTCGTTGAAGGCGCAGAGAAACGCGCCCGGGATATACTGGTCAAAGAGCGCGGTCGTCTGGACAAACTCGCGGAGACTCTGGTCGAAAAAGAGTCGCTCGGTGGTGACGAGATTCGTATTCTGCTTGATTTGCCTCAGTTCAACGGCAAGGACGCTTCCGCGTGATAGATCGTAATGAAGAGCAGCGGCTGAGAGATCTTGTTCGTAAGGAACTCGAAGCGCGCGAAAATATCAAGTCCAAAGATACTTCAGGCGACGTAAAGCTGACCACGATTGACGAGCTTGAGCGCAAGCGTATCATTGACGATGAGATTCAGAGCTTCTATCAATCGCGTGGAGACTACAAGCAAGTCGAGAATGAAGACGGCGAACTTGAATGGCTTACTGCCGAAGAAGCCGCAGAACGTGAAAAGCAGATTCCGGTTGATGTCGAGGAACTGGAAATCGGCCAGCGTCGCGTGCGCAACAATATCCTGCTGATATCAGTAATGGTTTTTGTTGGCATCGCGCTAATGATTTTCGCCTTGCAGCAGCGCCACGGCAGCATTCAAGTGCACTCAAACGTGGAAGGCGCGACGATCATTCTGAATGGAGTCCCCACGGAGTTTCGTACGGATAATGTGCTGCGGGGCTTAACTCCCGGAATACACGTTGTGACGGTCGCCAAGGAAGGTTACGGCATCGCGGGCGAAAATGCACAAAGTGTAGAACTGAAAGCCGGCGCGGAAGAAGTTCTCGTCTTCAGATTGGAACCAAGAGAGAGGCGGAATAGTGGACAAGCCGAGAATTGAAGCCGCCGTGCGAGAGCTGCTACTCGCGATTGGTGAAAATCCGAACCGCACCGGACTGACTGGAACTCCGCGCCGCGTCGCCGAGATGTACGAGGAGATTTTCTCAGGCATTGGTTCGGCGCCGCAGGAACAACTTTCGCTCTATCCCGCCGAAAACACGACGGAGATGATAATCCATCGTGACATTCCGTTTTACTCCATGTGCGAGCATCACCTCTTGCCCTTCTGGGGGTTTGCGTCAATCGCCTATATCCCCAAGGATTCGCAAGTCACAGGCTTCTCGTCGCTGGCGCGCGTGATTCGCGTGCTTTCGCAGCGCCCCCAATTGCAAGAGAGCATGACTACTGCAATCGCCGACACGCTAATGGAAAAGCTTCAACCGATGGGAGCGTTCGTGGTGATTCGCGCGCAGCACATGTGCCTGACGATGCGCGGCGAAAGGGTACACGGAAGCTGGACAGTGACCTCAGCCGTGCGTGGTGCGTTGTCAAAATCCGCGACACGCATGGAAGCGTTGTTGCTCATGGATGGAAGAACGTAACGAAAGAGTCTTTCGACATCGTCGCGGCTCGCTGACATTAGGACGGCGCACACGATTGATGGGCATTGTAAACGTCACGCCGGATTCTTTTTCCGACGGCGGCAGGTTTCTTGAGTCCGTCAAGGCCGTTGACCACGCGCTACTCCTGATTGCTGACGGCGCCGAAATGATTGATCTTGGCGCGGAGTCCACTCGCCCCGGCAGTCAACCCGTTTCCGAAGATGTTCAGTTGGAGCGCTTGCTTCCGGTCCTCGAAAAGATCAGACCGGTAACGGGTGCGATCCTGTCCATAGACACACGGTCGCCCAAAGTTGCAAAAGAGTGTTTGCTGATAGGCGCGGATACGATCAACGATGTTTCCGGGTTGCGTGACAACAGTGATCTTGCTGATGTGTGCGCAAAGGCAGGCTCAGGATTGATCGTGATGCATATGCGCGGCGCTCCTCAGACGATGCAAAATGAGCCGCATTATCAAGATGTCGTTTCGGTAGTTAGACGGTCTTTGCATGAGTCTGTTGAATTCGCTTTGCGATGCGGTATGGAGCGCGAGCAAGTCCTGGTGGATCCCGGATTGGGGTTTGGCAAGTCGTTCATTCACAATTATAATTTGCTGCACGCGCTAAAATCATTTCAAGGTTTGGGAGCCGGTGTTCTGATCGGCCCATCACGAAAGGCCTTCACGGGGGAGTTCTCCGGATTGCCAGCGGAGTCGCGGCAATATTCCACCGCCGCGACCGTCGCCATTTCTATCTTGAATGGCGCGGACATCGTACGTGTGCATGATGTAAATGAAATGCGTCAAGTCGCGGACATCTGCGATCGGTATAAGGAGCTTGCGCATGAGCAAGCTTGAAGTAACGATCGCAGAGCTAACCGCCGATCATTTGCCCGCGGTACTGGCCATCGAGCGCGAATCGTTTGCCGATCCGTGGTCCATGTCCGCCTTCCGGAATTTTATCGTTTTGTACCGAACCTGCTGGGTTGCACTCTCAGACGGAAAAGTCGCGGGTTATATTGTGACCCAATGGGTTCTCGATGAAATCCATGTTCTGAATATTGCCGTGCAGGTGTCGCTGCGCCGATCAGGCGTCGCATCAACCCTGCTTGATTATATATTTGAGCGGGCGCTAAAGCAACGAATGAAGGATGTGTATCTTGAAGTGCGTGAATCCAATGAAGCGGCCAAAGTGCTTTACAAACGCTACGGCTTTGCGGAATTAGGTGTGCGCAAGAGTTACTATCATGACGGCGAATCCGCGCTGGTGATGCACCGCCGCGTTCGCAAAACGGAACGCCCCGACGGGGCAGAAGGAGAATAAAATGCCACTCGAGTGGTTTCGCCGCGAAAGAAGTGTAATTTCTCCGGAACAAAAGAAGACAACGCAAGACGCGTTGTGGGTGAAGTGCGACGGTTGCGGAGACATCGTATTCAAGAAAGAACTCGAAAAGCTGCAGCTTGTTTGTCCGAAGTGCTCGTTTCATTTCGCCATGCCTGCCGAAGCCTATATCGAAATGCTTGCGGACGCTGGTTCGTGGCAAGAGAGCGATTCAAAGCTCAAGTCGCAAGACCCTCTCTCGTTCAAGGACTCAAAGAAATATAGCGATCGCGTAGTATCCTCCATCAAGGCCACCGGCAAGAATGATGCGATTACAATCGGTTCGTGCACAGTCAACGGGTTTCCCGTTGAAATGGGAATTATGGAATTCTCATTCATGGGCGGAAGCGTCGGCAGCGTAGTCGGCGAGAAAATCTCTCGGGCAGTGGATAAGGCGATTGAAGATCGTCGCGCCCTGATTCTTGTCTCGCGCTCAGGCGGAATGCGGATGCAAGAGGGCATGGTGTCCCTTATGCAAATGGCGAAAACAAGTGTCAAGCTGACACAACTTGATGAAGCAGGACTGCCCTATATCTCCGTGATTACAAATCCCACGACAGGCGGCACGACGGCCAGCTTCTCCATGTTGGGTGACATCATCCTTGCCGAACCCGGAGCCTTGATTGGTTTCGCGGGACCGCGAGTGATAAAGCAAACCATTGGACAGGATCTGCCCCCCGGATTCCAGAGAAGTGAATTCCTTCTCGAAAAAGGATTTCTTGACCGAATTGTAAATCGTCAGGAGTTGAAGAAGACGATAACTCATTTCTTAAAAGCATTTATGACAGAGCCAAAGACGGCGTGATTATCTTAATTTCGAACGACGACGGAATTCACTCTCCCGGCCTGCACGCGTTGGTGCGGGCTGTTGCGGATTTAGGACAGGTGTGGGTGGTCGCCCCCGACCGCGAGCAATCGGCGGTCGGTCACTCCATTACAATTTCAGAACCGATCCGGCTAACGGACACATCGGTCGGCGGTTCATTCAGATCCTTTGCTATCAGTGGCAGTCCGGCGGATTGCGTTAAACTTGCACTCTCGGAACTATTGCCGAAAACTCCCGCCTTGATTATTTCAGGAATCAATCGCGGTGAAAACACTGGCATCTCGATTATCTATTCGGGAACTGTTTCAGCCGCGACAGAAGGCGCGATAAACGGCATTCCAGCGATGGCCGTTTCGCTAGATTCGTTCTCTCACGAAGATTTCGGCCCGTCCGCAGCCGTCGCCCGTCGTGCTGCACAGCGCGTTCTAGCGGACGGATTGCCTGCGGGAACCCTCTTGAACATTAACGTGCCCGCTTTGCCGGATGAAAGAATCCTCG
The DNA here is from genome assembly GCA_964530625.1 of uncultured Alphaproteobacteria bacterium. Lineage (GTDB taxonomy): Bacteria > Electryoneota > RPQS01 > RPQS01 > RPQS01 > JABWCQ01. The sequence continues at coordinate 6,308 of CAZHAK010000038.1, read as the reverse complement.
GCGTAAAAGTGATTAAACAAGGCAAAGGTCGCTTCAAGGAATCGTTTCTGAAACGGAACGACCCGCGTGGCCGGGTCTATTATTGGATGGACGGCCAAAAGTTGCCGTTGAATGAAACCGAAACCGATGGCACGGCGTTGAATGAGGGGTATGTCACAGTGACACCGATCCATTTTGACTTGACTCATCATGCTGCGCTTCCCCTTCTTGAAAGTTGGGCAGAACAGATTCATCCCGTAAATAACGCATGAAACACTCCGAGCGCGTCGTCATCCTTGATTTCGGCGGCCAAACGACCCAGCTAATTGCAAGGCGGCTGCGCGAGCACGGAGTCTACTGTGAGATTCTGCCGTTCAACGCGAGCATGGAGGAGATTGCTACTCCAGAAACTTGCGGTGTGATTTTGTCGGGCGGGCCAGCCAGCGTTCATGCGAAGGACGCGCCGTTTCCCGACAAACAATTGTACGAGCTTGGTCTTCCCATACTCGGCATCTGCTACGGCATGCAGCTGATCGGCCAACATTTTGGCACTCCGGTCGTAAAGGGCCGCGCAGGCGAATTCGGCCCGGCCGAAGTAGACTATGTGACGGACAACCCCTTGCTCATTGGCTTAAGCCGGCCCATGAAAGTCTGGATGAATCACGGGGACCATCTTGAAGAGGTCAGAGCGCCATTGTCGCTCATGGGCCGCAGCAGGTCAGGGCTTGTCGCCGCCGTTTGCAATTCGAGAACATCCGCCTACGGCGTCCAGTATCATCCCGAAGTGACGCACACTCCAGAAGGCAGCGCGCTGCTCAAGAATTTCGCCTTTAATGTCTGCGGCTGCAAAGGTGGCTGGAGTATGGAATCATTTGTCGAAGAAGCTATCGCGGACATTCGTAGAGTCGTCGGCAGCCAAAAGGTTCTTTGCGCGCTCTCCGGCGGACTTGACTCAGCCGTCACCGCAACCTTGCTGGAGCGCGCCATCCCCAATCAGGTCCTTTGTTTCTATGTGGACACGGGTTTGGGCAGATTAGGCGAGCGTGAGCAAATTGAAAAAACATTTAGCGAGCACGGCAACTTGACGTTTGAAGTCGTCGATGCAGCAGATAAATTTTTCAGCCAACTGAAAGGCGTGACGGATCCCGAGCAGAAACGTAAAATCATCGGCCGGGTTTTTATTGAGGTCTTTCAAGAAGAAGCCGCGCGTCATCAGGACGTCACCTTCCTCGCTCAGGGCACGCTCTATCCCGACGTCATCGAAAGTGTATCCGTCAAAGGCCCGTCCGCGACCATCAAATCGCATCACAACGTCGGCGGTCTGCCCGACACACTTCACCTGAGATTGATTGAGCCGCTGCGCGAGTTATTCAAAGACGAATGCCGCAACGTTGGCGTGTTGCTTGGTCTCCCTCGCGAAATCACCCACCGTCATCCGTTTCCCGGTCCCGGCTTGGCCGTGCGCGTACTCGGAGAAGTCACCAAAGAACGTTGCGACGTACTAAGAGAAGCCGACGCGATCTTTCTGCACGAGCTTCGCATCGCGGATTGGTACGACAAAACGCGCCAAGCCTTCGCAGTCTTGTTACCCGTAAAATCCGTCGGTATCATGGGCGATGAACGCACCTACGAAAATGTCTGCGTCTTGCGCGCCGTCAACACCGATGATTTCATGACGGCGGATTTCACCCGGCTACCCTACGAGCTTCTGGGTCGCAGCGCATCAAGAATCATCAACGAAGTGCGCGGCATCAACCGCGTCGCCTACGATATAAGTACAAAACCTCCGGCAACCGTGGAGTGGGAATAGAGAGCCTTGCAACCTCGTTTCGCTAAGCATCACGGCCAAACAGGAGCCAAAATATGTGTGGAATAATCGGTTATACGGGGCATCGTCAAGTCACTCCGATCTTGGTCGGTGCCTTGAAGCGCATGGAATACCGCGGCTACGATTCAGCCGGAGTCGCCGTGCAGAACGGCGCGTTGAGTATTGTCAAGGACGCCGGCAAGGTTTCAAACCTTGAGCAGTTACTGCGTGAAACTCCGTTGATCGGGGTTGCAGGAATCGGTCACACTCGCTGGGCGACTCACGGCGTTCCCAATCAAGTGAACGCGCACCCGCATACGGACGAACAGTGTTCTATCGCGCTCGTTCACAACGGTATCATCGAAAATTACAACGCGCTGCGCCATGAGCTGGGCAAGTCCGGTCACAAATTTTCAACCGACACCGATACGGAAACCGTCGCGCATCTGATTGAAGAACTGTATAACGGCGATTTCGCTGAAGCGGTCACCAAAGCGTTGCGGTTGATCAAAGGCACTTACGGTCTTGCGGTAATGAGCAAGCATCACCCCGACATGATCATCGCCGCTCGTATGGGTTCTCCGATGGTCATCGGTCACGGCACAGGCGAAAATTTTGTTGCTTCGGATCCTGCGGCCTTTCTACACTTCACCCGCGACGTCACATATCTTGAAGACGGTGAGATCGCCGTCATCACTCCCGATCGTGTGGAGTATCGCAATCTCGCGGATGAACCAATTGACAAACAGCTCGAACAGATTACGTTTGATATAGCAGCCATTGAAAAGAGCGGCTACGCACATTTCATGCTGAAAGAAATTTGCGAACAACCGCAAACGGTGGCCGACTCGATGCGTGGCCGTTTGTTGCTCGAAGAAGGCACCGTTAAGTTCGGTGGAATGGCAGCCGTCAATCAAACATTGCAGAACGCCAAGCGCGTGATTTTCCTCGGTTGCGGAACAAGCTGGCACGCCGGACTTGTCGGCGAATATCTCTTCGAAGAACTCGCGGGTATTCCCTGTGAAGTAGAGTACGCCTCCGAGTTTCGTTACAGGTCGCCAGTGCTTGAACCCGGAACGGTTGCATTTGCGATATCTCAGTCGGGCGAAACAGCGGATACATTGGCTGCAATTCGCGAGGCGAAGCGGCACGGCACTCCGGTCTACGGTATTTGCAACGTTGTCGGATCTTCTATTGCGCGAGAAACAGACGCGGGAGTGTTTTTGCATGCGGGCCCCGAAATTGGAGTCGCGTCCACAAAAGCTTTCACCTCGCAAATCACAGTTCTGTTTATGCTGGCGCTGATGTTGGGTCGCGGACGGCGCGTCGGCGCGGGGCGCGGTCGTGAACTGGTGCAGGAGCTGAAAGAGATTCCGCAAAAGATAGCGCGCATTCTGGCATCACGTGAGCGCATTGAAACGATTGCTCATCGCTATAAGAACAGCAGAAATTTTCTGTACTTGGGCCGCGGTTTGAATTTTCCTGTTGCTTTGGAAGGCGCTCTGAAACTGAAAGAAATTTCATACGTTCATGCGGAAGGCTATCCCGCAGCCGAAATGAAGCACGGCCCGATTGCGTTGATTGACCACAACATGCCCGTGGTGTTTATCGCGACCAAGGACGGAACGTACGAAAAGGTTCTTTCCAACATTGAAGAGGTTCGAGCTCGCGGCGGGCAAGTATTGGTCATTGCGACGGAAGGCGATACCGAAGTCGCCAAACGCGCGACGGAAGTCTTGTACGTGCCCGAGACGGATCCATTGTTGACTCCCCTGTTGACGGTCGTGCCGCTGCAGCTGCTTGCCTATTATATGGCAGTGCATCGCGGTTGCGATGTGGATCAGCCCCGAAATCTTGCCAAGAGTGTGACGGTTGAATAGTTTGAAACGGATACTGCTTTGTGTATTGCTCGCGACGCCACTGTTCGCGTCGCCGTCAAAAGATCTTAAGCAGGCGCTAAGCCAGTATGAAGCTCAAGAGTTTGACGCTTGTCGGCGTTCAGCGGAGGGCATTCTCTTATCTGGGCGCGGTGAAGAGCTTGAAGCTGCCCTGTATTTATTGGTGCGCGTCAATTTGGCGACAGGTCAATCAGAGCGAGCTTCACGTGGCGTAAATCGCTTGCTTGATGCTTTTCCTGAGGGCGTATACGCGGAGTACGCGCGCTTCGCCCGAGCCGAAAGCGCGTATTTGTTGGACGGCATGAGTGATGCGATGGACGATTTGCAATGGTGCGCGGACAGCGCCTCCGACAACAGATTAGCGACGCGCGCCCGCGACATTCTGGAAAGACGCTCGGAGTTCGATGCTCAAGAGTACTTGTTTCCGCATACCGGAGCGTCGTCACGCTGGGAACTACGCGGATCTGAGCATCGACCCAAAGTCAGATTGCTCTTGTCATTTCCCGACGCGAGCGATCCCGCTCCGGCTCAATTGGAGAGCGCGTTCATGTTCGCAGCGCGTCAACTGGATAAGTTTGACGGCGACGTTCAGCGCGTCGGCAGCGCTCTCTCTGCGGTGCAGGCTTTGGATCGAGCCGTAAATCAAAAGTTGGACTTGATCGTGTTCGCGGGAGATGAAGGATCGGCAACGTCGTTGGCATTGGCGAATGCGGATCACGAGTTTCCAATTCTAAAACTGACGAGCACGGCGCGTTCTCTGGCGTCTCTTTCAACGGGCATGGTTGAGCTGCTGCCCAGTCAGGAAACACAAGCTCTTTTCGCGGCGCGCTATGCCGGAATGGAGTTGCAGATTAAACATGGCATTGCCTTGACTCCAACCAGCGATGTCGGTCAGGCGCAAAAAGACGGCTTCAGCAGATGCGCGGACTTCGGGATTGAGTTGGATGCTTCCATAGAGTATTTGTCTGACGCGAACAATATTCGACCTGAACTCTACGACGTGATGGCCGCGCCCAGTCGTCTTGAGCGCGGTGAAGAATTGGTTGAGACGGTTTTATCACGAAAGGATCGTGAGCGTCTGCTGGGTCAGGATGGAAAAGGCGAAGTCAGCGTCCCCGCGCTGCCTGAATCAGATGTCGGCGACGAAGTGTTTTACTTCTCCTTGTCGAGCGAGCAGATCAATAATTATTGTAGTCAGCTGGGCAGATTACCGAAGGGGATGACGCTGATTGGCAACAGCTCGTGGCTGGACGAGCGCTCCTTGCTGAATCAGTTAACAGTGACGGACAAGATGTTGATTGTCGCTCCTTTGCTTCCGTTCCCTTCCCGCCACACCGAATTGTTTATTGCTTTAGATGAAACGGAAGAGTTCAGTTTGAGCGCGTGGCAGTTATTGGGAATCGACGCTGCCGAGTTTGTCGCCGCCGTGTTTTCCCGCCAGTTTGCGAGCGGTGCGGATTTTGTTGAGGCCGCTCGGGATGTCGGACATTTCTCAGGATCAGCCGTCGAAGTGGATATTTCCGCGACTGGTGAAAACCGCACAGCACGCCTTCTGAAGTTTGACGGTCAAGACCTGCTTCCCATTCAGTAGTGGAAATCTGGGAAGCGATTTTGTTGGGCATTGTGCAGGGACTAACTGAGTTCCTGCCTGTTTCCAGCTCAGGACACCTTGTCGTCTTGCAACATGCGCTTGGCTTTCGTGAGCCTCTGTTGTCTTTCGACATTATGGTTCATCTCGGAACTCTCTTCGCGGTACTCGCTTACTACAGAAGTCAATTGACCGGTCTCATAGCCGGTATATTCGGAGACGAGCGGCAGAAAGCTGTGCGCACGATCATCTTGGTGGGCTTAGCGACGTTGCCGGCTGTGTTCGTCGGACTTGCTTTCAAGGACGCGATAGAAAATGCGTTTGGCAGTCCGTATTTTGTTGCCGCGATGTGGTTTCTCTTCGGAGTGTTAGCAATCATTAGTGTGCGCTGGACCAAAGGGACGCGCGAGTTTTTGAGCCTGACCTACGGCGAAGCCCTCTTTGTGGGAGCAGCGCAAGCGATTGCGATTCTTCCCGGTGTGTCGCGATCAGGATCAACGATTATTGCGGGTATGTCACGCGGAATCATTCCCGCCGCTGCTGCGAATTTTTCATTCCTGATGGCAATTCCGGCCATAGGTGGGGCGGGAGTCCTGCAATTGAAGGACGCGGAGTTGGGAAGTCTCTTCACCGACCCTGCCATGATGTTGGGGGGGCTATTCTCATTTGTGGTGGGTTATGCGGCCATCGCATGGCTCTTGCGTTTACTCGGACGGGGTGTGATTCGGCCATTCGGAATATATTGTGTCGTTGTTTCGGTGCTGACGTTCGTGCTGTTGTATGTTGAAGGAAACTGAAAGAAGAAACTATTGAAATCCTCTGAAAATCCCTTGCCCATCGTTGGCATTTCGCCGGGCTTCGCCGGGCCGGATCCCGCGCGCAAATTCGCTCCCTCAGGTAGAATCATTTTCTGCGATATGAATTATACGGAAAGCTTGGAAGGGGCAGGGGCTCTTCCGTTTCTAATTCCATTTAGCGACAGCCGTGATCAACTAGAGCGTGTAGCCGATCATATTGACGGCTTGGTGATGATCGG
>CAZHAK010000037.1:0-19881 GCA_964530625.1 uncultured Alphaproteobacteria bacterium | reverse complement strand
ATGAACGACGCCCCGCTGAACGCCGGCGTGCAGACGGTGAACTTCGATGCGACGGGCTTAGCCTCGGGTGTGTATCTCTATCAGATACAGACTCTCGGTTTGACCGAAACTCGCAAGATGGTCTTGATGAAATAAAATAAGGGAGCGGGCGCCTGTTTAAGATGCGGGCGCCGAAAATGAGGCCCGTGCCGCGGACCTCAAATCACATAGAGCGTGTGCGGGCGCAAGCAGGTGTCGCGGCGTCACACGCGTATGAAATCGGGCGAGGTCCAGCGGTGGCCTTGCCCGTATTTTTTTGCCCTCAGGAGAATGAGGCAGTTGCCATCACCGAAAAATTGTTTATCTTCCAGTATCACAACGCGGCAAGTTCCAAAAACGAGGACAATATGATACGTTCAATTGAAATCTTCTGGTCGAAACAGACCGCGCTTTTGTGCTGTCTGTTCCTTTCCGTTTCGTATTCCTTCGCGGCCAAAGCCGCCAAAATCATAGACGGACTGGACGAACCAGTCTGCATCGCCGACGCTCCGGGTGATTCCACTAAACTATTCATCGTCGAGCGCAAAGGCTTGATTCGCATAGTGGACTTAACGGACAACACACTGCTCGAACAGCCGTTACTGAACATATCGAAAAAAATTGAAACCGGCTTCAACGAACAAGGCTTACTCGGTTTGGCCTTTCCTAAGGACTGGCAGAAATCGAAGCACTTCTTTGTCAATTACACTCGCGACTCAGACGGCGCGACCGTCGTCGCAAGATACTCTTTGAATGAGGGTAGCTTAACAGCAGACCCATCGAGCGAGCTTATATTGCTCGTAATAGACCAGCCCTACGTCAATCACAACGGCGGCGGCATAATTTTCGGACCGGACGGATACCTGTATATCGGCATGGGCGACGGCGGCAGCGCGGGAGACCCGCAGGACAACGCTCAAAACATGAACTCGCAGCTTGGAAAAATGCTGCGCATGGAGGTTGCGTCAGAAAACATTACCGCGCCGGAGATTTTCCTCTTTGGCCTGCGCAATCCCTGGCGCTTCGACTTCGATCCGGAAAACAATGATCTCTATATCGCCGACGTCGGGCAAAATCATTACGAAGAAGTCCACGTCATTCCCGGAAACAGCCCGCGCAACAACAATCTCGGCTGGAACAAGATGGAAGGCCAACACTGTTTTCCCATCGGCAGCGACGACTGCAATCCCGATGATTACGATTTGCCCGTCTGGGAATACTCGCACCGCGACGGCTGTTCCATCACCGGCGGAGTCGTCGTGCGCGACCTGAACGTCTCCGAGTTGTATGGCTATTACCTCTGCGCAGACTACTGCTCCGGTAAAGTCTGGTGTTTTCGCTCTGCAGGCGGCGGAATCGCCGGATTGCGTGAGTTATCGACAGAAATATTCGGCTCATCAAAGAACGCCGAAAACATTTCCTCCTTTGGCCGCGATGCCTCCGGACGAGTCTATATTTGCCGCCATTTAGCAGGAGAACTCTATCGCTTGGAAACCACTCTCGCCGGGCCTCCCATCAGATAGGCCATTTTCGCGGCGGCAGGTGTCTTCACTTGCCCCGCTCACGAGGACTAAACTCCTGTTATTTCGCTCTCTGGGCTGACCCACGTAAATCCCTGAAAATACTCCTCAAAGGTTTCATTTTTAGGGATTTGTTCGTATTTTCTGTACTGGGTAGCTAACTTGGAGAACTCTGTTGCTGACATCCCGATTTCTGGTCGCCTGTTGTGCGGTCATCCTCTTTGCTTCGACGTCGCTTTTTGCGGCCATTCCCCGCCTGATCAGCTATCAGGGTGTGTTAACTGACGAGCTCGGCGCGACCGTTCCCGACGCCAATCACCCCATGACGTTTACGATCTACGATTCGTCCAGCGGCGGCAACGCCATATGGTCAGTAAACCGCCCCGTCAGCACGGTTAACGGTGTTTTTGATATCTTGCTGGGCCAGGTCACCCCGCTAACGCTCGAGTTTGATCGCACCTATTGGCTGGAAACGGTCTTCAGCGGACGCCCCTTAGCTCCCCGCACTCTGCTGTCAGCCTCTGCTTATAGCTTGAACGCAGCGGACATCGAAGACGGCGTGGCCGTGCGCAGCCTGAATGGTTTGCAGGATCATGTTCGGATTTGGCCCGGCGCAGGTATAGACACGCGCATTTATGGCGACACTTTGGAGATTTCCGCAGAGGCTACAAGAATCGCAGCGGACGTCTCGGGTGCGACGACGGACCTTTCGGCGGAATGGACAAGCTATGACGAGTGCTCAGCGACCGTTTATTGCTCTAACGTGGGCATCGTGGTCTGCGAGTCCGTCGTGCAAATGCAAGTGTCGCACACAAACGGCATCGCGGACCGGATTCAGTTGTGTCATTCGAATGAATTGAATAGCCCCGGCCCGGCAGTAGCCTACTACAGCGTTCATAGCGTCCCGGCGGAATACCCATCCTTTCTCAACAATGAAATCACAGTTACCGTAAGAACGGTCTTTGAGATCACGGGCTTTGGTGAACAAACCTATTACCTGAATGGCCGCGCCACGCAAGGCGTCGGCGGGGACAGATTCTGGTACGCAAGTCTGACCGCGACGTTTTACCCTCAGCACACGATTGACACCCAGCCTTCGCTCGACGGACGTCCGCCGCACTTCGAGAAACCGTCCCGATGAAATCGCTTGTGATATGCGTACTCGTGTCCGCGACGGTAGTCTTTGCCGACCCTGAGCACATGCCGATTTCAGTCTCAGCCGGAGGAGCGGCACAGGCGGTCAATGACTTGGGGCATCGCGTGCAGGGCACCGTAGGACAAGTGATTGCAATGCGAACGATTAGCGCGGACGCTGTGCTTCATTCAGGCTTCTGGCCCAGCCGCAACGCCGCCGCGCCCTTGTCGGTGGAGCGCCGCGAGCCTGCGCTGCCGACCGAAATAGAATTCCATGCGGCCTATCCAAATCCGTTTAATCCTTCGACCCGTTTGAGTTTTTCCTTGCCGCGTGCAGCCGACGTAACACTGACGCTCTTCGACGTCACGGGCCGTAGGGTTGCCACACTGGTCAACGAAAATTTTTCAGCCGGGACTCATAGCCTGACGTGGACTGCGTCGCGGGTCTCCAGCGGAACCTACTTCGCGCGCTTTGAAACAGCGGGAAAGTCTTTGACTCAAAAACTACACTTGATTAAATAAATGAAAACGTCCCATCTTCGCGGCTCCATTGTGCCGATTCCCACACCGTTCAAGAACGGAAAAGTGGACGAGGCCGCCTTGCAAAACTTGATAAATTGGCAAATCGAAAGCGGTGCGCACGGCATCTCGGTCACGGGAACTACGGGCGAGCCGAGTTCATTGACCCTGGCAGAACGGATGCGCGTGCATCAGGTGGCCAAAGAAGCCGTCGCGGGTCGCGTCGCCTTCATGCCCGGCACGGGAAGCAACAATTTCGATGAGGGCGTGGCCTATTCCAAAAACGCCGAAAAAATCGGCGCCGACGCATTATTGCTGATTGCGCCCTATTACAACCGTCCGTCACAGGAAGGACTTTACCGATATTTTACTGAAATTGCATCAGAAGTCGGTATTCCGGTGATTCTCTATAACATTCCGGGCCGCACAGCAGTCAATATTGAACCGGAAACCGTCGCGCGCGTTAAAGAGAAGTGCCCCCATGTCGTCGGAGTCAAAGAGTCCAACAAGGACTTCGAGCATATCAATCGTTTATTGCACAGAATGGGCCGCGATTTTCTGGTTTACTCAGGAATCGAGTTGCTTTGTTATCCAATTCTGGCAATCGGCGGAGCGGGATTCCTAAGCGCCACAGCGAACCTCTTGCCCAAGGAAACCGCCAACGTCTTTAACTTGGTCGAAGCAGGCAAGTGGGAAGAAGCCAGAGAGCTGCACTTCCACATGCTGCCGATGAACGACGCGATCTTCTACGAGATAAATCCCGTCCCGATAAAGACCGGATTAGGTTGGATGGGCAAAATAAATTTTGAAGTTCGTCTGCCCCTCTGCGACATGAGCGCTCAAAATCAAGAGCGCCTCCGCAAAGTAATGCAGAGTTACAATTTGATTTGACAACAATTTTTCGCGGCGGCACCCGCTGCGGGTGCCCCTGATCGCCGAGCGGGGATTAAGCGCGTCAGCGCGGTTCCCCGCCGGAATCCGAATTCACGCAACCCAAGGCACCACGCGCTAGCGGCACTGGGTCAAGCGTCCACGCTTGTGGGGCGGGTGGGTGAAGTGTTTATCCCCTCCAGAGCACGATCCTGCTCGCCCCGCAGCTTTTAACTCATCGGATAAGAAACGCAAACGTGAACTTTATCCTTCATCCTTTATCCATTATCCTTTTCAGTGAAACTCGCACGCTGGGCCTCAAACGGCCAACTACATAACGGAGTGTTTCAAAACAACACTCTTGTTTCCAAAGACGGCACCGAACACGATCCCGAAACCGTCGTCTGGCTGCCTCCAAACTGGCCGGGCAAAATCATCGGCATTGCGCTGAACTTTGCGGATCACGCCGAAGAACTGAAACTTCCCAAGCCTGATCTGCCCGCGATCTTCTTGAAACCGCAAACATCGCTCGTAGGTCACAAAGCCAACGTGCTGCTGCCGCCCAAAAGCGAGTACATGCACTACGAAGTGGAACTGGTCGCGATTATCGGCCAGACCTGCCGCAACGTGAAAGCCAAAAACGCGCTGGATGTTGTGCAGGGTTACACCATCGGCAACGACGTCACCATTCGCGATCACATCGGCCCCTACTTCCGTCCGCCGCTGATCGGCAAAGGCTGGGACACTTTCGGCCCCATCGGTCCGTGGATTGTCACCGCGGACGAATTCGGATCGCCCCACAAAGTGGATTTGAAAACCTACGTTAACGGAGAATTGCGTCAGCACGGCACCACGAAGAATTTGATTTACTCCCTTGAAGAAATGATCGAATACTGCTCGATGATTATGACACTCGAAGAAGGTGATCAAATCTGGACCGGCACACCGAGAGGCTTGTCGCACGTCTATCCCGGCGATGTCATGCGCCTGGAAATCGAAGGCATCGGCGCGCTGGAAAACACAGTCGTACAAGGCAATCAACAACTCTCTCCGATTCTTGGAAAGAAATGAAATTGAACCGCCGTTGCGGGTCTCCAGACCCGCAATGGCAACCCCAATAAATGCACCACGTAAACCACTACATCAACAACGAATTCGTCCCGCCGCAAGGGCGCGAAACATTTGAGATACTGACACCGATGACCAACACAGTCATTGGTCACTGCGCTTCCGGCCAGCCTGCGGACATAGACAAAGCGGCACACGCCGCGCGCAACGCTTTCGATAGCGGCGTGTGGTCCAAAATGCCTGTTAAAGAACGCGCGAAAAAAATCCGCACGATCGGCGACCTGATTTTGAAACACGCGAGCACCGTCGCCGAACTCGAAATCGAAGACACCGGCATTCCGCGCGCGCAAATCACCAAGGGCGCGATTCCCAGAGCGGCGGATAATTTCTATTTCTTCGCCGAACAGTTGACGGCACTGCGCGGTGACTCCTATACGGTCAACGACGAGTGGCTGAATTACGTCATCTACCGTCCCGTTGGTGTGGCGGGGTTGATTACGCCGTGGAACACGCCGTTCATGCTCGAGACGTGGAAAGTCGCGCCAGCATTAGCTAGTGGTTGCACAGTCATACTAAAGCCCGCCGAGTGGTCGCCGCTGTCCGCAAGCCAACTTTGCAAAATAATTCAGGAAGCCGACCTGCCGCCCGGCGTGTTCAACTGCGTGCACGGCTACGGCGAATCGGCGGGCGCTCCGCTGGTTGCACATCCGATGGTCAATTTGATTTCCTTCACAGGCGAAACCACGACGGGCCAAATCATCATCAAGAATGGCGCGGACACGTTGAAGCGCTATTCAATGGAACTCGGCGGCAAATCTCCCAACATCGTTTTCGCCGACGTGGACATGGAGCGCGCCATTGACGGCGTGCTGTGGCAGGTCTATTCGCTGAACGGCGAACGCTGCACCGCCGCTTCACGATTGTTCTTGGAAGAGTCAATACATGACGAGTTCGTAGCCAAGTTAGCCGAGCGTGTCAAGAAAATAAAAGTCGGCGACCCCAACGACATGAGCACCGAGGTCGGCCCGCTGATTCATCCCGAACACTGGGACAACGTTCGCCGCTACATGGACGTCGCCCGCGAAGACGGCGCAACAATTTTGGTCGGCGGCGACCACCCCCTCGCTTTAGCGGGGGGGCAAGGGGGGGTTGACAAAAGCAAGGGCAACTATTTCGCTCCCACGCTAATCACCAACGCGACCAACACCATGCGCATCGCGCAGGAAGAAGTTTTCGGCCCCGTGCTGACCGTGATGAAATTCAAAGATGAGCACGACGCGGTTCAACAGGCCAACAACATCAAGTACGGTTTAGCAGGCTACGTCTGGACCCGCGACGTCGAGCGCGCCCACCGCGTCGCCGCCGCTCTCGAATGCGGCATGGTCTGGATCAACGCGCAAAACGTCCGCGACCTCCGCCTGCCCTTCGGCGGCTCCAAATGGAGCGGCATCGGCAGAGAAGGCGGCGAACTTTCCTTCAAAGAATTCTTCATGGAAGCCAAGAGCGTGCATCTGCCGATGAAGCCGGCGCATGTTCCGCGGATGGGAGGGTAAGGCTATTAGCGAACCGTCAATTGAGAATATCCACTGCCGCCACTGTGGAAATAAGATATCATCCGAGGTCATTAGCTACCTTATTGCCCAGAGGGAGGAGTGCTTCAAGTATTACTACCTGCTACGATGCCCAAATTGTTCAGAGCCAACCCTAGGTTTCAGAATGATGTACAATCTAGGCGAGTGGGGAGAAAGGCTGCCTGACACATCCGAGCCAATAGAAATTGTTTATCCGGCAGGTCGGATATTGACCTCTGCTGTACCTGTCTCAATTTCTAGAAGCATTGCAGAAGCCCAATCATGTTATGGAGTTGGAGCGTATGATGCGTCAGCAATGATGTGCAGAAAAGCCGTAGAGGCGCTCTGCGCAGAGCATAAAGCTGAGGGAAGAGACCTTTACGCAAAGCTACAATCATTGCGGGAACGGGAAATAGTGGATGGAAAGTTATATGACTGGGCAGAGGCACTACGCCTTTCTGGTAATTTTGCCGCACATGATATTGAAAATCCAGTTTCGCAGATTGACGCGAAAGACTTGCTAGAGTTTTGCATTGCAATTATAGACTATGTATACGAGTTCACGGCTAAGTACAATCAGTTCATGCTTCGCAAGCTGCCTTTCTAAACCATAGCATAACATGCCTACTCCCCGCATCCCCATGCCCATGCCCGAAATCGAGGCCTTCTGCACAAAGTGGAAGATCACGGAGTTTTCGTTGTTCGGTTCCGTCATGCGTGACGACTTCGGACCGGACAGTGATGTGGATGTGTTGGTGGAGTTTGAAAAGAGCGCAGGGTGGAAGTTGGACCAGTGGTTCGAGATGGAGGAAGAGCTTTCAGAGCTATTGGGCCACGATATTGACATACTGATTCATTCTGAGGTGAAGCGCATGGAAAACTGGATAAGGCGGAAATCCATACTCGAAAGTTGTTCGAGAGTTTATGCGCGCTAACTGCCCGAGCATTTTCTTTAAGCTATTTAGATAAAGTACCCCCAACGGCACAGGAGACCCAAGATGAAAACCATCGTCAGTCTAACCGCCTTACTAATCATGATCGGCGCAGCGTTTTCGAGCGCGTACGCCAAGCGGCTGCTCTTACCGCCGCCCGACGGTTACAAAGGTGTCGAAATTAACGGCACAAAATATGTCGTCGGACAAGTTTACGTCCCGCAGTTTAGTGATACGACCAAACTAAAAGACTACGGCTTCCGCGCTTTCGAAGCCATCGGCAGCACGTCGCGCTACAGAAAAGTCAAAGCTATCTGGCCGCTCGACACCGACTTGCACGCGCTTCCCGAATGGATTACAGGACTGTCCTATGAGAAAGCGAAATCCGTTGAAGAGATGCAGCGCGCCTACGCCGTGGACAAAAACATGCCGCAAAACGTCGAGTCCATCGGCACGCTGATGACCATCTACGGTGATCAGTACAACAACTACGGCGGATTGATGAGTGTCTCGGGCGGCAGGTACTATCAACCCGGTGATCCCAACTACCGCTTGGACAACTACGGCTTCTATAACGACGGACGCCGCTCCAATCGCTCCTTCAACGACTGCGGAGTCTATTACCGCACAAGAACTCCCACCAAGCTGACGCCCACCACGATAGGGGCCTACGGCAGCCATCGAACCACCCGCTACGGCGGCTACTACGGTCGCTATTACCGCCGCTAATCCTTTTAGATCATAAATTCTGACTATAGACGGAGACCAAGAACATGCCCGCTCGCAAAGGCGCTGATTTTCTAAAACACCTGAAAGATAATCCCCCCGAAATCTATCATCGCGGCGAACGCGTCGCGGACTTCACCACGCACCCTGAGTTCAAAGGTCACGCCAAGAGCCTTGCCGGTATTTACGATTTGCAATGGCAGCATCCCGACGTGATGCTGGTAAAGGACGAAGCGTCCGGCGAGATGATTGGCCGCACCTATCATATTCCCAGGACCGCCGAAGATATTCGCAAACTCTCGCTCTGTATGCTGAAAATAGCGGAATTCTCCTGCGGCATGATGGGCCGTTCTCCCGATTACCTGAATCGTGCGATGGCCTCCTACGCAGGCGGCTGGAAATATCTGGCCGAACAAGACCCGCGCTTCGGCGAAAATGCCAAGACGTTGTACAAGCATCTCTCGAGCAACGACTTCTGCATGACGCACACGCTGATCAATCCGCAAGCCAATCGCGCAGTCTCAGTTGCAGCGCAAAAAGACCCCTTCATGGGTGCGCGCATCAAAGAAGAACGCGCCGACGGTTTTGTGATCCGCGGCGCGCGCATGTTGGCGACGGCTCCGATGTCCGATGAGATCATGGTCTTTCCGTCAACTCTCTTGACCAGCAAGCCCGAAGACGCGCCCTACGCGTTCGGCTTCTGCATTCCGTCCAGCACAAAAGGATTGAAATTCCAGTGCCGCGAGTCGGTCAGCTATAATCCCAACGGCTACGATCACCCGCTCGGAGCGCGCTTCGAAGAGCAGGACGCAGTTGTGATTTTCGACGATGTGTTTGTACCGTGGGAAAAAGTGCTTCTCTATAAGGATGTCGAAGTCTGCAATCGCGCCTATGCCGCCAGCGGCGCAGTCGTGCACATGTCGCATCAAGTGTTGTGCAAAAACGTCGCCAAGAGTGAGTTCATGTTGGGCCTCGCGTCTCTGATGGTCGAGTCCATCGGTATCGAGCAGTTCCAACACATCCACGAGAAACTCGCGGACCTTTGGGTAACGCACGAAACCATGAAAGCCTTCCTCCGCACCGCCGAAGTCGATTGTCATCTCGATGAGTACGGCGTTATGCGTCCTGCTTGGGATCCGTTGGATGCCGCTCGCAATCTTTTCCCGCGCACCTATCCGCGCCTCGTGCAGATCATCCAACAGCTCGGCGCGAGCGGCTTGGTCGCCATGCCCACGCAAGCCGACCTCAACGGCCCGCTGAAAGAAGAAATCAAGCAGTACTATCAAGGCGCGCGCGTCGACGCCTACGAGCGCATTCCGCTCTTCCGTCTGGCTTGGGATGCGTCGCTGTCAGCATTCGGTTCAAGACAAGCGCTATACGAATACTTCTTCTTCGGCGATCCCGTGCGCATGGCCGGAGCCTTAGCCAAAAACCATCCGCGCAACGAGTCCATGGACAAAGTGCGACACTTCTTGGAAAAAATGCGCGATGAAGCCGAATCCGAAGCGGGCGCGTCCAAGTCAAGTAAACCGGCTGCGGCCAACTAACAAAGGCCACATGACGGACTCCACCACCGCGCTTGATCCGCGTACTTTTTTCGATACAGTTGGACTGTTTGCGACGGGCGTTTGCGTCATCACCACCGAAGGCGAAACCGGCCCGCATGGCATGACGGCCAATGCCGTGACGTCGCTTTCGCTCGATCCAATGATGGTGATTTTTTGCGTCGCCAAACGTGCGTTAATGGCCGACTATTTGATTAAGCCCGGCGCGCGCTTCACCATCAACGTCTTGCGCGACGAACAAATCGCGATCTCAAATCATTTCGCGGGAAGATCCAAAGAGGGTGAACAACCCTCTTTCCGATTTGTAGACTGGCCCGGTGGACCACGACTTGAAGGCGTGCTCGCCGCGATTGGCTGTGAAGTAGAAACCACACCTGTTGGCGGTGACCACTACATCGTCGTCGGTCGCGTTGTCAGTTTGCATCAAGGCATCGAGCCGCGTAAACCGCTTCTTTATTTCAAGAGTCGTTACCACGATCTCGACGGAAAACTAAATCAACCCGCGCCTGATCGCCAGGACCTAAGCGGCCCCGGACCACAAATGTTCTGGGATCCCTGGGAAGGTTAATTTTATTCTGATCTCTCTTTTCCTTGTACAAAACTATAGTGCGAGAAATCAATGGCAAGTTACCAAATTTTAGGTGGTATCCCTTACAGTGAGCATTTACAGCTAAATGCATATGTAAAAGACGTTACCAATGAAATCCAACAATCTCGCAAAGCGGGAACAATTGCGTTGAATGCAGAGGTGGGACGATTAGTGGCAAGTAATGAGATGTTGCGACAGTCGTATGGTAGGGGCTTTGATGAAGCAACTTATTCAATAAACCTTAGCTTGGAAACGATTGGCGATAATCTATCAGACTTGACAAATGCAGTTGAAGATATGCATGAAACCATGCGCGAAGCATTTGCGCTTCTGTTTGAGCAGCTAGTAATACAGAATTCACTTCTGCGGTCAATTCAAGAAAAACTAGATGGAATACATAAGACTTTGGAGTCACCCCTGCTTACCCAGGCGAGAGAGTTGTATAACTTAGGGTGTGAGCGTCTGTCGCGTGGCCTACTTGACAAAGCAGTGGAAGCCTTCTTGGCAGCCGAGTCAAAGAATGACACTGATTTTTCTACACAGTTGAGATTGGGAAAACTATATCTATATGGTATCGATGACGATGACAATGTAGTCGACTTAGCACTGGCAGAAAAACATCTACGCGCTGCTTGCCGTTATGGAAGAGCTGACCTCCAGAAAGAGTCTGGTATGCGTTTACTTCTCTCAGATGCTTACCATTGTCTAATCGGCTGCCTCTACGCATCGGCGGGCGAAGCAAAACAGCTTGGCACACTGTGGAAACCACTGCTTCAATCCGCGCTTACAGAATTCTCTGAAGCCGACACAGTTAAATGCGCTGCTTCTCAAACCATTTATAAAGGAGCGAGAATTGCTGCCTTACTGGACGACAGCGACACGTGCATATCGTTGTTGACTAGGAGCTTTTCGTCTGACAGACGTTACTGTGTTTCGGTCTTAACCGAGGCCGATTTTACACCAGTCAGAGAAGCAATCGTGGACCATTTCGACAAATTGCGTTCCGAGTTGGTCAATGAAACACGAGGCCGTCTCGAGTTCCTCCATAAATACGACTCACATATTTGTCGCGATAAAAGTAACTTTAATAGAAACAAATATAAATTGCTAATTGACAAGGCAGAGAAGTTCTTGTCGACGAATACTCTCTTAGACGTTTGGGAAGCCAGGGATATCACTGTTGATTTGAAAAAGCAATTTGAAATTGCGATCTATAGAGAGTGGATTGTTACAAAGGACAGATGGGACCAAATTGAAAGCGAATTAGCAAGAAACAGCTCAGCCAAGAAACGTGAAGCCGAACTCTTCCAGCGCAAGATAGAAGAACAGGAACTCCATCGAAAGCTCGCGCAGAAGATATCGGAGGCTGCACTACGGGCAAGAGAGTATAGTTTTACTCGAGTCTTTGAGCGGAATGTAATTGTTTGTATTCCATTCGCAATTATCGGTGCAATCATCGGTTTTGTCGGTGGCTTAATCAAGTATTGGACAAACAATAGTATTGTACAGCCCAATATCCTTGCATGGCTATTTCATTCTCTTGACTTCTTTTTCCCTTTTGTGTTCACTGGGATTGGCTATTCGCTGCTCGGTGCGGCCACAGGCGCTACAGCTGGCTTGGTCGTCACAACGATAATTGCTATCGTAATTAGTCAAAGATTTCGTGGAACTGCATGAAGCCATTTGACTTATGCGAACAATCACTATTTTTTAGCCGAGCGGGATTTTAGCGAAGTGCTTGACAAGCACGAAGCGTTCCCCGCCGGAAGCTCTCAAAAAAATTTCATTTCATAACCGATAGGACACGATCATCAGCACAGAAGTCTTAGTAAAACCCCGCGAGCGTAAACAGAAAACCGCGCTCAGACAGATCAACAATGAGCAGGATCTGTTTCAGATTCTAAAACCCTATACCGTACCTTCCATTAAAATTTCACTCTGGCAAACGGTCAATACGTTCGTTCCGTTGCTGGCATCCTATTACTTAATGTATCTGAGTCTCAGCTATTCCTATTGGCTCACGCTCGGACTCTCACTCTTTGCGGCGGGCTTCACGATTCGCCTCTTCATCATTCAGCACGACTGCGGCCACATGTCCTTCTTCCCCAGCCGCAAGTGGAATGATAGGTTAGGCTATATCTGCAGCTTCTTCACGGTCGTGCCCTACTACTATTGGAAGCGCCAGCACGCGCTGCACCACGCTACCAACGGCAATCTTGATCATCGTGGTCACGGCGACTTGGATGTCAAAACCGTCAAAGAGTATCTCGCGCTTTCAAAGAGCGAACGCTTAGGCTATCGCATCTATCGCAATCCGATCGGCTTCATCTTGGGCGGCCCGCTCGTGTTGTTCTTCAAGATTAATCGTGTGGTCAGTGACCCGGTACAATACAGCCCGCGCGACAAGCGCAACGTCTACATCACCAACGCCACCATCGTCGCCACCTTCGCGTTCTTCATGTGGTGGATTGGCGTGCTGCCGTTCCTGAAAATTTTCCTCCCCGTGCTCTTCATCTCGTCCAGCGTAGGCATCTGGCTTTTCTATATCCAGCATCAATTCGAGCACACCTACTGGAAACCAAATGAGGAGTGGAACTTCGTCCGCGCCGCCATGCAAGGCAGTTCGTATTACGAGCTGCCCAAACTCCTGCAGTGGTTCACCGGCAACATCGGCTACCATCACATCCACCACCTGACTCCCGGCATCGCCAATTATCGCTTGGAACAAATCTACACCGAAAACCCCGAGTTCCATGACGTCTACAAAGTCACCCTACTCTCCAGCCTGAAATCCGCCTTCCATTCAGTCTGGGACGAAGACCAACAGCGCCTAATCAGCTTCAAAGAGCTGAAACAAAAATACGAATAGCATCTCCATCTCCCCACAAATCTATCCGCAGATTTAGGGGGACTAAGGGGGACTTCTGCCTGTCATCTTGAGCGCAGCGAAGGATCCCTCTGACTCCCTTCTCCGTTTACGGGGCCTGCGCTCGAACGCAGTGAAGCGAAGGGCAGGGGATGGGGCCTTCTTCATACTTCATATTTCATCCTTCATCCTTTCCGCAAATGACCCCCAACATCCTAAGAACCGCACACGCCGAGTTCCGCGTCACGGATCTCGCATTAGCCAAAACATTTTACGTGGACGCGCTGGGCCTGAAGATCACGCACGAAGACTCCGAGCGCGTGTACCTTGGCTGCATCGAAGAGCGCGACCCCTATTCATTAGTCTTAAGAAAATCCGCGCAACCCGGCCTTTCGTATTTAGCTTTCAAAGTCGAGCGCGAGAGCGATCTCGACGGCTTGGCTTGGATTGCGGGCGAAGATAATCTTCAGCACAAGTGGCTCGACCCCGGCGCGAAATACAAGATGGGCCGCACGCTCGCGATGCAGGACCCCAACGGTATTCCCCTGCATTTTTATTACGAGGCCGAGCGCCGCGACTGGGATTTGCAAAAGTACCACGAGCATCGCGGCGCGAAAATTCAGCGCATTGACCACTACAATTGCCAAGTCCCCGACGTGCGCAAAGCCTACGAGTGGTACACCAAGCGCTTGGGTTTTCATTGCAGCGAATACACGGCGGCGAACGACCAACCCAAAGTCCCCGGCGAATATTCCGCGTCCAACCCCAGCTTCAGTTGGCGTTGCGTCGAGACCGATGATTTGTGGGCGACGTGGCTGCACAGAAAACCCAACGTGCACGACATCGCGATGATGAACGGCATCGGCCCGCGTTTGCATCACGTCGGTTTTTGGGCCTATGACAGATTGTCCATCCTGGATGCCTGCGACGTGTTAGCCAGCATGGGCATGGTGGAGCAGATCGAGCGCGGCCCGGGCCGTCACGGTCTGTCGAACGCGTTCTTTCTCTATTTGCGCGACTTCGACAACAACCGCATCGAAATCTACACCGGCGATTATCTGATCACGGATTGGGACGTCCCGCCCGTCCGCTGGAGCATCAACGACAAACGCCGCGCCACCTTCTGGGGCCACACCCCCCCAAAAAGCTGGTTCGACGAAGCCTCACTGGTAGAAGACATCGTATCAGGCGAACTCATGCCAACCGGCGAACCGAAGTTTTTCGGCAGACCGAGTTTTGTGGTGTAAAAAGGCATATGAATCAATAATGAAAAACGAAAAGCAAAGAGCTCCTCGAAATCGTACTCTTACGATAAATGAAACTGAAAGGGTTGAATTGCTGAAGTACTCCGTAACTCTTTCTGAGCCAATTTCACGAGATCAAATTGCATCTAAGATAATAAGACAAGACATATTTGATGCTCTGCCGTATCTCCCAGACACTTTCGTTGATCTCATGATTATTGACCCCCCATACAATCTCAACAAGAAGTATGGCGAGTCAGCATTTTCGCGAACAGATGCAGTGTCTTATGAAAGCTGGGTCGAATCCTGGCTAAGACAACTCATAAGAGTTCTTAAGCCAACTGCTTCCGTCTATGTATGCTGTGATTGGACTTCCTCTAATTCTATACACGGGGTCCTTGCCAAATACTTCAAAGTTCGAAACCGTATTACGTGGGAGAGAGAGAAAGGTAGAGGAGCTCTTAGGAATTGGAAGAATTGCTCAGAAGATATTTGGTTCTGTACAGTTGCAGATGAATACAAATTTGATGTTGATGCAGTTAAATTGAAGCGACGTGTTATTGCACCATATCGCACAGAAGATGGCAAGCCAAAAGATTGGGAGGAATCGTCATCAGGCAACTATCGACTAACTCATCCCTCAAACCTCTGGACAGATATTTCGATACCGTTTTGGTCAATGCCTGAAAACACCGACCATCCAACCCAAAAACCGGAAAAACTAATCGCAAAATTAATTCTCGCTAGCTCGAAACCGGGCGACTTAATATTCGATCCATTTCTCGGATCAGGAACGACAGCAGTTGTTGCAAAAAAACTCAATAGGCAATTTGCGGGTGTCGAAGTCGAAACTGAATACTGTATGTTGACAGCTAAACGCCTACGAATGGCTGAAAAGGAAAGAACCATTCAGGGCTATCATGATGGTTGCTTCTGGGAACGCAACTCACTTAGTGATCAACGGCAAACTGTATTGCCATCCGAAATTGAGGATTTGTTTGATGGCAAGTAAGATCACCAATCTTATTGAATTGATTTCCAGACATCACGGAATCAATGATAAAGAGAAGCTAACTGAAATCGTGCAGAAAGAATTTGGTCTTGTGAAAGATCGAAAGATTTATTATTGCGATGAGTTTGCGATTCGATTCAGTGAATCTAAGAACGGGAATTTTGCGAATACTGTTGCCTCATTATCAAAAGTACAAAAGTATGATGATAGGCCGTTCGTCGTATGCCTCGTTACCCCCGACAATAATAGAATTATGTTGGCAAACTCTACTTTTCTTAGAAAGATTAGCCATAGCTCCCAGAATCTGCTTATCAACAACATTCGGGGTAGCTTCAATGGCAGTGATATTGTAAGCGTTTACGAAGAAATTGACAATTCGGCTGACAATATTGAACGACTCTTTGCAATCCACGAACCCATTGGATTTCAAGGCAACCTACAGAGACTAGTTGATGCGACGGCTAGTATACAGCCCTCGGGATCGCCACTTGAAATAACTAGCGCAATGAAAGCACAGATCCTCGATGCACCAAGTAGAGCGGAGAGTTTTGTTATATCTGTTGACTTCAAAACGCTTAAATCAGAACTAGACTCGATTGTCAAAAAGTTCGAGAAGGAGATTCTAATCACTTCCCTTATCGACAATGTTAAGGTGCGTGGTAGCGTAATTGAGTACTTAGTTGCCGGCGAGGATGCTCAGCTCAAGGCGAAGATCATCGAACAACTCGTAGCTAAATCAAGAAGCATCCCCGATTTCATGTCAGACAATGAACTTGGAGATTTTTCGCGTCGATTTGACGATTATCACACTGAGACTGACGTAAAGACGAAAATCATGGTACTAAACTCTAACCCCAAAGCCTACAATGTCGACAAAATGTTGAAATTCCTTAGCGGCGACAAATCAGTTTTCATGTTTTACTTCATCGGAATAGAAAAAGATAACACTTCCCCGATTACGGCTTTGGCATCAATGTTTCAAAATGACATATTAGATGGAACCAGAGTGATCAAACATTGGGCTGGCCGAGACTCAAGAGGTGTTACGCAAATCGAAGGCCGTGCAATTGCCACGGTTATTAGATCGGGTTCAAATGAAATGGTGAAGTCCAATTCGACAAAGTTTCTTGAAGGGATCATCGAAGGAAAGAAGGATTAGCCACCTTGCTTCCTCGCGCTCGCACCCAAGCCTGTCCTCGTAAGGACGGTGCCCTTCGGAAGCCGGGAACCTCACCCCCTGCCCATTTGTGCAAAATTTGCATATTAGCTCCGAAAGGAGCAACCCATGCCCACAACCAGTGACAAAAAGTTGGCAGAATTAATACTTTACATCTCCGACCGCTCGGAGCTGGACCCCTATTTCGGCGCGACCAAGCTGAACAAAATCCTCTTCTTCTCCGAACTGTCCTACTTCGCCAAACACGAGCGCGGCATCACCGAACAAGAGTACATCAAGCGCGACTACGGCCCCGTCCCCCGCGACATGGCAACCGTGCAGAAGAAGCTTGTGGACGAAGGTGCGTTGGTTATTAAGGAAACGGACCGCGACGGCTACAAGCAAAAGAAACCAATCGCATTGCGCGAGCCCGATTTGTCGCACTTCAGCGCGGAAGAAATCGACATGGTGGATCGTGTGATGGCCAAACTGCGCGATCATACGGCGACCGATGTTTCTGAGTTGTCGCATCAAATGCTCGGTTGGGAGCTTGCAAAGTTCGGCCAAATCATCCCCCTTTACACCGTGTTCTTCAAGCGCCGCGAAGCGACGCCCGCCGACAACGAGTGGGCAAAGACGATCACGCCGCACGCATGACGAAGAAACTGCGAACCGTTGTCACGACGGAACGCTTCCACGACGAGTTTCGAGAGATTGACGCCAATCCAGAGCGATTAGAAGTCTTTCTTCGTCGCATCGAGTGGCGCATCCTGAAACTCCTGAACAAGGATTTCGCACGGAGTTCGACAAAATTTGGGGTGTGGACTTCCGGCATTTGCGCTACGACGTAGTTGTTTATTACTCATTCAACGACAAGCAACTCTTCCTTGAATCCATCCGTCTCGAAGACGACATTGATTCTACTCCCGACAGCGATTAGCCGCTCCCTTTTCATACTTCTGACTTCATACTTCTGACTTTTCCTCCCATGCATCCTACCCACGGTGAAATACTAAAAAACCCCTACAAGGGGCCGATTCGTCCGCACATCAAGAGCGTCGAAGAATACGCGAAACTCTACGAGCGTTCCGTGCGCGAACCCGAGCAGTTTTGGGCGGAGCAAGCGCAGTCGCTCTACTGGTATCATCCGTGGACAAAAGTCTTGGAAGAAGAATTCGAAAACGGCGAAGTGACGTGGTTCCAAGGCGCGATGCTGAACGTCGCCTTCAATTGTTTGGACAGACACCTCCCCGAAAAAGCCGACGACACCGCCATCATCTGGGAAGCTGACGACCCTCAAGAGAGCCGTCACATCACCTATCGCGAACTCAAGTGGGAAACCGCGCGCTTAGGCAATGTCTTAAAACGAGCCGGAGTAAAAAAAGGCGACCGGGTGATCATCTATCTTCCGATGATTCCCGAACTCGCCTTTGCGATGCTCGCCTGCGCCAGAATCGGCGCGGTTCATTCAGTTGTTTTCGCGGGCTTCAGCGCGCACTCTCTTAGAGACAGAATTCTCGACTCACAAGCCTCAGTCGTCATCACAGCGAACGTCGGCAAACGCGGCGGAAAAATCATTCCGCTAAAATCAATCGTTGACGACGCAGTAGAAGGAATCGAAAGCGTCAAACATGTTTTCGTCGCCGAGAGAACCAACGCTGAAACAAAAATGAAACCGGGCCGCGACATTTTTCTTTCCGAAGCTCTGGAAGGCGAGCGCGGCACCTGTCCCTGCGAGTGGATGTCGGCAGAGGATCCGCTCTTTATTCTTTACACTTCAGGTTCAACCGGAAAACCCAAAGGCGTCCTGCACACGCAAGGCGGCTACTTGCTCTACGCAAGTCTAACACACAAAATTGTCTTCGATTATCAGCCCGGCGACGTCTATTGCTGTGTCGCCGATGCAGGTTGGATAACCGGTCACAGCTATGTGATTTACGGTCCGCTGGCGAATGGCGCGACGACGGTGATGTTTGAAAGCACTCCAGTCTATCCTGATCCGGGAAGATATTGGGACGTCGTCGAGCGTCATCGAGTGAACAGTTTTTACACCGCGCCGACCGCCCTTCGCGCGCTCGTCCGTGAAGGCGACGACTGGGTGAAAAAATATGACAGATCAAGTTTGCGAATTTTGGGAACCGTCGGCGAGCCGATTAATCCCGAAGCGTGGAAGTGGTATTTCAACGTCGTGGGCGAAGGAAACTGTCCGGTCGTGGACACATGGTGGCAAACGGAAACCGGTGGAATAATGATTACGCCGCTTCCCGGAACAACTGATTTGAAACCGGGTTCGGCGACGCTGCCGTTTTTTGGAGTGGATCCGCTGTTAGTTGACGAAAAAGGCAACGAGATTACCGGCAACGGAGTGAGCGGTCATCTTTGCATTCGCAGACCGTGGCCGGGCATGGCGCGCACGGTGTGGGGGGATCACAAGAGATTTCGGCAGACGTATTTCTCGCATTACCGCGGACTGTATTTCACGGGCGACGGCTGCCGCAGAGATGAAGACGGGTATTACTGGATAACGGGCCGCGTGGACGACGTGATAAACGTCGCGGGCCACAGACTGGGAACTGCGGAAATTGAAAGTTCGTTAGTCGCGAACCACTTGGTCAGCGAAGCGGCGGTGGTGGGAATTCCGCACGAGATCAAGGGCACGGCGATCTTCGCGTTTGTCGTACCGAGCGCGGAAGGAGAAAACGTTTCGCACTCGGAAATGTTGGGCGCACTGAAAGAGCACGTGCGCAACGACATCAGTCCGATTGCAATGCCCGAGCAGGTGTTGGTGACTCCGGGATTGCCGAAGACGCGCTCGGGGAAGATCATGCGGCGGATTTTGCGCAAGATTGCCGAAGGAGAATACAAGGAACTCGGCAACACCTCAACCTTGACCGATCCGGCTGTTGTGGACGGATTGATTGAGGCGCACAAGCGGCTCAAGGCGTAAGTCAGAAATCAGATTGCGGCGGCCTTGATTGGTTGCCGCGTTTTTTTGAGAATAAGTATGAGGTATGAATCCAGAGGGGTCCCGTAGCGTCGCTAAGGGCAGGCTGTTAACATAGTTAAGGATGTAGAACCGCGTGAGTTTTTT
>CAZHAK010000036.1:0-19928 GCA_964530625.1 uncultured Alphaproteobacteria bacterium | reverse complement strand
GGTAAAAAGGCCATCGTTGAGAAGCTGAAAAAGTCGCCGTTGGCGCGAGTCTTGCGCCCGGGAAAGTTGGAAGTAGCAGGCCTAGCGGCAACATTAACAAGCTTTTTGCACCCATCCCGACCCACTCGCGAGATACCGTCCTGGCGCATGTTTTCTGAATCACATGAGGTAACCCGCGCTCGAGCCGCACGGGTGGTCTCTATTCTGCAAGAAAAACACACGTGGCAGGTACTGGACCACCGTGAGTCTCCTGCACAGGCAGGGTCGGGAACTCTTCCGGCCACGCCGCTTCCGTCCGTTGCAGTCGCCGCCCTGCCTCAAGGCACCACGGCGGCAAGATGGTCCAAGAAACTTCGTCAAGCCCGTGTTCCACTTGTAACAGTGGTGCAGGACGATTTGGTTTTGCTCAACATGCGCACCGTAGCTGACCACGAAGTCGAGTTGTTGTGCGACATGATTTCCGAATCGCTGATATAGCGTTCGCGGAAAGAACTTATGATCCGACTTATCATTATCTTGTTCTTTGTGTCGGTCACTCACGCCACAACCGTGCAGTGGCTGACCATTGACGGCGCAATTGGCCCCGTTGCAAACGAGATGCTCGAAAGCGCCTTGAAGGCAGCAAAAGAAGCTGACGCCGAAGCGCTGATTATTGAATTGGACACACCCGGTGGTTTGTTGAAGACGACTCGGATGATGTGCAAGACTATTCTTGGATCTGACATTCCGATAGTTGTCTATGTCGCGCCGTCCGGCGCGCGCGCCGGTTCAGCAGGAGTGTTTATCACGTTGGCGGCGCATGTGGCCGTAATGGCTCCGGGCACGAACATCGGGGCAGCTCATCCCGTCGGATTGGGCGGCATGGGAGGTCAGCAAGACACCTCCGGAGTGATGGAAGGGAAAGTGACGAACGATGCCGCGGCCTTCGCTCGCACTCTGGCCGAACAGCATGGCCGCAATTCCGAGTGGGCTGAGCTTGCCGTACGCGAAAGTAAGTCCATCACGGAAACCGAAGCGCTGGACTTGGGCGTCATAGAATTAATCTCGCCAAGTCCGGATTCACTCTTGATAGCGTTGCAAGGACGCGTCATTACGGTCAATGGTGTGCAAGACACACTGAATACTGATGGCGCGATAATCGCAAATGCGCCGATGAGCTTGCGCCTAAGAATTCTCGACCTGATCGCTGACCCAAATATCGCCTATATTCTGCTGTTGATCGGCATCTACGGTCTGTTTTTTGAGCTCTACAATCCCGGAGCGATGTTTCCCGGTGTAGTAGGTGGATTGTCCCTGATCGTTGCATTTTTCAGTTTGCAGTTGCTACCGATTAATTGGGCCGGCTTGCTGCTGATTGTGTTCGCACTTATCTTATTCATTCTTGAAATAAAGATAACAAGCTATGGCTTGCTATCCATCGCAGGAATCATCAGTATGACCCTGGGATCCTTAATGCTCTTTCAGCCGGGACTCACCGGTTTGAGAGTCGGACTGGGACTCATTATCCCTGCCGCTATCATAACCGCGCTCTTCTTCGCCATAGTCGTCGGCATGGGACTGCGGGCGCAGACACGCAAGGTCGCCACAGGCAGTGAAGGCATGGTCGGCAAAATTGGAATAGTTTCAAGAGACCTCTCGCCGAGCGGTAAAGTGCACGTGCATGGCGAAATCTGGAATGCACGCAGCACTGAGCCCTTATCTCACGGCACACGCGTCAAAGTGATTGCCATAAACGGTATGGAACTGACCGTCGAACCTGTGTCTGATCATGCGTCTTAACCAAAAGGAGTCGTCATGTATCCGCTTCTTGCGTTTATAGTAGTTTTCGCAATCTTTATTTTGTCAACTGCGATACGTATTCTGAATGAGTATGAGCGCGGTGTAATTTTTCGCCTGGGACGCGTTATTGGAGTCAAAGGGCCGGGGCTGATCATTCTGATTCCACTTGTGGATCGTCTGGTCAAAGTCAGCCTGCGAACCGTTGTGCTCGACGTGCCTCCGCAAGATGTCATCACCCGTGACAACGTCTCACTGCAAGTCAATGCGGTCGTGTATTTCCGCGTCATGGATCCGGCCAAGTCCGTGCTCGACGTGGAGAACTATATGTTCGCAACAAGTCAGTTATCGCAAACGACTCTTAGAAGTGTGCTCGGCCAGTTTCAATTGGATGAAATTCTCTCTGCACGTGAAAAGATCAATGACGAATTACAGGAGATCATTGATCGCCAGACGGATCCCTGGGGAGTGAAAATCTCGTTGGTGGAATTGAAGCACGTGGACTTGCCACAGGAAATGAAGCGCGCGATGGCGCGTCAGGCCGAAGCCGAGCGTGAACGTCGCGCCAAAATTATCGCAGCGGAAGGCGAGCGCCAAGCTGCCGATCAGTTGACCGAAGCGGCTGCTGTGATTTCCAGGCATCCCGAAGCGCTGCAGCTTCGTTACCTCCAAACCTTAGTGGAAATATCTGCCGAAAAGAACTCCGTCACGGTGTTCCCGATTCCGATTGACCTCCTGAAACCGTTCTTGAAAAAGGATTAGTCTCGCGCCGTTTTCATTACAAACCTTCGCCAGCAATAAGCAACCGTATGCCACGACGCAGTTCTCGTCCATTACTTCAGCTCCTGACTAATCTGGCTAAGATCGGTATTCCCTTGTTGCTGATCGGAGCCGCCGCATGGTGGATACTGAACCGGGACGCGACCCCCTACGGGCAGTTGCGCGTCACCACGACGATTAGAGGGGCGGATATTTTCGTGGACGGAGCGCAGTCAGGTGCGCTTTCTGATACAACGCTCTTTAACATTCCCGTTGGTCGCAGACTGGTGACAGTTCGTGCGCCGGGCCTCATATCAGATCCCGAAGTCGCGATTGTCGAAATTCAACGAGATCGAGTTTCAGTAGCGAGCTTCGTGATGTCGGATTCAGCGGCACATGCGGTTCAGGACGTAGTCCCGGTCAGGGACAATGTCCGTCAAGATATTTTCCCCTCAGGCGAGGGATTGGTCCGTTCCATTCCCGCCGCGCCGAGTCGTCGAACCATGTTGGATTTTTCTGAAGCAGACGTTAGAGATTATGAATACCTCGCGACGGAACCAAGGTCCGCAACGGCTGCAACCGCTACGGACGTGGGCGACTCAAAGAACCCGACAGATACGGGGGCCATACCCCAAGAACTGCGCACAGCCCTCACGGGAACACAGATAAGCGTTACCTCGGAACCTGAAGGCGCATTGATTATCGTCAATGGCGCCCGCACGACTCACCGCACTCCATACACGTTTCGAGGTCTGGATCGCGGATACTATGTCATTTCGCTTGAGCTCGAGGGACATCTCGCTATGCCCGACAGCATTGAAGTCGCATTGACAGAATCCGGCCAGAGTGATTTAGCCTCTTTCTCATTACAGTCGCTTCAAAAACTTCCCGTTCCACAGCTTACCATTCAGACGAAACCGTTGGCTGCAGGCATCCGCGTAGACGGCACATCCGTTGGTATCGGTTCAGCAAGGGTGAACTCGGACTATGGCCCACATATCATTGAGTACGCAAATGTCCCCGGCTACAGAACACCCGCGCCGGTTAAACTGAGCATCACTGCCGAACATCCCGATCATGAAATCGTCGGAACCTATGAGCGCTTGTCCGGATCAGCGATGGTCGCCGTCGTCCCGAACGAGAGCTTCTTAAGATTTGACGGTACAAAACTTCGGGTATTCGTGGACAACGAACTTATTCTCGACGGCCCTGAAGACTCCTTTGACGTGACACTTCTTGGCAGCCTTTATCCCGGAGAGCGCGCCATAAGAATTCAATATGAAGACCTAGTCGCGGAAGAAATTGTCAAGTTAGTAAACGATCAAGTCGCAGAATTGACGATCCGCATCAACGCCGCATTCGGCAAGCGCGCACTTAGATTCAAAGTGAAAACAGATATTCCACTCGATAAATGGCAAGCTCGTCACAAGCGATCAAACGTCCTAACGCAAAGTTGAAGAACGACGTGCAGGGTTCAGGCAAAGGCAAAAGAGACCCTCAAAGCGAGGGTTTTTTGCATGAAAAAGAGCGCTTGAATCGCTATCTGGCTCGCCACGGTGTATGCTCGCGCAGAGCCGCAGACTCCTTGATTGCATCCGGAAGCGTGGAAGTGAACAATCGTATCGTAACCGAACTTGGAACGCAGGTAGATCCACTGCGCGACACAGTTTTCGTAGATGGCGAACGTGTTGCTGAAGCGCTTGAGCCGCGTATGTTGATGTTCTATAAGCCGGTCGGTGTGCTGAGTACGTGCAAAGCCGGACGCGAAAAAGGCCCGATCATTCTCGATTACATTCCGTCTGATCGCCGCTATTTTCCAGTCGGCAGACTGGACAAAGATTCCGCCGGACTCCTGCTGATTACTGATGACGGAAACTTGGCGAATTTGCTATCGCACCCTCGCTACGGATCTCAAAAGGTTTATCGAGTGGAAGTGCACCCGCCATTGGAGCGCAAACAAGCTATGCGTTTAGCCAAAGGCATCGATCTCGCGGACGGCCCGGCTCGAGCAATTAAAGTGAAGGAAGTAACAACTTCCATTTTTGAGGTGACGCTAGGCGATGGACGAAAGCGACAGCTTCGCCGAATGATTACAGCTCTTGGCTCCCATGTTAAGTCACTGACAAGAATAGAGCAGGCGGGTCTGCGACTCGGAAATTTGCGGCCCGGACGTTGGCGCGAACTTACGGGCGCCGAGAAGAAAATGCTTAGATTGAAGTTTAGCGAACACTTAAAGCAACCCTCGCATGAGGACTGACAATGTACTTGGTTGACGAAGAAAATTTGATTATTCACTCTATGGCCGCGCCAAAGTATGAGTGCCAGATTAAGAAAATCCCCGAAGACAAACGCCGCAAAGTCTACACACTTGATCAAGTCAAACGAATGATTGACTCGCAGCACCGCCCGCAATACAATGGGTGCCGCTGGTGCATGGCAGAGTATCACATGTTCGATATGCAGAGCATTTTCCGCCGCGACTGATGGGTCACGTTATCGTCGGCACCGCCGGTCATATTGATCACGGCAAGTCTTCGCTTGTTCGCGCGCTGACCGGAACGGATCCCGACCGATTGCCGGAAGAGAAACGCCGCAATATCACGATTGATCTCGGCTACGCGTTTTTGGACGACATCGCCGCCATCATTGACGTGCCCGGCCACGAGAAATTCATTCACAACATGGTCGCGGGTGCCGCCACAGTGGACTTCGCGTTGCTCGTCATTGCCGCCGATGATGGAGTGATGCCTCAAACGCGTGAACATCTTCACATCTTACGACTGCTCGGAATAAAGTTTGGTGCTATAGTCATCACAAAAACGGGCATGACAGAGAAAGAGTGGCGCGAACTGGTCAAGGAGCAAATTCGCTCAGTCGTTCGCGGCACATTTCTGGAAGACGCGCGGATCTTTGAAGTAGACTCGTTAAAAGGGGAGGGGATAGCGGCGCTCAAATCCTACCTATTGAGTGAATTACCCAAACTTCCCCGACGCAGCACGTCCGATGTTCTGCGTATTCCCATTGATCGAGTGTTTAATGTTCACGGGCACGGCACGGTAGTCACGGGAACAGTGCTCTCCGGAACTGTAGAACGCGAACAAAAAGTAGAGTTGTGCCCAGGTTCGATTCCGGCTCGCGTTAAACAACTTCAAACCAATGCGCACGAACAAGTGCTGCTCGGATCCGGTATGCGAGCAGCCTTGAATCTCAGCACAGAGCGCCTCCCCGTGCGCGGACAAACATTAACACAACCCGGTGCACTTTTGTCTTCACGCCGCCTCGGCATCCGCTTCGAGCAAATTACCGATGCACCATTAGTCAAAGATCGCCAGCGAATTCGAGTGTTGATAGGAACACAGGAGGTCATGGGCCGTTTCCGGATATTGGGCGAAGATGAGACACACAAATACGCGCTACTCTTGCTTGATCAAGAAGTCGTAGCTGCTTT
The DNA here is from genome assembly GCA_964530625.1 of uncultured Alphaproteobacteria bacterium. Lineage (GTDB taxonomy): Bacteria > Electryoneota > RPQS01 > RPQS01 > RPQS01 > JABWCQ01. The sequence continues at coordinate 13,945 of CAZHAK010000036.1, read as the reverse complement.
CGGTGACCGGATGATTTTGCGCCGCTATTCTCCTCTCGACACACTCGGCGGCGGGGTTGTCTTAGACGTGGATCCAACCTTGCGCGGCAGATTCCGCCAGCAATCGGTTAAGTTGATGCAGTCACTTACCGCCGCGAACAGTGATCACGCCTTGCCGCTGTGGCTGGCACAACGCCACCCCTATAGTGTCTCTACTCGCCGAGCGTGCGCGATGTTCGCCATGTCCGAAACTGCCTTCAAAGATCGATATTTGAAAACAAAAACAGAGTGCCGCAGTCACGCAGGCTTCGCCTTTAATATTCACTCGGTCACAAACTGGAAGAGCGCGCTGCAGGAGAAATTGACTCAGCTACACAAACAGCAACCCTCAGAGTCCGGCTTCTCCGCTCAACAGCTCTCTATCACACTTCCACAGCTTCCGCCTCAGCTTCTCGACTGGACACTTGCAGAGCTTGTTCAGGAGAAGAGTATATTGCACGAGAGCGGACTGTTCAAAGCATCCGGCGCCACTCGCATCATTGATTCCACACTCTTAGGATTGATGGATGAAGTCATGCTCAGGCTCTCGCAGGACGGCTTTACGCCGTCCTCTTCGGCAGTCTTAAGCGAAAGCCTGAACAAACCAAAGCGCGATATTGAGCAGGCGCTTGTCACGGCATCTCGTACAGATCGTGCAATGCGTTTGGGCACGGATATGTTTTTCGATCGCGCCGTTTTTGATAATGCAATCGATCGGGTTCGCTCGCTCCTGACCACGCGAGGGTCGTTGCAAGTCTCCGATCTCAGCAAGGAACTAAATTCCTCCCGAAAATACATTGTGCCTTTCCTCGAGTATCTGGATACTCAAGGTATCACAGAGCGGCGCGGCAACGATCGCGTCCCCGGCAGAAACTTTAATAGATAAGTGCTGTGCGAAAAATAATTCTTGCCATTCTCGACGGTTACGGACTCGCACGTGACGGCCCCTTTAATGCAGTTACACAAGCGTCATCGCCATTTCTCGATCAAATGTGGGAGCAGTCGCCCTCGGCAACATTGATCACGTCAGGCGAAGACGTTGGCTTACCCGCGGGACAAATGGGAAATAGTGAAGTGGGTCACCTTAACATCGGAGCAGGACGCGTCGTTTATCAGGACATTACTCGAATAGACCTTTCGATTCGCAATGGCGAGTTCTATGAGAATGCTGTTCTGCTTAAGTTGATTGACGAGTTGAAATCTCGCAAAGCCGCGCTCCATCTGATGGGTTTGGTCAGCGACGGAGGTGTGCACTCTTCACTTGCTCATGTTCGCGCAATTTTAGAAACCTGCAAGCGCCAGAAGTTTAACAATGTCTTGATACACGTTTTTACAGACGGACGCGACACGTCGCCTCACAGCGGGATTGATTATGTCAATACTCTGGAAGGGTGGATGATTGAGCTTAACTTCGGAAAGATTGCGACTGTTTCCGGACGCTACTACGCGATGGATCGCGATAAGCGATGGGAGCGTTTGCAAAAGGCCTATGACGCGATTTGCCTCGGCGAGGGAATTCAATCTGAGTCCGCAACGGCAGCCATAGAAGCATCCTACGAATCCGGCGTAACTGATGAATTTATTTTGCCCGCGGTCATTGGCGCAAAAGAGTCCGGTCGAGTTAAGTCAAGCGATGGCGTGCTCTTCTTCAATTTTCGAGCGGACAGAGCGCGCCAATTGACCAGCGTCCTAACGGACAAAAACTTCAGCGAGTTTCCCCGTCCGGTTGAGGTGACATCATTTGTTACGATGACGAAGTACCATGATGCCTACACGTTCCCGGTTTTGTTTTCGCCGCAGCGCATGACAAACATTTTGGGTCAAGTTTTATCGGAACACTCTCTTCGTCAATTACGTATCGCCGAAACTGAAAAATTCCCGCACGTGACCTTTTTCTTCAATGGCGGCATAGACAACCCGTTCCCCGGCGAAGAGAGAATTCTCGTGCCGTCGCCGAAAGTTGCAACTTACGATTTGCAGCCGGAAATGAGTGTGACGGAAGTGACGACTCGTCTCTGCGACGCTATCCACGGTGGAATGTTTGAATTTATCTGTGTGAATTTTGCCAACTGTGACATGGTGGGCCATACCGGCGTCATGGAAGCCGCCGTCAAGGCGGTGGAAGCGGTGAACAGTGCCGTTAAGCAAATGTACGACGCCGCGTGCGAAGCCGGTTACACTCTGTTAATCACAGCGGATCACGGAAATGCCGAGCAAATGTGGGACGAAAAATTAAACTGCCCGCACACCGCACACACAACGAACGTAGTTCCGCTTGCATTAGTCAACGCAGACAAAGGTGAAAGTCTTGCTGGTGGTGGCCGCCTGGCCGATCTTTCTCCAACAATACTTGACCTAATGCAAATCAAAAGGCCCTCCGAAATGACAGGTCGGTCGCTCTTGTGTCGCTGACCTTATTGTTTGGAGAGCATCGCGTCCCTGTCTATGTCGCGCTGGTTCTTGGTCTACTGCTTCGCATTGTCTTCGTACTCGAAACGCCGTTCAACAAGCCAGTGCAAATCGGTACTCTATCCGCCTACAACGACGAAGCCGCGCATGTCGGGTTCACGGTACACTTGTTGGAGGCAGGCTCTCTCCCCCGCACGGTCGCTCCGATTACGTCAGAGTACCAAGAAGAGTTACCGACGTGGGAAAACTATCAATCACCGCTCTATTACATCCTGCATTCCTTAGCCTGTCGCGCGCTGAAAGTCTCAAACTCACAGGCGGTCGCTGAAGTGGGTCGTTGGCTCTCCGTTTTGTTCATGTTTGTTACTATTGCCGTTGCAATGCGAATTCTGGCAAGCCTCGGTAAAGCAGTCAGCAACAGAACTGCGGCACTTGCGATAATCTTTCTCGCACTTTCAGGGGTATTCGTCCGCTTTTCGACTTTGTCCGGCAACGAAATGCTCGCGTGGTTGATCGTCGGTTGGCTGGCTTGGGCGTTTGTGGAGCACGAGCGCTATGCTTCAACGCGCAATCTCTCGTGGCTGATGATCGCATTCATCCTTGGCGTATATGTAAAGCTCTCACTCTTGATCGCGTCTCCTCTAATTGCCATCGCGCTTGTAAAGAGCTACCGCCTCGCGCCAAGCAAAGCAGTTATTGCGGGCCTCTATCTAATCGTTGGATGCATGCCGCTGGCGCTCTACAATCACTTTACGTTCGGCAGCGCGATACCGATAGCCGCAGGATTTGGAAACGCCGCATGGCAAATGCCCGGAGTGTCATCCTTCTTATACGCGGCCCGTTCCGCAATTTTTCCATGGAGTGAGTTGTGGCAAGGGTGGAAGGGTGTGCTCCTGTTCATTCCGGCCTCGGTCTTCGTTGCAATCGTTTTTGTCAGCGCACTGTCAAAACCGAAGTCCTGGCAATTCGCGCTCACGCTCTCAGCTCTTGTCGGATTCGTCTGGTTGAATTTCCGTTACGCGCAAGCTGAAGCTCGCTACCTTTTTGTTGCGTGGCCCGGATTGTTGTTGGGGTTCCAATTCTCCTTAGCCAGATTCATTTCGCCTTGGACGTTACTGCTGGCACTTCTCTTACCCTATACACTCTTTGTCTTCTAACGGCGTATTTCAAAAGCTGCGCGCACTGACCAAAGAGTCGGTAGTCTACGGGTTGGCGCACGTCTTGACGCGCTCCGCCACTTTTCTGTTACTGCCATTCTACAGTCACAGAATGACTGCCGGTGACTACGGTGAGTTGACACTATACTTTCTCTTTCTGGCAATCGTCCAAACGTTCTTTATCTACGGAATGGACATTGCTTATCTGCGCTTTTATAATCTCACTGATCACGGCAAGAGCAAAGCGCAGGTCAACGGCAATGTGCTGCTGGCGTCGCTCGTAACGTCATTTGGACTAAGCGCTCTGCTCGGTGTCTTCAGCAAAGGTATCGGGTCACTGCTTATTCTGGAGCCTTTGGATCCAACGGGCGTCACAACCAACGTTTTGATCTGTATCGGTATTCTGTTCTTTGACACAATAAGCACGTTTCCGTTTCTCAGGCTCCGCAGCGAAAACCGTCCACTGGCCTTTTCCGCGCAAAAACTTATCAATGTAGGTATCAACGTCGCGCTCAATATCTGGTTGATCGGCGGCCTAAACATGGGACTGCGCGGTGTGCTTTTGGCAAATTTGGCCGCAAGTATCGTCACCACCTTGCTACTGCTTCCCGGAATCGTCAAGGCATGCGAGTTCTCATTTGACAGAAAACTCTTGCGCGAAATGCTTGTTTTCGGACTGCCGAATATTCCGACCTATCTATTCGTGATGATCGTCGAGCTAGCGGACCGCAAAGCACTTGAAGTGTTTCGCGGAGTCGAAGAAGCCGGACTTTATTCGGCAGGATACAAACTCGGTATGTTCATGGGTGTCGTCAATGCGGCCTTTCGATTCGCGTGGCAGCCGTTCTTCTTAAAGCACGCGCAGGACGAGCAAGCGCCGACGATATTCGCCAAAACCATGACGTACTACGTGCTCGTGGCGTCCACACTGATGGTTTGGCTCACACTTTTTGTGCCGCCGCTTATCAAAGCGGAGCTTCCGCTGGTCGGTATCATTATCGCGCCCTCGTTCTGGGCAGGATTGAGCGTTTTTCCGATCATTCTCGCGGCGCATATCTTCGACGGCATCTACGCGAATCTGATGGTTGGCATCTATCTAAAAAAGGCCACGCGCCGTTTACCGCTGGTCACGGGAGCCGCGGCCCTGTTCACGATTGTCGCGAACCTGCTCTTGATTCCGCGCTATGGCATGATGGCGGCCGCATGGATTACCTTAGCCGCTTTTTTCATTCAAGCAGCGTTGCTCTATTTGATGGTCAACCGCTTGTATCCTATTTCGTATGAATGGCGCCGCATCGGCATTGTGTTTTTGATTGCAGGTGTTTTCACGACCGTCGCGGCCATCGCTCCGCTCACCATGCCACTTCGCATAGCCGCGGCGATTGCGTTCCCATTGGCACTCTACGCGGCGCGTTTCTTCCTTGTGGAGGAGCTGAAAACCTTGCGCAGTTATTTTCGCCCATGAGGATCCTCTATATCGCGCCTGAGCACGTCTCCGGTACGCTTACTCTGTTTAAGCAGGAACACGAGCGTCGCGGTGACGAGTGCCGGTTCGTTACTTTCTGGCACAGTCGCTGGGATTTTCCCGATGACATCTGCCTTAATCTAAGCGGAATGCCGAATCGCTCATGGGTAAGAACACTCCGGCATCTCCTGTCACATGACCCGAATCACGTCCCCTCGCGAATCCGGAACGGACAACTCCCTATCTGGAATCCAAATCCCGCTACCCGCGCGCTTTTTGCACTTAGAGATGAAAGAAATTGGAAAAAGATTTGGCGCGCAATAGAACGGCACAATCTTCTCGACTTCGACGTCCTGCATTTGGACGGTGGCGCGGACTTCACACGAGATACTCGGTTTGCGAACGAGTTAAAGAGGCGCGGCAAGGGCATTGTTGCCTACTATCATGGTTCCGATCTTCGTTCACGAGGATACATTCCCAAAGTTGACGCGATTACGGACCTGCGCCTGACTCCCGAGTGGGATCTTGCAGTATTGGATAATCGCCTACACTATCATTATCTTCCTGTTGATTTTGAAACTTTAGACTATCGCCCCTATTCACCCGGCAATACGATCCGCATCGGCCATGCGTCGCGCAATCCCTTCAAAGGTACGGACGCCGTGAAGAGAGCCTGTGAGCAGTTAAGCAAAGAGTGCGACATTGAGTTAGTCCTGATTCAAGACATGTCCTACGCGGAAGCATTGGCCGCGAAGCGATCCTGCGACATTTTTGTGGATCAATTGACGAATCAAGGCGGCTGGGGCTACGGCATGAGCGGAGTAGAAGCTCTCGCGATGGGAATTCCCGTGATAACCAACATCCCGGAGCAAATGGTGCCGTTAATCGGAGAGCATCCATTCATTCAAGCAGACTCGGATACTCTGCTTACAGTTCTTCGCGAATGCGCCGCCGACAAGGAGCGTATGAGAATGCTCTCGATACAAAGCCGCGAATGGGTCATCGAACGCCACTCAATCGAACGTGTAACGGACGTGCTCTATGATCATTACAAGCGGTTAGGTTGGCGCTAATAGTGAAAGTCAGCGTTGTCGTCCTAAGCTTCACTCAATTGGAGTTTGTCAAGCGACTCGTAAAACAGTTGCTGGAGCAGGACTATCCCGCTGCGGATTACGAAGTGTTGGTTGTGGATAACGGATCACGCGACGGCACGGCAGCGTGGCTCAATTCTCAAAGGAAGTCTCGACTAAACAGTGTTGTCTTAGAGCAGGCACTCAGTCGTGCCGCAGGTCGCAATCGCGGGATCCAAGCCGCACGTGGCGAGTTGCTCATCATGATAGACAGCGACCACACTGTACAATCAGACTTCATTTCGTCGCATGTTCGCGCACATAGTCGCGGCCCTTGCGCTGTCGTCGGGAAATCCGACTATGCGGAGCATCCTGACCTGATAGCTCTCAACTCGTACCTGAATGGTTGCGGTGCGGTGAAATATCCAAGCGGCACAAAGCTTCCTGGACGCTACTTTACGACAGCAAACTGCTCAATACTGAGGCAATCCCTTCTCGCTGTCGGCCTGTTCGACGAAACTTTCGACAAGTGGGGCGGGGAAGACCTCGACTTGGGGATGCGCCTCGAGCACGCCGGTATCCCGATCTACGGCGACCATGAGTCACTTGCGATTCATCATCACTTCAGATCGCTGAAGGATGTTTTAAAGAACAAACAGGCGTTTGGCGAAGCAGGAATCCCGTTACTGCTGAAGAAGCACCCCCAGTTGTTTCGAGAGCTGAATCTCGACCGAGTCTTTAAGAATCCTCATGAACCAAACCGTTTCGGAGCGCTCTACCGCGCCGTGTTCCGCCTCGCTTGCTCGCGCCCCATTTACTTGTTAGCCCGCGCCTTCGCCAACATCAATGCGCGCAGACCGTTGCCACGATTCATTTTTGATTACCTGCATCTTCGGCAATATATTTCGGGCTACTCTCGTTTCTTAAATTCACAATCATAGAAATGCCTACAATTATTGACGGCAAATCCATCGCAGCAGCACTGCAATCAGACTTAAAATGCAATGTCGCGCGATTCGTAGCGGATACAAAGACAACTCCCGGCTTGGCGGTCGTTTTGATCGGCGACGATCCCGCCTCGGCAGTGTATGTCAAGTCAAAGGGTAAAGCCTGCGAGAAACTCGGAATGTACTCCGAGACTCTCAAGTTTCCGGCGGACGTGTCACGCTCGCAAACACTTGAGACTATTGCGAAACTCAATGCCGACGAAAAGATTCACGGCATCTTGGTTCAGCTTCCCTTGCCGAAGCATCTCGACGCCGACGAAGTGATCGAGGCGATTGATCCGATGAAAGACGTGGACGGTTTGCATCCTGCCAACGCCGGGCTGGTCGCGCTGGGCCGCCCCCGCTTTGTCCCCTGCACACCTGCAGGAATTGTCGAACTCTTGCGAGCAAGCAGCATCAAGGTATCTGGCCAACACGCCGTTGTCTTGGGCCGATCAAATCTTGTCGGCAGACCCATTGCGACGCTCTTGTCAACTAAAGGTGAAATGGGCGACGCGACTGTCACAATCTGCCATTCAAGAAGCCGCGATCTTCCGGCTATTACTCGCTCAGCGGATATTCTTATCGTCGCGATTGGTCAACCGAATTTCGTGACACGCGAAATGGTCAAGCCCGGCGCAGTCGTCATTGACGTAGGAATTCATCGCAAGCCCGAGAGCGAAGGCGGCGGCCTCTGTGGTGATGTTCAATTCGACTCGGTAGCCGAAATCACCTCCGCCATCACACCGGTACCCGGCGGCGTTGGTCCGATGACGATTGTGATGCTGATGAGCAATACCTTGAAGGCCGCGCATCTGTCCGTTCAATCGCAGCTCGCGCATGTCTAATCGCGGCTCCGTCTATCTGCTTGGAGTTGGCGGCATCGCAATGGCCAACGTCGCGGTCTTGTTGCGCTCAGCAGGATTCTCGGTAACGGGCTCCGATCAAAGCATCTACGAGCCCGCCGCCTCAATTCTCAAGCGCGCGCAAATCGAAACGAGAGTTCCCTACGCCGTTGAAAATTTACCGGAAGATCCAACAGTCATTATCGTCGGCAATGTTCATTCCCGCGGACAAATTGAAGTCGAAGAAGCCCTAAGGCGAAATCTGATACTCGAATCCTTTCCGGGCTTTCTGCGTAGAGCAGTCATGGCCAACAAGCGCCGCGTCGTCATCGCCGGCACGCACGGCAAGAGCACGACGTCGGCATGTGTTGCGCACCTACTGTCAGCCTTGAAACGTGAGCCAAGCTATCTCATCGGAGCCGATCCCCAAGACTTGGAGTTTGGCGGCCATAGCGGCGCAGGCCCGGAATTCGTTATTGAAGGTGACGAATATGATTCCGCCTTCTTCGACAAACGCTCAAAATTTCTCGACTACTTCCCGCATGTGCTGATTCTGGGCCGCGTCGAGCACGATCATCTCGATATCTTTCCGACTCTCGACGAAATGATGCTGTCCTATCACAGACTGGTCGCTCAACTGCCGTCTAACGGAAAACTGATCGTGGCCGCGGACAGCCCGCTGGCCATGGAACTTGCCGCAAAGTCCCCCTGCGAGGTGATCACAGTTTCAGACAACGACGATAGCGACTACTGCGTCCGAAACGGCGACTTGCGCACACCAACCCAAGAGATAGCGTTCGATTTCGCGCCCGGTGTGATCGGAAATCACAATCATCTGAATGTCGCCATGGCCGTGGCTGGAGTCGTTGCCTGCGGAGTTGCAGTAAAGGATGTTGTTTCGATGGCACAGTCGTATCACGGCATCAAGCGCAGATTGGAAAAGCTCTTCGAGTCGGAGCGAGTGATTGTATACGATGATTTCGCCCATCACCCGACTGCAATCGCAGCGGCAATTGACGCCGTTAAGGTAAAGTATCCGGACCGGCAAATCACAGCAGTGTTCGAGCCGCGTAGCAATACTGCCGTACGCAGCAATTATCAAGACGAGTTCCGCGACGCGCTGGCTCACGCGGATTCCGTCATCATCGGTTCGGTACATCGCAAAGAGAAAATCTCACCAAGTGAGATCGTGGACACAGCCCGCATGATACAAGAGTTGAAGCAGAGCGGTCTGAAAGCATTTTCGGTAGAGAACAACGCGGTCGCAGACCAAATTCTCGCTACTACCGAATCCGGCAAGCATGTCGTGCTCTTCATGAGCAACGGGAGCTTCGGTGGTGCGACAGCAAGCGTTGTGACCACGCTAAAATCAGAAAAAATCACGGCCTAACTGCCGTGGGGACGGATGGGGCACTGGTGGCCTCCGCGGTCTTCAAAACCGTTAGCGTCCATGTAACACATGGATGGCTGGGTTCGATTCCCAGACGTTCCCGCAAAGCCCCGACCACTTGGTCAGGTGCTCGAAAAAGCTGCCTTGACATTACCGTCGAAGTTGGTTAGCTTTTATGGATAACAGCCTTCTGTAAAATACTATTCTATTGTATACGAGGAATTTATGACTGGCAACTCCGCCGTGACATCATGGGTCGAGGAATGCGTTAAGCTCTGCAAGCCCGATAAAGTCCATTGGTGTGATGGCTCCGATGCTGAGCGTGACATGCTCACAAAGATGCTGCTTGATCGCGGCGAAGCACAAAAGTTAAATCAAGCCAATTGGCCCGATTGCTACCTTTATCGTTCAGATCCCTCTGACGTGGCCCGCACCGAAAAGGTAACCTACATTTGCTCCGAGAAAGAGTCCGATTCCGGCCCCACGAACAACTATTTATCACCTGCCCAAGCGCAATCTGATGTGTTGCCGCGCTTCGCGGGAGCCATGAAGGGCCGCACGATGTACGTGATTCCCTATTGCATGGGGCCAATCGGAAGTCCCCACAGTAAAGTAGGATTCCAACTGACGGATTCAGCCTATGTTGTCCTAAACATGTTTATCATGGCTCGCATCGGCACAAAGGCCATCAATCAGCTTGGAGACTCAACAGACTTCGTCAAAGGTATGCACTCCATTGGCGAACTGAAGCCCGAAACCCGCGCTATCTGTCACTTTCCTGAACGAAACGAAATCTGGTCATTCGGTTCGGGTTATGGCGGCAACGCCTTGCTTGGAAAAAAGTGCCACGCACTAAGAATCGCTTCCGCTCAGGCTCGCCGTGAAGGCTGGATGGCCGAGCACATGTTGATTCTTGGCTTGGAAAGCCCCGAAGGTAAAATTCATTACATCGCGGCCGCCTTCCCGTCTGCCTGCGGCAAAACGAACCTCGCCATGGTGATTCCGCCGAAAGCTTTGAAAGGTTGGAAAACCTGGACAGTTGGAGACGACATCGCGTGGATGCGCTACGGCAAAGACGGCAGACTTTACGCGATTAATCCTGAAGCCGGTTTCTTCGGCGTCGCACCCGGTACCTCAGAAAAGACCAATTACAATGCCCTAAAGACGGCTACTGCTAATTCGATCTTCACGAATGTCGCCGTGGACGATGATGGTAATGTGTGGTGGGAAGGTCTCTCGCCGGCACCGGCCAAGCTGACCGATTGGAAAGGCAATCCCTGGACTCCGGCAAGCTCCGAAAAGGCCGCCCATCCTAATTCCCGTTTCACGGCTCCGGCCTCGCAGTGCCCATCCATCTCACCGCACTGGGAAGACCCTGAAGGTGTGCCGATTTCGGCAATCCTGCTGGGTGGCCGCCGTGCTGGTCTTGTGCCCTTGGTCGTAGAAGCAAGCTCGTGGAACAGTGGCGTTTTGATCGGCGCGTCCATGGGCAGTGAAGCCACCGCCGCCGCAACGGATACGAAAGCCGGAACGATTCGCCATGACCCGATGGCCATGCTACCTTTCTGCGGCTATCACATGGGTGACTACTTCCAGCACTGGATTGATATGGGCAAGAAGGGCTCGCATCCGCCAAAAATTTACGGCGTGAACTGGTTCCGTCAGGATGAAAACGGGAGGTTCCGCTGGCCGGGATTCCGCGACAACGTGCGCGTCCTGCAGTGGATCGTGGGTAGGGTAGAGGGCACGGCCGGAGCGATTGAGACTCCGCTCGGAAATATGCCGACTCCTAAGGACTTAAACCGTGAAGGTTTGGACTGTTCCGACGATGACTTAAACGCGATTCTTAATGTGGATAAAGCCGGTTGGAAGGCATCCCTTTCAGAATCGAAAGAGTATTTCACCAAGTTCGGTGATCGCTTCCCCAAAGCTTTGACGGATGAAGTGAATGCGCTCGAGAAGCGTCTCGGCTAATCCCAGAAACAAGTTGGAAATGGGGCCGTCTGGATACTTCAGATGGCCCTTTTTACGGAGTAAATTACATGAAGTCAACCGTTCTAATCATCCTTGTCACGGTATTTTGCGGAATAGCTGCAGCAGTCCCGCGCATTGCTGTATTTCCGTTTGAACCGTTGATTGATTCGACTTATAACATTTGGAGAGATCAGGTCAAAGTCCTGAACTACCAGCGGGCCTTGCACGGGTTCATCGTCTCCGACATGAGCCAAAGTGAGCATGTTGAAATCATCAAAATTGATACGCTCGTGACGTCCATTGCGGCTGCTCTGGCTGCTGCAAAGGATGTCAACGCAGACTTCGCAGTCATCGGTTCGTACGCCGAGCTGCCCTCAGCCATTCGCGGCGATGCAAGGTTAGTTGACGTAGGGTTGGGAGATGTGCCGCGTGGCTATCAGGCTTCCGCAACCGCCCGCCGCTGGGAGGATTTGTCGAGTGTTGCTGAGGACCTTTCGAGCCAGTTATTGGACATGATCGGCGCTTCCTCAACAGTGCGCAAAGAATCCGTCAGCCGCCTAATCGTCGAAGGCGACCGGGCAGCCTTAGGATTTGAAACAGGCGAGCTGGCCAGATTGATTGTAGAAGTCAATTCTCCTGCGCCAAAAATCACTCTTTCGAGTGGCTCCGAGTTAGGCCGCTGCACTGTCCGGGACCGTTCCTTATCCGACGGGAGTGCCAGCACTCAAATCTGCTTCTTCGGTGATGTTGCGACCGGCGAGCAGACCATATCAATTGATCAACGGGGCTACTATGGCCACGAAGAGTCCCTAAATCTTTCAAAAGAAAAGGTTTACTGGCTAATAGTGGAGCTACAACCCATGTTATTCCAATCCGTTCCAGCCCCCCAATAGCTCTCTATACAGCACATAATATTACTTATGTGACTTTTGATTATCTTAATCATGAGGGAATCAACAATGCGTTGTACATTTTGTGTGGTCCTGTTTCTCCTTCACACGAGTGTGTCTTCTTTGGCTACAGGTCTTTTTCAGTCATGGGAAAGGACATATCAGTACACCATGGTCACTAGGGTTCCTGTATGTGAACTTATGGACGGGAGAATCGTGGCGGTTTGTAGTTATGGCTCGCGAATTTTAGTAATGAATCAGGCAGGCGACACCTTAAGCTCAGTTCTCCTTCCACAGGATATTGGTCTTATGGCGGCACTGACATTGCTCCCAGCTCAGACGGAGGATTCGCAGTTGTTGGTACTCGAATCGGGCAGATTAACGTGCTGAAATATGATGCTGAATTGAATATTTTGTGGCAGTATGACTACACGCCGGAGAGGGGATTCAGTGAAGGGACGGCAATTGTACATTCACGAACCGCTGACGAGTATGTTGTCGGAGGCTTCTATCGGTCATTCGAGGAACCCATTTTCTTCCAGAAGATTCTCATCAAGCTTGATGCCAGCGGCAACAGAGTTTGGGAGCAAACCATCGGTAACAGTAGCCAAAACACCTCTACCTATTATAATGAACTATGTCAGCTTCAAAACGGAAACTGGGTCCTTGCGTCATACGTCGACCATGGCGACAACTTTGGTTGGGCAGGCTGCGTATCGGACGGGCCAGGAACACTTGTCTGGCATCGCAGTTACGAAAGGCATTATGAGTTCAAGTACATTGTGGCACTTCAGGATGGCAACTTGGTGGTATTCGGTGAACATCCTTCAAGTCATATATTTGCAATGAAATTGAATGCCAATAATGGAGGTCTGATATGGTACAGCAATATCTATGTGCGAAATGGCAACGGCCAGGAAATTGAGCCGTTCGCCGCTGTTGAGCGTGAGAATGGAAATCTCTTGTTTACAGGTTACTACTATTTACATGGGGCATTCAATTTTGTAGCCGAAACAAGCCCGACTGGCGTTATACTCAGTGACACGACCTTCGGTGATCGTCAATTCAGAGAACTCTGGCGAACAGACGAAGGGGACATAATCGCTACTGGTACGCGGTCGGGCGCAACAGTTTTCGTGACTAAGTTTTGCTCTTCTTCTGCTCCTGACCACGGAGTCCTAAAGTCGGTGCATCAAAATGATTCAATCGGAGGGTATCGGATAGAGCATCAGAGCGGCGCCATTTACTCCCTGGTTTTTCGGAATTTTGCAGTCGGGACAGTTGGCAGTGTCACTGGTAACGCCGCCGCTTCCTGGTCTGTTGTGGAAAATGGTGACGGAAATGATGGCGATTCAATAATCTTCAATTCGCTAACTCCGCTCGAAACTGGAAGTCTTGACACGTTTTGGCTCACAAGACCCGATGCAAGATGCACGGTGGAATACACAATTGGATGTAAAGAAGACACAGCAAGAATCTCTAATAGCTTGTTTGAAATTGACGAATTCTGGGCGGGTCATGTCGATCCAAATGCAGAATTCCGGATTCGGACGAATCAGGATGTCGGCGTGGAGCGATATGAGATATGGAGTAGATCCAGTTATTCGGCCTACGTTCATCGCGCATCCATTATGTCTCGCAACTCAGATCACCCGGAAGAGTATGTAACATCACTTCCGTATGAGCACTTGAATGAGTATCGCCTTCGAGTTGTCGATGTGAATGGATGCGTGTCTGACCT
>CAZHAK010000035.1:19048-21153 GCA_964530625.1 uncultured Alphaproteobacteria bacterium | reverse complement strand
CGGAGTAAAACACTCCGCTAAAGCAAGTCGGGACATTTCCAATTGTTCGCCCATTTCGGCATGTTCATCTGCGCTAAGCGAGCCAAACTCGCCTGTGTGCCGCTGTGGAATGATCATCAAATGCCCGCTATTATACGGATACAGGTTCATTACGATGAAACAATGTTCCGCGCGATGCAAAATCAGATTCTTTTTATCCTCAGACTCCGACAACATTTGGCAGAATACACAACCTTCGGGCTGATCTTGCTTGACCGTTTCCAAAATATAGCTCATCCGCCATGGCGCCCAGAGGCGGTCCACAACGATTAATCCTCTTCCTTTTCTTCGACGAAGTCGGCGACAATCTTCTCCTGAAGTTCAGGCGGCAGAATTTCATAATGCGAAAATCCCTGCGAGTGCATACCGCGGCCCTGCGTCATCGATCGAAGCGTGGTGGAGTAGCGGAAGAGTTCCTTTTGCGGGACTTTGGCTTTAATGACCTGATAGCGCCCTTCGCCTTCCATGCCCTGAATCTTTCCGCGACGTGCTGACAGATCGCCCATGACGTCACCCATGAACTCTTCGGGAACGCGAACAACCAAATCATAAATTGGTTCAAGCAAAAGCGGTTTGCACTTCTTGAAGGCATCCTTGAACCCATTGCGGCCCGCAATTTTGAACGCGAGTTCCGAAGAATCCACGTCGTGATACTTGCCGTCAAATACGGTTACTTTCACGTCAACCACCGGATAACCCGCGATAACTCCGCGAATCATTGTCTCTTGAATGCCTTTGTCTATGGCAGGAATAAATTTGCCGGGAATCGCGCCGCCTACGATCGCGTCCACAAATTCGTAACCCTCTCCGCGCGGTTTGGCCTCCAAGCGCAAGTTACAGAGGCCGTATTGGCCGCGGCCACCTGATTGCTTCTTGTGCTTGCCTTCCGCTTCAGCCGATCCGCGAATTGTCTCGCGATACGCGACGCGCGGCTCGGTCAATTCCCCTTCCACGTGGAAACGATCCTGCAATCTGGATAAGATACTTTGAAGCTGAAGGTCTCCGTGTCCGCGAATAATGAGTTGCCCTAGTTCTGCGATTTGAGTTAGTTGGAAGCTCGGATCTTCAACATTCAATTGATGCAAACCCGACGCGACTTTGTCTTCTTCACCTTTTGTCTTGGGCACTACGGCCATTTCCAGAACGGGAGAAGGAAACTCTATGCGCGGAAGCACGTAGGCTTTGGCTTTATCGGAGAGTGTGTCACCCGTGTGCGTCGCCTTGAGCTTGACCATCGCGCCTAAATCACCCGCGACCAGTTTGGTTGTGGCTTCGCGCGCTTTTCCGTCCACATGAAAGAGCTGGCCGATCTTTTCCATTTGGCCGGAGTGAGTGTTCAGCAATTCACCACCCTGCTCAATTTTGCCTGCGAAAACACGTACGTAGCACAGGTCACCGACATGCGGTTCAGTCACGGTTTTGTAAACCAGAGCGCACGTTGGTTCTTTTTCGTCTTCGTGAATTACGACCGTAGTGCCATCGCCTGTTTCGGCGCTGATGGATGTGCGGTCGTGCGGATTGGGACCTTCCTTAATCAAGAAATCGAGCAAGCGACTAATGCCGATGTTGCCCGTGCCTGAGCCTGCCAGAACCGGAATCAGTTTCCCGGTGGCGAAGCATCTCTTTAGTCCCTCAACAAATTGTCCTTCCGTGAGTTCACCTTTTTCAAAGAAAATCTCGATCAGCTTGTCGTCGGACTCCGCCGCTACTTCCATTAACTTGGCGCGAAGTTGGAGCGCCTTTTCACGTGCTTCACCTTCCAAAGGAACTTCTACGCTCGTGCCCGAGCCGTCACGCGCAAACTTGAAGGCTTTCAACGTCAGGCCACTTGCGATCGTGTCAAAATCCGGGCCGGGATTCACGGGGAACTGAACCGGCTGAACTTTCTTCCCAAAATCTTCTTCAAGCTGCTCTATAACTTCATCCCATTTGGTGTGCTCTTTATCAAGCTTGGTCACAAAGAACGCGCGCGGCAGTCCTACTTTTTCCCCGGCCTCAAACGCGACGGTATGACCTATGTCATGTCCACTGGTGCCATCTATTGGAAGCACGGCGATATCTACCGC
>CAZHAK010000035.1:0-19038 GCA_964530625.1 uncultured Alphaproteobacteria bacterium | reverse complement strand
AAAAATGTCCATCGTACTCACCTTGCATCAGGCTGAGCTGCATGGACATTTGCCGATCAATTTCATCTTTTGTATAATCTGAGACGGTGGTTCCAGCTTCGATGCTTCCTAAACGATGAATCACCCCCATATTGAGCAACATGGCCTCCGCAAGCATCGTTTTGCCGCAGTGACCATGTCCGAATAAACCAATGTTACGGATTTTCTCCGTGCTGACCTGTGCCACCGTGGCCTCCATTCAAAGCAAAGTAAGGATAAGTTATAAATTAACATAGGCTCCCTATAAGGAGCCTGTTAGAAAATACGGTATCCAGTCAAAATAGTCAAGGGAACCGCAGTTTTTTCGACACTTGCGGCCAATAAGAAACCTTAGCTCGGATTGGGCTTCGGTTTCGAGAGCGTATCTGCGGCGATTTCAAGCTCATTTGCGTGCTCCCGCCATTTTGCGGACGAAGATTGGCTGATCAGGCTGCGCATCCGAGCTAATCGTGCCCTGGATCTCAATAGAATTTGGGCCATTCGGATGAAACGCTTATGTTGGCTAGGCGAGGCATGTTTCTCGAAGAGCCGGGCGATTCCTGATAATCTCCATGTTAGAACAGGCTCACTTGGGAGGTTCTCAGACTTGTAGCCCGTGGCCAGCGCATCATGATGTAAAACCTGGGCCAGTGGAGCGAACGCGATTTCCCAGCCCGCTTGTCGAAGTCTGAGGCAGAGATCTACCTCTTCGTGGTAAACAAAGAAGTGAGGGTCAAACCCGTTCACACTCCGAAACGCGCTTGTTCGGACAAGCATCGCTCCTCCACTGACGGCGGGGACGACTATGATGTCGCCTTGGAGCCGTAGCCTGTTCCGGTGGAGTCGACGCTTGAGAGATGATGGGAGCAGAAGCGATTTCAGTTCCGGCAGGAGATTCAGGAATTCTTTCGTTAGGGTCGGGGGGCTAAGGACTGAGGGCTGCAATTCTCCTTCGAATGAAGTCAGTTGAGCGCCCACGACGGCAATTTTGGGATTAGACTCGGCGACTTTGAGCAAATGGATAAGAGCGGATTCCGCAACCCAAGTGTCCGGGTTCAGAAGCATGAAATAGTCTGTGTTTACGGATTCAAAGGCCGCATTGATTGCCCGCGCGAATCCAATATTCTCGGAGTTTTGGATGACTTGGACATCCGGAAACTCCTGCTTCAGCATCGCGGGCGAGCCGTCAACCGAGGCGTTATCCACAACGATTACCGGACAAATCTCATCCGCGCACACCCGCTCTATGCTCTTCAGGCATTCTCGAAGGGCGTCGCGGGTGTTGTAGTTGACAATGGCAATCGTCACAGAAGGCGCGTAAGTCATTCCCAAATATAGTCCAAGAACGTGAGATTGGCAACAAAAAAGGGCCGACAGGCGGCCCTTCCTACTTATCTGGTTTGTCGGCGGTGAATTCTCTGCCGTTGCTGACTCTCGCCGGGCTGCTGCCCGCGCTCATCCATAAACTGGCGAAGTCTGCGCGGAAGTTCGTCCATCAGAATTGAACAGCGCGAGACCTGTTGGGGCGAGAGAAAGTCTGCCAAATCTGTCAGCAGTATCTCCCGCTTGGCGAGGATTTCCGTTTGTAGTGCATTAGATTGGGAAATCAGAGATTTTACGTCCCGTTGAGAAGAGCTTTCACCGGACTGCGATTCATCCGATTGCCTTAAGGAAGTGGTCGTTGAGCCGGCACTGCCTCCCTTCATCGGTTCGGATGACAAGGCATCTAATTTTTGGCGCGTGTCATGGAGTTGGCGTTGGAGGTCATCCGTTTCCGCGCGAAATTGGCGGAGGCGTGGATAGAACTTTTCGGCTTCCTCGGGACTCAGCTCGAGCTCCTCTGCAAACTTGCCGATGATTACGGTCTCAACCCGTTCGCGGCGTTGATCGAGAGTCATCCGGCGCTCTTCTGCGTTGGCTATAAGGAAAGTCGCTGAAACTAAAAGTATGATTAAGAGAGTTTTCATCTTACTCAAAAGAAGTTGATCTCCTGCAACTCGGACAGAATCGTGTCCAGTTCCTGCGGTTCCAGCTCAAGTAGTTCGGCGATACTAACTCCTGTAAAGCTCACGTCATTCTCAATGGAAGTCGCCTCAAAATCTGCGGTGACACCAAGATAATCGGCAAGTTCGGAGGGATCCGATTCGTCAAAGGCAAACTCATCCACGGTCGCATCCAGAGACGACATCTCCGTTGAGTAGCGCGAACCACTGCTTTGTCCTGGATACCAGACTCCGACCAACAAAAGAGCAGCTAAGCCGAAGGCCATCGCCGTCTTGCGCGATGTCAACCAAAACCCCATGGGTTGGGCAGTTAACCTCGCTCGCATCAATACCAGAAACTCCGTGTCACTGGTCTTGGGCGCACCCCAAAGCAAGTCTTCTTGCAAAAGACCCGACGGGGTTGTGTTTGTCTCGATTCGGGGTCTCATAATCTTACCTGTTATTATCTATCTTCCTGCCACTCGGCAGCTTACTCTTCTTCACCTCGAACGTAATCGCCAAGCTCATTCCGGAGTTTCTTGATGGCCTGATGGTAGTTTGCTTTAATGGTTCCGATGTCCCGATCCATGATCTCAGCGATTTCGGCGTGGGGAAGTTCGCGGAAATATCTCAGGATAAACACGGCGCGTTGTTTGTCAGGCAGTTTGGCAATAGCAAATCGTGCTTTTGTCAGAAACTCGGCCTGTTCAACCGGCAAATCAGAGGTTTCCGGTGCCGGCAACACGAGTTCTTCGTTATCCAGACGCAAAAATGAACGAACTTTGCGAGATCTCAGCTTGTTTAGACACAAATTTACGCAAATTCGGTAAATCCATGTATAAAAGGATGATTCTGCGCGAAAACTGCCGAGACTTTCATAGGCTTTAATGAATGTATCCTGACACAGGTCATCGGCATCATCGGTATTGCCCAGAAGACCGACCGCAGTATGGAAAAGCAGCTTTCGATGCCGAAGCACCAACTGATTAAAGGCCTCTTCCCGACCCGCTTGTGCGGCCTCGACGAGGTCCCGGTCGTCTCGCTCGTCCAGTTTTCGCACTTCTACCTATTGGACACGAAAAATCCCTAAAAGTTTAGCCGGCTTAAATCTCTGTACCTATTGTAAATCGGTTAAGGAAACCGATTTCTCCATGAGAAGTCAAGGCATAGTCAAAGGCAAGCTGTCTGACCCTCAGCCCCAGTCCAGCGGAGAAGCCTGCGAAGGAATCCGAGGACAAGCCAGTGCGTTGGTCCACCCCGATTGTTGAGTAGCCTAATCTGCCGATAAACTGCGGAGTGAAATCAAATTCTAATCCACCTCGTGCTTCCGGGCCTTCATCTGTTACGTAAGCACCCGCTATACTGAACTTTACAGGCAAATGCTCGAGTGGAACGGCAAATCCTAACTCATAAGATGTCGGCAGGCCGTCCTTTTCACTCAAGAACGCGCTGGTGGCGGCTCCGAATGACTTGATGGCAGCGCCGACAATCCAGTTATTAAACCCTGTCTCATATTGAAGTCCGACGTCACCTGCAATGGCCGTTGAGGCAATGCCGTCAATGTCCCGATACTGATATTTCAGAACGGCGCCGACCCGCAGATCAGGCTTGATGGACTTGGCCACGGCTCCGCGAAGCTGGAAATCTGAGGCTCCGAATTCGCCATCCCGGAATCCATTTTCGTCTGCTCTGTCAAAGGTGCCATAGCTCAAATAGTCCACTCCCGCGGCCCAAACCATTCGGTTCTTCATAGGCCTGACGTAAGCCAACGTTCCTTGATTTATGTCGAGGACGTGCTTGGTAAATCCGGCAACGGCCATAGTGCGGTCGATCGTTGCTAATCCGGCCACGTTACTCTGAAGCGAGGACAGGTCGCCTCCGTGGGCAATCGAGCTACCGGCCAGTCCTGAAGATCGTGCAAATCCATCTGTGCGGAAAAGTTCGTAACCGGTCGTGCCGCTGGCGGCATCCGCGCGGAAGGTACTGAACATGAGGATCAGGATCATGCAGAGCAATCTCATGATGTCTCCAAAAGTTAATTTCCAGGGACGGGACGATCATAATGAGAGTCGTCATCCTGCGGAGGTTCGGACGAATCTTCGTCGTCGTTGCGACTTCTGACAACCGTGTAGTTTACCGTATATGGGACCGGACGAAGTTCGATGTCTGGGGGCGGCAAGTACTCCGTGTGCCATTTTGCCAGTGTGCGTTTTCGGCGCAAATAGGCAAAGCCACCCGCCGCTAAGACCAGGATAACAAACAAAAGGGAAACCCACAACTCCGTATCTGTCCAAAGTGAGCCTCCGTACTGGCTGTTCAGGTGCTCGCGGTGCTCGCGCTCAAACTGACCAAGGGACATGCCAAACAGCATGGGGAATGCAGTATCGATGTCCTTACCTGACCGCAATTCATGCACCAGATTGGCTAATCCGGCATCCCCAAAGCGCCGCCAAAGGTCTTCAATCGCCGCAACGGACTGAGCATATCCTTGCAGAGCCGCTCCGGCATTCATGGACATCAAGCCCTGAATATCACTGAGCGTCAACAATCGTCCGGAGGCCGAAGCTCGTGAGAGCACATGAACGTCTCGGAATTCCTGTTGACCGGACATGAATTGTGCCAGTCCCTCATCCACCCAACGAGGGATGGCGGAGTTTTCGGCTCCGGCCTCTAAAAGAAGATGCACTAACTCGTGTACGCCTGTGTCCTCCAGCGGCCCACCGTTTCCGTTGAAGCGGGGAGACTTTAGTACGGCTACGCTGCGACTTGGGTAGGCCACGCCATTGGCCCAGAGAGGACTTCCGGCAGTGACTCTCCCCCACTCTTCTGCGGACGGAGTGATTACGAAATGGGCTGAATCGGGCGGTGGAAGCTGTAGGCGAGAGACGATTCCCGGGAGTCTTTGCGACAACGCCTTGACTAATGGATCTGCCAGACTCGAATCCTCGGGACAAAACGTTACGGCAAACCTCCCGTAATCGCGGGTCAGATAATCCGATTCACGGGAGGCGTTCGCCGGGAAGAGTATCCCCAGCAAAAGAAGACTAAGCAGTACTCGCAGGATCAACATCAATTTCCCATTGCACTCGCTTTAGCTCGGCTGAGTTTCCTTCGTCGTCAAAAAGACGTTTGACCGCTCCGCGCAATGACGCACCCGTGGGGTCATTCAACCTTGTCGTGCGAAGCAATAGCTGATAACGAATGCGGTTGCGCACTTTCGTGACCGCGCATGGTGACGGGCCGAGTAGTTCGATATTCTTCTGGTTTTCGAGGCTTCTTTTACAGAAGAGCATGGCGCGAGCCACGGCGGACTCGTCTGCCGAGATAGCGCGAAGCATGATGACCCGACTGTAGGGAGGAAATCCGGCGGTTAGACGGTGCGTCAGTTCTTCGCGCGCGAAATTCAGCCAATTACCGTGCGATGCAGTCAAAATCGCGGGATGCTCTTTTGCGCGAGTTTGCAGAATGACTCTTCCATTTGTGGATGCGCGTCCCGCTCTGCCGCTCAGTTGCAGTAGTAGACTTGCTCCTCTTTCGCTGGCGCGGAAGTCGGGATAAAATAGTTCCGTATCTGCATCGGCGACGATGGCCAATTCTACATTGGGAAAATCGAGACCCTTGGCAACCATTTGAGTGCCAACAAGAAGATCGTACTCTCCGGCAGCAAAGGCCGACATGAGTTTTCCGTGTGCGCCGACTCTTGCCATCGCGTCGGAGTCCATGCGGGCAATTCGTGCTTCGGGGAATCGTTCGGAAAGTTCTTCTGCGATGCGCTGCGTGCCGCTTCCGCACAGATGCAAATCATCGGCTCCGCAGACAGGACACAAATCAGGCGCATCGTCACGATGATGACAGTAGTGGCAGCGCAGGATTTTTCCCTGCCGGTGATAAGTTAACGAGACAGAGCAGTTCGGACATTCAAAGAGCTTTCCGCATCCTCTGCAAATCAAAAACGGTGCGAAGCCGCGCCGATTTTGCAAGATGATCGCTTGCTTACCCGCGTTCATCACCGTTTCGATTGCCTTGTAAGCTGCTTGAGTTAACACGTGCGGCTCGCCGATCGGATGCGCGTCGCTCGACATCTCCCCCTCTCTGATTTTCTCTTCATCTACAGGTGTAACTAACTCGACGGTCGGCAACATTGCGCCGTTGATCCGGTCGGGCAGAGTTAACATGCTCAGACGCGTTTGCTCGACTGCAAAGAGACTCTCGACGGAGGGAGTGGCACTTCCTAATATTGCAACGGCGCCGGATTGCGATGCTCTGAAGAGCGCGGCGTCGCGTGCGGAATAGCGCGGCACGCCTTCAGTTTGTTTGTAGGAGGCGTCGTGCTCTTCGTCCACTACGATCAAACCTAAATCGGGAAGAGGAGAAAACACGGCTGAACGCGCGCCGATGACGACTTTGAATTCACCGCGCGCGATTCCACGCCAAAGATCATAACGCACGGCCATCGGTTGACCGCTGTGTTGAATCGCCACAAGGTCGCCGAATACCGATCGGAATCTTCCCCACAAAACAGGCGTCAAAGATATCTCCGGTACCAAGACCAGCGCAGTGCGGTTCATGGACAATACTTGTTTGATGGCTTCGATATAGACGCGAGTTTTGCCTGATCCGGTTACACCGTGAAGCAGGAAACCTGTGTATCTCGTCTCTTCTAGTGCTGCCGAGATGGCCGCTACCGATAACGCTTGATGTAGGGTTAACGGAGCGCTTGATTCTTCGGCCAATACCGGCAATAACTCGGGACGCCAGCGCGACAAAGGCTCTTTTCGTTCACGCACGACTCCTTTACTTAACAATTCCTCAAGTGCTTGCCGACGTTGTTTGCTTGCTCCACGCATCAGATGGCGGCGTGGTGCGCCGTCTTTGTCACCGTCGTAAAGTTCACGGATGATGCGTTGTGCGCTGCGTGTTGTGATAAATGTCCAGAGCGAGTCGTCCGCGATATCTGCACGTGATTCGGCGGTCAATTCTATAATCCGTTCGACCATTTCTCCAGCGCGCGGTCCCCGTAAGAACGGCTTGTACTCAATTTGACCGCTCTGTTTCAGGCCGCGAATCTCCGCGCCGTCGGGATGCAGACCGAAACGAGTTTGAATCTGCCTTGCGGTCAATGGGCTTTCCTCGAGAGCTTCCAAAAGTTCCGCAACCTCAAACGCATAACCTTCAGCTCCAAGTTCAAGTTGATTGCGCTGCTTTTCGGTCAGAGTGAATCTAAATTGATCTTCCGCGTCCAATCCAGCCGGAAGCGCGGACCTAAGCGCATCGCCCCAAGTACACAAATAATAGTCTGAAATCCACTTGGTGAAAGTCAGCATTTGCTCCGAGAACGCGGGCGAATCGTCCAATAACTGCTCAATTGCACGAGTGGCTTCCTGAACCGCATTTGCATTCGTTGCGACTACGAAACCAGTTACGCGCCGGCTGCGGAAAGGCACCAACACACGAGTGCCGCGCTCCACTTTTGTCGAAAGTTCACGCGGCACGATGTATGAAAATTCACCTTCGACTCCCGGAATGACGACTTGAGCCGACGCGGCTTTCATTGCTTCTTTCCTCTAAAGAACATTCGAATAGGCACACCTCGAAAGCCATATTGTTCACGCAGGCGACGCTCGAGAAACAATTTGTAGTTGTCAGGAATCAAATCTGCCCAACGCGAGAACAAAATAAACGTCGGCGGCTCGGCCTCGGCTTGGGTCATGTAAGTCAACCGCAAATCCCGGCCTTTAACCGCAGGCGGCGGTTGCCGCTCCATGATTTGCTCCAACAAGCGATTCAATTCGCCGGTTGTGATGCGTTTCTGGCGCTCTTCATAAACTTTCAGCGCGATCTCGATGACTTTGTGAACGCGCTGATTGTCCTTTGCGGAAATGAAAAGCTTTTCAATGAAGCTAATATTCGAAAGACGCTCATTGACCTCATCTTCAATCAAGCCGGCTGTGCGCTCGTCCTTTTCAACCAGATCCCATTTGTTCAAGCAGAGGATGACGCCTTTGCCATAGGTTACGGCTTCGTGAAGAATTTTGACATCCTGCGAGAGCAGGCCTTCCTGGGCCTCAATCATCACGATGGCGACGTCACACTCTTTCAGTGCCTTTTGAGTGCGGACGGTCGTGTAAAACTCAAGCGCTTCTTTGACTTTTGCTTTGCGACGGAGTCCCGCCGTGTCTATCAGCGTTAACGCCTGTTTGTAGTAGCGCACGACACTATCAATGGAGTCGCGGGTCGTGCCGGCAATATCGGTTACCATGTGCCGTTGTTCGCCGAGCAGGGCGTTGACCAACGAAGACTTGCCAACATTCGGACGACCGATCACGGCAATCAGCGGACGAGGGCGATCGAGGTCTCGCTTACCGCTTACCGGCAGGATTTCGACTACTTTCTCAAGCAACTCGCCAAAGCCATAGCCTTGAATTGCGCTGAGAGGCATCGGCTCGCCCAAACCCATTTTGTAGAAGGACGGAATCTCCGCTTCGATACTGAAGTTATCGGTTTTGTTGATCGCGACGATCACCGGGCGGTCCGACTTGTTGAGCATCTGAGCGATCTCTAAATCGATATCCGTCAAACCAGTTTGGGCATCTCCGATGAACAACACGACGTCGCACTCTTCGAGAGCAAACGTAACTTGTTCACGAATCGCGGCTTCAAACAGTTCGTCCGAGCGCGGTACCCAGCCGCCGGTATCCATCACCAGAAACTCGCGGCCCTCAAACTCGACAAGACCAACGTGGCGATCGCGAGTTACGCCCGCTTCGGGAGCCGTGATAGCACGATTGGTGCGCGTCATACGATTAAAGATCGTGGATTTCCCGACGTTCGGTCGGCCCACAATGGCTACAACTGGAAAACTCACTCGCCTACTTCTGCAATGTTATGCGTGTTGTGGTCATTAGATCGGCGCGTTTGACGGACACAAAATATGTGCCGGACGCTAACGAAGAAAAATCGAGATGATGAGTTTGTATCACCCCGTTTGGTGTCAAGCCTTTTGACGAAAGCTCTCTACCTAAAACATCGAACACTCGCAACGCGCCGAAGTGCATGGACGGATTAAGGTCAATGGACAGTTGCGAATTGAACGGATTGGGATAGCAGTGCATCAACACTGGTATCACAGCAACGGGCGGAATCGGCAGCGCTGGACTCGAAACTTCTCGCAAGACGACATCTACCAGCACTGGGAGATGATCGGCAGCGGCGTGAAGCGCATCGGCGACGCTGTCTGGAACGGCTTCGTTCGTGCCGTCATTGATGGCTTGATTAAAATGCAGACCGTCGTTGCCCATCGCGCAGTATGTTGCTGGAAGCATATATGTTCCTGCCGTATCCATGAAGGCTGCCGAAGCTAAGATGAAATCAAAGCGATCATCCATACCGCCAGTTGATCCGCCTCCGAATGATTGTGTGCGCGGGGATTGAGTGTGGATTCCTGCGAAGGAAACGCTGTTGTGCCACTGTCCGGGGCGATTGATCGGATCGAGCAAACGCCCATGCGGATTGTCGCCCAGCGCGAGCAGTAGCTGATAGGCGGGTTCAAAAGACTCGTACAGATTGAAGTCGCCGCAAAACATAAAAAGGGAGTTGTCAGGCAGTTCGTTTAGCTCGTTTCTGAGCACTTGCGCTTCCTGTCTGCGTCTCTCTTCATTGTCCGAACCGTCGCTTGCTTTCAGATGCCCCGAGTAGATGCGAAACTCCTCTTCTCCCATTGCGGAGCTGGAGAAGACGTACTCGCTGATATCACGCAAAGTAGTCGAAATTTGGCGCTGGTTTTCTAATGACAAAATTGACGATATGTAGAAACAAGCGTTATCCGTATCAGGGCCGTTGATGAAACCCGCGGCTTGCCAGTCAGGGTCCAACGGGCGAAGCACTTGATTCAGGATGTTCGTTACGGCGGTTTGATCAATAATTTCCTGTAACACGATGAGTTCCGGTTGAGAATGGCGCATGATCACCCTGAGATCATCTAAGCGGTCATTACTCGAACTTGAGAAGTTCAAGACATTGTACGTCATAACGCGGAGTGTATCCTGCGCTTGCACCACTGAAACCATTCCAATTAAATGAGCGGCAAGTATCAGGCGAACAACTTGTTTCATTTCATATACACCAGTTTAGCTTTCGCGATCCTTTCTCCCGCTCGTAGCTCTACAAAGTACATTCCCGAGGAAAGGTTTTCCGGTCGCCATGAGAGTTGATGCTCTCCGGCTTGCAAAAGGCCGTCATGCAGAGTGGCGATTCTTCGGCCGTTGATCGAGTAAACACTCACGATGGCTGGCATGGTTACAGGAATGTGGAACGAAAGTCTTGTTTCGTTGTTGAACGGATTCGGACTTGAAGTTAACATCAATTCTTGCGGCAGCGGCGCAGATGGTTCTGATGCGAAAAGGATGATGTCAAGGTTGAAGCGTCCAACAGTAGTCAGGAGGCCGTCATTGACTTCCACTTCGAGACTATCCAAGCCCACATCATCAAAACTAAGAGTTGCCGAATCATTTTCAGAAACCTGTTCCCCGTGATAGAGCCATGAGTAGCGCAAGGAGTCTTCGTTGGGGTCATGGGCCACGACCGAAAATGATATGGTGGATCCCGAAACTATTACAACGGGATCGCCTTCCGGATAAAGCTCCGTGATTTGTGGCTGATGATTTCCACCAAGAGAATCCAACGGCAGTGTCAGGAATGAGCGGCCGTAGGTTGCTGCGATCAGACGGCGATTTGTGTTATCTATAATTAGATCGAGCGTCGGGACGGAGGGTAAGCTGCGACCCAGTCCAGCCCAAGTCGCTCCGAAATCATCGCTCCAAAAATTACCAAAATCAGATGCGACATAGACGCGATTCAAAGCGAGCGGATCGTAGAGCACATCGTTCAGTGGCACGTCCGGTAGATTCGCCCCGATTTCAGTCCACGTTTGACCGTAGTTGAAAGTTTTGTAAAGATGTGCTTGCTGTTCAGCATTTCGATAACCTGAGACTGTGAGCATGGCTTCTGCCTCATTGGTCGGATGCGGAGTCACGCGAGTTATCCAACGAACCGGCAGACCGCTATTGCGAAGACTCCAATTCGTGCCGCCTGTTGTTGTAACCCAGACATTGGCATCGTCTGTACCTACATATATAATCTGAGAATTAACGGGTGACACAGCGATGGTTGTGATGGTGCCAAAAACGAGGGTCCCTTGTCCTCCTCCGTTTGTTAGGTCCGGACTAATCGCGGTCCAATTCACCGCTCGATTCGTGGACCTGTAGAGCCGCTCGGCTCCGTAATAAAGTGTTTGCGAGTTGTTTGGATCGAGCACAACAGGTGTGGACCAATTGCGCCGTTCTTCGTCGTCTATTCCATCCAGCGCCCAACTGAATGAGTTTCCGCCGTTGGTGCTGCGGCCTAAGCCTCCGTATTGGTACTCAGCATACACATAACTATTATTGGTCGGATCTACAATCGTGTAGAAACCGTCACCCCCGTAAATGCGCTCGTACTCGTGGATGTTTCCGGTTAGCGAGCGCAACGTGCCGTTGTCTTGCGTTCCGCCATATAATCTTTGTGGCTGCTGCGCGTCGAAAGTGCCTGCATAAAATTGAATGATCGGGAAGTTATTCAGATTTGTGAAGTCATTTCCGTTGTTTGTTGTGCGGTAGAACCCTCCGTCATTTCCGAGCAGGAAGCGAAACGGTTGTTGTGGGTCAAACCACAGGGCATGATGATCAACGTGAATATTTCCCCCGATCTCTGACCAGCTCGAACCGCCGTTCGCCGAGCGATGTAATGTGACGCCGAGGACATAGACCATATTCTCGTCATCGGGGCGGACGCGAATGTTTCCAAAATACCAACCGAAACTTGAATACATGTTGGACAAACTACTGTCATTGGTACGAGTCCACGACTCACCTGCGTCGCCTGTGCGATATACTCCCAAGAAGTATCCCGGATGATCGGCGTAACAGGCGTACAACACGTTAGGATTCGATTGCGAGATCGCTAACCCGACTCTGCCCACGTCGTCACCGATAGGTGGTAAGCCCGACGATAAACGAGTCCAAGTTTGTCCGCGATTGATGGACTTGTAGATGCCTGTCCCTCTCCCTCCTGCGCGGCGCTCTTCGGGCGTACGAATGCGTTGCCACATCGCGGCGTATATGATGTCGGGATTGGTCGGATGCACAACGACGTCACACGCTCCGGTGGAATCATTGACAAACAGTTTACGTTCCCACGTTGCTCCGGCATCGTTACTGAAGTAAACTCCACGTTCACCGCCCGTTATAAACAGCTCGCCCATCGCGGCGACCCAGATATTGCTCGGGTCTTCCGGATGCACAACAACTCGCGCGATGAAGCGGCTTTCCGCTAATCCGCTCAATTGCCATGATTGTCCACTATTTGTGCTCTTGTATAGACCGGATCCAAAATAGCTGTAGCCCGCGGAGTTTGCTTCGCCCGTGCCACAGTAAATGGTAGTCGGTGTTTCGGGATCAATGGCAAGCGCGCCAATCGATGGAGTCGGAAAACCGTCGGTTATCGGAGTCCAGTTGATTCCCGCATCAATTGATTTGAACACACCGCCGGACGCGCTGGCAATGTAATAGATGTTGTCGTCGGTCGGATGTGCCACGATATCCGTTATGCGCCCACCGATGTTAGTCGGACCTCGCTGAACCCAAAGTGGATCTTCATCTAACGTGCTGTGCATGAGTCGCGCGGCTTCGCGAGATCCGTTCAGAATTTTCTGCGGATCTAGATGTGTCTCCGGCCACATTCTTTGCTGTATGAACCACTCTGAGGGAAACGGACCTTTGCTTTCATTCTTCTTTGCAACTGGTTTGCTTTCATACGCAAACCACACTGCGATGAGCACCACACTCAAACCCAATACTGTAATGACCGCTTTCATGTTGACGCTTCGTTGGTCTCAGTTCGTACGGTCTATGCGAAATCCGGGTGCCTTGTAATCTTTCGGCAAGGACTCATCGGGAAGTGTTACGCGATTTCCGTCTCGCAGGGCCGTGAAGGCAGGAGACATGATTTCGACTCCTGCCTCGTTGAACTTGTCTTGTATCGCGGCATGAAGGTCGGAATACATTTGCACCATGAGTTGCGGATCTGCGCAAAGTAAATTTATCTCATATTCGACTGAAAAATCACCCAATCCCCTTTGCAATACAAAGGGCCTAGTCTGTCTTGATATTCCCGGAACACTTTCGGCGGCGGAAATCAGTAACTGGTGAACCTGTTTCCACGGAACATCGTAACCGATCGTCACACTGGTATGGACCAAGTTGCCTTCACCGTGCTCCGTATTCGAATAGTTGACAATATAACCACCGAGAATGGATGTATTGGGGATCGTGACATTTTCCAATTTAAGGGTCCGAATCCGGGTCACCAACAGAGTTTTTTCGACGACATCGCCGACTGTATCGGAAATTTTTACGCGATCCCCGATGCGGAACGGGCGCATGTACGTTAACACAATACCTGCGACCATATTGGCTACAGCGGAAGACGATCCGAGTGACAACAGGACACCTAAGAACACAGAGACGCCTTTGAAGGCCACAGAATCGGAGCCGGGTAAAAACGGATATGCTATCACCAAGGCAAGAAGGACGAGTATCAGTCTTACCAGTTTGAAGGTCGGCATCGCCCAATCCGTATAGAATCCGGGCAGTCCGATTCTTCCTGTGCTTAACTCAATCGCGAACCTGCGAACCAGTCTGATGGCGAGCATAAGAAATGCTGTGATGACTACCAAGGAAAACAAATTCGGCAAGTAGTCTACGAATGCGCTGGTGAATCGTGTAGCGGGATCCCAGAAATAACTGCCGAGTTTTTTTGCCAAGTCTGCTGTTCCCGGAAAAAGCCCGAGTACCGTCACAAGATAGAAATAGCCGAGAAACACCCCGATACCGATACGTGTCATTCGCAGAAGGAAGAAGACGAGCTGATACGCACGCTCGTAGGACAGTATTTCAAAGGTCTGGAATTGTAACTTCACCTTATGCTTCGTCAGCAGTTTCGCAATCAAGCGCACAAGTATCGGATAGAACGCGTTCAAAACTCTCAGCAAGAAAATCAGCGCCGAAGTAGCCAGAATTGCGAGCAACACTTCGCGGATGGTGACCGGAGGCAACACGATAACAATCGGCTTGGCGAAGGCCATTTGAATGGCTTCAGCGGTTCCGGCTGCGTATAGCCTGCGGTCTTGACCAGACCCGGCACCGTCTTCGTCAGTGATTAGGGCCACTCGCTTGCCGGATATCTGAATCGTCGAGTATGATTCTTCGTGCTTCGATTCCACGACAGTCAACTCGCCATTGTGCGGAGCAAGTTCCTCGAGACGCTTGGCAATCGCTGTCGCGCGGTCCTCGACTTTGTACGGTCCCACTCGGCTGAATACCGTAAACAAGGTATCATTTCGGAAGACTACCGGCGCGCCTTGAGAACGCGTGAGCTCCGTCGTCTGCGATGCGACTTTGCCCGAGTCCGCGGGCTGGACAGGCACCGCATAACTTTGCGCCGCCAAGAAAATCATGGCAAACATAAAATAACGTTGCATCATTGCAGATATTCCGTTAGATTGTTTTGGCAAGTTATAAGAAAGGATTCTCAACTATGATTCCTCGCGGTTTATCTCTAAATCCCGGCTTCTTGGCAAATTTAGCGACTCTCTCGAGCGGCTACGCATTGTCGCACATTCTGAAGCGTCCGCTAGTTTGGGGAAACCCGATTAGTATAATGATTGAACCGATCAGTCGGTGTAACCTACGGTGCCCACTCTGTCCGATCGGCGCTCGCGAATTGACCAGAGACTTGGGCGTGATGACGTTCGAGAATTTCAAGCTCATCCTGGACAACGTTGGGCGCTACGTGAAGGTCATTGCGCTCTGGAATCAGGGCGAACCGACTATTAACGACCAATTGCCTGAGATGATTTCCGAGGCGACTAAGCGCGGGATTTACACGATGGTTTCGACTAACGGCACTCTTTTGCATCGCCGAAATCTGATTCCCCGACTGCTCGACGCCGGACTGTCGGAACTTGTCTTTTCGATTGACGGGCTTACGCCGGACAGTTACAAGATTTATCGTGTCGGAGGAGAACTTAACGTTGTCATAGAAAATATGAAAGAATTTCGTCGGCAACGCGACGCACGAGGCGGCAAGACGCCCAAAATGATTATGCAGTGGTTGCCCATGAAACACAATCAGCACGAGATTCCCTACCTGCGCGCAAAGGCCAAAGAGTGGGGTGCGGACACCGTCGAGATCAAGACCGCTCAAGTCTATTCCGATGAGCAGGCCGCGCAGTATTTACCTGACTTGGAAGCATTGCGCCGCTATGAACGCCGGGGCCAGCGCTGGGAAACCAAGCGCCGCTACCAGTCCTGCAAACGGCTGTGGTTCTCTACGATGATTGATTGGAACGGGAACGTTGTGCCCTGCTGCTTTGACAAGGATGAACAGTTCTTAATGGGCAACGCTTTGTCGCAGGATTTCAATGAGATTTGGCACGGCGAGCGCTATAATCGGTTCCGGACTCAGCTCATTCGCCAAGGGCGAGTCGAGGAGATGTGCCGCAACTGCACTGAAGGGCTGAAGAGCTACTACATTCCCTTATCGGAATTGGAAGCGATGGCGCCGCCGGATATTCCACCAGTGCCACCTGAGAATATCCCCAAGAAGGCCGACTATTCCGATCTCTTTGATCTCCCGATCAAAGAATCAAACTAGCAGATCGGTTAAGAAAAGATGAGCCACTCACGGATGTGCTATCGGGATCAAAAAAGCGCCACGGCAGATCTTTTGCTTTTCGAATGCCGATCCGCGTGGATTGTGCGACTCGGATGGCTTTGCCATGATAAACCATTAGCTTCTCGCCAATGGGGGATTTGTTTAGCGCGAGAGTCACTCCTAACGCGCTAGTCAGGTTGCCAGGGCCTTTGCAGAGCGAGCAATCTTCAATCTGGCCGCGCCTCCGACGTATCTGTGCGATGCCCTCGAGTGGTTCTGCCGCTCTTATCAGTATGGCACCCGTCATGCTCTGGTCTGTCGTGAAGTTCAGGCAGAAATGCACCCCGTAGCTTCTATAAACATAGATATGCCCGAACGTGTCATGCATCAGGGCTGAGCGAGGCGTTCGCCGGAAGCCGTGGGAGGCTTCGTCGACTGAATAGGCTTCGACTTCGACGATTCGTACGAGGCACGACTTATACCTTATCAGGCAGCCGACCAGCTCGTGGGCGACCTGCAGCGTTGGTCGAGCGAAAAAATCTAAGTTGAGGGCTACCAAGACGGCTTGACTAAAACCTCTGGAATTAGTATACTTCGGTTTCCTCTAAACATGCACGCCGCTGTAGCTCAGTTGGTAGAGCAGCTGATTCGTAATCAGCAGGTCAACGGTTCGAGTCCGTTCAGCGGCTCATTGATAAGGCAGGGTTTACGTCCTGCTTTTTTATACTTTACGGCTGGCGGGACTGCTAATCTGAATGCGCCCATAGCTCAAATGGATAGAGCATCAGCCTTCTAAGCTGAGGGTTCCGCGTTCGAGTCGCGGTGGGCGCACAAGTGCAATATATACAAATTGGTTATGAGTCGAAAGCGGTCGCACGGACGAGATTTAAGAC
This sequence comes from uncultured Alphaproteobacteria bacterium, assembly GCA_964530625.1. Taxonomy (GTDB): domain Bacteria; phylum Electryoneota; class RPQS01; order RPQS01; family RPQS01; genus JABWCQ01. The sequence goes on along the minus strand of CAZHAK010000035.1, from coordinate 2,396 downwards.
TGTGCCAGAAATTGAACGGCGACCGAATCTGGTCGCCGTTCAATGTTGTAAATACTGACTTTAGTGCAGGAGGCGGGACTCGAACCCGCACGTCCCGAAGGACACTAGTACCTGAAACTAGCGAGTCTACCAGTTCCACCACTCCTGCAAGGAATCGAAATGATAACCATTTCCCGGCCCTTTGTCAAGCAGACTTGGCAGCTTAGCCTTGCCTTTCCACTGTTTTTTTGTTACTTTAGCAGGTCATGGAGGCTAAAGGATCGGTGAAAATTGTCGCGCAGAACCGCAAGGCTCGCCATGATTATCATATTATCCAAACCTATGAGGCCGGAATCGCCTTACTGGGTACGGAAGTGAAGTCGGTGCGAGAGGGCCACGTCAGCCTGCGTGACGCGTTTGCGCGCGTGCAAAACGGGGAAGTCCTCCTCTACTCCATGGGGATCAACCCGTACCGTAATCGTGGTTATTCGGAAGTGGATGAGAGGCGAGTACGAAAGCTGTTACTCAATCGAAATGAGATCCGCAAAATTCAGAGGCAGGTTCTCGAAAAGAGTTACACGCTTGTTCCGTTGCAGCTCTATTTTAAGGGGGAGTACTTGAAAGTGGAGCTTGCCGTAGTCCAAGGAAAGAAAGAGTATGACAAGCGCGACGCAAAGGAAGAGTTGCGCGCCAAGCGCGAGTTAGATCGTGAAATCAAGAACCGCCGAAATCGTTAGGCTGTTTTCAATCAGATACTGAGTGAATATTATGCGTCGTTACGCTACATTTCTTATTCTGCTGGCGCTCGCCGTCGCGGCTGGCTGTCAGAAACCCGGAGATCGTTTCCCCAGCGAAACCCGTACCGTTTTTGGTGTGCCCGTGACTGTGACTTTTTTTTCGACCGACACCAAGCCTGTTGATTTGAAACCCGGGTTTGATGCGGTCTTTGAGTTGCTGAACTGGTACGAAAGTGCTGCCCTGACGCCCGGTGAAAATAATCAGCTTGAAAAGATTGCCGGAGGTGCGGGTCGAGAGTCCGTTCCTGTCGACACTTCGGTCTATTCGATGTTAATGCGAGCTTTGCAGCTCAATGATCTGACTGCGGAAGCCTTTGACCTGCGCTATGGACCGTTATTGGACGCATGGCTGGCAACCGGCAAACCCGCGAAGCCTGCTCAGGCCGAGATAGATACCGCGCTGTCCTTGATAAAGACCGGCGGCATGTTTGTCGCGGGCAAGTCCATTTTGTTGTCGAAGCCGAACATGAAGTTCGACGCGCGCGGATTTGTGGACGCATGGGCGATTGATCGGGCGGTCGAGAAATTGAATCAAAAGGGATTCAAAGCTTTTGAGATCCGCTCACCCTATGCTGTGCGAATTGTCGGTATGCCTGTGAATGAACATAGCCGCTCCGTCAAGCTGGTTGATCCACAACTGGGTGACAGCGTGTTTGCAACTGTTCAAATGGCGCAAGGCGGACTTGCCTACTTGCCTGCCCAACAGCGTGCTGCAAATGGCTACCGCTTGGTTGTTGACCCGCGAACCGGCGAGTTGGCTTCGGGCGCTTCCGTGGCAATGGCAAAGGATTGCGCGACGGCGTTCGCGCTGGCTTACGCGATTTCTGTTGACGGTGACGCAAGCAAGTTGACAGAGAAGGGCGCTGCCGAGCTCATGGGCCATATCCGGATTAGCGGCCGTAAGCCGAGTTACACGATTGCCGCGGATGGAGCACTCAAGGACAAGTTCAAGTCCCTGAATTGATCTTGTCCGGCGAGGGCAGCATTCTGGTGATTCGACTATCGTCTCTAGGTGACGTGCTGCTCTGCGCGCCAACGATGAGAGCCTTGCGCGTTCGATTTCCGAACGCACAAATCGATTTCTTGGTTGCGACTGAATTTTCGGAAGCTGCTCGGTTACTGCCGGGAATCACCAATATCATTACGTTTAATCGCACTGAAGGATGGCGCGGTCTGTTTAGGCTGCGCCGTTTGCTTTCTCGAAAGTACGAGATCATTGTTGATCTTCAGAATAGTTCGCGCAGTGCGTTTCTTCGGACATTTTGCTTCCCGCTTTTTTGGTCTAAGGCCGTGCGATACAGGTTCAAGAGATGGATGCTGATTCGATTCAAGAAGAATTTGTACCGCAAAGTGAAACCTGTGCCTTTGAGATATCTATCTGCGGTGGACTCGTTCGGCGCGCTTGATGATGGGGGAGGCCTTTCACTCTGCGTGGACTTTTCCACATCGCCCGATATCGGACGTCATACAATAGTTTTGTGTCCGGGAGCGAAGCATTTTACGAAACGCTGGCCGATTGAAAACTGGCGCGCGCTTGCTCAGACTCTGCGCCAAGCGGGATATGATTTGACTATCTGTTGTTCGGGCGCTGAACAACCTATGTGTGCGCCCATTGCCGAA
>CAZHAK010000034.1:0-22540 GCA_964530625.1 uncultured Alphaproteobacteria bacterium | reverse complement strand
GATGGCGGCCCCTCCAGCGAGGTGATATCGGGCGAAGTTCTTCCGGGTACTGAAACGTTACAAGCGGGCGCTTGGTCTTCAAACCAATTGCACGACCACAGAATCTGAAAAAATTCACGAAAAAGTGCTTGGTCGTCACCCACATCCCGCGCAACAATTCGGGATAGTACGTGTTTTGCCATAAGCTGAGTTTAACTTCGCGGACTGGCCGGACGGTAATCACTCTAGCCCTCCAACATAAGAATGATTAGTCCAGTGACAGCGATATTCACGAGCGCAATAGGCATCATTTCTTTCCACGATACGCGCATCAATTGATCATAGCGGAATCGCGGGAACGTCCAACGAATTTGCATTTGCAGCCACATCAGCATCGCGAGTTTAGTCGCAAACGCAATGACGCGCAAGATCACGACTGTCCAGTCGCCCAGCGCAACGTACATCCCCCATGGAAAATGGAAGCCCGCTTGACCAGCCATCTCGCCTGCGTCAAACAACCAAGGGATGTGATAGCCGCCGAAGAAGATGGCGGTCATGACGCCAGATAATACGACGATTTCCGCAAACTCACCCAAAAAGAACATACCCCAACGCATACCTGAGTATTCCGTTGCATAGCCGATGATTTCCGATTCACCTTCCGGCATATCAAACGGTGCGCGCTTAGTTTCGGCCATCGCCGCCGGTAAAAACAATAGGAACGCGACAGGTTGAACAATTATTCCCCACTTTGGGATCCAGCCCCATAAGTACTCATTCTGTACATTGACCATCTGGCCCGGCTCCAATGTCCCGAAGACAAGAATCGGCCCGATCAACGACAATCCCAAAATGATTTCATATGAAATCATTTGCGCCGCAGACCTCATACCGCCTAACAACGCATACTTGCTATTCGAGGCCCAACCGGCCAGAATCGCGCTATAGACTGCAATTGAGCCGAAAGCGAGAATATAGAGCACGCCGATGTCTACGTCGAGAATCTGCATTTTGACTTCGCGGCCAAAAATCTCAATCGGAGGTCCAAATGGAATCACGGCCATCGTCAGAAAGACCGGTGCCATCGCGAACAGCGGAGCAATAAAATGCAGTGTGCGGACACTACGCGGCGGAACGAAGTCTTCTTTGAAAATCAGCTTCATCGCGTCGGCAAGCGAGTTGATCAAGCCGAGCAATTTAATACCTAAAATCGACGCGCGATTCGCGCCGATACGATCGGAAATCAACGCGCTCTGCTTCCGCTCTACCCACGTCAAAATACCCGCGCCGTTCAAGATATTGATCAGCACCCAGGCGATTTTGCTTATGATTATGCCTAACTCTACAAACATGTTCTCTAATATGCGGTGAGCGGTCGTGACGTTTGCACGCGCTTATACGGCGGTTCAGGAGTACCGTTCAGCATCTTGCCAGAGTTGCCCAAACTTTCCCACGTCAGACCCTTGAAACCATCGAACTTTGATCCCAAATCGTCAAACACTTCTTGCGCGGAAACGAAGGTAGTCTTTAAGCCGATTCGCGCGCCAAGCTTCTGCCAGATTTCCCATTCAGGCAGCGCCATGCCACGAGGATCGAACACCTTCGAGGCTTTCTGTACACGGCCCTGGAAATTAGTATAGGTCGCATCACGTTCGGCCCACATCGCTATCGGCAGCACGTCGTCGGCTATTTCTGTCAACCCGTTTTCGTGCGAAGACAGATAAACGATGTAACCGGTGTTCTTGCGCAATTTTGCCAGTTCGCGTTCAGACAGAGCTTTGGATAAATCATGCCGTACGACGATTAACACGTCAAACTCACCTTCCACCGCAGCGGCCAGTAACTCATCGCCGCCTTGCCCCTCACCACCCCACGGCCTTATCTTTAACTCAAGCGTACCTCGACGATTCGGAGTCAAGTCGGCGCGCTTCAAAAGATCATCGTCTTTCCCCTGCTCTTCAAACGGAAAGGTCGCATCCACATTCTGAACTTTATGCTTGTCGATAAATAAACGGTTCAGCAAGAACAAATCCTCATTTGAAGAGGCTGAAGATGCCATCACGGCAACAGAACCCACGTCCTGCTTTTCAATTACACTTTCGACTCGCGCCGCAACACGTGCAATCACTTCATCGATTGATGGAGCGTGGCCGTTACTTTCTGCATTGGACTTGGGCGCAAGCAATCTGTTCGGTGCGTCCACCGCATGATAGCCATAACGACCCTGATCGCACATCCACCATTCGTTAACTGACATATTATAGCGTGGCTTTAGCCGTTGAATCCGGCGGTCCATTCCCTTGTATCGCCGATCAATCTCCCAATCTACAAAGATATTGCATCCGCGAGAGCAACCTGTGCAAACGGAAGCCGTGCGCTTCATGTACCAGACACGACGCTTAAATCGAAAATCTTTGTCCGTTAGCGCGCCGACCGGGCAAATATCCACCACGTTCCCGGAGTAGTCATTGTCCAGTCGCTTGCCCGGAATGTTCAGTAACTCGGAATCGCGGCCATAACCGAAGACTCCAAGTTCTCCCGTGCCTGTAATTTCTCGGCAAAATCTCACGCAACGTGTACACAAAACACAGCGCTCACTATCCAACACTATCGTCGGACCAACGTCCATCACCTTGTGCTTGTGCTTCTTTTCTACTAAGGGCATCCGGCTGTCATGCAGACCATGCTCCATATAGTAATTTTGAAGATCACACTCACCCGAGTCGTCGCAAATCGGACAGTCGAGTGGATGGTGCTGCAAAAAATATTCAAGGACCGACTGGCGCAGTTTATGAACAACTTCGCTCTTCGTGGTCACCTTCATGCCGTCCGACGCTTTCGTATTGCAGGCAATCGCAATACTCGTTCGCCCGCCGATCTCTACTTCAACCTGGCACATACGACACGACCCAACCACCATTAGGCCGGCATGATAGCAGTAATGCGGAATTTCCACATTTAGCAACCGCGCGGCCTCAATAAGGTTTTGTCCTGCCGGTACTTCTACTGGCTTTCCGTCTATTTCAAGCCAAGGCATGTGATGTTCAGTAATTCAGGGTTGTTTTAGTTCTTGCAAGCCGCTTCAAACTCATGACGGAATTTGACAAGATAGCTTTTGGTCGGCCAAGCCACGGCGGCGCCAAGCGCGCAGATTGTTTTGCCGTCAATGTTGTCTGCGAGTTCCCACATATCGTCAATGTCGCGTTTGCGAGCGGATCCGTCGAGAAATCTCTTTGACAGTCTTAACAGCCAATCCGTGCCTTCCCGGCAGGGCGTGCACTGCCCACAGCTTTCGTGAGCATAAAAACGCACCATCCAGTGCATCAATTGGGGAATTGAGACTGTGTCGTCAATCACCATGACGGCGGCGCTGCCTAGCATCGATCCGCGCGCGGCGACTGATTCGAAATCCAACGGCAAGTCCTGACACTCTTCTGCCGTCAGAATGTGCGAAGACGAACCACCCGGAATCACCGCCTTGAGTTTCCTTCCGTTGGCAACACCTCCACCGAACTTATCAATCAAATCCATCAGGGGAACGCCCATTGGCAATTCGTAAACGCCGGGCTTGTTGACCTTACCGGAAAGAGAATAGAGTGCGGTGCCGCCGTTCTTGGGCGATCCCAACGCGGAAAACTTCTCAGCCCCAATTTCGAGAATTCGCGGCACGAATGCCAATGTCTCAACGTTATTCACGATCGTTGGCTGTCCCCAAAGCCCAATTGCTGCGGGATAGAACGGTGGCTTCAGTCGTGGCCAACCTTTCTTCCCTTCCAAGGACTCAAGCAAGCCAGTCTCTTCGCCGCAAATATACGCGCCTGCTCCCGTATGCATGTGAATTGAACACGACCAGCCGCTATTCAAGATATTCTTGCCTGCAAACCCCTTCGCGTAGACTTGCTGAACCGCTTCTGCAACGACGCGTGTCGGGTAAAAGTACTCTCCGCGAATATAGATATAGATGCGCTCCGCTTGCACTGCGTAGGCGCAAATTAGCGCTCCTTCAATCATCAGATGAGGATCGCGCTCGAATATCAACCTGTCCTTACACGTCCCCGGCTCGGACTCATCGCCGTTAACCGTAACAAAACGTGGAAATTTATCTTTGGGAATGAAACCCCATTTTGTTCCGGCTGAAAAACCCGCGCCTCCATGACCGCGCAACCCAGAAGCCTTAACGATTGCAGTCACTTCTTCAGGTTTCATTTTTACAGAACGTTTGAGCTGCTCGTAAGCGCCGTGCTTCAGAGCGACGTCGAGACTAGTCATGTTCGCGACAGTGAAGTTTCGCGACAACAGCAATGTGGAACCATTTCCAATCATCAGGCAGTCTCTCCTGCTATATTTCCTAACAAAGGAGTCGGTTGATCCGGAGCAAGCGGGCTTTCGGACTTCAAACTATCGAGAATGCGGTCGGTTTTCTCAACATTCAATTGATAATACTGATCCTCGTTGATTATCATCATTGGACCCCACGAGCACCCGCCAAGGCACTCAACGCATTTCAGCGTAAACATGCCGTCCTTCGTCGTTTCGCCCGGATGAATGCCCAACTTCTTTTCAATATGCCGCTGAATCTCTTCGCCGCCGGTCAGGCAGCATGAAATGTTATGACAAAATTGTATCAGATACTTCCCGCACGGTTCTGCGCGCATCATTGAATAGAACGTTACGACTTCGCGCACTCGCACTGGAGTGACGCCGAGAGCTTCCGCTACCCATTCTTCGGCCTCCGGCGTGATCCAGCCCACCTCCCTTTGCACTTCGAACAGCAAGGGAATCAAAGCCGACTCCCGTTTGTCCTCTGGGTAGCGAAAGATAATTTCTTCCGCCTTCTTCTTGAGCGTTTCCGGAATCTGCATAGCCGTCATCTATCCAACTCGCCACCAATCATGTTCACAGAACCAAAGGTCGGAACAATGTCGGCTATCATGTAATTATTAACTATCTCTTCAAGGCTTGCAACCATCGGCAAGCATGGCGGGCGGCAGCGCACTCGCCAGGCACGGTCATTGCAACCATCTTTGGAGTGCTCGTCCGGACGACTGACAATGTAGAAGCCCAGCTCACCATTCGCACCCTCAACCGGGAAATAAACTTCCCCATCAGGAACCCGGATGCCGTGGCCATACATGATCAGCTTGAAGTGGCTCATCAAGCCTTCAATATTGCCGTAAGTGTCTTTCTTGTCCGGCAGCACGACCCCCTTGTTGTCGCAGTTAACTGGCCCACCCGGAATCTTTGCCACACACTGTTCAATAATGCGGCAACTTTGCTCCATTTCGGCCATGCGAACAAGATAGCGATCCAGATTATCACCCTTTCGGCCAACCGGCACTTCCCAATCTAGTTCGTTGTACACAAGATACGGAAAGTCTTTACGCACGTCGTATGGAACGCCGCTTGCGCGTAAACATGGGCCGGTCCAACCCCAGGCAATCGCGCGCTCTGCGGACATCACGCCAACGTTTTCCATGCGCTCAACAAAAATACGGTTATTGGTCAGGAGAATATCGCACTCTCGCAGAATCTCTCGTGTTTCCTTGACCGCCCAAAGGCATTTATCAAGCCAGCCTTCCGGCAAGTCGTGAGGCATACCCCCGACACGAGTGGCCATCGTCGTTACTCGCGCGCCGCAATACTCTTCAATCAACTCCCAGAGATACTCGCGGCCCTTGATCATATAGAGAAAGACCGTGAAAGCACCAAGCTCCATCGCCGAAGCGCCAATACAAGTCAGGTGGTCGCCGATGCGCGAAATCTCACACAGCAAAGTGCGAATATATTGCCCACGAGGCGGAAGCTCGACACCGAGCAGCTTTTCAACGGCCATGCAATAACCGACGTTGTTTATCGCCGCCGAAACATAATTCAAACGATCCGTATAAATAATCGCCTGATTCCAGGTGGTCTCTTCACAGCTCTTTTCAAACGCGCGATGCAGATAGCCAATGTCAACACTCGATTCGACAATCAACTCGCCTTCAAGTTTGGCCAGAATGCGAATAATCCCGTGCATGGCGGGATGCGCGGGCCCGATATTCAGCAACATCTCCTTTTGCTGAAACTCAGGCGCGTTTTTCGGAACTGCTGTGGTGAGTGTAGGAAGTGTATCGGTATGCGGCATGAGTTAATTCTGCGGGCCGATCAGGGGTTGACGCTTGGTCTTGGGATAATCTTTGCGGAGCGGATGGCCCTCAAACTCTTCGTAGAGCAAGAGCCGTTTCAGATGCGGGTGCCCGTCAAACTTGATTCCGAACATATCCCACACTTCGCGCTCGAGCCAATCTGCAATAGGGTAAAGCGCTATCAGACTGTCTATATGAGTCTGTGACTCTTCCAATTGAGCCTTGACTCTCAGGCGCGCCTTACTGTCCATGTTCATCAAATGATAAACCACTTCAAATCTTGGACGGCGCGGATAATAATCCACGGCAGTCAAGTCCACCAGCATGTCAAAACCGAACGAGTCGCGCAAGACTTTCATAATCTCGACAATCTGCTTGCTTTCAACAATCAGCGTGCGGTCACCGAAACGCTCGTGCCAATCCAGCACGGCAGTCGGCAGTGTTTTCTCAATGACAGTATGCTCAAGGAATTTGGACATTACTATGGGCCCAGCGCTTCTCTGTTTCGAGCGAGCATTACCTTCAACCATCTAATATAGTTCTTCTCGGCTGGAGTCAAGGGACGCTCCGTTGAATCAGGCATCAAGAAGTCGCCATCATTATTTAAATAGTCAATTGCGTTGTCGTAAGATGACTTTGCCTTTACTGTATCCTTCAGCGCAAGTGAGCTGCGGGCTTTAAGCGCCCAGCCCGGGACAGACTTTGAGTGGACCATTAGAATTGAGTCTGCCCAAAGGTCAGCCGCAGAAAAATTCGCGTCCCATTCCATCCGCAAAAAACATGCTTCATAAGCGTTAACCGTATCAGCAAGCGATTGGGCTTTGTAAAACTCAAAGACGTAACCGCCAGACATTCCAAAAAAATCTGCAGGAGCATTGTCAGTTGGACTAAGACAAATTTGATAGCGGCCTAACGGGAGATCCCAGATATCAAACGTAATAAAATACCGTGCTGATCCTGCGGGAATACTTGTGGGAGTAGAAATTGGCCCAAGGCCTTTGTACCACCCCCTAAGTCGAAATCCAAGATCAGTTACATCTCGAAAAACCGGGCCTCCTGAATCTGTTACAAAGAGTTGATAGACCGTAGGTTCAAACCAAGTACCGACGTCTTTGCCGGATAGGTTATACGGTTGGGTTACACGACTATTGACAAACGTAACAGCCACATTTAAGGTATCGTTGACACCACTAATGATTGACTTGTGAAATGGGTAGCCTAGTCCGGGAAGGTCTCCGGAAAAATACGTGCGGTTCACAAGCCCTGAATCGGGCCAGTCTTGAAGCCAATCACAGGCAGGAGATATAAGTGAGTATTCTACCCAATCACGCGATGAATAGAGTCCAAAGACATCGTTCTCTTGAGCATAAGACGCAGATCCCAACTGTAACAAAAAGGTAAGAGAAACACCCATGACTAAAGCTAATCGAAGTTCTTTTTCAATCTTCATAAAGCACCTCGTCATCGTTCACGAATGCTAATTTCCGCTTTACTAGTGTCTGCAAACACGGAATCTTGAATCTCAAAATGGTTAGTTATCGGATTCAAACGCCATGGAGTCATAATTGTACGTTCGGTAGTATTGATTGGCGTATGGAACATTCCGACGGCATGTCCAATCTCATGAGCGATTGTACGCTTACACATTCTCGAAAAATCCTCGTTCCATAGAGAATCAGAAACATAGTAACTTTGGTGAATTCTTCGATAATTCCATATGTTCACAACTGTTCGTCGATCAAGATTTGGCACTAACGAGCGCTCTTGTCCGCTTTGAAATGCAGGGTGAAAAAAGACCGTATACCCAAGATTTCCAGCTGGATTAACATTCTGTGTACTCAAGAACGCAAGTTCTCGGCCTTCATCCCAATACCAAAAAGTTGCAGCTCGGATTGTGTCTAAAGCAGACATAGGAAAAGTTGTCGGTTCTCCAAAACCAAAGTACCACAGTCCGGCACCTGCACGGTTATAATTGATATCTCTGTATACAGAGTCAAATCGAACAGCCTCGATCGCGCTCTGGTCATTTACAGAGTACTTCACAGGAAGGAAACGGATGGAGTCCGTAAACAGTATTTCTAAGGTATCGATTCGCGTTGTATCTGTGAATGAGCTAGTGTCAATCTGCAATTGGTATATATACCCAGGCATCAAGTCTAGAACGCTTTGATTTTCGAGATCCTCATCCATGTTGTTCCTAACATGTATAATAAGGCTTTTTCTGACCGGATGAAGCCTCCTATGACTATGCCCCGCTGACGTCTTTGTGCTGTCATCGGCAATCATCAACCCACGGTACTCGGCAAAATTGCAGAAGTTATCACCTTCAATACCGCGCCCTTTAACAACTAAGTCTGAGTCCGAAATTCCGTGGAACGGGGTGACAAACGGCCTGAAATACACAATGTCTTGCGTGACCCACTCTGAGTCCTGCCACTGTTTGGCAAACTCATACTCCCAAGCATCCGCCATATAGTCCCCGTAGTTGACGCCGACATCGTTGTTGCCATCGTAATCAAAGGGAACCGTGATGCTCCAAAGTGAATCAAGAACATAGGCGGAATCCGGATGCCACATTCTCATCCGACGGTCTTTGCCCCCTCCAACTTCCGGCGTAACGATACAATGCGCGGCGTAATCACGAGCCTTCAGCCATAGGGTGTCTACCTCTTGGTCTGTCGTCGCATAAGCGATGATCTCTGTTCTAAAAAGCGGTCGCCCTTCCTGCAAGGGATACTGAGGCTGGGGTTCGATCAACAATGTATCACCGGGCAGCCTCCAATAGTTGCCCGGTGCTGTAGCAAGATATGTCACTGTATCTCTTACGTAATAGCCGTAGCTCTCGGGGTCGCCCACAGTAAAGTCCCAGAAGCGGAATTTCTCGAGAGAGTCCCACGGCACTTGCCCGGCAAATCCAGTTGTATGAGGAGCAATATCTCGATGACGAATTTGGGTGAAATCGTCAAATCTCGGAGAGTTCATGCACTCTCCCTGCCACATGGTCATATCCCAAATGTGATAGACAAGATTGAACTGTTGCCCGGGCGGATCGGTTTGAAACTCGAAAACGAGACCAATAGAGTCTCCCGGTGTCGGAAGCCAATTTCTTCCGTCACTTCCATCAGGCTTGATGTATCCAGTGAATGCGGTCTTGACTTCATCTTCTGTCGGCGGAAACTCCTCGCACTCGCCCATGTCCACATCAATAAATGTGTAATCAAATGAGTTATTCTGAATGTGCCAAACGAGATTAGTGTCAATGCCTGCACAGCGGCTACCCCAAGCCGGAGCTCGACGCATAACACACCGCGTGTCATAAACGCCATATCTTGGATCATTATTTATGCCACAAAACATGTTCCAAGACATGTGATCCAAAACGTACCAAATCCTCCAGTTTCCGCATGGCGGTAGCGTCAATTCAATGGTCGCATAAACGAGGTAGCTAATCTCCACTCTGGCTGTGTCGCAAAACCCTTCAGGTGTTGAATCTGTGGCAATACACTCAAGAAGCACTTCATTATACAACACCGTCCCGATTCCGGGCTCACTATCGGGAGAAAGCTCATCTATACTTCGGGCCGAGATCGCGCGACCTGTATCCGTAGTATCATCGAGATTTTGATATACTAAGTGATCCCATCCGTAAGAACCATAACGATAACGAGGATGCTCGATTTGATAATACGAAGTCTCAAACTCGTACTCACACTCGTAAGTCAAATTCAAGCGGACATTACGCCATTGTCCTTCATCATTTTCATGAATTCTCTGACCGGTCATGCCTATCCGCATGCTTGGCTGGGAGTGTCCTTCCTGCACGGCGCAAGTAAGCAACCATAAGGCCATAATCAGGAAACACAAAGAGGTGCTGTTTGACGTGAACTTACTCACTACCACTCGTGTTTCTGGTTTTGTATCAGGTCTTGCAGTTTCAGCAAACCGTCCAACACGGCTTCAGGGCGCGGCGGGCATCCGGCGATGTACACATCTACAGGAATGATTGTATCAATACCTTGCACCGTCGCATAATTATCATACGGGCCGCCGCAGCTTGCACAAGCGCCAAAGCTTACCACCCACTTGGGATCGGCGGTTTGATCGTAAATTGTCCGCAGAATCGGCGCGATCTTATGGCTTATCGTTCCCACAACCCAAATCACGTCGGCTTGACGCGGCGAAAATCTCGCGAACGCCGCGCCAAAGCGGTCAATATCATAATGAGAACAAGCGGTCGCCATGTACTCCATGCCACAGCAAGCCGTGACAAATGGATACTGAAAGAGCGAGTACTTTCGCGCCCAACCCAAAATCTTGTCGAATTTGGTGGTCATCACGCTGCCCGAAAGCGAGCGCGACATATCCATCATCGGGCTTTGAATTAACTCGCTCATTCTATTTCCACTCCAACACGCGTTTCTTCACCGCATAATACAGTCCGACCGCAAGGATCGCGAGAAACACATTCATCGAAACAAACGCGATCAACCCGTTATCGCGGAAACTTACCGCCCACGGATACAAAAAAGCCACCTCGATGTCAAACACGACAAACAAGATGGCTACGAGATAATACTTGATCGCATATGGCTGAGATGCGTCCGTATGGGACAGCCAACCGGATTCAAACGGCGCATTCTTTGTTTCGTTTGGCCGCTTCGGTCCAACCAATACAGTCAACCCAACAAATAATCCTACCACCGCCCCAACGGCCGCCAGCAAGATAAGGAAGACAACTAAATTATTATTGTGGAGGACGTCCGGCATGAACGTGCGTAAGGGGGCGAGTGCTTGCTACGAATTTCACGAGGCGGCTGAAAATCAGGCAAAACTAAACAAATTTCATTGGTGAATGTCTATCCCATGAAATATCAATATTTTATGCTTGCATGGATGAATTCTTTATCCTGCCCGATCGTGTGGTAAACTACGGAAAACTTTCGGCTTTGTCAACTTGATTCCGCTCATAAACTTGCGCAGTCACTTAGATTTCTCTAACACCATCAACCTATTTTTGGGGGCCACAAGCTGTTCAAACGAAGCCCGCAGGATATTATAGTCCTCCACGGGCACCACATCGCTCTTGTACTTGACACTTTGACTCCACTCTACTCGATCCTCTAATTTCTTGGGCACAAGTGACAATGCGACATAAGGATTATCTACCAGTACCGAGGGCGGCAGATAGGCTACCGTGTAGCCCTTGGGGAAAGCCAAGACAATTGTGGTTTCGGTCGTTCCCTCAAGCGGGAGGTCTATTGGATACTTTACCTCAGGCATGGACGGGTAAAACCCCGAGACTGAGAAGGAAAACGGCGTTGCGGGTAAGTCCACCAACATCAAATCGTCCTGCTTAACCGCGTAGCCAGCACACGAGAAATCCAAACTCACCCTCATCGGTTGCGTGAGTTGATCAGGATCGGATACTTCCGTATTGATCACCTCGCAGCCTTGACCGATGCGAGACGCGGCCCGTTGAAAGTAAATTTTGCGCTCCTGCTCCTTCTGATCACTGAAAACTTGACGGGCGATATTCGCAAAATCCGCCACCGCCTCGCAAGCGGCAAGGCCTGACAATGTACCCAACGTATCCAACGAGACCGACATCCTTGTCGCGGCGCGGCGCTCGACATGGACAAGTTCTTGGCCCGGACCGAGCAAAGGTGCGCCCAGAACCAATTGACAGGCCATTCCCTGAGCGCGTGAATAACCAATTTCATAAGGAGGCGAGAATTTCGGAATCGGATCAAAGAAGATCGTATCCTTGTCCAATGGCACGGCCAAAATCATATGGCTGAACTGCTCAAGCGCAGGTAACTTCGAAAACGGCGCATTGCTTGATTGCATCAGCACGGGATAGGATTCGATTCCGAACCCTCCGAGCAGGGCCGAAAGCAAGACCAGCTTGTCCCGAACGTCGCCGTAGCGGTTCGCCCACACATCGTCCGCGTCATTAGGCTGATACCCCACGGCGCCCAGCGAAAGGCTTACCGTGCGAATGTTCTGCTGCACCCACGACGCAATATTCTGTGTTAGCGGCTTTCCTGTGAGGTTGCCGTAACTTGCAAGCTGGGAGAATCCGATTTGTGCAAGACTTGCCGATTCAACTGCCTTCCAGAATTTCTCCCCCACATACAACCCTAAGTCGCTCCATTCGCCAAACGACGTGAAGATCAGACGCGGCACCAGGTGCGAGTTGGAAACCATGTTCGGCTCCGGATTCAGTTGAGCGAGATTCTCAACCCTCCACGTCAACGTCCGGCGAGTGCCGCTCCGGGACTCAAGCGGTGACAGTTCAGAATTCTGCACTTCATGTTGAATGTGCAACGACGTGTCAGAGGAAATCTCGAAAACTTGCTCCTGCATAGGTTCAAATCCGCCAAACGAAACTATGCCGCCGAGGTACTCATCCGCCCACGGCTGGCGGCCTTTCTTCGGTTCGATACGATATCTCCAATAAATCACAGCCCCCGCCGAGAGGCCCGGGAAGCTCACATTCCGCTGCTTCAACTGCGAATAAGCTGAAGCCCATTGCACTTCCGGCGCGCTGGTCAAGGTAAATGCGTCAGCTTCTGGCTCAATCCATGTGCCGTCCGCTTGCCGGGTATAGACCGCTTCAAAAATCACTGTGTCGCGGTCAGAATCAAATCTGATTGAACGATCACCTTGATCGTCTTTCGCGCGATCGTCTATCAACTTCAGGCACTGCTCAACATGAGCGGTTGCGGCTCCGGCTGAGTCCACGTCGAGCACTCTGTGATCCCGTAGGACAAGAATGGCTGCTTCCGGAAAAGTCTCAGCCCCGGCGGCGCTTCCCGCCAGCGACTCGAGCCAATCAGGAACGGTAACTGCGAAGGATGCTGTTTGCAACAACAACGACAAAAGCACGAATGCGAAGCGATTCGACATAGGAAGGTTACCGAAGTGTGATCAGGAACGAAAGAGGGCTTACAGAGGGCGCGCTTGGAAACGATGTAGGGCACGACCGACCATTGTCCCGAGCAGAGTGGGTAGTACGGACAAAATCAGGGCAAGCGAGAGTTCGATTGGGAATAGGCCGTTGGTTTCAGGATAGTAGTATAATTCAAGGCTCGTTCGTAGCAGCGCAACAAGCGGAATCCCGAATCCCAACAGTATCACCCAACGCCAGAGACGGTCACTATATAGATAGCCAAGAATCAAAGCCGACACCAGCAAGATCGTAAATGCAATCACTACACCTGTCTGACCCGGCATCTTGACAAACACAATAGATGAAATCGAGCCGATTGACAGAGCAATCAGGCGTGCACTCCGCGGCGTTACGGGTCCTGAAGTTCGCAATCTGCCTCGCACCAGTTTGCGGGCCACGGCTCCCGCGTAGGAACCAATTGCAGCAGGAATAGCAAGGGTCGCTCCCAATTGCAGTCTCATCAGTAGATCGCTGAAACTACCAAGACTGCCGATCAATGAACCTGCCAGCGTGTAGCCCGATGCCAGCATTAACGGAAAAATCCAAGGCCGCTTAGAATCGAGAAGCCCGAGGATCGCGCCGCAACTTACCACGCTCAATGACCAAAGGATTGTTCCTGCCTGATCTTCGAGCATGAACGGAACGATTGTGCCCACCGCAGTACTGATGATTGCCAAAAACCACCACAAAATTCTCCGATTACGGATTTCTACTGCTTCGTGGGTCTCTTGCAAGGGCTGATTAACTTGGATATTCTCCATGGGACCAGATACCAGCAAGAATCCAGCCTAAAATTAAGTGTCAAAGGTTATATTTAGCTAAGATTGCACGGTTAAAATCACTTTCCCTCTTTCGAGAGCTTCCAATTGGTTGACCATTTCCAACAGGCTTGGATAGCGCGACAAGGGTATATCCAACGTGTGAACTTCAAGTGCTTGTCGAACCGTGACCTTGTGGCCTTGCGCAACGCACGTCCGGGATAAACGAAACTCTACTTCTGAAATCTCCAGATCATCCGGCAGACTACGGACTTTGAAACCCTTCGGATATTCCAGTGTTTCATTCATTTGCACGGCAAAGGTGGAGCCTAACCGAAGAGGATAGCGCCGCTCCGTTAGCTCTGAGCCCGAAAGCAGCCAGATCGACAGAAAGTCCAACTTGCGCCCTTGCGCAATTGAGTTCACTAGCCAAAATTTTCCGGCTTGAATCGCGTAGTCAGCGGCACTCACCTTCAGCTTAATATCAAGCGGTTGGTCAAGGTCCGCTAGATCCGAAACTGATAGGCTGTCCAAACGCGCCATGGGGGAAAGACTTTGGACGAAACCCTGGAATAGAATCTCGCGCTCCTGAGGAGCGATGGATTGTAGGTAGCTGCGCAATATGAGATCGGGGAAGCCGCGTGACTCGATTGAAATCTCGGATAACAACGCGCCGTCTTCGTCAATCTTACTGTTTGACGACACAAGATACAAATTCTTGCTCGCATCTTCTACTGGAGTCCACTCCAGATCTCTGCCTTCTTTTGTGCAGATCAGGACTCCCCTGTCTTGCTCATTGGCGGCAAGGAACTCCGTAGTTTTCTCAACGGTCGGATCAATAAAAATCTCGGACTTGCCATCCCTAACCGAGACAATCGCATGGTTAAACTGATCCGTGGCAATCTCGTGATCAATCTTCCACGAGGGATTCATCAATACAATGTTTGATTCAATTCCCGCCTCGCGCAACATCGTCACCATCAAGGCAGCTTTGTCCCGGCACACTCCGTACTTGTTGCGATAGGTCGTCGTGGCGGACTCCGGTTTGTATCCGGCCTTGCGGCCCGTAAGTGCTGTATCCACGTAGCGAATCTTATTGGAAACAAATTGAAAAATAGAGCGGATGGCTTCTTCGCGGCTCTTACCTTTGGTCAGGGCAATCACTTCAGCTCTGATGCTTGAATCTGCCACCATCTCAGGTTCGGCAAGAGCTTCATACCACCTTGACCATGTCTGCCAGTCTGGAATGGTCGTCACTAGTAGCTGACGAGCCGTTTCCGGAAACGGCGGCATTCCCGGCTCGGGTACAATTTGCGGTACGTCTTGGATGGTCCACAAGTGATGCGCCCGGCCCTCCCGCTCTACCTTAACGTGGCTGACACTGCTTCCTCGCACTTTCCAGTTGAGCGGCATCTCTGTCGGAATTGAAACTTCGACAACTTTTTGCTGCATCGGATCCGTGTGCTCGAAGTACTCCGAGAGATTAAACTCTCCGTCCATCGGCGGCTCACGAGTTTCTTCCTTGTAAACGACTTCTATCTCCGCGCCTCTTTGAAGGGCGGGAAAGGTGATGATCTTCTCACGGACATTGTGCAAGAAGAACTTTCCGAAGGCCGGCAAAGGAACGTCCTTGATAGCGGAGGAGTCCACGTTGACAATCCTTCCGTCCGGCAAATGCACTCTAGCCGCGATGACTTCCACGGTGTCATAACCAAGATTATAGACAGTCTCATCCTGAGAGTATTGTTGTACCGCCCGGTCAGAAAGCAGGACAACGCGGTAGCGGCGCAACGTTTCGCCGGAACCATCCTTATTCACGATCACGCTCGTGCAGTCATATCTGACTACTGCGTTGGCCTGCTCAAAGGGGAGGTTCGGCCCGGCTTGGGGAGCTTCTTGCGCGAAGACGGCGCCGCAGAACGCCAGGATAAATATGAAAATCATGTCACCTGTTCTCGAGATTATTTCCCTGAGTATACTGTTTCCGCCCCTAAATTGCAAGAACCCCCAATACAAAGCCCCCGCTTGTGCAGGGGCTTTGACAAGTCAGCTTTAGACTATTAGGATTACTTCAGCAACAACAACTTCTTGCTCGCCGTGTAATTTGCGGATTTCATCGTATAGAAATACGTACCGGAGGGCAGGCTCTCTGCATTCCAATCGACACTATGTGAACCGGCGGCTACCGCGCCGTTCACCAAGACGGAGATTTCACGGCCGGACAGGTCGAAGATTTTAAGCTCGACATGGCCCGCTTCAGGAATCGCGAAGGAAATCGTAGTGGACGGGTTAAACGGATTCGGATACGCGTCGGCCAGCTTGTATTCCAACACTGCGGCAGGATAACCGCCAAACAGAGCCGTCGCGGAATTCGGATGAATCGTTCGCGCTCCTGAGACGTCCACATCAATCAAACGATAGTCGTAAGTCGTACCCATCGAACCGTGACGGTCAGCAAACTGGTACGTCGCTCCGGTGGCGCTGTTCCGTGCAGGCAGATGCGCAATCGTCTCGAATTGACCGCTGCCGTTGACACAGCGCTCAATTTCCCAGTGGTCGGCGTTAGTTTCTGAAGCCGTAGACCAACGCAAGTCCACACCGTTTTCCGTGGTGTAGGCGTCGAAGCTTGAGAGTTCAACCGAAAGCCACTTGTCGCCTTCGAAATAGAACTCGAAGCAAAGCGGCTGGCCCTCGCCTGAGAATATCAACCATTGGTTGTTCGCGTAGACCGAATCTTCGCACCCTGTGATCGCAATCGGCCACGCCCAGTTTGAACAGATTTTGACATTGACGCCCTGTCGCTCTTCAATGGCTTGAGTCACAGATAGCCAAACACATCCTTCGGCATCCGTGTAATACTTGCCTAACACTGTGTCGCCATCGAAAGTCCAATAGCAGATGTCGAAGCAAACATTCTCCAAACAGCTATTACCTACACCAGCCGCAAACTCGTTGCGCTGAAGAGTGAATTTCAGAAGAACGGTTGCAGAATCACCGTCAACAGTAGCGGAATAGCATGTGTCCAGAATTGCGTCAGCGGGCAAGATAACGTTCTTTCCAATAGACTCAAGTGCTTTGGCATTTGCCCAATCATTGCGAGGTACGTTGGTTCCATACACGGTATTTACATACGGATAGGCGGGCGGATCTCCGAGATTCGGATATCCGCGACCCGCATCGTAACAGAAGTGAGGCAAGCCGTCGTTCGCGCCGCCGTCACGGATGCTGGACAACTTCCAGAGTGCGAGCTGATAAGCGTCATCTTCAAAAGTCGAAGTCGGAAAGTGCCACGCCAGCAGATATGCCATGGCAGTCAATTGAGCCTTGCGGCAGGAGTCATCAGTCACGTGCATGTAGGCATAGTCCACACCGTGCAGCAGAGTTTCTACCGGATGATAGACGTCAGTACACCATGCGTACAGAGGATTGCCCAATTCGCAAGTGCTCAGGAAGCACATCTGGCCGTAATTATTAGCGGTTGAACCGCCCGGCCAATGAATCACGCCGCGACCGCCGAGGCCGCCGCTGCCTGACCATCTCAAACCGGTATAATCAATCGTACAATCACCACAATCGTCGTCCAGCACAACAGGGCCTCGATTGGGGCCGCTAATTTCTAAGGCGGCCGGGTGAATCGCCCACGCAGTCAGGCTGACGGTCAGGACAAACAACGTCGCAAACATCATCCTCGGGAAGAACACAACATTCATTCTTTTCGCCATCTCTTGGATTTCCCTTTTTAACATATTGTTTTCATTTGGCTAAATACAACAAGCACAATCGGTAACTGAGATACAAGAAAGGTTCAGACTTCTGACTGTGCTTGACAATGCAAGACCTGCTCCGTATATTGCCCGTCTTTCGGGGCAGTAGCTCAGCTGGGAGAGCACCACGTTCGCAACGTGGGGGTCAGCGGTTCGATCCCGCTC
Source organism: uncultured Alphaproteobacteria bacterium (assembly GCA_964530625.1). Classification (GTDB taxonomy): domain Bacteria; phylum Electryoneota; class RPQS01; order RPQS01; family RPQS01; genus JABWCQ01. The sequence continues at coordinate 4,794 of CAZHAK010000034.1, read as the reverse complement.
TGCTCCACAGACCTCTGGGTCTTAAATTTCTCGGCAGATATCGCCGGGCCCCGTGCAAGATGTGGCCGCCCAACCCCGCCAGGACCGGAAGGTAGCAACGGTAAGTGGTTTGCAGCTGTGCGCGGATCGCCTGGCGATGTCTGCCGGGCTTTTTTTGTCCCTCCGCACGATACAACTAAAATCATAACACCACGGCTTAAATTTAGCCTTTTCGGATGTGAATGAACATGCCACGCAGGTAATCTTCAGAGTTATGTCGCGTTATTACACGAAGTTGCCAGTATGATTTCTGTATGTTCTATGCTAACTATAGTATCATGATATTCTCAAGTAGACCCTGCACTTAGCGAGCTTTAGTTTACTTAGAGGCTCGCTTAATGCTCTTTGTATGTAAAAATCCGGCTCTGGTTGGCCTCTGGCCACTCACAATTTTGTCTGATTTCACTCTGCCTTGTGTTGGGGGCTTCTTGCCATCTTTTGAAAGCAGAATCTATGACGCGGAATAGCGAGGTTAGAGGCAAGGCGCCGAATCCAGAGGGCAGATAAAATTAAATTTAATAATATCAATATCCTGTGTATGAACGTTTGTGCAGAATCTTAACCCGGCACATTGACTTTCCGACTAAAAAGGGCTACTTTCGTGTTTACCAAACCGATGGAAGCACCGCTTGCTCTGCCGCCTGTCGAACTCACGCCCTAAGTAATCCGCATTCATGACCTATCAAGTCCTTGCCCGCCGCTGGCGACCACAGAAATTCTCTGATGTTGTCGGACAGGAGCATATCACACGCACTCTTCAGAACGCCATTGCGCAGGAACGGCTGGCGCATGGTTTTCTGTTCACGGGACCGCGTGGCGTAGGCAAGACTTCGACGGCGCGTATTTTGGCGCGCGCGATTAACTGTGAGCGCGCAGGGGAGATCAAACCAGTCGAGCCGTGTAACGAATGCGAGACCTGCCGCGCTCTACTTGAAGATAGAGAGTTGGACGTGGTGGAAATTGACGGCGCGTCCTACAATAAAGTCGACGACATTCGTCGAATCAACGAAGCGGCCCGGCTTGCACCTGCCGCAGGCGAGAAGAAAGTCTTCATCATTGACGAAGTCCACATGCTGACGACTGCGGCTTTCAATGCCTTCCTGAAGACCTTAGAGGAACCTCCGTCGCACGTCATTTTTATTCTGGCCACGACAGACGTTCATAAAGTCCCTTCGACGATACGCTCGCGTGTGCAGCGATTTGATTTTCGTCCCCTCTCGCCTATCGAAATGTCGCAGCATTTGGCTGTCATAGCCGAAGCTGAGGGCTGGACGGCTGAACCTGAAGCGCTGTTTCAGATTGCTCGCGCTGCGGACGGGTCCTTGCGTGATGCGGAAGGATTGCTCGACCAAGTGGTCGCCTACTGCGCGAACAATATCACTCTCGAAGAGACTCGTAACGTCCTTGGTACGCTTTCCCTGGCGGTTTTGGAAAGTGCTTCAAAGTTAGTTTCCTCACAAGATATAAACGGACTGCCGGAGTTTTTCGACTTGCTAGCTCGTCAGGGCACGGACTACAGCTTGCTTCTGCGCGAACTTCAAGGCTATTGGACGGATGCTGTCTTTTTGCTGCAAGGTCTGCCCGTGCCGGGGAGGTCGCAGGAAGAGTGCGCGGCTCTGGAATCTTCGATTGACGGCTTAACGATTGAAGATATGTTTCGCTTGATTCGTTTGGCGGCGACGCTCGAAGATGAAATTAAATGGTCGATTTCGCCGCGAACTCGTTTTGAAATCTCGATGCTCCGGTGGGTAACTTTGGATCGTGCGGTCAGCATTAAACAATTGCTTGAGCGGAACCCTTCGGATAAGCCTGCACCGCTGAAGCCTGCACGACCCGTAGCGAAAGCAGTGCCTGCTCCTGCGCCGGTAGTAAAAGCTGCCCCCGTCCCAGCCACCAAGCCTGTGCCCGAGTCTAATAAGGTTGACCACTCGGCACTTGAGCGGAAGACTCCGCTTGAACTGTCTGAGCTTGAGTCTATGTGGGCGAATATCTGTGATGAGCTTGAGAAGATCAGCAGCGCGGCATCGGCATTTGCACACAATGATTGGGAAGTTGTATCTCTTAACGGCGCGACCTTAACCTTGCGACCAAAGCATCAGGGTAAGTTTCATTTTGAGTCGCTAAAGACACACGCCGTTTCGCTGGAAAAAGCGATTTTGGCCGTTACCGGAGCGAAGGTCAAGGTGAGTGCCGCAGCTGCTGTTGACAAGCCTCAATTAACTGAGCAAAAAGCGGCCACCCCAAAAGAAGAGGGTAATGGCGGCGCAACGGCAGGCGACCTTTTTTCAAGCGTGATGTCTCAATTCGGAGGCGAGGATGTCACTACGCGCATGGAAAAGCCGGGCAAGTAATCTATGTCGCAAATGTCTCCGGTACTTGAACGACTCGTGGATCAAATTGCCAAACTCCCCGGACTTGGCAGAAAATCCGCGCTGAGACTTGCGATGCACATTCTGAAGCAATCCGAAGCTGATGCCCGCGCACTGGCAGAAGCAATCATGCAAGTTAAGATGCGCCTTCACATGTGTGCGCGATGCGGAAACCTGACGGAAAGCGAGCTTTGCGGTATCTGTACGGATTCGAAGCGGAATACCGCGTTGTTGTGCATTGTTGAGTCCCCGCAGGACATTTTGCGACTTGAAAAGGCTACAGGTTTTCGTGGAGTATATCATGTTTTGGGCGGAGTTCTCAGTCCCTTGGATGGTGTCGGACCCGAAGCACTGCGGATTGCCGAGCTTTGGAAGCGAACAGAAAAGGAAACTTTCACGGAAGTTATTTTGGCAGTGAGTCCAACGGCTGACGGTGATGCAACGTCACTTTACTTGCTGCGCGAACTTAAAATTCGAAAAATAGCAGCGTCGCGATTGGCGCGAGGTGTTCCAATCGGAGCGGAACTTGAGCAAGTCGATGAAGTAACCTTAGCTCGCGCTTTAGCCGAGCGCACAAGCGCGGATGCGTAACCGATGATCCCGGGATTTAATCTCGCCAATCAGTTAACACTCTCGAGACTCGCTCTCGGGCCGTTATTTCTCATAGCCTATTTGGGCGAGTTTAAGTACTCAATTGAGTTTGCGCTGATTATAGCCGTATTGATTGAAGCGACGGACGTCGCGGACGGCATTGCGGCGAGATCGCAGAAACAAGTTTCTGATGTCGGCAAGCTCCTTGATCCGATGAGTGACACGATTGCTCGCATCTCATATTTCATCGGCTTCTTGGTCATGGGGTTGGCTGCCGCGTGGATGGTCGCGATTCTCGTGTATCGAGATGTTGTTGTCGCCTACTTGCGTGTGTTCTCTGCTTTAACTGGCACCGCGATGGGCCGCCGAACGACGGGCAAATGGAAGGGAATATTGCAGGGTGCGGTTTCGTTGACGATTTTGGCCTTGCATTGGGTGCATTTACGATTTATGCCGGTGCCGTATTTCGAGCGCATCGTCTACTGGATACTGGCTGCGGTGACGATTTATACGTTCTTCACGCTTATTGAGTATCTGCACGGCAACAAAGATTTGCTCAAAGAGATCCGGCATCGCGGCCGCCCGATTTAGGCTATGTCCCGATTTGAAGAGATGATTACGACGGTGCTGTGGACGGGCTACTCGCCTGTCGCGCCTGCTACCGTGGCGTCGGCTTTGGTTTGTTTAATCTTGTGGTTCATTCCGGGTGCGCTGTCCCTTTGGATGATTGCTCCTCTGATTGTTCTGACCTTTGTCGGAGTGTGGCTGGCCAATCGTTACATTGACGGTTACACCATGCGTGATCCCGGGAAGTTTGCGGCTGTGCGGAGAAAGAACCCTAAAAAGGATGATCCCGATCCGGTTGTGTTTGATGAACTGGTCGGACAATGGATTGCTTTACTTGCCGCGCCGCATTCCATTATAGGATTCGGAACCGCTTTTGTTTTGTTTCGAGTGTTTGATATTCTCAAACCACTCGGTGCGGGACAACTGCAAAAACTTCCGCGTGGGTGGGGAGTCATGTTGGATGACGTACTGGCCGGACTTTATGCCGCGCTTGTGTTGTATGGACTTACGCACTGGCAACCCGACCTCATGAGCGTGTTTTGATGAGTGTGCCTCTAAGCGAGCTGATTACGATCGGTGATGAAGTGCTGCTGGGTCGCACGGTAAACAGAAACGCGGCATTTCTGGGGCAACGCTTAGCCGAATGCGGACTTCCTTTGCGATGGTCGTCATGTGTGATGGACAACCTGAGTGAGATTCAAGCCGCGATCAGTCTGGCGCTCAATCGCGCGGATGTGATTGTCTTGTCTGGCGGATTGGGGCCGACGCCTGATGATTTGACTCGTGATGCGATTTCGCAGCTCTTTGACTTGCCGCTTGTTGATTCGCCTGAACAGCGCGAGCATGTGGCAGACCTGTTTCGCAAACTCGGACGCGAAATGCCTGTCCAATCCGCCAATCAAACGGTGGTTTTAGGGGGCACGGTACGGCTCGAAAATCCGCTCGGTACGGCCGCCGGAATCTATCTCGAGCGCAAAGGCAAACATCTTTTCGCTTTGCCCGGTGTCCAGCCTGAAATGGAGCGGATGTTTGACGATCAGGTCGAACCTGTTTTGCGGAAAGCGTTCGGTCAGGCAAAGTATTTTGCAAGAACTTTACGCATGGCCGGAATCGGAGAATCAACTTTGTTGGAAAAGCTTGGTGACCTCGATCCGCTTTCCCGTAGAGTCTCTTTGGCATACTTGCCCCATCAAGGATTGCTGGACGTGCGGATGACGTCGGCTTCGCA
>CAZHAK010000033.1:0-25106 GCA_964530625.1 uncultured Alphaproteobacteria bacterium | reverse complement strand
GAACTAACTCCTCAAGCGAAAAGAACTCGCGCTCGTCTTGCGGGTGCCAGCCGAGCAACGCGACGAAGTTCAGCAGTGCCTCCGGCAGGATTCCCTTGTCGCGAAATGCCTCAACAGCGACGTCACCGGAACGCTTTGACATTTTAGTGCGGTCGGGATTCAACAGCAGCGGCAAATGGGCAAACAGCGGTGGCTCCCAACCAAAGAATCTGTAAAGCAAAACATGCTTCGGTGTGGAAGGCAACCACTCTTCGCCGCGAATCACATGCGAGATTCGCATGTCATGATCGTCAACAACATTTGCAAGATGATAAGTCGGATATCCGTCACTCTTGACTAGAACTTGATCGTCAATCGTGGGAGTTTCAAAACTCACTGACCCGCGAATGATGTCCTCGATTATCACGGTTTCATTTTTCGGAACAGCCATCCGCCAAACGTGCGGCTCGCCTGCGGCAATCCGCGTGCTGGATTCGTCGTTAGACAGAGTGCGGCAATGACGGTCGTACATCGGCGGCAGACTGCGTGCTTGTTGATCGGCGCGCACCTGATCCAATCTTTCGGCAGTGCAAAAGCAAGGGTAGGCGCTTCCGAGCTCGGCCAATCTCTTGACTGCTTCGGTGTATATCTTCAGTCGCTCGGACTGCACATAGGGAGCGTGCGGCCCGCTGACTTTAGGGCTTTCGTCAAAGTGAATTCCCAGCCAGTCGAAGACTTCCAAAAAATTTTCGACAGCGCCTTCCACCAATCGCGTACGATCCGTGTCTTCGACGCGCAGGATAAGTTTACCGCCATGCTTGCGCACGAACAGGTAATTATAGAGAGCCGTGCGCAAGCCACCGACGTGCAAATATCCCGTCGGGCTGGGCGCGTAGCGTGTGCGTATTTCTTTAGTCATTCTGTTTGGTTAAGAGCACCGTCGCCAGCGCGGCGATGCCTTCTTTTCGTCCGGTGAATCCCATGCGTTCAAGCGTCGTCCCCTTTATCGAGACTTGAGAAGTGTGAATTCCCAGCGCGGTCGCAATGGCTTCGCACATCTCCTCGCGATGCGGGCCGATGCGCGGCTCTTCACACATCACACTAACGTCCACGTTGCCGATTTCGTATCCCATTCGGCTGATTGCGATCATCGCTTTATGCAGCAACTCCGTGGACTTCACATCTTTATACGCCGGATCAGACGGCGGAAAGAGTTTGCCCTTGTCCCCGGCATTCGCAGCGCCGAGCATGGCATCGAGAATCGCATGGGACAAAACGTCGCCGTCCGAGTGTGCCTCAAGTCCTTGCGGGTGCGAAATCACTACACCGCCGAGCACAAGTGGACGCCCATCCACGAAGCGATGCGCATCAACTCCAATTCCGACTCGAAAAGGAACGGGCATAGGCGATATCAGAAGAAAAAAGGTCTGCGGCGCACAGCCGCAAACCCGGAGTCAAATAGGTTCAGGTAAGGTTGAAACCGCGCAATAACTCTTCGGCACGCGGCGATTCATGGGGGTGAGTGATTTTCAAGTTGCGGGAATCACCGGCGACAAGTTTGACCGTTCCCAGCCGAAACTTCTCAATCAAGGCGACATCATCAGTGCACTGAACATGTTGTTCGTATGCAAGTCGATGCGCGGTTCGGAAAAGTTCTGTGCGAATGCCTTGTGGAGTCTGTGCGGCAAAAAGTTCGTTGCGCGGCAAAGTCTCAGTCACGATTTGCTTGGAGTCCACTCGCTTAATCGTGTCGGTCACGGCCACACCGGGAAGAGCAGCCGCGCTCTCGGTCAATGCCTTGAGCACCGCGTCTATGAGTGTTCGCGTCACAAAGGGTCTCGCGGCATCGTGGACCAACACATGGTCAACGCTCGCCGTCACAGAGTCGAGCGCGCGTCCGACAGAATCTTGTCTGGTCGCACCGCCAAGTGTTGTTACAATCAATTTAGCGAGCGGATGTTCGGTCAGACTCTGTTTAAGATCGGCTTGGTTCTCTTGCGACGTTGCGACGATAATCTGCTTCAGCCGAGAGTCATCTATAAACGCATTCAGCGCCCACCAGATCAGCGGCTTGCCGTTCAAGCTCACGAGCGCCTTGGATACCGGCGCGCCGAGCCGCTCCCCTTTTCCCGCGGCGGGAATAAGGAGTGCGTAGCTCAAATGATCAGCATGCAATCGCCGTAGCTATAGAAGCGGTACTTCTCTTTGACGGCATGACGATAGGTCTTCATAATGAACTCGCGGTCGCTGAAAGCGGAGACGAGCATCAGAAGCGTGGAGCCGGGAAGATGGAAATTGGTCAATAACCGATCCACCACTTTGAAGTGATAAGGTGGATAAATAAATTTATCCGTCCAACCGCTTAAGGGCTTTACGCCGCCGCTGAAGTTAGCAACGGTTTCAAGCGTGCGCGTCACGGAAGTGCCGATGGCGAAGATGCGGTTGCCACGCGCGATGGCGGCATTTATCTTGTCTACAGCGCTCTGATTGACATCAAAGTACTCCGAGTCCATTCGGTGGCGCGACAGGTCTTCGACTTGCACGGGACGAAATGTCCCCAAACCGACGTGCAAGCAAATTGGTACAAACTCGACGCCTTTGCGTTTCAGTTTGGCGACCATTTCTTTCGTGAAGTGTAATCCTGCGGTCGGCGCGGCGACGGCACCTGATTCTTCGGCAAAGATCGTTTGATAACGCTCTTTGTCATCGGGAGTGGGTTCGCGGCGAATATAGGGCGGCAAGGGCGGCTTGCCGTATTTTTCGACAAGCTCGGCAAAGTCACCCTCGTAATGAAATCTCACAACACGTCCACCGCTCGTGGTATTGTCAATCACCTCGCAAACAATTTCGTCACCGATGATGATGTTGTTACCCGTTCGGACTTTACGCGCAGGTTTGACAAGAACTTCCCACAGTTCTTCTGTCAGCTTACGCAGCAAAAAGACTTCGATTTCAGCTTCGGTCTTCTCTTTGTAGCCGAACAGGCGGGCCGGAAACACGCGCGTCGAGTTGACGACGACAACATCCCCTTTGTTCATGTAATTCCCAATATCCGCGAACGATTCGTCGCGAAATTCCTTAGTCTCACGATCCACGACCAGCATCCGCGACATGTCACGACGCTCGAGTGGATTTTGAGCAATCAGCTTATCCGGCAAGTTGTACTTGAAGTCCGATAGACGTGGAATCGTCTGCACACCCCGGGGTTCATAGACAGCGGAAGTTACGGGCATTGGTTATCCTTAGTTCGAGTGAAGCACGTGCTGAGCATGCAAGGTCAGATTATAAGAAACGGGTTTGGTCGGAGGAGGATCTCCGGACGCCAAAATGTTCAAAAGCGCGGATCGTTGCTTGTCGCCCGCGCGACGTACGCTCCAAAAATCCTTGTCGTATCAAATACGGTTCGCAGAGTTCTTCCAGCGTGCCCTCGTCTTCGCCGACCGTGACAGCCAGAGTTCCGAGCCCTACTGGGCCGCCGCGAAATTTTTCCAAGAGAGCGAGCATTAATCTCTTGTCGAGATCATCGAGCCCGTAGTCATCGATTTCAAGCAGACGCAACGCCTCATGCGCAAGCTCGGGAGTTACTTTTTGCGCGCCCCTGACCTGTGCCACGTCGCGAACTCTGCGGAGGAGGCGGTTGGCAACTCGGGGCGTACCGCGCGACCTTGACGCGATTTCCTTCAGGCCGTCTGCAGTACATACCGTCCCCAGAAGAGTCGCTGTGCGGCGAAGAATCTCGATTAGCTCGTCGGCTGAATAGTAGTCAAGCCTGAGCGTAACTCCGAAACGTGAACGCAAGGGCGACGAGAGCAAACCCGCGCGAGTGGTCGCACCGACTAACGTAAAGCGATTCAGATTTAGCCCAAGCGTCCGCGCGGCCACGCCTTTGTCAATCAGAATATCCAGCCGGAAATCTTCCATTGCGGGATACAAATACTCTTCAACCGTCGAACTCAGCCTGTGAATCTCGTCCACAAACAGAATGTCACCGTGCTGTAAATTCGTCAACAATCCCGCTAAATCAGCAGGGCGTTCAAGCACCGGACCGGTGGTCACGCGCACTTGTGTTCCCATCTCTTTGGCGATCAGGTGCGACAGCGTCGTTTTACCTAAGCCGGGTGGTCCGTAGAAGAGACAGTGGTCAAGCGCTTCCCCGCGATCACGCGCGGCTTTCAGAAAGATCGAGAGCTGTTCTTTGACGCGCTGCTGACCGACGAACTCATCGAACGTGTTGGGCCGGAGACTCTGCTCAACAACAATCTCGTCTTCTTGTAAAACGGGTTCGATTAGACGCGGCATTTAGCTCTTGCGCAAGGCAAATTTGATGATTTCTTCAACGTCTTCGATATCTTGCGAGCGTGCCGCATCCAAACTCTTTTCTATTTCCGTCAGACTCAGGCCAAGGGCGGATAGAGCTTGCCGGGCTTGAATCACAGCGGGCGCGCCTGTCGTGGCCGTTGAGATCGGCCACTCTACGGATGCTCCCGCAAACTTTTTCCCTAACTCCAAGACAATCCGGTCAGCGATTTTCGCTCCGATGCCGCGCACTGACTTAAGGCGAGCCGCGTCCCCGGCGGCGATTGTTTCGCGCACGTCGGTTGCGGGCATTCCGGAAAGCAAGGTCAGTGCGAGCTTCGGACCGACGCCGCTGATCGAGATTAACTCGTCAAACACCCAACGCTCGTCCCGCGTGGCGAATCCGAAAAGCTCAAACTGCTCATCGCGGACGAACAGCCTTGTCCATAGCTGCGTGTCACTTCCTGCCGGCGGAAGTTTGTCAAAAGTAGTCAAAGAGATTCTGGCCGAAAGCGCGATGCCATGAACATCAAGGACGATCTCAGTCGGCGACTTCGCGACGACGCGCCCGCTAAGGTGGTCAATCATGCTCGCGCGGCAAGTTGCTTTTGGTTGCGCACGGCGGTTACCGTTATCGCGATAGCCAAAGCGTCCGAAATATCTTCTTCGCCGCGTTCAAACTCGAGTCCTAACATTTGTCCGACCATGTAGCTGACTTGCTGTTTGGAACTTGCTCCGTTGCCCGTGACGGCCATCTTAACCTCGCGTGGAGCAATATCCATGACTTGACCTGCAGTTTCCTGAATCGCGAGCACCGCGCAAGCGCGTGCTTGTCCGAGCTTCAGCGCAGACAAGGCCCCGGTTCCGACGTAACCTGCTTCCACAGCGCCGCGTGTCACGTCATACTTTCGGCAGACATTTGCAATTTCACTGAACAGATAACTCAATCGCTCGGCCATGGGTTCGGAGGCTTTCGTGCGCAGGCGACCGCTATCCACATAGACCACATTGGCACCCTTCTTCCTCACCACTCCCCAGCCGGTACACGTTAGCCCCGGATCAATTCCAATGATGATTTCAACGGCGCTGATTTGCGGCATCAGGCTAAGCTTTCAATCAGATCATCGTCCATTTCATAATTGGAATAGACATTTTGCGCATCGTCAATTTCTTCTAAAAACTCGATAATATTCAAGACTGACTTTGCGGCTTCGGGAGTCTCAACTTTCACAATATTCTGCGGGATATAGCTGAGTTCAGCGGTGTCCACTTTTTTCCCGGCAGCTTCCAACGCGCCTTTGACCACGTAGAGATCTCCGATCGCGCAATAGACTTCCCAAACTTCTCCGCCATTCTTGACGTCCGTGGCTCCAGCTTCCAGAGCCAGCAGCATGATCTCATCTTCGGTACCTTGAGTCATGTCAAGCGTCAGATAGCCCAATCTTTCAAACATCCACGACACGGCTCCGGCTTCCGCCATGGATCCACCGCGCTTATTAAAAACCGCGCGGATTTCACCGACGGTGCGGTTTCGATTGTCGGTCGCACACTCGATCAAGATGGCAACCCCGGACGGTCCGTAACCTTCGTAAACAACTTCTTCAAGCGCTTGTCCCTCGAGTTCACCCGCGCCTTTCTTGATGGCTTTCTCAAGATTCGCGGCCGGCATGTTAGCCGCTTTCGCAGCATCAATGGCTGTGCGCAGCCTTGGATTGCTGTTCGGATCCGAACCACCCATGCGGGCGGCAATCTGAATTTCACGAATCAGCTTCGTAAACACCTTACCGCGTGCGGCATCAATCTTTTCTTTCTTGCGACGAATGGTCGCCCATTTACTATGACCGGACATGCTCTATGGTAAAGTTAAGAATGAACTGATATTACGCTGCCCGATGCTGGCCAACCCACTCTTTGATATACTCAATGGGCTTTGTTGTGGGTGTGCCGGGACCAAACAGTTTGCCGACGCCTTGCTTTTCCAGGACTTCCATATCGGACTTAGGAATGATTCCGCCACCCGTCAAGAGGACGTCGCCGATGCCCTTTTCTTCCATCAGCTTGCGGACGGCGGGAAAAAAGGTCATGTGCGCGCCAGATAAAATGGACAGGGCAACGACATCCACGTCCTCTTGGACGGCAGCCGCCACGATCATTTCCGGGGTTTGGCGGAGGCCTGTGTAGATGACCTCCATACCCGCATCACGCAGGGCAGCGGCCATAACCTTCGCTCCGCGGTCATGGCCGTCCAAACCGGGTTTGGCCACTAACACTCTGATTTTTCTACTCATATGTTGAATTGTAACATGTTCAAAACCAGATGAACTCTGACCCTCGCAAATTGCACGTTTTCATCCAGCTAAGCGTACAATATACAAAAAAAAGGGCCGGAAATCAATGACATCCGGCCAGGTCATTACGGAAACCTAACTTAGGCGATTTCGTGATGTTCATCGCGGTGGCTGACCGTTAACGAAATCTCACCTTGGACGGAGTCAGCCTCTACCTCTTCACCGGAAACGACGGATCCCGACAGGATTGCTTCGGCCAACGGGTTCAGCAACAGGGTCTGGATGGCTCGCTTCATAGGTCTTGCGCCGTAAACCGGGTCATAGCCGTTGGCGAGAATGAGGTCTTTAGCATTCTGCGACAGGGACAATTTAATGTTCTGCTTCATGAGCCGCTTTACCGCTCGGTCAAGCTGCAGATCAAGAATGCGGGTCAGGTCATCTCTTGTGAGGGGACCGAAGACAAGGATATCATCAATTCGATTCAGAAATTCGGGCCTGATGGAACGTTTGAGAAGCTCTAACACATCTTTGCGCACTTCTTCATAACCGCTCTCGCTCTCAAGGTGCTCGGCGCGTGCGCTGATGATGTCGGAGCCGATGTTCGAGGTCATGATCACGATGGAGTTTTTGAAATCCACTGTGCGGCCCTTGGAATCCGTCAATCTTCCGTCATCGAGGACTTGCAACAGAATATTCCAGACATCGTGATGCGCTTTCTCTATTTCATCAAGCAATAGAACGCTGTACGGTCTTCTGCGAATGGCTTCAGTTAGTTGTCCGCCTTCGTCGTGCCCGATATAGCCCGGAGGCGCGCCGATCAGTCGCGAAACCGTGTGGCGCTCCTGATATTCGGACATGTCAATGCGGATCATCGCGTGTTCGTCATTGAAGAGGAATTCGCTCAACGCTCGCGCGAGCTCGGTCTTCCCCACTCCGGTCGGACCTAAGAACAGGAAACTGCCGATGGGTTTACTCTCTTCGGATAAACCTGATCGGCCCCGGCGGATTGCCGAAGCCACCGCCTTCACCGCGACCTCTTGGCCGATGACTCTGTCGTGCAAACGCTCTTCGATGCGCAACAGTTTTTCGCGCTCGCCTTCCAGCATTCTTGAAACCGGAATACCCGTCCACTTTGCGACGACTTCCGCGATGTCGTCCTCGGTAACTTCCTCTTTCAAGAGCGATTGTGTGCTTTGCAGTTTGCTCATTTCTTGTTGAGCGCTCTCGAGTTTACGCTCGAGTTCACGGAGCAAGCCGTAGCGAATTTCGGAGACTTTGCCTAAGTCCCCCATGCGCTCGGCCTTCTGCTCTTCGAGTTTGGCTTGCTCGATTTGCTCTTTGATTTGACGGCTCTGCTGAATGACTTTCTTCTCTTGCTCCCATTGCAGTCGCAGAGTTTTCTCTTCGGCTTTCAGCTTAACAAGCTCTTCGTCAATTGCGTTCAGCCGCTCTTGTGAAGCCGCATCCTTCTCTCTTGCGACGGCGACCTTCTCAATTTCGAGCTGGCGAATTTTACGAACCAATGAGTCAATCTCATCGGGCATCGAGTCTATTTCCAGACGGAGTTTCGAGGCGGCTTCGTCAATCAGGTCAATCGCCTTGTCGGGCATAAAGCGGTCGGTGATGTAGCGATCAGCCAATTGAACAGCGGAGATTAACGCGCCGTCGGTGATGCGCACACCGTGATGCACTTCGTACTTTTCTTTCAGGCCGCGCAGAATCGAGATCATGTCTTCGACCGAAGGCTCCAAGACCATGATGGGTTGGAAGCGGCGTTCGAGCGCGGCATCCTTCTCGATGTGTTTGCGGTATTCGTCAATGGTTGTTGCGCCGACGGCGTGAAGTTCACCTCGGGCAAGCGCGGGTTTGAGCAAATTGGACGCGTCCATGGCGCCGTCGGTTTTGCCTGCGCCGACCAACTGGTGCATTTCGTCAATGAACAGGATGATGGCGCCGTCCGCGCTCGTGACTTCTTTCAAGACGGCTTTCAATCGCTCTTCAAACTCGCCGCGGTATTTCGCACCCGCGACGAGACTTCCCAAGTCGAGCGCGACGACGCGCTTGTTCTTGAGATTTTCGGGCACGTCTCCGGCGACGATGCGCTGCGCGAGCCCTTCGGCGATGGCGGTTTTGCCGACGCCGGGTTCGCCGATCAGAACTGGATTGTTTTTCGTGCGGCGCGTCAGGACTTGCAGGACACGGCGAATTTCTTCGTCGCGGCCAATCACGGGATCGAGTTTGCCGCGGCGCGCGAGGTCAGTCAGGTCACGCCCGTATTTGTCGAGTGCGCGATATTTTTCTTCGGGCGATTGATCTTTGACGCGCTGGCCGCCGCGCAGGTCTTTCATCGCTTTTAGGATGTCGGCGTGCGTGATGCGCGACTCTTTCAGAAGTTTCGCGGCGGAGTCCTCGCCTTTTGTCATGGCGAGCAGCAAATGCTCGACAGAGAGAAACTCATCGCCGAGATCAGTCATTTCCTTTAGCGCGTTCTCAAACAAGCGCGAGGTCTCAGGCGCGAGATAGGTCGAGCCGACTGAGCCTGTGACTTTGGGCTCTTTAGCAATCTCGAGCGTGACGAGCCTGCGAACATCTTCGCCATGCTTGCCCAGCTTGGCCAGAATTTCAAAGGTGATGCCCTCAGAATCGCGCAGCATTCCACCGAGCAAATGCAACGGCGTGAGCGCCTGATGGCTCGCGTCGCGCGCTATCGCCTGTGCGGCTTGCAGCGCTTCCTGCGCTTTAAGTGTCCATTGATCTATATTCATGAGTAGTCCCCTAAGATACTGATTCTTCGTTCAAAACTAATAATTGGCGGAACGGGAGTAGTTGTATTTTTAGGGTTTAAGTTTTGGGGTTGTGAAAGGGAGTGCGAAGAAGTTAGGTCGAACGATGCCACCATGCAACATAGCACCCAGCTTACTGGGCGCTACTATCAGGCGACTCGCTGGGCGGGCCTTGCGGCCCGCCCAGTCGAACGGGTTACTTCTTATCTTCGTCGTTCACTACTTCAAAGTCGACGGTTTCTGTTCCGTCGTCGTCTGTGGTGCCGGAGGTGGGTCCGGGCTCGCCTTGGGGTGCACCGCCCGCGGCATCCTGGTAGAGCGACGGAGCGATTTGCTGCCAGATGCTATTCAGGTCTTCGGTTGCGCTCTTGATTTCTGAAACGCTTGAGCCCTTCAGAGCTTCTTTCACGCGACCAACCGCGGCGTCGAGTTTGGATTTGTTTTCACCGCCGAGTTTGGCTTCGAGTTCCTTCATCTGGCGCTCGGTTTGGAAGACCAGCGCGTCCGCGCCGTTGCGAACGTCCACTTCTTCGCGGCGCTTTTTGTCTTCGTCGGCGTGAGCTTTGGCGTCACTCTTCATGCGTTCAATCTCTTCTTTGGAGAGACCGCTCGAATGCGTGATCTTGATGGACTGCTCCTTGTTGGTGGCCTTGTCTTTGGCACTGACGGACAGAATGCCGTTGGCGTCAATATCGAAGGTCACTTCTACCTGCGGCACACCGCGCGGCGCGGGGGGAATGCCGTCCAAAGTAAATCTACCGATGGTTTTGTTGTCCATCGCCATCGGACGCTCGCCCTGCAGGACGTGAATCTCGACCGACGGCTGACTGTCGCTCGCAGTCGAGAAAATTTCCATGCGGCGCGTAGGAATCGTGGTATTGGATTCAATCAAGCGCGTCATTACGCCGCCCATGGTTTCAATACCCAGGCTCAACGGAGTCACGTCGAGCAAGAGCACGTCCTTGACGTCACCGGCCAGAATTCCGCCTTGAATGGCGGCGCCGACAGCCACGACTTCATCGGGATTGACTCCGCGATGCGGATCTTTGCCAAAGAACTCCTTGACAACTTCGATGATACGGGGCATACGGGTCGAACCGCCGACGAGAATCACTTCGTCAATGTCAGACGCCTTGAAGCCAGCGTCTTGCAGAGCTTTTTTCACAGGTGTGATCGAGCGCTGGACGAGATCTTCGGTCAGCTCCTGAAACTTCGCACGAGTGACAAGGATGTCCAAGTGTTTGGGACCGTCGGCAGTCGCGGTGATAAACGGCAGATTGACTTGCGTTTGTGAACTGCCGGAGAGCTCGATTTTAGCTTTCTCAGCGGCTTCTTTCAAACGCTGCAAGGCCATCGGGTCTTTACGCAGGTCAAGGCCTTCGGATTTCTTGAATTCCTCGGCCAGATAGTCAATCAAGAACTGATCCCAATCGTCGCCGCCCAAATGCGTATCGCCGTTGGTGGACTTTACTTCAAACGTGCCGTTGTCGAGTTCCAAAATTGAAATATCAAACGTACCGCCGCCTAAGTCAAAGACCGCGATCTTTTCTTCTTTTTTGTCTTTGTCGAGTCCATAGGCTAATGCTGCGGCAGTTGGCTCGTTGATGATGCGCACGACTTCGAGGCCCGCGACTTCACCGGCGTCCTTGGTGGATTGGCGCTGCGCATCGTTGAAGTAAGCGGGCACGGTGATGACGGCCTTATGAACTTTTTCGCCCAGGTAATCTTCGGCGGTCTGCTTCATTTTTTGCAGAATCATCGCGGAGATTTCAGAGGGCGTGTACTCTTTGTCTTCGATCTTGACTTTGGCCAAGCCGTCACCACCAACGAGTTCGTAGGGGACGAGTTTCATTTCGTGTTCGACTTCGTCACGACGACGGCCCATAAATCGCTTGATCGAGTAAATAGTTTTTGTGGGGTTGGTGACAGCTTGCCGTTTGGCAGCCGCGCCGACCAGGCGCTCTCCAGTTTTGGAGAAAGCGACGACAGAGGGCGTGGTGCGTGCGCCTTCGGAGTTCGGGATAACAACCGGCTCACCGCCTTCGATGACGGCGACGCAGGAGTTGGTCGTTCCGAGGTCAATTCCAATGATTTTCGACATTTTTCAATTCCTCTATTTTTATTGCATTAGCTCAGTAATCACTCAATAGTAAGGCAAGGGTCATACCAACTACATAAACTATTGATTTATATAAAGAAAGCGACAGACACTCATTCATGTCTGCCATAAAATACTGCCATATTGTCAGATTTTATTTGTCAATTCGGCGCCACATCTGCCAAGCGGGCTGAAGGGCTTCTTTATTTGATACAAGTTCAGATACTCTCAGAGCTAATTCGACCTGATGGGCCGTGGCGCCAAGGTTTAAGGCTCCTTTGAAGTGCGAGAACAACTGTCGGGGAAAGCCCAGCACTGCAAGGACAGAGACTTCGAGGATCTCCCGCCAATGTGCGGGGATTCCGGGCCGGGACATGACTAAACCGTAGCCGACCCAGACCGTCCAGCGGGACAGCTCTGGACTGACTGCCTCGAGGTTTGTCCGTAACTTATCGACATTTCCTTTGTAGACTTCGGCTTGCAAGGCCCATCCGCGCTCGAATGTGCCGGTTTGGGGCAGATCGATGAGCTCATCGGTGTGCGCGGGTAAACCCCTACCGTAGACCTCTTGAATCATGAATGCCGCTTCGAGTGAAGATTGAAAGCCCGCCAATAGAAACAACTGCAAGGCGGCTTCGCGTAAGGCCACAATGGAAAAGTCCTTCTCTTTATAGCGAACAACGCACTCTTTGGCGAGCGGATCCTGCGATTTCAACCATAGCACCGAAAGCGCACAAAGCAGGAGTAACTGCTCCTGCTCAGGGTTTTCGTCGAGGAATTTCCAGAGAGCGTGATCGGTCACTACACTAACTCAACGACGCGAGAGACTTCGTGCAACAGGTTTCCGGACTGCACAAGCTCGAGTAATTTCGCAATGTCATCCGCCAAATAACGATCCCGTTGAAGCGGCTGAATGTGTTGGCGAATAAATTTCCAAGCGGACACAGAGCCTTTGCCGAACTTCAGATCAGGTGAGTTCTGGCGGCGCATGTCCAGCGCTTGTGCAGCACACAACAACTCAATGGCAATAATTTTCTGAACGTTGCTGAGGATTTCCGACGCTTGACGCGCGCCGTGTGTGCCCATTGAGACGATGTCTTCTTGATTTTCGGATGTCGGAATCGTATCCACCGACGCGGGATGAGCCAAAACCTTGTTCTCACTCGCAAGAGCCGCGGCGGTATAACTTGCCATCATCAAACCGGATTCAATCCCGGGCTTCATGGCGAGATAGGGCGGCAACCCGTGATTCAAGTGACGATCCATCAATCTTGAAACACGGCGCTCGGAGATGTTGCCGAGTTCCGCCAGCAGAATTTTCATGTAATCGACAGGAAGTCCGACGGGATCGCCGTGAAAATTGCCGCCGGAAATAACCTCGTCGTCATCGGCAAACACTAACGGATTATCGGTGACGGAATTGATTTCGATTTCGAGTCCGGCGCGCACGTGCTTCAGTCCATCTCGCACCGCGCCTACGATTTGCGGAGCACACCGAAGACTATAGGCATCTTGAATCCTTGTCACGTCGCTGTCGGCGCAAGTGCTTCCCTCAAGCAAGTTCAGGACGTTTTGTGCTACGATGCGATGACCGGAATACTTCCTTAAGTTTGCGATTCGGGAATCAAACGCTGTTCTGACGCCGCACACAGCATCCAAATGCATTGAGAGTGCAATGTCATGCAGTCTTAGGAGACGCTCCGCATCGAGCAACGTCAGGCTTGATACGGCACACATAAATTGCACACCGTTATTTAAGCCTAAACCCTCTTTAGCTTCAAGGATTAGCCGCGGAATGCCGGCGCGCCGCATAGCCTCCGCTCCAGTCAGTCGCTCGCCCTGAAACCATGCTTCACCGCTTGAGTCATCGCTTTCCGTGTCCGGATCGCGGGTGATGACTGCGGCGAGATGCGAGAGCGGAGCCAAGTCACCAGACGCTCCAAGCGAACCTTGTGACGGAATGACTGGCACGACGCCTTGTTTGAGCAGCTCCAAGAGCGTTTCGATGATAATAGCGCGAACACCGGAGCGGCCCTGCGCGAGGGCGTTTGCCCGCAAAAGAGTTGCGGCACGAACAACTCTTTCACTGAAGGGTTCACCCGTGCCGCTGCAATGTGAGATAATCAGATTTCTCGAAACCCGCCGCGCGTCACTGACTGAAAAGCGCTCACTCTTCAGGCTACCGAAACCAGTATTGATTCCGTACACGCTTGGAGCATTTGCTCCGGCTTGTTCGAGTCGCGCAATCCACGCGCGGGACGCTTCGATCTGCGGTCGCGCAGCCGAAGCTAAATTTGCATACGCGCCATGGCTGACCTGCTCAACTTGCTCAAGGGTCAGGGAATGGCCGTCAATTGAGATTTCCACTAAGGCTTACCGCGTCACTCGCTTCTTATCCACCATCAAGGGTTGCCAGCCCTGGGCGGTACGCACGACGTTGGTCGTGGCGGCCAAGCCCGCGGGCTCAGCAGATGCCACATTGTCGATCTGCGGATGAGTGATGACTCCCAGCAACGGAATCTTGCGGGGATTTGCTCCGCCCGTCTGCGGGACCTTTTCATTCAATTGAGCTTGACGGCGTTGGCGAGCCGACGCCCGTTCGCGCGCTCCGACGGGATCAATGCCGTGGGATTGGCGCAGTTTGTCAAGCTTCGCGCTGATGGCTTTGCGCGTCACACCAAAACGATCAGCGAGTTCCGCCATCGGTACTTTGCCGTAATTCTCTAAGAGATACTTTTCTTCAGAAGGGGTCCACTTTTTGGCCATGAGGTCTCGTTCCTATTGTGAATTGATAGTAACTGCAAGGCACGACACGGGCGGATATTACGCCGCAATGCCGCCGGGATGTTCCTAACGCATGAGCAGCATGCGTCGGGTTTGTACAAAATCTGGCGTAGATAAGCGATAGAAATAGATACCGCTGGGAGCAGAAACGCCGCTGCGGCCGGCTCCGTTCCAATGCAACCGATGCCGTCCGGCCTCATACACTCCATTTGTCAATTGCGCAACCGAGCGGCCCAACAGATCAAACACTTCGAGTTTGACATTGGCGCGCGCCGCGAGCGCGAATTCAATCGTCGTCTCGGGATTGAACGGGTTGGGATAGTTTTGAAACAGAGCGAAATTTGCGGGCAGGACAGGTTGTTGTAGATCAGGCACATCCGTAATGGTCGGAGGAGCCGTGGTCAAACGCAGGGCACGGCCATTCGCAAGTTCAGCGGACGTCGCGGGCCTTGTTTGATTGAAATAATACGTCGCTCCGTGCTGTTCGTTAAGCGACTCATAACCGATGGTCGCGCCAAGAGCGGAGTTGGCGTGCATGGCTAAGTCTTGATAGAGCAACAACCATTGTGCATCGCCCGTCGGAGTCGGATAGGTGTCGGGATTCAGCAATTGAATCTGGAAGGTACTCGCGTATCGCCCGAATTGCCAGTCGGTGACTTGATACCATTCAACCACAAAACGGTCTTCGGACGTGTCGTAGTAGTAACTGATGGTTCCCGTCGTGTCTCCAAAGAAATCCCAAAGGTCATTCCAGAGAACCGCAATCATGCCGTTTACAGCATCCGGCGCATAAGGAAGTGCGCGATTGTCGTAACTAACCGCTTCGGTGATTCCGGGGGCCACCCAACCGTCTGTTGAAACGGAGAGATTGCTGAAGGTCGTGCCGAAGAAATTGTAGTCAAACGGCACGGGCACGGCAAACGTTTGATTGCTTTGCGTGAACGGTAGGACCATTCCCGCACCTCCCTCTTCGGGAGAAATTTCGAGCCAATCAAAAACCGCAACGGCTTCATAGTCCACATCCAGATCATCGTAGATGTAATAGATCTGATCCGAGCCTTGCTGAGGATCGGCCGTGCCGACTTGACCAAGCACAAGCGGCAAAGACATTGAGTGCTGAAACTCGTAAGTGGGCATTTGCGCCGTCAGGACGGCATCAATAGTTGCCTGCACACCAGTAGGCGCATTCCAATTACCAGCGATGCGCACCGCATCGGTAGGTAAGGTATAAGATTGATCCGGAGCCAACGCAGGAAGCTCAGCAGAATCGTCAATAATTACAATGTACGGGCTTTGTGTTCCGATCGTGAGGGTTGAAGGCACGAGGGTTTCGTTGCCTGTATTTCTAAGGGTGAAGATCAGTCCTGCTTCTTCATTACGTTCAAGCAATCCATCGTTGCCGTCAATCACTCCCAATCCGGTGCGCTCGATATCAGGCACGTAAACCGTCGCGAAGAATTGTTCGTTGCGAGGATTAACACCATTGGCGGCATAGGACACATCAAAGGTGAGATTTGCTCCGCGAAACTCAGGTGTAACAACAAAGGAATAGGCGGGATTGCCAGCCACGGAGGCGCCTGCGGCCACGGTTCCGTAGTTTGAGTGATCGGCAAGCAAAGTGATATTCTGTTGCGGGATCGTGACGTCGCTCGTGACACTGAACCCTGCATCGTTGCCGATATTACTTACGGTGTCGGTTAACAAGATGGTTTCACCAGGCTGAATTCTGCCGTCGCTATTTCCAGCAGCATCGGAAAGTGAGTGTCCGCGATGAGTCAAATAGACTCCCTCGGGAGCGACCGTGAGCGTCCATTGGCGTGTTAAGACATTATGTCCGGTCATTGTCACCACAACCGGTTCTCCGAACTCGAAGTCAACTGGTATCGTCCATGTTCCCGGTTGCGCAGGAATGACACGGGCGAACGCTGTTCCCGACTCGTTTCTCAAACTGAAAAGAAGGCTGTCGGCCTGCGTCGTAAATCCTTCGGAGATAGAGATTGGTAATGTATAGGGTCCTGCGGGAATTGCGGGCGGGACGGAGATCGGTAGTCTAACCAGACTGCCCGAGTACACCATCAAGCTTGGATCACTCAAAACCAGATACTGACGGAAATTCAGGGTTAAAATTTGATTAACGGGATCTTCGTCCAAGAAGTCGGCGAATATTGCCCACTCAAACATTTTGCCTGCAACCAACGCGGGCATAAGATTGTCAATGTTGTAGTCGAGAAATGCTCGATACAGGCATGTGTCGAGCACGTCATTATAGACCGTGTGCGTATTCCAGCAAGGCCCAATGAAGCCGACGGCACCCTGTGGATTCGACGCAGTTCCGTGAGTCATCCATTCTTCACCAAAACACTGCGCGTCACCGACGTCAAACTTGGCGACTCCGCACCCGATTCCCGTGACGATAGGAAGTTTAGTGGAATTCGAGATTTGCGGAACCGTCCAAGTGTAGAAACTGATTCCCGCCCAGCCTTGATTCCAGCCGGAGCCTCTATGATTCACAAAGGTAACCCCTTGATTCACCGCTTGAACCATGCGTTCCGGGCTTGGGTTGAACTGTGAATAGACGGTATCAACAACTTGAAATCCTTCACGCAGCAGCATCTCGCGGGAATAGGCTATAGTTACTCGCTGCGACGGTACGCTGTGGTCCGCCGAAACGACGCTTCGTTGAAATCGCAGGGAATCCCCCGCATAAGGAGTTGACTCATGAGCCATCGTGCGATTCGCAATCGTCACGAACTCAGTTTGAAGGTTCACGGGCCAACGTCCCATGAAGACATCCGGAAATGGATCGGTGCCTTCCAATTCAGTGAAGTGGCCTTCATTAGTGAACATACCGTCGAGTGAAAATGTGCTGAAACGCGTTACCGGATCATCTGTCCACTGGGTGTGTACAGGAATCACCGTTTCATCACCTGCGAGGATAACATGATCCACTCGCACTGAAGCAGCATTCAGTTCGGTGAGAATACGTGCGCGCAGCTGGTTTCCGTTATTGTCGCCGTTGATTTCGCTCACGGGCACAATCGTCACGACCATCCCCATTTGACGTTTCCAATTTACAAAGGCATCCATCGAACTGATGAACGCATCGGGAATAAACATCAAGATGTGGGACGGCTCGCGCACCATCAGGTTGGGGATGTTCTGCCAATTCATCACAACTGCTTGAAAGACGGATCGCCAAGATTCAGAGTAGGCGGGCCGAATCGCAGTCAAGGGGTTTTGTCCCTGTTGACTGTCCAAGTTGATCCGGATCGTAGCAGAATCAAGAATCTGGCAACTGGTTTGACCGTTGGTGTATGTGACAGGCTTGACCGTCACGGGCACGACTCTGACGCCCCCGAGGATACCCACGTCACCGAGGAAAACTCGCGGGTCGTTCGGATTATTCTCGGGAATGGTGCGCGCAACGGCACTGCGGGAAGCGTTTGTCCAGTTTTCAATTGTAACGGTCGGATTGCCCGTAGGAGGAAGCGCGAGAAAGAACGAAAATCTCGGAATCAGTGCGCCGGTCGCGTTCATTTGGCCCCATGTCCCCGGCAGTTTCTGATTCAGATCGATGGTTCCGGTGGGTTGGAGGCGCGCCATATCAAGGGTAAAGCGAATGAGGTTTTCATTGGACTCAAGTACCTCGAAGTCTGGCGAGAATTCGGCAGTAGGATACAAGCCGAAAGGTACAGTTTGGGCAATCACGGGGGTGATTGCGCCTACCAATACAAGGAAGATAGCAGGGAAGCAGAACTTACGAAGCATTTGACATCTTGATTTAGTTGACCCCAGACTGTATTAAATATGTTGATCGCGAATGATATACACCCACGGTTCCATGAGAAACCCCAGGACTCTGACTTGACCCGACGGGAAGAAGTCCGTATTTTGTAAAGGCTTGCCACGTTGCAAGCCCTTTGGAACACTTGGTCAGTGTTACTATCTTTAATTCTTGAAGATAGCAGTTTGCGCTGGAGGAGTCAAGAGAGGCGCAACAAATATATAACTGGCCCTGAATGGTGCGGGTTTTGCTATAGAGTTGACGAGTATGGTTGGCTCCGTCAATATGACGGGAGCTTTCTTACGAGAGAACTGTTTTTTAGGGGCTTAAGTTCCCTATAGGGCAAACGGAAGGCGTTGTTGGCTGAAGATTTCAGCCAGCATAGGCAAAACAGAGACGACAAAAATCAATCGATTGACATAGGAACCGCAGAAGATGAAGACAATTTTACTGATTCTCGTGGTCTGCTTTGGCTTGACGACGGTATTACAGGCCCAGCAGAGCCGCTCGCAGGAGAGTCCGGAGCAGACAGAGTTGTGGCAGTTGTACCAGCAGATTTCGGACTTGACCGCCTTAGAACAAGAAGTCCCGTCTGCCCTGTATGATCGCTATTTTGAATTGGATCGTCTGGTGAATCCGGGGCAATATGAGGGCCGCGAACAGCCTTCGACGCTCGATCAACTCAATAATATCTGTCCCGGCGGATTGATTGTCGGCCCGGATTCGGGAATGACTTACATGTATTCGACTACTGGCGCGACGAACTCTGGTACAAACAATTGCAGTTATCCAAATTGCCGCTTGGGTCGAGATCTGTTCCTGAGGTTGGAGGTCAGGTATCGTGATAGCGTCACCGTAACCACTTGCGGTTCTTCGTTCGATACGTATCTGTGTATTTCCCAAGGTGGATGTTGCGGCGATTCAGGTTCCGTACTTTGGGATTCAAACAACAATGCGCCGCACATTTGCGGTGTTTCGACGACACTTCATGCCGGCATTTCACGCTGTTTTGAACCGGGAATCTACTACATTTGCCTAGACGGCACAGGCCCGTCAGCCTTTGGGCAGTATCGTTTCTCGATTATTTTCCATGGCAACTCATGTATACCTCCGATAACGGATCCTGAGTGTCCTGCTGATTTCGCCATCCACGAAGAATCATTCCCTGAAGGTTGCGACGACTTTGCCAATACGATTCATTGCAATCAGGGATTTTGCGGGCAGATTGATCAGCAGGGGGATTTAGACGTATTTGCCCTAACGATCGACGACTGCGAACGCGAAGTGACCATCAGCGTCTGGGCCGACGACTCCCCGGGCCGCACCGGATTTGAGGGTGGATTGAATTCACATTTGCGAATCTGGCCCGTCACCTGTGAGGCGCCGTTGGCCGTCAACGATGACTTCAACGGGAATGAAGGAAGTCCGATCGGCACGGACAGTCAGGTTACCATCAGCCTTGTGCCGGGGACATACTTCTTCGAGATTACCGGATCTCAAGCGACCAGCGGGCCCTACGAGATGTTCGTCGCTTGTTCGTCTTGCGATCAGTAGCAAAATCATTAGTATCGCGCAAAAGACCCCGTTTCAAAGCGGGGTCTTTCATTTCACAACCGTGCCGTCGTAATCTTGCTGCTGTAGAACTCAGGCGTCAATGCTTACAGGCAGCAGGGCTTGCAGGAACTCAAACCGGTCGAAGTAGTTCTTCATGTAGGCGATTAGTGCCGTCGGGCTTTGGAGGTTTTGGATATCGTTTCCGAGTTTGACCAGATCGCCGATTCGCGTGAGAAACTTTCCGGCAAGGAACTCGAAGATGTCCTTCTTCCTAGGATAGTAGCTAATTGTGTAGCTATCCTGTGCGAGATTGGCTTTCGCGGCAGCCATATTGATAGCAACGTCCACTCCTCCAAGAGTATCGACCAATCCCCGTTCGAGCGCCTGATTACCCGTCCATACCCTGCCTTCGGCGATACTGTCAAGACTTACAAGAGACATGCCTCTGCCCGCCACGACGTCTTCTTTGAATTCAAGATAGACTGAGTCCATCAAACTTACCAGAACCTGCTCCTGTTCAGGACCAAGTGTCTTATCGAAGCGGAAGAAGTTCGCCCAGCGACCGATGGAAATCGTCTCCTCACGAGCGCCAATCTTTCTGTAAAGCTCTTCGGCACTGGGAATCACCGACACGACTCCGATAGAACCGGTAATGGTGTTTGGTTGGGCGACGATGGCATCGGCTGAGGCAGAAATGTAGTAGCCGCCGGACGCCGCGACACGACCCATTGAAACCATCAGAGGTTTCTTTTCCTGCAAGCGAATCGCGGCGGCTAGAATTTGCTTCGACGCGAGGGCCGAGCCACCGGGCGAGTTGACTCGCAAGACGACGGCTTCGACATCGTCGTCTTCCGCCAGCTTATCCAGCTGTTTGGTCATTCCGGACGCGGTAATCTCGTCGCCGCCCCACGGGCTGTCATCCTCACTGAAGTTAATTTCGCCTTGAGCATACACAACGGCGACCTTTGATTTCTTCTTGTCAACGTCTGTCCACTTTTTTGCAGACAGATAGGCATGTGCAGAGAGAGCTTCAAACTCTTTAGACTCGCCCTGAAGTCTTTTGCGCAGGACCGGCCACTCAATCAGTGCGTCAACGTAGCCTTTTTGCAGGCACTCCGCCCCACCGACAATAAAGTTTGTGCCGTGACGCAGCTCATTGTCCAGTTCTTCAAATGTGAGGCCCGCCCGCGATTGCGCGGTTTCGCGGATATATGTATCGTAGACATCCGAGTACAGGGTCATGATGTTTTGCCGGACTTCGGCGGACATGCTATCCCGCGCCAGATCTTCGAACGCGCCTTTGTACTTTCCGGCGTGAATGACGTGAAACTTCAGGCCGATTTTTTCGAAAGTAGACTTGACGTAGGTGTTGCTATAGGCAAGGCCTCCGAAGTTGATTCCGCTCAGCCTGCCGGGCATCATGAAGATACTGTCGCTGACACTGGCCAGATAATAGTCCCGGTCGGTGGCAACGTCGAAATGGGTGTAGATCGGTTTGTCCGTGTCTTTGAATTCGAGCAGCGCGTTGCGTAATTCTGCGAGAGTCGCAAATCCATTGGCCCCGATTGGCCGCAGGACGATACCTGTGATGTTGGGGTCTTTCTTTGCGATTTCAATCGCGCGGAGCATATCATTCAGCGATGACCCGCCGCTGCCTCCCAAAAACCCGAGGTCAGGATCAACGCTGTAATCCGGCACGGATCCGGAGACGCGGAACACGAGCCACGTATTGGGTTTGACGGTGACGGACGATCCAAAATCGGCATTGAATCCTCCGCTGATCGCCCGGGAAATTCCCCAACCGACAAGCAGCATCGTAAGCACGAAGCCGCCAGCGAGAATGCCGAGAATCCAGCAGCAGGCCTTATTTGATGACATAGTTTACTCCTTTATTGAGGTTGACTTCAACCACTTGTATCCTTAAGTTAACTTCTTAATTTACGATATTCCAATGACTCATGTGCCAGCGCGGTCTTATCTGCCCCGGCATAGTCTTTGCCCTGCATATATAGCTAAAATAACTGGAGTTAGAGAATTGAATCTTGATCGGGTTTTAACGGCATTATTGGCGTGTGGAGTAGCCGTACTCTACACCGCCATTATTTTTGCCTTTTTCGACGGGACCGATCAGGAGAACAGGATCCTATACCTCGCGACTCTGGGCGTTCCACTGGGGATCGGCTTTTTTGCCGCACCCCGGATTGCGTTGTACGCGTTGGGCATCTTGGTTTACTCAGTGGACTGGCTGGCGGAGTATTGGCAGTTGCTACCTCGCGAAGCCACCTGGCTGATTGACATTCTGGTCGTGATGTTCGCGTTGCGCTACGGTCTGACGATGTTTTCGGCGAAACACAAGATATTCGGAGTCGAGAAAGTCATTCTTGCCGTGCTGGTATTTGCGATCCTGTCGGCGATGGTCAACGGCGAGGATACTACGACCACGCTGCTGGGTTTGCGAGTCGGTTTCCGTTACTTGTTGCTCTTCCTTGCGGCGGCGGGGCTTCATCCGAAACCAGACGCAGCTTCAAAATTCATTCGCTTCTTATTTTTGATTGGACTCTTGCAGACGCCGGTTATCTTGTGGCAATGGCGGTTTACCGCTTGGATATCCGAAGACGAATTGAACGGAACATTCGGTCGCAATCAGACACCGGGAATCGCCTTGTTCATGCTGACGCTCTATTGTTACATGATCGCGCGAATGGTAGAAACACGAAAGCTCAGGGGAGCCTACCTGCTTGCCATGGTTTGGATGGTTGTTTGCCCGATACTTGGAGAAGCGAAGTTTTTCTTCCTTTTGCTGCCGCTATTCGTGGCGTTCATGGTGCGTGCCGAGTTCATTCGTAAACCAGCAATAGCCATCGCCATGAGTCTTATTGGCCTGGTGATGATTGTCGCGGTGGACTATATCATTGTGGAAACCGGGTTTTGGCGTGAGGGGAGAAATCCGTTAACCTATGTGACCAAGCTGCCTCAGGTTTTTCAGACTGAGATAGAGCGTCCGCAGGAAGGAAATTTTGAGCGTTCTTATCGCTTCGTCAGCGCGATGCATTGGGCGGCAAAGGACGCGCGTTCCTTCTGGTTCGGTCATGGTCCCGGTTCGATTACCCTGTCTTACGTGTCCAGCGGGCAATCGAAAGTCGCTGATTTTTTTGCAGGCTATGGCTTGACCTCAAGCGCGCCGTCTATTCCGTGGATGCTGATAGAGTACGGATATTTCGGCACGGCACTCTTAATGTTCGTCCTGTTTATCATCTATCGCCGAGGTAAGGTACTGCGCACGTCACCGGAGGAAGATCATCGGGTGTATGGTCGAATGCTCGAGGGGATGACCATGCTTTATGTCGCCTGGCTGTTTTATCAGTCCGCCTGGCAATCTGATTCGATGAATTTCATTTATTGGCCGCTTGCGGGAATATTTGTTCGTTTGAGTTATCAAGTTGAAGAAACAGCAGAGAACGTAAAGACTGTGGAACCTGTTAAGTCAAGTCAAGAACTAACTGTGAGCCCCGCACTTGCACGTCAGGCATCATAGGGCACGACGATGAATTTTGATCGGTTTGATGAGGCGATCTCCTCGTGGATGGAAAAGTGGGGACTCCGGCTGTTGCGATACTCGCTTGGTGTCGTCTTTATCTGGTTTGGCATTCTGAAACCATTGGGCGTGAGCCCCGCCGCCGCTCTGGTTGAGCGTACGGTTTACTGGTTCCCACCGGAGATTTTCATTCCGATACTCGGGTGGTGGGAGGTCTTGATCGGAATATGCATGTTATGGCGGCCACTTATCCGGGTTTCGATCTTTTTGTTGTTTCTGCAAATGCCCGGGACTCTGCTGCCTCTGGTGCTGCTTCCGGAAGTGTGTTTCACTCACATTCCTTGGGGACTCACGCTTGAGGGTCAATACATCATCAAGAATCTTATTTTGGTAAGTGCGGCTCTTGTGGTTGGCGGAACCGTTCGTCATCGTGAGGATGGCCGTCATCGTATTTGACGAGAGAATGCCCACAAAGGTTGTGAGAAAGGCCCTCGTCCAGATGAACGAGGGCCTTTGGGTGACCCCAGGGAGAATCGAACTCCCATTGCGAGAATGAAAATCTCGAGTCCTAACCATTAGACGATGGGGCCGCGAACACATGCGCGGAAGAGGTTGTTTCGGGGTGGCTGAGGGGACTCGAACCCCCGACCCTTGGAACCACAATCCAATGCTCTAACCAGCTGAGCTACAACCACCAAGACCGCAGTCGGGAAGGCCGTCCCTACCCGAATGTAGTAAGAACCCTAATTATATAGATTTGACGGAAAAGAGTCAAGTCCACTCAGCTGAGTGGACTTTGCAGTAAGAAGATGTTTATAAAGAGATTAAGTCTATGTGGTTCTTGCTCAACGCGTTAAATGCCTCAAGAATTTACATGGTCAAGGACTTCCCGTACTGACCCAAGCAGTTCTGAGGGCCGATAAGGCTTCTGGATAAAGGCGACGGATCCAAGGCTTATTCTCTTTCTCGTAGCTGCGGCATCCGGCAGACCGGTAGACAAAATAACTGGAATATCCTCTCGCAGCGACAGCATGATCGAGACAGCCTCGTCCCCACTCATTCTGGGTAAGGAGATATCCATGATGACAAGATCGATGTCATCGATGTGCTTTTCGAATAACTGCAGGGCTTCCTGGCCGTCGCGGGCAATCATAACCGTATAACCAGCTTGCTCAAGAACCTCCTGACCCAAGTCAATGATTACTGGCTCATCATCAACCAACAAGACGGTCTCGGTGCCGCCTCGTGCTTCAAACTTTGTTCGCTTCTCAACGGTTTCCTCGAACACAGAGTCGGATTTGGGGAACAGGATGATAAACTCTGTGCCGTGGCCTTCTTGCGAATTGACCTCAATGTGGCCTCCCAGGGCTTCAACGAGTTCAGCCACAATTGAGAGACCCAATCCAGTGCCGTAGTTCTCGGCTTTCGTCGTGAAAAAGGCGTCGAATACGCGCTTTCGTATATTGGGAGAGATTCCGCAGCCATTATCCTTGACCTTAATGGCCACGAAGTCGCCAGCCAGAGTCTTTCCCTCGACAACCGGAGGCAATGACGAGGGCATTTTCTCCGTAGTGATGAAGATCTTCGGCTGCTCCGCACCGATACCTACAGTAGAAATTCGTTCCACGATTGCGTCGGCGGCATTGACTCCAAGATTCATCAGAATCTGCTCGAGTTGATGCGGGTTTGCGGCGATGGTCCAGCCTTCGGACATCAGCTTTTCTTCTACCGTGATTCGTCTATCCACAGTTCGCGCGAGCATTTTGGCAACGGCGGAGATGATGTTGTTCGGATCGACTGAGCATGCGGTATCAGCGGATTTACGGCTGTAGCTCAGCAGCTGTTTTACCAGCGCGGAGGCCCGCTCCGCGGCGTGTGCGGCTTCGCGAGCGCAGCCGCGGGTATGGTCATCACCCGCTTTCGAATGTTCCAACAACTCAAGATTGCCGATGATGGCCGTGAGTAGGTTATTGAAGTCATGCGCGATTCCGCCCGCCAGCCGTCC
>CAZHAK010000032.1:0-25333 GCA_964530625.1 uncultured Alphaproteobacteria bacterium | reverse complement strand
GTTCTCGAAGGCCCGAATGTTCCGGCCTTCCCGCCCGATGATGCGGCCTTTGATCTCGTCATTGGGAATATGCACGGAGGAGACCGTTGTTTCCACACTGTGATCCGCTGCGGATCTCTGAATCGCCGACACAATCACTTCGCGCGCTTCGCGGTTGGCCGTTGCCTTGGCTTCGTCGCGCATGTTTTTGATCAATTCGGACGTCGCGTTCTGCGCCTCCGACATTAACGATTCCTTAAGCTGTTCGAGCGCGTCGTCTTTCGACAGACCTGCCGCTCGCTCCAGTTCCGACTGCGCACGCCTTAGCGTCTCTTCAAGCTCTGCTTCATACTCGGCGAGCTTCTTTTCTTTTTGCGTATTCTGACCGAGAAGCCGATCCACTTCCTTGCGCTTCTTTTCGACTTCATCGCGCTGATTCTTCAGATTCGCGTCACGGTCCCTAAGGGAGCGTTCCTGTCTGGCAATTTCGTCTTTGGCCTGACGCATCTCATCTTCGAGCGCGGTGCGCTGCTTGAGTTGTTCAGACCTCAGCTCAAGCATCTTCTCCTTGTTCATCGACTCCGCTTCTTTTTTCGCGTCGGCGACGATTCGTTCGGCTTCCAGTTGCGAAGCCTTCAGACGTTCCTTCGTTATCGAGCGGCTCAGAAACCAACCAATCAAGAACGCTGCGATGCCGGAGCCAGCGGCAAGCGCAACGACTAAGTAAATGTTTCCGTCCAGCATGTATGGGGTCTCCCCTCTTCTATATAAAAAGAATCCCTACAGTGGCAGACGTGGTACCAAGAACCTGGTACGACACGGCGGGAATTCACCTGTACGGTTTTCACTTCCTCTATCCCGCATCCGCCTGAGCGGAGGGGAACCTGCTCACGCAGGCTCAGGCTTGTGATAGACGCCAGAGTTGAACTCCCTATTCTTTGACTATTGGTTCTTGAATCAAGAATCTGCCAAAGCAGGGATTAAAATTCTGCTTCGTAAAATGTAGTAGCGGTTTACCTAAACTCCATCCTCCGACTATTCATCATCCAAACTATCCTAAAATCTCAGATGCCCAACTCTTGAAGTTTCAGGTCCAGTGTCAGTTCAAGCTCTTTGGCTCGCTTCTTGAATCTGTCTTCCCTTGAAGAGTTTTCCGAAAGAGCCTCCGTCAACTCATGAGCAAGCTGCAAGGCCGCCAAGACTGCCAAGTCTCCCGCGGGCCTAGTGCGGTCCGCGCTGTGAACTTGTCTCATCCGCACATCCACGATATCCGCGACCTTCTTTAAGTAGCCGGGGTCTGCGGTGCGGCGAAGCCTGTACGAGCGATCGAATATCTTGACTTCAACCGCATCGTCCTGTGTGCTTTCCTGCAGAATTTTGCTCATGGATTAGGGGGAAGATCTGCCGTCTACGCGGCTTCGAGTTTCTCCAGCAGAGCCGAAATTCGCGTGCGAATCAACTCTTCTTTTTGCGGATCCCGCTGGTTTTCGCGCAGCGTCTCACACTGGTTGCGGTACTCTTCGAGCTCCTTCGTTGATTTTTCGTGCTGCTGGCGGAGCGTATTCAATTCGCCGGAGATGCTCCGGTTTTGTTCTTGCAATTCGGAAAGCTTCTTTAGAAGTCGGGCAATCTTTTGATCAAGCGCGTCAAGCGTCTGGATGTCCATACTGATTGATGAGTCGTCGGGGGTTAGTGCTTACGCACTCAGCGCAAAATAGCTGAGTGCTCTTGTTGTAACTTTGAAAGAATATCTTGCATTAGTTTTTCCACCTCGGCTGTGTCCAAGCTGCGCTCGGGATGGATAAACTCAAGACGAATGGCGACGGATTTTTTACCCGCGCCGAGTTTGTCACTTACGAAAACGTCAAAGGGCCATAGTACCGAAAGCAGCGGGCCGGCAGAGCGGCGGATTGTCTCGGCGATTGCGGCATAGGTAATGTCGCTATCAACCACAACGGCCAGGTCGCGCCAAACGACCGGGAATCTCGAGAGCGGCTCAAAGCGGAATTCGCTTTGGCGATGCTCGCTCATGATACCGAGGTCCAGCTCAAACCAAGACACGTCGGCGTCAATATCGAGGGGAGCACAAACAGAGCGCGGCCAGACACCGAATGAACCGGCTTTCACGCCTGCGACTAACAACTCACCGGACAGAAGCCCCTGAGTATCATGAGCATAGCAATTAATTTGATAATTGTCAAGGCTTAGGCGTGTCCCAAGAATTTCCAATACTCCCTTCAGATCGAAGAAATCCGTAGATTCTTTTGACGGTTCCCACATGGTCGGACGGCGTTTCCCGGTCATCACCCCGGCTACGACCCGGCTCTCCCATGTGCGGGGATCATCCGGTTTGCCAGCATGAAAGGTCCGCGTCGTCTCGAAAAGGCGCAGATCGCGGTCGCCGCGCTCATAATTGGCGGCGGTGGCACGAAACAGAGGAGGCAATACGGTGCCTTGAAGATAGCGCATTTCGTCCGTGACCGGGTTCCCCAGGAGGACTCCCTCGGGCAAACCGGGAGGATCGAGGCGAGGTTCAGGGTTCCACATTGAGAGGGAGAGCGCCTGATTGAAACCCTGTCCAACCAAGATATCTTCGACTTGACGGCGGAAAGTATGAGCAAGTTCATCCTGACCTTTCAAGACGACGCTGCTGGTCTCGGCGGACGGGATTTTGTCGTAGCCATGAACACGAACGACCTCTTCTATTAGATCCACTTCGCGCTCAAGATCGGGACGATGAGTCGGTGCGCTGACATCCCAGATAGTCGACTTCGTATTGACTTCGCAGCCTAAGCGAGACAAAATATCCTGCATGTCGGAGTGATCGTATGTCACTCCAATCAGCGACGACGCGCGTTCGGGACGAAAGGAAATTTTAACGGGATTAACTGGTTTCGGATAGGCATCCACGGACCCTGACCAAACTTCACCTCCACCCCACTCTTGCATGAGTGAAATCGCGGAGTCGGCGACTGCTGGAACTTGATTTGGATCACAACCGCGCTCAAAGCGGCGCGAGGAATCCGTTGACATCCCTAAGGATTTCGCCGTTCTGCGCACATGTACGGGATCAAAGTAGGCACACTCGAGTACTACATCCGTGGTGTCTTCGCGGATTTCGCTGTTCAGACCGCCCATCACTCCGGCAAGCGCGACGCCGTGCTTTGCATCGGCAATCAACAGGTCTGTCGCCGTAAGTTTGTGCTCCTTTTCATCCAGCGTGACAAACTTTTCGCCGTTCTTGGCGAAGCGAATACGAATTTCGTTACCTTCTAAGAATCTTGCGTCGAAGGCGTGCAGGGGTTGGCCCGTTTCCAACATTACATAGTTAGTAATATCCACGATGTTTGAAATCGGTCGAACACCGCAGCGCAATAGTCGCAGGCCGACTTCAAACGGAGAAGGAGCAATCTTTACTCCGGTGATCACACGGGCCATATAGCGTGGGCACGCTTCCGGAGCGTCAAGGATAACGTTAACAAAGTCGGACGCGCTGC
Source organism: uncultured Alphaproteobacteria bacterium (assembly GCA_964530625.1). Taxonomy (GTDB): domain Bacteria; phylum Electryoneota; class RPQS01; order RPQS01; family RPQS01; genus JABWCQ01. The sequence goes on along the minus strand of CAZHAK010000032.1, from coordinate 21,857 downwards.
GAGTGCTTTCAGTTATCGAATAGCTCTTACGCTTCCACGGAATCTTGAACTTGGCCGCGATGTCACGTGCCACGCCGATGTGCGAAAGAAAATCCGGACGATTGGGAGTGATCTCTACGTCGTAAACAGTGTCTTGATGATTCAGGTAACGATCAGCCTGTGCGCCAATAACCCACTCTGCGGGCAATTCAAGAATACCAGCGTGAGAAGGAGCCAAGCCAAGCTCTTCTTCCGAGGCTAACATTCCGTTCGATTCGTGTCCGCGCAGTTTAGCTTTCTTGATGGTCATGCCGGACGCGGTTTTTGATCCGGCGAGCATGACGGCGACTCTGAGTCCCGCGCGAACATTTGGCGCACCGCAAACGATTGAGAGCGTTTCGCCACCGACATTCGTTTTGGTGATGGAGAGGTGATCGGTGCCTTCGATTTTCGCGCAGTCGATGACCTCGCCGATGACGACATGCTCGAGCGCGGGGTTATAAACTTCTATGGCTTCGATTTCAAGGCCGAGCCACGTCAGGACATCGCCCAACTCCTCAGGTGGAACGGGAATGTCAACGAACTCAGAAAGCCATTTATAGCTGAGTAACATAATGGTCTATGGATTATCGGGGAGTCATGCCCGAAAATTGTCTTAAGAAACGCACGTCACTGTCGGTCAATAGGCGGATGTTTTGAATACCGAATCTCAACATCGCGATACGATCAATGCCTAATCCGAACGCGAAGCCGGTGTAGATTTCCGGATCGTAGCCGACGCCTTGCAGCACGTTCGGATCCACCATGCCACAGCCGCCCATTTCGAGCCAGCCTGTACTCTTGCAGATTCTACAACCCTCCCCCTTGCAGAACGGGCAGGTCACGTCCACTTCCGCCGAGGGTTCCGTGAACGGAAAGAAGTGTGGACGGAATCGGAGTTTGGTTTCCTGACCGAACAGCTCACGATAAAAAGCGAGAAGCGTGCCTTTCAATTCGGCCATCGTCACTCCCTTATCCACGTACAGACCTTCGCACTGGTGAAACATCGGTGAGTGCGTGGCATCGGGGCGATCACGGCGATAGACTCGTCCCGGCGAAATGATGCGCACGGGAGGATCCTGCTTTTCCATCGTGCGAACCTGAACAGGCGAGGTTTCGGTGCGCAGCACAAATCCGTTGGGAAGATAGACCGTATCACTTTCATCGCGCGAAGGATGCCAGTCGGGAGTATTGAGCATATCAAAATTATACTTGACCAACTCGATTTCCGGCCCGTCCGCCACCCGGAAACCCATGCTCCTGAAGATATCCGTGATTTCGCGCATGACTAACGTCAGCGGATGATAGCTGCCGATCCACGGCGTGCGACCGGGCAACGTGGTGTCCAAGGAACTGCTCTTGGATTTCGGTGTCAGCGCAATCTTGCGCGCGCTTTCGAGTGACTCAAGCTCAGTTTTCAGATCATTCAAGGCTTGGCCGAGCGCGGGGCGATCTTCGGCGCTCGCTTTTCCGAGCAGCTTGAACAGACCTGCGACCGCGCCCTTGCGCGACAGATACTTGATAGACGCCTGTTCGAGCGCGGCAAGATCCCCGGCGCTATTCAGCGCGGCGGTGGCTTCGTTCTTGATCTGATCGAGGTGTTCTCGCATGAGTCCGTTACTTCAAAAAAAGAGAAAGGCGATCCCTGCGGTGCAGAAATCGCCCGTCAACTAAAAACACAAGATTGGGCGGGACCGAAAGGAGTCTTACTTAAGCAGCTTTGACCATTTGGGTCAACTGCTGAAATCCTTGCGGGTCATTCACGGCCAATTCGGCGAGCTGACGTCGGTCGAGGGCGATTCCCTGCTCCTTCAGCCCATGCATAAATCGCGAATAGCTCAGACCATGCTCACGCGCGGCGGCGTTGATACGCACGACCCAGATGCCGCGATAAAGGCCTTTTTTCTTGCGGCGGTCGCCGAAACTGCGCGCCCACGCCTTTTCGACAGTCTCCGTCGCCGCACGAATCAACGTCCCGCGACGGCCGATGTAGCCCTTCGCAGCTTTAAAGACTTTGTTCTTGCGACGGCGTGTCGCGGGATTGTTTGTTGCTCTTGGCATTCTTATTTACCTAATAACTCTGTTGCTCGGGTCAAAATCGGCAGCCACAGGGGCAGCCGCTACACTTTCCTTAGGCCATTGCCATCATGCGCGCGACCTTCTTCGCTTCGCCGCCAACAAAGACGACGGTACCGGTCAGTCGTTTCTTATGCGCAGTAGTCTTGTGCGTTAATTTGTGACGGCGACGCGTCTTAAAAAAAACGATTTTGCCAGTGCCCGTTACTTTGCACCGTTTCGCCATCGCACGCTTGGTTTTCATCTTCGGCATGGTCTACTCTATTTCAATTTTATTTACGAATCAACATCATGACCATCTGATTGTGACCTTCCATTTTCGGAGGCGCTTCGGGTTTGGCGACTTCCGCCACTTCCAGCGCGATCCGCTCCATCATGCGAATTCCAAATTCCTGATGGGTAATCATGCGGCCGCGAAACCAGATTGATACTTTTACCTTCGAACCTTCTTCGATGAAGCCGCGAGCTTTGCGCGCCTTCGTCAGTAAGTCGTGCTCGTCCGTGGAGGGAGACAGGCGAATCGTTTTCAAAGTCGAACTTGCCGACTTCTTGCGTGAACTTTTGTCCTTCTTGGCGACACTGTACTTAAACTTCCCGAAGTCCATGATTCGCACCACGGGGGGAGTCGCGTTTGCCGCAATTTCTAACAAATCCAAATCTTCCGTTCGCGCTAATTCAAGCGCTTTGGAAGGATGCATCACTCCAATCTGCTCTCCGTCACTGCCAATGACTCGCACCTCAGGGGCAACGATTTTCTCATTTATCCGAGTCGAATTTGCCTTAGTAGGTGGCTGTGGTGTGCGCAGAGTTCCTCCGAGTTTAGTGCGTAGTTCGAGACTTGATTTCGGTCAGCAAACGGTCCACCGTTGCTTTTACGGACATGCCGCCGAGATCTCCCTCTTTGCGGCGGCGAAGTGAAAGTTCACCGGACTCGGCTTCTTTAGGACCGATCACGGCAAGATACGGTATCTTTTGCAATTCTCCGTCACGAATCTTGAAACCGAGTTTTTCGTTGCGGTCGTCAAGCGAGGCGCGAATACCTTGTGACTTCAGTTCATCAGTAACCTGCTGCGCATATTCAATGGTCTTATCCGAAACGGGCAGGACGCGAATATGTTCGGGCGAAAGCCAAAGCGGCAAGTCACCTGCATAATTTTCAATCAGGATCCCGATGAATCGTTCCATCGAACCCAGCAAAGCCCGGTGCAACATGACCGGAGTATGCCGCTGGCCATCGGCACCGATGTAGCCCAAATCAAAAGCAGACGGCATTGAGAAATCACATTGCACGGTGCCGCATTGCCATGTGCGTCCAATCGCGTCCTTGATATGGAAGTCAATCTTCGGGCCGTAGAACGCGCCGTCGCCGGGATTGAGCTTGAACTCGACGCCCATTTGCTTCAGCGCATTTTCAAGCGCGGCTTCCGACTGATCCCAAACTTCATCAGATCCGACACGCGCCTCGGGACGGGTCGAAAGTTCGACGTGATACTGTTCAAATCCGAAATCGCGATACATGTCAAAAATAAACTTAACAACCTTGGCGACTTCTTCCTCGATCTGATCCGTGGTTACGAAAATATGCGCGTCATCTTGAGTAAACACTCGGACGCGGAACAGGCCGTGCAGCACACCGCTCTTTTCGTAGCGGTGAACCGTTCCAAGCTCGCAATACTTCAAAGGCAGATCGCGATACGAAACTTGATGAGTGCCGTAGACTAAACAGTGGCCAGGGCAATTCATCGGCTTCAGCGCGTACGACTGTTCATCCACTTCGGAGAAATACATATTCTCTTTGTAGTGGTCGTAGTGTCCGGACTTTTTCCACAACTCTTCATTCATCAAGAACGGAGTGCGAATCTCCTGATACCCTGCGGCGGCATGTTTGTCACGCCAGTAGCGGGTGATTTCGTCCCAGATAATCTGACCGCGCGGATGAAAGAACACAGCGCCCGGCGATTCGCCGTGAAAGCTGAAAAAATTGAGCTGCTTTCCAAGTTTGCGATGATCGCGCTTGGCGGCCTCTTCTATCCGGTGAAGGTGTTCTTCAAGCAGTTCCTTGGTCGGATAAGCGGTCGCATACAACCGCTGAAGCATTTTGTTCTTCTCGTCACCGCGCCAATAGGCACCGGCAACCGAAAGAATCTTAAACTGCTTTATACGGCTTGTGCGATCCAGATGCGGGCCGCGGCAAAGATCAACGAAGTTGCCTTGTTCGTACACGGTAAGGTCTTCGTTCAGATCGTTGATGAGCTCGATTTTGTACATCTCACCCATCCCCTTGAAGAGGGACACCGCGTCAGATTCTTTCAAATCTTTGCGAACAAGCGGAAGATTTCGCTTAGCAATCTCGCGCATCTTGTCTTCGATGGCAGGAAAATCTTCCTGCGTGAAGACGTGCGGAGAATCAATATCGTAATAAAATCCGTCGGCAATCGGAGGACCGATCGCGAGTTGCGATTCGGGCCAGAGCTCTTTGATCGCATGAGCCATCAAGTGGGCCGCTGAATGCCAATAGACAAATCTTCCTTCAGGATGCTCGAAGCTGACAAACTTGAGTTTGCCGCCGCGCTCAAGCGGGCGATGTAAATCCCATATATCCTGATCGAGAATAGAAGTCAGGATTCCTTGCGCACCGACTTCCTTGCCTTTAGGCAGGAAGTCCACCGGCTTTTGACCGGGTTGAGCTACGACGGACTTGCCGTCTTCCAATTCTAAAAGTAATTCGGACATTTTTGAGTACCTCTACGAACGGTAACATCGTGGCTACACATATCTGCTGCGCAAACGCCGCAGACGGACTTTAGGTCCAGCGTTATGCTGGTGGGCGATACAAGATTCGAACTTGTGACCTCTTGCATGTCACGCAAGCGCTCTAACCAGCTGAGCTAATCGCCCTCTAAAATAAAGCAACCGGCCCAATAGCCGGTGAACGACCGCAGACCAGACCGGATCAAGCGGCTGTTGCGGCGAACATGCTCTCCTGGGTGCCGGGAGCCGGACTCGAACCGGCACGGGAATTTTGTTCCCTGGGGATTTTAAGTCCCCTGTGTCTACCATTTCACCATCCCGGCTTGCCGCATGGGGCCAAAACCGGTCGGGTGCGGCTTTGAGGCGCCGAGCGGATTCGAACCGCTGAATAGAGGTTTTGCAGACCTCCGCCTTAACCACTTGGCCACGGCGCCATGCTTTCAATGAGGCCGCAATTCAAGCGGTAATTGCGCAGGCACAGCAACACGCAATATTGGCCCAGCCTACACAACCTTTGAGCGGGAGACGGGATTCGAACCCGCGACAACCACGTTGGCAACGTGGAACTCTACCACTGAGTTACTCCCGCACTAATAGAACAGCACCGATTTAAGGGCTTCTTGTGGACCTGAGGGGGATCGAACCCCTGACCTCTTGAATGCCATTCAAGCGCGCTCCCAGCTGCGCCACAGGCCCTCGCATTGTGTGCGAACCTGAAATATACGCAACGGCGTGTAGCCTGTCAAGTTTCCAAGCGACATGATTGACAGCTTACCGAAGCGGACACTACCTACTAACATCTTGATTTTACTTGGTTAACTAACAAATGCCTGTAAAATCAAGAGGCCGCGCCCATTTGGACGCGGCCTCTATATTATTCAAACGAGACTACTATAGTCCCATGAAACTGCTGGCGCAGCCTTCGCCACAGAAATAGGTCTTCTGTCCATCCATGACAACCGCCGGAGTGGCATTCGTCACTTCAAAGCTATTGCCGGATATGGAGCACGTTGCGATCTTCTTGCCATCTTCGACCTTAACATTGGCCTCCATCGTGGCAAGTTCGACAGCTTCGTGAGTGTAGTTCTTAGCAGTAGATGCCATCTTCGTGTTGCACTTCACTGCGCAGGCATCGTCCGCAAAGTAATAGCGAGCGTGGCCGATTTGATTGTAAGGAGTGTTGTCGGAAACAACAAACTTCTTACCGTCAGCGACTGCGTACATCATGCCATTGTCCACTTTGTAAACGTTGGCATTGAAGTAACCCTTGTCGGCTGAAGCCATCTTAGAAGCAGATGACGCACATGTCGACGACGCATTCGAGGCACCCTTACTCATACAGCAAGAAGAACCAGAAGCCATTGCGGCATTGGCCGTCGAGGAGCACGAAGCACCTGAAGTCATCGAGGCATTCGACATGGATGAACACTTTGACATGTCACATTTGCCGGAAGCCTTCTCAGCTGCCGTACACTTTGACAAATCACAGGTTCCCGAAGCCTTCACGGCACCGCTTGTCGCACACGAGGCGGACTTGTCACCGGCTGAGGACATCACAGCGTTTGTCGCACCCTTGCTCGCGCAGCAAGCCGAGCCTGAGGAGGTCAACACTGCACTTGTACTGGATGCACTTTTCGATGCATCACAAGCACCAGACGCCTTTTGAGCGGACGACTTGGCCGCGCAGCTTGTCGCACAAGCGGCAGACTTGTCACCGGCTGAGGTCAAAACTGCATTTGTGGCACCCTTGGATGCATCACATGAAGCAGAGGCCTTTTCAGCCGAGGCCTTGGACGCGCTGCAGCTCGAGGCGCACGACGCGGATTTATCACTTGACGAGGTCAGCACCGCATTTGTTGCGGACTGCTCAGTTGCGGAATTCTTAGTTTCTTTGCTGGCCTTCTTGGAAGACGAACAAGCGCTTTCACATGCATAACTGTAGCCGCCGGCAAGAACCAACGCTACCACGGCCATAGTGCCGAGAATGACTCCAAACTTCTTCACATGCATCTCCTTAGGTTTTCCTCTGCGAATCTCTCGCAATCTACAAAAATTCCAAATAACTTTCATCATCCGAGATAAAATAAAATCGGATGTATGTGCTCCTATTTAAGGTCCTAAAAAATCAGAGGTTTACGCTCTGAGATTTCACCTAACCTCAGTATTATTAATATGAAAGCAGAATTACCGCAATCCGACATAATCCACCTTCGTCCGTTGCAATCGGCGGACCTCGATACGTTTCTTCAACTCGGAGCCGTGACTTGCAGTTCCCTGCATGGTCGTCCAAACTTAACAAAATCCGAGCTATTCAACAAGTTTCAGGGGTTCGTAAAGGAGTTTGCGTTCAGGCCGGAAAGTGAGATTTGGGTTGCTCATTCTTCTGCGTCCAACTATTTGGGTCATCTATGGCTTTACAATACTTCAAATAGGTTTAATGGAAACAAAGAGTTATGGGTGTGGGATGTTTCTGTCCTGCCTGAACAGCGCGGTCAAGGGATCGGCAAGATTCTTATTGAATACTCACGGAAGCGGGCAAAAGAACTCGAATGTGAAGAACTTTGGTTGTTGGTTGCAGAGAACAATGAAGTTGCCTTAAGCCTCTACTCTTCGGTCGGATTTCAGTCGCGGGCGCAAATGCTGGCGATAGATATCTGAGGAAATTCAGAATTATCATTGATCTTCTTGACCTTCCGGTTCAGAACTATTAATTTCGTGCGTTCCTTAGGAGAGGAAACATTCACGAACAGGAGAGGACATGTCGGAAACAAAACCGGTAAAGGCTCGCGAGAATTGGGGAACTCGAATAGGAGTCATCTTAGCGGTGTCAGGCAGCGCCGTTGGATTGGGCAACTTCCTGCGCTTCCCGACGCAAGCTGCCGAGAACGGCGGAGGCGCGTTCATGATTCCTTATTTGCTGGCAATGATCCTGCTGGGAATTCCGCTCGCATGGGTTGAATGGACACTGGGACGCTATGGCGCCCGATATAATCACGGCACCGGGCCGGGAGTTTATCACCGGATCGCGAAGGGAAAACCGTGGGCGAAGTACCTAGGCATCGCAGCCATTTTCGCGCCGACCATCATCACCTTCTATTATGTATACATCGAGGGATGGACGCTGGCCTTTGCTTACTACTCCATTACCGGAGGTTTCAAGGAAGCCATAGCGGCGGGTGAGATGGCGAGTTTCTTCGCCGGCTTCATCGGCGCGGAGAGCAATAGCTACTTCCATAATCATACACCTGCGATAGTATTTTTCGTGATCGTATTCGTGATTAATTACTTTGTCATGTACAAAGGCATTCGGGGCGGTATCGAGAAGTTGACTCGAATAGGTATGCCGATTCTAATTGTCTGCGGTATTCTGCTGGCGATTCGTGTGCTGACACTGGGAACTCCGGATTCCGCTCATCCTGATTGGAATGTCTCGAATGCTATGGGATTCATGTGGAATCCGAATTGGTCAGCCCTCACGGACGTCAAGGTTTGGCTGGCCGCGACGGGACAGATATTCTTTTCTCTGTCCGTGGGTATGGGCTGTATTATGGCCTACGCTTCTTACCTGAGAAAGAATGACGACGTTGTCTTGTCGAGTCTTACAGCGACAACGACCAATCAATTCGTGGAAGTCGTTTTAGGAGGCAGTATAGGCATAGTCGCCGCAGCTGCATTCTACGGTATTGCTCAGGCTCAGACGATTGCCAACAGCGGGTCCTTCAGCTTAGGATTTGTAACAATGCCCTTGATTTTTCAAGAAGTTCCCCTGGGTGGACTTTTTGCTTTTATCTGGTTCTTGCTGCTGTTTATCGCAGGTGTGACCTCTTCTGTTTCGCTAATTCAACCTGCAGTTACTTTTTTAACGGACGAACTTAACATGACTCACCGTCGAGCCGTTACGTTCATGGGTGTTGCAAATCTTCTGGTGACGGGGTTTCTTGTGTTTACGATCCAGTGGGGGACGTTGGATGAGATGGATTTCTGGGCGGCGACGGTTTGCCCTGTAGTTGCGGCAACTATAATGGTCATTTTCTTCTCCTTCATTCTTGGAGTAGACAAGGGCTTCGCAGAGATGGAGCGCGGCTCTGTAATCAAGGTGCCGAAGGCTTTCCGGTTTATACTAAAATATGTTACGCCGACGTATTTGATTATACTTCTTTCGATCTGGCTGGTCAAGGAATGGTGGTCTGTGATCATGCTCGAGAATGTGACGGATCCGACGACGCGGACGTGGATATGGGTCGCGAGGCTCATTTTGCTTGCCGTTATTTTGATCATCGGTTGGATCATCGTGCAAGCTAACAAAGACGGAAGATTTCCGAAAATAAAGGAGAGCGATTTATGACTCTTGGTGGCTGGATACTCATGCTCAGCAGTTGGGGGATCTTGACGTGGCTCCTGTTCTTCTGCTATTCAAAAGCGTTCCGTTTGAAGATTAAACCCGACGACGTGCATAAACAGAGCCTTTAAGAGATTTAAAAAACGGACACTGGTTGTGTCCGTTTTTTTATAGTTCAAAATGCTAACTCTTAGGTGTGGCCCAGCGAACAATTCCCATGCGTAAAGGATTACCCAAGAACGGATGAGACGGCACAACGCGGACGGTGAATCCGAACACTCCGTTTTCAGGAGCCGTCCACGAGCCTGTGTACTCGTGCGCATCACCGCTCGAAATGTGATCGAGTCGAGAGTAGCCTGAAAGTTCGAGATCGCCCTTGCCGGTATCTTCGCCGTAGCAAATTTGCACTTCGACATCTTCCTGTGAGAGTCCGCCAAGTGCGACTTGGGCTCTGACCTTTATCAGACTTCCGGGATGCAGATTGAACGCGGGATCGGCCTCTACACTCAGCACTTTCACTTCATGCCAGTGACTCTCTGCGTAACGCTTCCAGCGCGCCAATTCGCGCGCACCCGCTGCATTGTCCAATTCCATCATCGCGCAGCGCTCCAATGCCCGGGAGTAGAAATCTTCCCAGTACTCTTTGACCATTCTTCTGGCTGAAAAGCGAGGCACAAGTCCGGCTATCGAGGCTTTCACTTTTTGCATCCACGCGCTGGGCACCCCATCTTCGCCGCGACTGTAGTAGAGCGGCACGATCTGATGCTCCAATGTATCGAACAACATGCGAGCGTCGCTCTCATCCTGTAAAGAGTCGTTACCGAATTGCGCGGCACTGCCGATGGCCCAACCGTTCTCTGGTGAGTAGGCTTCGTCCCACCAGCCGTCAAGAATTGAGAAGTTCAGACCTCCGTTGATTAGGACTTTCATGCCACTCGTGCCGCTGGCTTCAAGAGGACGGCGCGGATTGTTCATCCAAACATCCACCCCTTGTACAAGACGCGATGCGACATGCATATCGTAATTTTCAAGGAACAACATGCGATGCTCGACGCCATTCGCGCGCGCGAAATGAATGAGAGACGAGATTAAATCCTTGCCCATCACATCCTGAGGATGAGCTTTACCCGCGAATAGGAATTGCACCGGGCGATCAGGATCCCGCAGCAACGCCAGCAAACGATCCGGATGCGAAAGCAAGAGCGTCGCGCGCTTGTAGGTTGCGAATCTGCGCGCGAAGCCGATGGTGAGAGCGTGCGGCGCAAGAATCTCGTCCAACTCTTCTGACAAGGGTATGAAGCCGCTGACTCGCTGACGATAGGCTGCCACCCGCGTCCGTACGAAGTCAATCAATCTCAACTTACCGAGGTTGTGAGTTTCCCAAATTTCACGATCCGGTATGTTTGCGACTCTTTCCCAGAGGCGTTTATCGTCCGGCCCTTCACGCCAATCATCCTCGAAGTGTCGCTGGAACAATTGTGACATTTCAGGGGAGATCCAAGTCGCATGATGAACGCCGTTTGTGACGAAATCGATTGGCACTTCCTCATACGGAAGATTGGGCCAACTCTCCGCCCACATTCGGCGTGACACGTCCGCATGCAAGCGACTCACTCCGTTTGTGTAGTCGGCTGTGCGCAGTGCGCAGATGGCCATGTTGAACGGTTGACCTGGAGTGCCTTGCCGCACACTGCCTAAGCCAAGGATTTCGTCTCGCGAAATACCGTAATGGTCGTAAATTTGTCCAAAATACTTGTCCATTAATTCTGTCGAGAACTCGTCAATGCCTGCGGGCACGGGAGTATGAGTCGTGAACAACGTTCCCGCTGAGACGAGCTGTAAGGCTTCGTACCACGACAAGCCTTGTTCGGCGGCGGCATTGCGAATACGAGCGATCTGAACGAATGCGGAGTGGCCCTCGTTCATGTGGCAGACCGACATCTTGATGCCCAGTTTGCGAAGCAATTCGATACCGCCAAAACCGAGCACGATCTCCTGCTGAATTCGAGTTTCACGATCCCCGCCATACAATGTGTGGGTAATTGATCGATCCGCCAGAATATTTTGAGGCAAGTCGGTGTCTAATACGTAAAACGGAACGCGGCCCACGGTAACTAACCATGCGCCAATGGTTAGTTGACGATTGTGAAAGGGGATCTCGATCGTCAGCCGCTCACCGCTGTCGGTCAGCACAGGCTGAATGGGCAGAATATCAAAATCGTTCGTGGGATAGAGTTCATGTTGGCGGCCGTTGACGTCAAGTTGCTGCTGGAAATATCCCTGACGGTAGGCCAAACCAATTCCCACGACAGGTAGTCCGATATCTGACGCCGCTTTCAAGTAGTCACCGCTCAAAACACCCAAACCGCCGCTGTAAAGCGGTAAGCATTCGGCGAGCCCGTACTCCATTGAAAAGAACACGATGCGACCGTTCTGCGATCCGCCGTGAACTTGGTTGTACCACGTCTCACCCTTCAGGTAAGTATCCAGTAACTCCAGACAATGCTTGTAGTGTTCGAGAAACTCTCCGTTTTCAGATGCGCGAGTGAGTTTCCACTGCGGAATGTCCATCAGCAACCGTACAGGATTATGTTGGAATGCGTCCCAGGCTTCCGGATCGAGTTTTCGGAAAAGATCGTACATTTCGGGACGCCACGACCAGTAATAATTGTACGCAAGTTCCGTTAATCGTACGAGCGATTCGGGTAAATTGGGAGTAAAACGATAGCTCGAAATAGGCGACAGTTTCATGTCTTGGTAAGTTACTCCAATAGAGTTGTGTTAACTTGCACTCGCTAATGTCAGAGGGGCCGATCAGGCCCCTCTGCGCAAGCGCGTGTTTTCTGCTTAGCGAAGCAGCATCATTTTGCGGATTAGTTGCTGCTTACCTGTATTCAAACGATAGAAATAAACACCGCTTCCGAGCCCTGTGGCGTCGAAACTTTGCGTATAGTGTCCCGCGGACAACCTCACATTCAGGATAGTCGCGACGTTCCTACCGGTGATGTCAAAGACATCGAGACTAACTTGTGATTCGACGGGTAACCCGAAGGTGATGTTTGTCGTCGGATTGAACGGATTCGGGTAGTTTTGATTCAAGTAGAATTCCGTCGGCATAAGCGCATTAGCATCCTCCGCGTCGGTCACAATAAACTGAACCATGTTTGAACTATCCGAAATTCCGCCGTCGTAGTTTGCAACCACCCAGAAACGGAAGATGCCGACCGCTGGTGGTGAATAGACATACGACGTTTGAGTAATTCCGGTGATAGGTGTGCGGCCGCCGATCAACAGTGTGTAGTCACTTAAAGCGTCGAGCGAGCCTATGCCGTCTGATCGCAAGCCGCCATCCCATGTCGGAGGATCCCACGCCAATGTTACTTGAAAGGCCTCGCTGTCAAACTCCCCTACGAGGTTCTGCGGAGCATCTAAACGATAGACGGTCATGTCCACATTTGCTTGACCTTCAATGGGGATTGTGAACTGCTCAGAAAGCAGGTTCTCGTAACCAACAAACTCAAACTCGAGACGGAACTGGCCTGCCGGGACATTGCTTACGCTGAATGAACCGTCGCCATTCGGAGAAAAAGCCAGCGCGCCGACACGAATCGTACCGCCGGAAACGTCGGTTGCCGGGATCGTTGTTATCTGTCCGGTCAATGTGCCTGTGCCAAGAATCGGGCCGGTCGTGTAGCGAAGAGCCGTTCCTGCCGTTATCGTGTGCTGATTGGGATCGGCATAGCTATCGAAGAAAACGAACAGACCTTGGGTACCGTTTGAATTTTCGATGCCTACGGTGGCATCCTGATCCGTATCCGGGCCGTCGTGGTCGAATCGCTGGTAGTGAACCTCGAATTCACTGTCTCCGGTGCTCGTTTGACGGGCGTTCATAGAGTATAGCACAAACTGTGCCGTGACCTTGTTCGACACCGGGTCAAACTGAGATACTTGATAGTACTCGACAATGAACCGATCGTTCGGCTCGTCGTAATAGGACGCGATTTGTCCGCCCTCCGTCACATGATAAGGAAAGAGGTCGTCCCAGAAAATATACACTGAGTTATTGGGTGCGGCTGTCGTGGGGAGATAGCCGTTTGTCCATGGCTGTGTTCCGGGAGCTACTGTGCCAAAACCGATCCAGCCATCGGCAGAGACGGTTAAGCCGCCGACTACTGTGCCGTAAAAGCGGGCGTTAAACGGCAATGCAACTGTAGTCGTCCAGTCGTTGCCATTGCCAGGACCGATTAGGGTGCCGGGGCCGCCTGCCGCAGGTGCGATGGACTCATATTCAAACGTGGGAGCATATCCCGTGTCGCCATTTTCGTAGCAATAATACCCTCCGCCGTCCGGCCCGACAGGCGCAAAACGCGTATCGTTGATTACAAACGTGATATCAACTGAACCACTGTTGGGCAACGTGACGGCTTGCATTGCCTCACGACCGTCCAGGGTTGCACGAATGATGTACGTTTCGGCGCGAGGTAATGCTTTAGTGAAATTTCCCGTTGCATTTGTCGTGTCGTTCGGAATTGACGCGTTCGGGAACTCGTAGGTCACTACCGCGCCGACAACTGCCGTGCCTAATTGTGTTTCTACCGTCCCGTTGATAGTTACGTTCGGAGTCGCCGGCACCATCGCGAAATCATGTTCGACGTCGCCCGAAGAAACATCAAACGTATGCGTGACGGGGACATGTCCATAGGCGCGAGCGAGCATCGAATAGGTAGCTCCTTGAGGAACGAAAAGTGAAAAATTGCCTTGATTATCGGTCAAGGTGACGATTCCGTCTCCGATCACTTCAACGGAGCCAGCCAATCTGTTTTGCGGATCAGAGACTACATGCAGGACTCCGTGCACTTCAGCCCACTGTGCTACCAGCGGCACACTGGATGCTAAGCCGAATGTTTGAGCCGCACCCATGTTTACTTCCCCGGAAACGCGAATGGTCCACGTGCCCGCCGCCGGATTGCTCACACGGACTTTCTCGCAAATGTTGACGCTGTCACGTCCTGTCGTGGCGGGACTTGCCGGAGAAGCGGGATTCAGTACCCACGGCAAGTGCTGAGTCGCATCTGGCGCAACCAGTACAAGGTCAAGATCGTTCACCAAGGTTGGGATGACGTTTCCGACTGCGGGGACATCTGACCAAGCCAAACTCACATCAAGAGCCGGGGTGCTTGCAGGTACTACGAACTGGTGCTCAAAGACTTCGCCGATGGCAAGCTGATTTTGCATAACGCCGCCGGCAATCAGTTGATCCACGGCTCGTTGGGCGTTAACCAATCCAAATCCTGACTGAAAATCCGGTCCTGTGCTGCCAAGATCATTCGCTGAATTAATGTAGAGCGCTTTCATCGTTTCCGGAAGCGGATCGGGAGCACCTGTGTATTGATTATGCCATTGCTCAAGAATCAAACACGAAACACCCGCAGACGCCGGAGTCGCCATGGACGTGCCGGACATGGTTGTATAACCCGTGCCAACCGCGCAGGACGTTACATTGACACCCATCGCGCAGACTTCGGGCTTGATGCGGCCATCATCTGTCGGCCCCCATGACGTGAAAGATGCCAAAGCATCTGTCGATGTCGTTGCACCTATCGTGATAATGTTCTTTGCCGAAGCGGGGATGGACATACAGCGGTAAGTGCTAATGCCGCAGCCGGGGTCACCGCGCTCGTTGCCTGCCGCCCAAAACTGAATCAGCGGACGATCTCCGGTTTGTCTTACAAGTCCGTCCACGATGCGAGAGGTTAACTCGTAGTCACCGAACCACGAGCAGGGATAACTGTTCGGGCTGACATTCGCTCCGATAGAGTTGGTTGTCACTTCGACGCCATAACTCATACGCGCGAAAATGTAATCTTCGCTGATGTCATTCGGACTATTATAGAAACAGAACGGAATGCAGGCATCGTACTCACCGCTAATGATGGTTGCCGCCGGAGCCATGCCGCGTTGATTACCGCCTGACTCGCTGCCGCTTCCGCCGACCGTTCCCGCGACGTGAGTGGCGTGACCCGCGACAATACCGTCTTCCATCAGCGTGACCCGATTGCCAAAGTCCGCGTGAGTTCCAACCATCCCGCCGTCATAAACCAAAATCGTGACACCATTTCCCGCGAGGTTATACGGCGCGGCTTGCACTTCGTTGACGTGCAAGCGCACACGCACCGTTTGATTCAAGTCTTCTAGCGGGGGTGACGTTTCATTGATGAACATCACAGGTTCAAGCGAGGCAAGCTCAACAATCTTACCGGGATCTGCCGCAACGACCAGAGTATGCGATGCGTCAATATGATCGCCGACAGGATAGCCTGATTTTTCGATCAGGGCTGCCGCTTCCGCCAATGCCACATCCGGAAAAATATCCACGTTGAACATGCGCAATCCATTTTCATACACGCTCCACGGGCCGAAATCACTTTCGAGTAGGCGAGGATGGAGTTTATATTCCGGCGCGAACGGCAGGACTGCTCTTACTCCAAGAGACGCCAACTCTTGCCGCGAGAGTGGGGCCGACAGTTTGGCGGCATAAGCTCGATCCGGAAGATAGCCTAAGAGTTCAACTCCTGCTGCTGACAAGCGTGAGTGATTCTCTGCGGTCAAAGCAGAGTAGAATTGCAACACCGCATGTTGAGCGGAAAGTTGATTTGCAAGTCCGTAGTCGCCTGCGACCGGGCTTACCGTGCCGCTGTGAAAGTGTATGTCGTAACCGGCTATCGCCGATGCCGCACTCAACAGCGAGCACGAGACCATCAAAAAAGTTTTACAACGCTGTTTCATGCCATCCTCCGTATTCAAATGGGTATTACCCGACCCTCGTTGCCTACAAATCATCCGGCCATTCGACCAAAATCAAGATTTCATTATTTTCAATTTTCACTGATCGCGTCAGGGTGTCCATGCCTTGATTCGACAGACATTTGCCTGTGCGAATCTCATATGTCCAGTTATGCATGAAACAGGTTACGACTCCATTCTGAATCTTGCCAGCCGCAAGATTTGCTCGCATATGTCGGCAGGCTGCATCCAGTCCGAAGATTTTACCATCAAGTGCAAAGACTGCGTAAGGCTTGCCGAGAATCGTGATACTCTTAGCACTTCCATCTTTCAATTCATCTCGTTTGCAAACACGAAACCAGCGTTCACTCATGCCGGGCGATTCAGAAAATGAGTAATGATCTTTACTCCGTGTGCACGGCTATTTTCGATAAACACCCGCGAGGTTTCGCGGCCTGCAATCAACACTCCGGCGACATAGAGTCCCGGGATATTTGATTCGAGAGTGTCTGGATTGTGAACAGGAAGTTCAGCCGATCCCTCAAACTTCAGTCCGAGATTCTTAAGCCACGCGAAATCTGGATTGTAACCTGTAAGGAGAAAGACTGCGTCAGCGGGCAGCTCGTGCTCTGCGTTGTTCTCGCGAATGTGAACGGATCGCGACTCGATTTCTACAATCTTTGAATTGAAGTACGCGCTTATTGAACCTTCGCGTATTCTATTCTCGAGATCGGGGCGAATCCAATATTTGACAGACGGCGACAACGATTTGCCCCGATGAACGATTGTGACGCGTGCGCCGCTACGATGCAAGTCGAGCGCCGCTTCTGCGGCTGAGTTCTTGCCTCCGACAACCACGACGTTCTTGCCGATAAAAGGGTGGGCCGAGGAATAGTAGTGCGAAACGTGCGGCAGGGATTCGCCCGGAACATTCAACATGTTCGGTTGATCGTACGAGCCCGTGGCGATTATGACCGCATTAGCGTCAAAGTTGCCGCAAGAAGTTTCGACGGTGAATCCGCCGTTTTGTGACTTCACGTCAATGACGGCACAATCAGTTTTAAAGGGTAGATCGTTAGACAGAATAATACGAGTGAAATAGTCCAAGACTTCGCGACGAGTCGGTTTGGCTCCTTCAGCTATCAACGGGATGCCAGGAAACTCGAGCAGCTCCGCCGTGGAAAAGAACGTCATGCGCTCGGGGAAATTGTAGATTGTGTTGCAAAGGCTGCCGCGATCAATCAAGAGAGCTTTGACATCGCGCCGCATCGCTTCCAACGCGACACCGATTCCTGCAGGACCGCTGCCGACGATGATCAGCGGCCCGTGATTCTTAGAAAGAGTCACTCGGGGTTATTCACCCATGACTTTGACGATGGCGCGCTTGCGACGTTGCCCGTCAAACTCTGCGTAGTAGACCTGTTGCCACGGACCGAGATCTAGTTTACCGCTGGTGATGGGAATGATCACCTGATGATGCAACACTAAGTTCTTCAAGTGCGCGCTGCCATTGTCCTCGCCTGTGCGATGATGACGATAATCTTTATCGGGTGCCAAACCTCGCAGCCATTCCTTGATATCCTCGATTAATCCGTCTTCCGCATCATTGATATAGACCGCCGCCGTGATGTGCATCGCGGAGACGAGCACCATGCCTTCTTGGACACCGGACTTGCTGACTGCTTTTTCCACCCTGTCTGTTATCAGAACAAACTCCTCGCGCTGCATCGTTTGAAACGTGAGATACTCCGTATGAAACTTCATTTTCCGCCTAACACGCGGAACAACATTTTAATCGGATCATAGTACCGATCCGCGACGCGCTCCTTCAAAGGTATGATCGCGTTATCGGTAATACGAATGTGCTCTGGGCAAACTTCGGTGCAGCACTTTGTAATGTTGCAATATCCTATGCCACCCTCGTCTTTGACGAAATCAATACGGTCTTCGGCATCCAGAGGATGCATTTCAAGAGAGGCCAGCCGTACCATGAATCTTGGTCCGGCGAAGACTTCGTGTTTGCCATGGCTGCGTAGCACGTGACAGACATCCTGACAAAGAAAGCACTCAATACACTTACGGAATTCCTGCACACGATCCACCTCATATTGATACATGCGGTGTTTGCCGTCGGCGTCTTTGGGCCGGGGTTTGAACGGTTTGATCTTTTTGTTGACCGTGTAATTCCAGGAGACGTCCGTGACCAGGTCGCGAACGTGCGGAAATGTTTTTAGGGGTTCAATGGTGATGGGTTTTTCGGTATTCAGCGTATCCATGCGCGTCATACACATCAAACTCGGTTTGCCGTTCACTTCGGCGCTGCACGAGCCGCACTTGCCCGCTTTGCAGTTCCACCGACACGCCAGATCGGGCGCTTGCGTTTCCTGAATACGATGAATGACATCCAGTACGACCATACCGTCGTCAATGTTTACAAAATAGTCTTGAAGCTCGCCCTGCTCATTTTCGCCGCGAAAGACCTTCATTTTCACAGTACGCGACATCTATGCTTCCTCCACGAATTTCTTTAGCTCTTCGGGTACGACGGGCAGTGGTTCGGCTCGCAGAATCATCTTGCCATTCTCATTTGTGAGTGCGTGATTGATTTTTGAGAAACTCTTGTCGTAATCCGGAAAATCAATCCGGGAGTGACCGCCGCGGCTTTCTTTGCGAGCCAAGGCTGCCATGGCAATGGCGCGGGACACGATAACCATGCTGCGTAAATCCATGGCAAGATTCCAGCCTGGATTATAGGCGCGCGCGCCGGAGACTGACGCTCTTTTGATACGGTCTTCAAGGCCGTCGAGAGCCGTCAACGCTCCGCGAAGTTCTTGATCCACACGAACAATGCCGACGTTATTTTGCATCATCTCTTGCAATTCCTTGTGAAGTGCGTAGGGATTCTCTCCGTCGGGGCGATCAAAGAACGCGGTGTTTTCGGTAATTGCTGCTTCAATTTCTGACGCGGATGGTTGTTCGGCAGATTCCTTCTTGGCATATTCCGCAGCACCCCACCCTGCTCTTCTCCCGAACACAAGCAGGTCTGAGAGTGAATTGCCGCCCAGACGATTTGCGCCGTGCAATCCTGCTGCAACTTCACCGGCGGCAAACAAACCCGGCACAGTCGTCATGGCTGTTTCCGCTGCGACGCGAATCCCGCCCATCATATAATGGCAGGTCGGGCCGACTTCCATCGGCTCTTTGGTTATGTCAACATTGGCCAGTTGCTTGAACTGGTGATACATCGAGGGCAATTTGCGCTGAATGTCCACAGCCGTGCGGCGTGTGGCAATGTCTAAGAACGCACCGCCGTGAGGCGAGCCGCGCCCGGCCTGCACTTCCGCGCGAATTGAGCGAGCAACGACGTCGCGCGTCAAAAGTTCCGGCGGGCGACGCACGGTCGCGAGTTTTCCGGCGACGACTTCAGTGACCCATTGATTAGCTTCCTCTTCGGTAGCCGCGACGTCGTTCTTGAAGGCTTCAGGAATATAATCAAACATAAAGCGGCGGCCGTCCTTGTTCAGCAACACTCCGCCCTCACCTCGTACACCTTCTGTCACCAGCGTTCCGCGAACCGACAGGGGCCAGACCATTCCGGTCGGGTGAAATTGCACAAACTCCATGTCCAACAAGTCCGCACCTGCGCGCCATGCCAAGGCTTGACCATCGCCGCTGTACTCCCATGAATTCGAAGTAATCGTGAAGGATTTTCCGCCGCCGCCAGTCGCCAAAACAATCGCCTTCGCGCGAAAGAGATGAAACTCACCCGTGACACGCGAATAGGCCAGCGCCGCGCAGGCTTTGCCGTTGGCCTTGAAAAGATGTGTGACCGTCGTTTCCATGAAGATTTCGACGTTGTCCATGTGCACAACTTTGTCCTGCAACGTGCGAATCATTTCAAGGCCTGTGCGATCACCGACGTGAGCCAGGCGTGGATACGTGTGACCACCAAAATTTCGCTGGCTAATCAAGCCGTCAGTTGTGCGATCAAAGACTGCGCCCCAATCTTCAAGCTCTTGAATTCTGTCTGGTGCTTCTTTGGCGTGCAGCTCAGCCATTCGGAAATGGTTGAGCTGCTTGCCGCCTTTCATGGTATCACGAAAATGCACTTCCCACGAATCCCGATCATCAGTGTTGCGCATAGCCGCTGCGGCGCCGCCCTCGGCCATCACCGTATGAGCTTTGCCTAACAGAGATTTCATCACCATGGCGGTTTTCGCACCGAGGCTTGCGGACTCTATTGCCGCGCGAAGACCTGCGCCACCCGCACCGATAATCAAAACGTCATAATCGTGCGTAATGTAGTTTGCCATTAGAAGAACCTCACATCATGCCAGATTCCCATGGCGCACAACCGCACGTAAACGTCCGCGAATCCTACCGTGAACAAACTCAGCCAGAAGTACACGTTATGCAGATTATTCAAATTTGAAATTCCTGACCAAAGCTTGTGGCGGGTCACGCCGGCCGCCACGCATGAGTAGCAATCAATCTTTCCACCGACTAAATGCCGGAGTGAGTGGCAACTGAAAACATAGAGCGACAAGAAAATCGTGTCCGCTGCAACAACTATCGTTCCCAGTCCAAGGCCCCAGCCGTCCGAGAATTTGAAGGCGTCCACGAAATGAACCCAATGAAAGAGCACAAGAATCGTGATGATGTAAAGGAAATAGCGATGTAGATTATTCAGAACCCATGGTAACGCGCTTTCGCCTTTATAGTTTCGATCCCCTTTGCCCACAGCGCAGGCGATTGGCGACAGTGTGATTGAACGGTAGTATGCTTTACGACCGTAGTAACATGTCAAGCGAAACCCTGCGGGCACCCAAAGAATGAGCAATGCAGGCGACCACGTGAAACCGGGGATGAACCGCGTCAAGTCCGGTGAATAAAATGGGGAGATATACGGGCCAAACCTGCTTAACTCGATAGGTTGAAAGGCCGCCCAACTTGCGTAGGCAATGAAAACGATGAACGTCGTAGCCATTGCCAGCGGCACCAGCCACCAAGTATCTTGGCGCCGTGTCGCAAGAAAAGGCTCACGTGTTCCGGGAACGGGATAGACCATTGTAGTTTCTGTTAATAAAGTAGAATAGTAGAATAGTCAGGTGAGTAGTCTACCGTCGCTAACACGATTCATCTCGGTTTCAAATGCTTTTAGAACGTAGTCGGTGGGTACGACCATGACGATGCGGCCCGGATGTTTTCCCTTTTGCAAGTGATCCATCGCCGCTTTGACCGTGGTATGGGCAACCGCCGAGGTGGTCAGTTCTCCGGGATTGTTAAACATTGCAGGTATCGCCACAGAACGCATGGCAGTGTGAAAAGCATGCAAGAGTGAATTGCTTAGCGCTTCCTGAAGAATTTCAATTGTTGGCTTCGTAGAAAGTGTGGTCACGGCAATGTGAATTACGGATTCACACGCTAATGTGCCTGCGCTTGTGACACAAATCTGTCCTAGCGTAAGATCACTTTTTACAGTCAATTGTTTTTCCACGGACGGACCCAGCCGTTTGCGAACTTCCACTCCGATAGTGCCTGCCGGACGCAAGTCTGTGTGAATAGGCACGACAATGGCTTGAGTCGCAAGCTCCCAAATGTCGCCGACAAACGTGTCAATCTCGCCGTGTCCCCACTTCATGTGAGTGACTCGAACACGATTACTCTCATTAAGGTCGGTTGGATCTAAGGCGATCCATTGATTTTTTCAAACGAGCAAAGCTCTCAGAAAGGCTTTCTGAGAGCACTTTGGTTTCACCGACGGCGGACATAAAATTCGAGTCGCCGTTCCACCGCGGCACGATGTGATAGTGCAAGTGATCGAGAATTCCTGCGCCAGCCGCTCTACCGATGTTCATGCCGATATTGAAGCCGTGCGGAGTAAAACACT
>CAZHAK010000031.1:0-29027 GCA_964530625.1 uncultured Alphaproteobacteria bacterium | reverse complement strand
GGTTCGATCCTTGGACCTCTATGACAGCGCTCTTCCGACGGGCAATTCGCTCGCGGGAAACTTATGTATCAAACTGTACTACCTGACAGGTGAAGAGAAGTTCAGACAGCGAGCAGAGAAGCAGATCAACACGCTTATGCCATACCTTGAGCGCGCGCCGACCGCATTCTCTCAGGCTCTATTGACCGCCGAGTGGCTGATGTTCCCGCCTGAACAAGTTATCGTTGTTTTTCCAATGGGTGTAAAGAAGAGTCAGCTACCAAATCACAACCGTCAGATTCTTAACATTGAAGAAGGCTTTGCTGAGCAACTTTCTGCAAACCATCCGTTGAGGTCTTTTGTAGATGGCAAAGCGCTGTTGGACAACAAGACCACCTATTATGTGTGCAAGAATTTTGCGTGTGAGCTGCCCTCGAATGACATGTTGGCCGTGCAAGAATCACTGAAGAAACCGTGGCAGAAATAGCGGCGCACCCGTTTCGTGTCCTACAAACTGATTCGTCGGGAACTAGCGCGCGCAGAACAGTACTCACGACGGATCACAGCGAGATTCAGACACCGCACTTTTTCCCCGTCGGCACATTGGGAGTAGTTAAGACGCTGGCACCGCGCGAGCTATTGGAAGCCGACGTGCAAGCGCTTTTGTCGAACAGCTACCACTTGTATTTGCGGCCCGGTTTGGAGTTGCTAAAGCTGGCTGGCGGCTTGCATAAGTTCATGAGTTGGCAGCGGCCCATACTCACGGACTCAGGTGGATTTCAGGTTTTTTCGCTGGCTGAGATTCGCAAGGTGCATGAACAAGGCGTGAGGTTTCAGTCCCATCTGGACGGCAGCTATCACGAGTTTACGCCTGCATCGGTCGTGAATATTCAGCGTCATATCGGCAGCGACATCATGATGGTGCTTGATTTGTGTCCGCCATACCCGTGTTCACATGGTCAAGCCGACGAATGGAATCGCTTGACCGTGGAGTGGGCAAAATTGGCGCGTGTCGCAGAGCGTGAACAGCCGTATCTTTACGGGCATCGGCAGAATCTCTGGGGCATAGTTCAAGGCTCGACTTATCCTGATCTGCGAAAAGCGTCAGCGACCGCTTTGATTGACTTGAATTTCCCGGGTTATGCTATCGGTGGTATGGCGGTCGGTGAACCTAAGAGTGTTTTTCACGATCTGGTTCCGCTTGCCGCTGAACTGCTACCGAAGAACAAGCCGCGCTACTTAATGGGCGTCGGGTTTCCGGAAGACTTGCTCCGATGTGTGTCGTGGGGCATTGATTTCTTTGACTGCGTCCTTCCCACCCGCAATGGCCGCAACGGTTGCGCGTTTACGTGGAACGGACGAGTGATTATTAAGACTGCGCGCCACAAGAGCGAAATGATTCCGCTCGACGAGAATTGTCCGTGCTACACCTGCAAAACCTTTGACCGCGCCTATCTTCGACATTTGTTCGTGTGTGACGAATTACTCGGTTTGCGATTGATTTCGTTACACAATATTCATTTTTATCAAGAGTTGATGAGGCAAATGCGTGTTCAAATCGAGGCCGGAGATTTCCGGTCTTGGATGGAGCAAACCTTGCCGCAAGTTGAACAGAAAGATTTTTAAATTGGAGGCAAGATGCCTGAGTTCGTAATGTCCCCCGTGTTTCTTCCCATTCTTCAGGCCGAAGGCGGATCGCAGCCCAGCATGATCGGCGCGTTACTGCCCTTTGTGTTGATTATCGTGGTGATGTATTTCCTTATGATTCGACCGCAGCAAAAACGTCAAAAACAGCACGCCGCCATGCTGTCCGCAGTGAAGACGGGCGATGAAGTCGTCACGACGGGCGGTGTCTATGGCAATGTAGCGGGAATTGACGAGAAAGAGAACACACTATGGATTAAGATCACGAGCGATGTCAAGGTCAAGGTTGATCGAAGCGCGATTGCTCGTGTGGTCGGCTCCTAACGAGGTATTGAGTTTAGATTTTCCAGCGCGACAATGAATACACCATTTGAAACGACGACAAGAAAGCATCGAATTGTTCTCTATGGCCATCCCGTTCTCAGACAGCGTGCGCAGGAGGTCGTCGAGTTTGACGATGATCTTCGGCAATTTGCGCGAGAGATGTTTGCGACCATGGACGAATACGAAGGCATCGGACTAGCTGCCCCGCAAGTAGACCGACTGATTAGATTGCTGGTGATCGGATTGCCCAAGGATGACGAGGACGACTACTATTATTTAGCCGTGGTAAATCCAAAGATAGTCGAGTCGTCCGGTGAATGGAATATGGAGGAAGGGTGTCTTTCGATACCGGATGTTCGAGATCACGTCACGCGGCCCGAGTCTATTACGCTTGAGTACGATACTGTTTCCGGAGAGCACAAGACACTAAATGCCTCGGGCATGCTTGCCCGCGTGTTGCAGCATGAGATTGATCATTTGAACGGAATATTGTTTATAGATCATCTGTCTCCGGTTCGAAGGACTCTTTTGAGCAGCAAGCTCAAGCGACTGGAACGAGAGCAACAGGAGAGCTGAATTCTTGCGTATCGTTTTTTGCGGCAACCCCGAGTTTGCGTTGCCGACTCTGAATTCCTTGCTGGCAAGTCAACATGATGTCATTGCGGTGGTGACGAGTCCTGATCAACCCAAGGGCCGGGGCCGAAAGCTGACGCCGATGCCAGTTAAGGCGTTTGCAATGAAAAAGGAGATTCCTGTATACTCGCCTGAAAGACTGAAAGACGCAAGTTTCTTGACGGCGTTGCGTGAGTTGAATTCCGACGCATTGGTTGTGGTGGCGTTTCGTATTTTGCCGCGAGAAATGTTTGCCTTGCCTAAGTGGGGGGCATTGAATGTGCATCCGAGTTTGTTGCCGCTGTACCGTGGCCCGGCTCCCATTCAATGGACGCTGCTTCGTGGTGAAACCGAAACCGGCGTGACGATTATCCGTCTGACCGAAGAGATTGACGGCGGGGGAATGCTGGCGCAAGCGCGAACGACTATAGCTCCTGATGAAGATTTTGGGGCATTGCACGACCGCTTGGCTGAAATCGGCGCGGACATGTTGGTAAGCGTCTTGAATCGTTTGGACGCGGGTGAGCAAATTGCTCCACTTGTGCAGGATGAATCACAAGTTACCACTGCACGCAAACTCAAGCCGGAAGATTACATCCTTGACTTTGGTCAGCCTTCGTCCGAGATTCTGCGGAAGATCAGGGCGTTTAGTCCGTCACCCGGTGCTATTGCGAAAGCTCAGGACTCTTCCCTTAAAATTCTGTCAGCTGATGCCGAACCGAGCGCTGGCATGATCCCCCCTGGGCAAGTTGTGTTTAAACAATTAGTTATGTATATAGGAACAGCCGATGTTCCCATCTCGTTAAAGAAGTTGAAACCTGCCGGTAAGCGGGAAATGACCGTCGAGGAGTTTCTGCGTGGTAGACCCACGTTGCCGGACAGATTCTAAGTAACTCACCAAATGGAGAAATTCACAAGTAATGTTGCCGATCTTTGATTGGACAATGATTTTGATTCTGCCCGCACTGGCGTTGGCGATGTGGGCGCAGTACAAGGTTAAGGGTACCTATCGCAAGTTTAGCGAGGTTCGCTCGCGGCTGGGCTTGACGGGCGAACAAGTTGCCCGCCGTATCCTCGATCAAAATGGTTTGCACGATGTCGTGATTGAACCAATTGCCGGGGAGCTGACGGACCATTATCACCCGGGTGATCGCAAGGTGCGATTGTCCGAGGGGATTTTTGCTTCATCGAGTTTGTCTGCACTGGCGGTTGCCGCTCACGAAGTTGGTCACGCAATCCAACATAAAGCCGGATACGCTCCGATGAGCTGGCGCGCCAGTTTGGTTCCTGTGGCAAACATCGGCAGTATGGCTGCCATGCCGTTATTCTTAATCGGCATGTTTATTCCGTCTATCGGCTGGCTGATGGACGTGGGAATTCTTTTCTTCGGAGCCGCTGTCCTGTTTCACGTGGTCACATTGCCCGTGGAGTTTGACGCATCCAGTCGCGCAGTGGCGATCTTGGGAAATGGTAGTTTTCTGGCTCCCGATGAAGTACAAGGCGCGCGTAAAGTTCTTAACGCCGCCGCATGGACGTATGTCGCAGCCGCTACGATGTCGTTAGTTCATATGCTGCGCTTGATTATATTGCGTGGTAGTCGAGACTAACGCCCTGAAAAAGTAGAATAGAAAAGCGCGGACTCAATTGAGACCGCGCTTTTGTTTGTATCTAACTCTTGGGTAGGCGCTACTTCATCAGCACCATCTTTTTGGTTTCCACAAAACTGCCGCTTTCAAGGCGATAAAGGTAAACGCCGGAAGGCAGGCTTCCCATATCCACGTTGACGATGTGCTGGCCTACTTGCAGGCGTTGCGCATTCAGCGGTGCTGCCACTTGCTGACCCAAGACATTGTAGATTTTCAATGTCGTCAAACCTTGTTCAATCAGATCAAACCTCACTTGCGTCGAGGGATTAAACGGATTCGGATAATTTTGATAGAGCGAATACTGCCGCGGAACTCCGGGCGACGGATCAGGAACAGGTAACGCGCTCGACAGAGTCAGAGGCAGTACGACAGAACTGTCCGGTGAGTTATTGTGAACGATGATATTCACATGATAGGTCAGGTCGCGCAGAGTTGAAGGATTTATTGTAACAGATATATCGCGGGAACTCTGTGGTAAGACGGACGAAATCAGCGGAGTGACACCAATCCAATCAGTGTCAAACTTCATTTGCCGCATTTCGAGACGGTCGCCCTCTGGATTCTGAAAGATGCCTCCAAACACTGTTAACATGCTGTTCCAGTCCGATGAGATATCGCAACCACCCGCACGGTCGCCTGTCTCATCAGTGATATCGCGAACCGCGAGGATTGCGCCTGAACCGGGGTGTATTTTGCTTACCAGAGTTCCACCTGCTCCCTGCGAATTCCAATGGAAAACATAGAGCTTGTACCCATCCGGATCGTCTGCATACCACGCGAGGCCTGTCTTCTGCAAACTGTTGGGAAATCTGTGGATCTCATTTCCTTCACGGTCAACGCAGTAAACTGGTGTGCTATAGTCCGCTATCCAGAATTGATCCAGCAACGGATCGTAGGCGATGCAACGAGCCGGACTGACTTGGGAAACGGGAACAGTCGCGCGAATAACACCGTTTGCATCCACACCCTGCAACTCCTGAAGTCCGTCAGTGCTGCCGTAGATATATTGGCCGTCAAAGGCCAAATCATAGTAGCCAAACTGCGTCGTCGTGGGCTGCTCTGTTGAGCCAGAAAAGATTCCATTAAGATCGTAGTAGTAGAAGTAGTTCGGTCCGCTAGGTCCCGATCCTCCGCTGACGACCCAACGGTGACCGTCAAAGGCGCATCCGAGAATTTGTGCATCGCCCGTCTGATCTGACACGCTTTGCTCCGATACGGTAGCCCAATTCCCACGCTCTCCATTGATAGTCTGATACTCAAGTGTGATCCGGAAGTCGAGGGGGCCGTTGCCGCCGTTTTCAATGTCAAATGAATGTTCGAGCGGATCACCCGGAAGGACAACAGTCAATTCGTCCGTTGACAGCGAGATCTCAGGATGCGATAGGCTAAACGTCGCAGTCTCCATACTATCCATTTCAACAACGAAATCAGTAATTGTACCGACGTTGTATCCGAACTTTGTCGCGCGTACAGTGTAGGTTCCTATCTCTACATCTATCATCGTGTATTCGCCTTGCGCGTTGGTAGTGGCAAGATCTTCTTCCCCGTCGAGCGTAATGATGACATCCTGAAGTGGAAGACCCGTCGCCATATCCGTCACTGTGCCAAGAATAACACCCGTTGCAAAGCGCTTGTCGGTAGTAATGACGATTGTGCGATCATTGCCGAGACCCTGCGCACCCGCTGAATTGACGTGGCCGTGACGATACTGAAGACCTACCAACGAACGCGGCGCCTGAATACCAATCGTCTCACCGGTTGCATTGTCGTAATTCTCTTCACTCATTGACGTGGCATTGTCGTACTGATAAACGATTATACCGTTCTCATCATTTGTCGGATAATACTCTTGATCGAGCAAAATAATCTGGAAGTCAACGGAAGTGCCCTGCTGATACGCTCCCACGGCATTCCACTGCACAATGAAACGGTGATTGGTTACATCATAGTAGTATGAGACTCCGTCTCCCGCCGCATTCGTTTTCAAGTCATCCCAAAACACGGCAAGCAATGCCTCGGGTGCCTGTTGGCCGGGAATAGGATAGTTGCGGAACATATCCAGATGAGTCTGATTCCCAAAGGCGGCCCAACCGTTCGAACACACGGTCAATGAATCGTACGTTTGGCCGTAAAACATGAAGTCAAAGGGCAAGGCAACTACATCGCTATGTGTAGGGTCATTCCAAGTTTGCTCACCGCGGTCGCTGCTGGCGTTCGTCAGGCGTGTGCCGACAGGGGGAGCAATGTCTGTCCAATTGTAGGGTTGACTGAATTCGTACTCCGTATCCACGTTGTCATAGGCCACGTAGCCGTAAGCATCCGGGCCTGTGGGATCGTTGATTGAGGCTACGCCGATCGGCAGCGCGAAGGCGACAGAGTCAATGAACCCTCCTGAAGTTTGCAGGACAAGAACCAAATTACCCATGCTGCCGGGATAGGCAACACTATTGGCTCGAACAACAAAGTCGTTCACGCCACTCGTGGCCGTGCCGTCAATCGCGATATTGCCAAACGACCCTGTTCCGTCATTGATTGACAAAAGGCTGTAACGGGAAATCAACGTCGCAGAAACACCATCCATCGCCAATCCGCCGATGTTCCGTACTGTCACCCGCATGGTCGCCGTTTCGCCCGGATCCAGTCGATTATTACCGTTGCCGCCACTGATTTGTGAGGACACGTAAATTGCACTCCCGGCTTGAATCGTCAGCTCCACGGTGCTGAAGGCTGTCCCCGTCGAAGACGATACCTGAAACGTGAGCTTTGCGGATTCCATGTGTCGCATGGATGACGAAAGTTGAATACGGAACGGCGTCGCTCCGATTGCCTGTTGACCTGGTGCAAGTGACGGGAATGATGAGGACGACTGCAAGATAGTAACGTCAGGATTGTCGCACGTTACGGTCGCGTTTATGTTTGAGGCAGTGACGCTTGATCCAAAATTTCTCAGCGTAACCGGCAGGTCCACAATCTCACCCGGGTTAAACTGGTCATTATCATTCCCCTGTGTGCCATTGACATTATCATCGTCAACAGTGTAAGTCAGAACGGTAACCATCTCTCCTGCTGTTACACAATTGATATCGGCGAGAAACGGCTTGTGGTTTCGCTTGGAGACGGTTAACGTCATAATGCCCTCCGTATTGACGGTGACGGGTAAGTCCACAAACCCGCCGGCATCCGTGAAACCTTTGACAAAAGTCTCATCGCTCTTAATCAGCACAACCAATGCGTCCGCAATCGGGTCGCCTGTGGCTTGATCGACGACTTGCGGGCGCACTCTGCGCGATCCGACATTGACTGTCGTTGGGTAGGTAACGTTCATCACCACTGGAACCTCTGTCCACATCGACAGACCCGGATCACCCATAAGATTATTCCAATCGGTAAATCCAGTGGCCGCGCCGTCACCGGGGAAGGCGCGCAGCATTTCTGCCTTGGCGCCCGAAAGCGCCGTGCCGATATGGCGAACACCGAGGTTTGCGATATTGTAGACCAATCCTCCCGCGAGCGAATTATTGTAAGGAACATGCGTGTTCCAGGTTGCGGTACCGATGCCGCAGACTCCGCCCTTGGGAGCTGATGCCGTTCCGGCAAGCAACCATGACTCGCTTAAACCAAGTTGATTGTCATAGTCTCCCGACCCGCACGTAATCGTCAAGACTACGGGCAGTTTGGGTGTGGATGACATCGAAGTAGCGGACGACTCATTCATTTCGCCGACAACCGTGCCGCGCCAGAGAAAGAAAGTTACTCCTTCCGTCAGTCTTTGACCGATAAGAGAGTTACTGACGTTACCAAAATGAGTAGAAACTTGAGGATTGGACACTCCTGTGTAATTGCGGAACATGTCGGCGGCCCAGAGCATTAAGATCTCGTTGGAGCTGACATTGTTGGCTGTACCGGCGTACAAGAATGTGCGCGTGAACCACGAAGGGTCGGACATGTAAGGTGACCGTTCATAGGCCATTATTTTGCTGTGAATCAGCGAGAAATTTGCGGCGCTTTGCGCAGACAATCGGCCTACGGCAATTTCTTCAAAATCATCATTACCCTGGAGATCTGCGTACCCATGATCATAGCGACCACTAGGGCTCATTGGCATGTTGAACGTGCCACCGGAGTAAGCGTCACCCATTATCACAGCGAATTCAAGCGGGGGATCCCATGTCGTGTAAGCACTCTGCAAATAGGACAATATCTCGTTGCTCGACCAGCTATTGCGCGCCTCGATTGTCACGGTAAATCCCATGCGTCTGCGCCAATTGGCTAAGGAATCGGCCCATTGCAAGGCTGTCGCGTTATCACGGCAGACGATCGCGTAACTTCCGGGATTGTAGTCTGCTTCGTCCAGAGCATTCTCGTCGAGGTTCTCGATATAGCTTTGGTAAATGGGCACCCAGTGGCCACTCGGACGACGGTTCAACAAGAGCTCGTTTTCGCCGGGCGTGTCGTTGGCTACGATGTCCACACTGATGTTGTCATAAAATCGAGCCTGCCGGGTGACTGGGTTAACTTGCACGGGATAGAGAGTCACCGTGACGATCCGGAAGTCTCGAAAGATCGCAGGGCGGCTAATCTCCGCGACGTTCGGCGGATACCAAGCATCCACGCCGTAGACGGCAGGGGATTTCAGGGGCGAACCCCACCCTTCTAACTCTTCACGTCGGGCGGGCACTGCGTTGAAATTTTCTTCGATGCGGTACTCGGCACCATTGATGACCAGATTTACGGAACCGGTATTGGGAATGCGATAGAGTCGCGTGACATGCGGGAGAGCGGGATAACCTTCACGCACAAGAACTCGCTCCCCGGGAATGTCCACTGATGACAGCAGGTCGCCGTCGATGCTGATGGACTGCGTGTTGAAGACAGGATCATCCCATCTGATCTCGGTAAACTCCGGTGCTAAGCTCTGTACCCGCAAATACGACGACCCCTCCATCGCTGCTACTCCAAGTGTTGTGAACATGAGTAACGCGAGCGAAAAAGCAGTGACCCGTGCATGGATGCGAATCATACAATCCTCCAGTGACGCGGAAGGTGTGAAAAGACTATTCATCAACACAAAAATAGACTGATTATATCAACTTTGCAATGTATCGCAATGGAAAAACAAAAATCGACAGTTGGCTTCCAGAACGCAGAAAATGCGCGACGTGCGCATATTCGATACAATGCTCGAAATGTCTCAGGTAAACGACAATTCATAAACTATTGATTTTACTTTTGTTACAAAAATCAAGCTCGGCTTAAATATGGGCGGAAATTTGTTTTATCGCATTTGCTATGCCGAATTGGTATTTTGAGCAAAGAGGCATTATATTAATAGAAGGCTATATCCAAAGTCCGCCATGCACATTTAGCACGGCTCCGTTGACATAGGCTGCCTGGTCAGAGGCGAGGTAATACGCGGCTTCTGCGATATCACCAGGAAGGCCGATCTGACCCAGCGGGACTTCAGCGGGCATCCACTGCCTCATGCGAGGAGTCATATTGTCATTCTCGATAAAGCCGGGATTGATGACATTGGAGCGTATGTTTTTGGGGCCGAGATCTCGCGCGAGAGTTTGGGCGAGAATAACGACTCCAGTCTTTGCAATTGAATAGGCACATGAGACATGCTGCGATCCGACGCGCTCGGCGTTGGGCGCTCCAATAAATATCAGCGACCCTCCGTTTTCTGAGCGAAGAATAAGCGGCACTGCGCGTTGTGTCACCCAGAATGCGCTCATGAGATTGCCGCGCAACATCATATCCCACTCGGCGGTGGTCGTTTCGAGAGCTTTCTTTACTCTGAACGGGCCTGCATTGTTCACTACAATATCGAGCCGGGAAAACTCCGCTGGAATTTGCGAGAAAAGAGAGTCTACACCGCCTTCCGATGATACGTCCGCTTGAATCGCGACAGAACGGCGGCCCATGCCTCTGATCCATTCGACCACTTCTTGAGCCGTGTCTTCGCGCTCGAGAAAATTTACGATGACGTCTGCTCCGGCTTGAGCAAGCTTGATGGCGATGGCGCGCCCGATTCCACGACCGCCGCCAGTGACCAGAGCGACTTTTCCGTTTAACTCAACATGCATGTGATTAACGCACTATTTCTCTGCTTTAGCTTGGCATGTGTGTCCACTGTAAGGGCACAGCTGCAGTTGTTTGAAACTATGACTGTTACAGAGTATGGTGATTCTGCGCTCTTCCGAGTTCAGATTCCCTCTGGATATGACTCATCGAGACCACCTGCAATCATCGTCGGTTGGCACGCCTTAGGGGGATCTCAAATTGAAATTTTCGACTGGGACTGGGACGAAATCTGTGAGCAGCGCGGGTGGATTATCGCCAGCCACATGGGACCGAATGATCGTCATTGGAACACGCGACTGCCGCAGCTTCACTGCCGCGCAATGTTGGAATGGCTGGAAGAGCGTTTTCCGTTTTCGCGCGATTCTATCTACATGTGCGGCGCAAGTATGGGCGCGGCGGCAGGACAAGTATGGCACAACAACAATTGTGCCTATGACGACTACCTAATTGCCGCCACAGCCGGAGGATCGCAAATTCTTGATTGCCAGCTCCGGCAGGAACAGTACCTTGCCATTGGTGATACGAATCGCTCCATGCGAGCGGCATTTGGCGGTTTTCCGTTTGAATCCGACTCCGTCGCCTATGAGTATCACCGATACAGCGCAGTGCATCTTGCTGATACTACTGAATCCATGCACTTCAATTGCTTGACTGTGCCGGTCTGGAGCAACTGGGGTTCCGAAGAGTTTGAGTGGAATGCCTACGGGTACGCTGCAGAAGAGTACGCTGTTCTTAGACAGCACGGCGCGGAATCACGATTCGCGGCGCAAGGCTGGGAAGGCCACGGATTTTGGATATTGGTCGGGCAACAGGTTTGTCAGTGGTTCGCGCAATTTTCCGCAGACCGTTTTCCTGATACCTTGTCTCTTGCCGCAGATGAAGACGGGCGCTACTATTACTGCGACATCACACTGGGCAATTCTGCTTATACGTTTGCGCGGTGCGATATTCGTAAAGAGCGCGAGAGCAAGACACTTGACATCGCCATAATGCAAAATGTAGCGGAGCTGAAAATCAATTTCGTATTCCCGTGGGGAGAGTTGGATACTCTTTACTGCAACTGGGAAACCATTGACCCCGTTAGCCCTGCTGCGGTTATCACCCTCGCAGGGCTAACGGCCGATCTCTTGGCTTCGGTCAACCACACACCTTACAGCCGCGTGTCCGAGAACGGTGAATGGTCTTTCGACCTGCACGGCTCAAGTGAATTCACTTTGACCTTTTCGGAGGTCGCCGATACGGTACCCAACCCAGTGCCTTATCGCTTGGAACTTGTGCGGGCATTCCCGAATCCGTTCAACTCGGAACTTACACTTGTATTCACAAGCAATGAAGCCCTTCTTACAACGGTCAATTTTTATGACTTGCGTGGCAGACTTGCGCACAGTTTGCCGCTGCAAATTGTTCCCGAGACGAATCAGTTCACACTATCCTTGCCTCAGCTTGCCAGCGGTTCGTACTGGATTCGCAGCCGAAACAGCGCGCCGTTCAAGGTCGTGTTGATTCGTTAGGCCAATTCGTGAATTCTTTCGACAACTCGTTTGGCGAGTGTCAACGTATTCTCAAAGTCCGGCCAATAGAGGGTCGTATTCGGCGAATGAATGTATCTGCATGGGGTTGCGATACAGCCGGACAAAATTCCTGCGCGGGTCGTGTGAATGGATCCCGCATTTGTGCCACCGAAAATCGGCATTTTGTATTGATACGGAACTCCGGTTTCCTTGGCGCAGTCCGTCATCAAGTCCACCATTCTGCGCGGCACGAGAATTGATTTGTCAGCAATAGTTATCACAGGCCCTTTGCGTTGAGCACAGGGCCTTTTCTCCTCCGGCACACCGGGAAAATCCGAACCAATCGTGCCCTCAAAGGCAATTGCCACGT
The DNA here is from genome assembly GCA_964530625.1 of uncultured Alphaproteobacteria bacterium. Lineage (GTDB taxonomy): Bacteria > Electryoneota > RPQS01 > RPQS01 > RPQS01 > JABWCQ01. The sequence goes on along the minus strand of CAZHAK010000031.1, from coordinate 16,857 downwards.
GAGGGTCTATGCCAAAAGCCGCGGGCCCCGCTCCGCGCAAGCCAACTTCTTCGCTGGTCGCAAAATTTGCATACACATCCATGTCTGTCTTAATTTCGCCTTCATGGAGTGCTTTCAAAAGTGACACGAGGGTTAAACAGCCGACACGGTCATCAAAAGCCTTGCCGATGTAGATATCTTCTTTGATTTTTTGAAACGGGTAGGCCAGCGTTCCTGGATCGCCGATTTGCGCTCCCAGTTCTGCGGCTTCGTCATCCGAATCTACGCCGATATCAACGAAGTAGTCTTCAGCGGCAATCGCCTTTTCGCGTTGCGCGGGCGACAAAACATGCGGCGGCGCCATGCCAATTACGCCGTAATAAAATTTTCCGTCTCTTGTGCGGAACGTAACACGATGACCGGGGAACATGCGATCATCCCAACCACCGATGGTTGCGAACCTGATAAAACCTCGCGAGTCAATGTGTCGCACCATGATGCCGATTTCATCCGTATGAGCATCGAGCATCAGACGCTTGCCGCTCTTGCCTGGACGAGTCGCAATCAGGTTGCCCAACGCATCTTCACGAATGTCTTTTACCCAGGGCCTAATCGTTTTACGGATCAGATCGCGAACCTGATCTTCGTGTCCGGAAGGGCCGAAAGCATCAGACAAATTGCGGAGCAAATCCAGATAAAAATTACTTTCCATAAACAGTGTTACTTCTTTCGCCGCGCTTCAGCCTGTTTCCAGCGCGCGGCTAATATGGGATCTTCAGACGATCCGTACTTCTTGCTTAGTTTGTCGAATGACTTGTCGTCAAATGCGGCTGAAGCTGCCACTAATGCCGCGCCTTGAACCGAGGGCGATGGAAACTCTAAGTACATCTTGACCATTGGCACAATAGATTTCACGGATTTGGCAGTCGCTGGATCAGCTTTCCATTTGTCGGCTAACATCGGGAGCGACAATAGGATTTGCTCAATGTACTCAGGCGAGCGGCTCGACGCTGCGGACGATTGCATGGTCGCCACAATTTGCGGAGGTTGATCCGCGAGTGCATACACTGCGGCGCTGCGCACCGTGAACAGCGAGTCCTCAAGCGCCTTGAATAGCGCGGAGAACCCATCTGGTTGCTTCAATTTTCCGATGGAGACGACTGCGGCCAATCGTTCTCGCTCAGATGTACTTCGAGAAAACTGATTTAATGTTGTAATCGACTTGGTCGCGTTGATGTCGCCTAGTGTGCGGAGAATGGTTGGTCTGAGACTCGCATAACTCTCGTCCATCAGCTTCGGCTCAAGCCATGTGGAGGCTTCTGTGGCCTTAATTTCAGCGACGACCGACGCCGCGGTTTTACGTCCATCCGTGTGCGAACCTTCGAAGGCTTTTTGGAGATACGGCAGCGCTTCAGACGGAAACGATTTGAACAACTCTGTAATCGCCCGACGTTCCAAGCCGTTGTTAGTCGTCATTTTGTTCTCGCCAACCCAGCTTACGGCGCGCACTCCAATTGCATTCAACGCCAAGCGCGCGCGACGAACCTTCACGCGGTTATCTGTAACCTCCCACTCGGAGGCGTCCTCAAATAGTTCTTCTATGGTTCTCAATGTATCGTCCACGACAAACTCGACCTGAACTTCCGCTTCACGCGAGCGAGTGCTGTCAAATGCAACATCTACACCATAGCCATATATGTCCCGAAACCATACAGATGAATCGGCGGCGTCGGTTCCTGTGTAAACATCTTTGCCCTCACCGTCCACGAACAACGCGAGGTTCCCGAAGTCTCGTGCAGACCGCGTGCCGCCGAATGACGCGGCTGGTTCTGTAACCGAATACAGGTCATTACCTTGCGCATCCACGAAAAGTGCGCCGCTGTTTGTCAGTGCCATACCTTGTCCGCCGGATGCGACATAGTAATCATCGCCGGATGCGTCGAACAAAATTCCAACTGCCAAGTCATGCGCCGCACCTTGACTTGGGCCGAAGCGAGCGGAATAGCGATCGTCGCCGCTTGCATCTTCCAGCACACCGCAGGCCAAGTGAATGCCTGAACCTTGTGCATATTGCGTGGCGCTGTAGCTGTCGTTGCCTCCGTCATCAAAGAGCGCCCCTAACGAATACCAATAGCCGACGCCTTGTCCGTAGATTTCCGCATTATAGAAATCATTGCCGCTGAAATCATGGAGAATCGCATAACCACCACCCGCGCGTGGCCGCGCTCCGGTTGCAAATCCTTGGGACAAAGAGCGGTAGTCTTCGGGGCGTAAAGGTTCGTGTTTGACCAACCCGCCCGCACGATAGATGTCGTTTCCTTCGAGATCATTCAAAACGGCATAGCCATATGTGGATGCAAAGGCTTGACCAAACCCTGCACCGTCATACAGGTCGCGCCCTTGCGCATCCGTGAAGAGCGAGATACCACAGACTGCTGCCGCTTGCGAGAACCAACTGGCCGTGTAAAGATCATCACCGGATTCATCCCAAAGTAGGGACACTCCACAGAATGCAGCCGACTGTGAAAATGCTCCCGCACGATAGGTGTCGTCACCGGCCAAATCCACTAAGGCGGCAAGCCCCATGACGGCGCACGCTTGCGACAGCCATTCTGCGGGAGCGTAGAAATCGTCACCTCCGTAGTCGATTACTATTGATGTGGATTTGCGAATGCCGCCGATAGCAGATGCGCAGCGCGCGACATAACGATCATCGCCGCCAAGATCGAGAATCACCGCAAACTCTTCCGTGTAGCGATTCGGGCCTTTGCCGCCAACCACCCACCGGCCTAACGGTGTATCTTGGTAGAATACGACGTCACCCTCGACTCCTGTAATGGGCGGCTCGTTCTTGCCTTTCGGCTGCGCAAGTTTTATCTCGTCCAGAGAAAGTTCAGTCGTTGCCATCTCCGCAACTCCGCGCAGAAACGCGTAGCCTGCCGCAGCAAGCGCGTTACGGTTCACTCTTGCTAGAAGAGTCAGCACACTGTCCGAAGTCACACTCTGCGTGGTATCTGCTTCAATACCAAAGGCGCGGTAAAGCGCTCCCTTCAGACTATCATCCGTAGGCGTGTCGTCGTCCTCGAACCAAAGAGGAATTGACAATAGAAGCGCCTGCCGTTGATCCGGTGTCAGCGAATCAAACGCCTGCTTGCGGTATCCTTCCGCGAGTGTCAACGCGCTTTGAAGCGGTTCGAGCGGATTGTCGGCAGGGGCGTTTGCGAGTTGTGAATCAATGTCCGCATAGATTGCAGCCGGAAGATCAACGTCGAGTAGCGCGGCTATTTCCGGAAAGAGCGACAAATCACTCAACTCGATGGGAGCGAGCGAAGCGGCGTTAATGGCGACGTCTCGAGCATGTAGCGGCGACGTCAGCGCGTCACGAATGGACTTGAGTAAAAATGTGTCGTCCTCCGCCCATACTCGATCCGACTCGAAGGCCGTTGGCGTCAGACCGAAACGACCTAGCGCCTCCTCAACCAGTTTATGCGGTTCTGACGCTACCGCGCGCTGCGAGGCAATTAGAGTCGAAAGCAGAACTGCATACGTAAACAAGATTTTCATACTTTGCCGATAGGAATAATGATTAGCGACTTGCCGGTTTTCTGTGAGAACAAAACATTTTCTTCAGTGGCGATATTGGAAAGACTTTGGAAGCCCGCGAACTCAAGTGTGCGACGGTTAAACAGCCACACGGCTCCGGCAAGCGATGCGCCCGTTGCCAATGGGAAACCGAGCCACGAGAAGGTTTGCTTTTTGCCCACAACGATATTCACACGACTTGGGCCGCGCAAGACGAATCCGATGGCGCGTTGAAACAAAAACACGGGTGTCACGTTACGAGTAGCCGATACACGGCCTAGACTATTAAGGAAGTGATCAACTCGATGACCGTCAATCCCGACGATGGCAACGCTCTTCCATTTTTTTTGCTCGCATAGTATAAGAGCTTTGTCAAAATCCGAGTCTTGTTGTCGTGCGCGAAAAACAACGCGGGCCCGCCGGCGGCGAGCCCATGCAATATCGTCGGCCCGAGCGCTGTCGAGATCACCGACAACGTACTGAGGAGCGATGCCAAAATGACGAAGATGCGCGAGCCCGCCGTCTATCGCCACAATCGTTTGACTTCTTGACGTAGCTACGTCCAGTACATCCTTACGTGGGCATTTTCCGCCCGCAACCAGGATCGCGTCAAAACTCTCGGGAAGCAACCCACCGATACGATCGGCAATACGCACAGTTAGGCGTACAATCCACGCAATTCGGACGCCAACGACACTCTGCTGATGGCCACAACAAAGGCTGCGACCCGCATCGAGCAGTTATACTTCAGATATGTTTCGTAAACTGAGTCGAATGCAATATTCATGGCGACTTCAAGCTCGGTATCAATTCGCTCGACTGGCCAGTAATAGCCCATGCGATTTTGTACCCATTCAAAGTAGCTAACGATCACACCGCCCGCATTGCACAGAATATCAGGAATAATGAAAACATTCTTATTATTCAGGATGGTATCTGCGGCAGAATCTAACGGCCCGTTGGCACCTTCGGCTATGTAACGTGCGTTGACCTTGGACGCGTTCTTACCTGTTATCACAAGCTCCAAGGCGCAAGGTGCAAGAATATCGACTTTTAGCTCAAGTAATTCAGCGGGGTTCGCCATTTTCTTGGCAAGCTTTGATGACTCGAATTTCTTCAAACCACCATTGACTTGAGAGTACTTCATCGCAGCCGGAATGTCAATGCCATCTGGATTTTGGTACGCACCATACTGATCTGAGATCGCGATTATCTTGCATCCGTCTTTGTGCAGAAGCATAGCGGCATTGCCGCCGACGTTGCCGAAGCCCTGAACGGCGACGGTTTGGCCAGCCATCTGCTCACCGTGGGCCGCAACGGCTCTGCGAACTGCGAAGAGCAATCCCATCGCTGTTGCGAGGACTCGCCCACGACTGCCACCGATTTCAATGGGTTTGCCTGTTACAACGGCAGGAAGATTTTCCCGCTTGTGCATGGAATAGGTGTCCATAAACCACGCCATGACTTGCGGATTCGTATTCACATCCGGTGCAGGTACATCGCGATCCGGGCCGAACATCTCTTCGAGATCGGAAAAATAGCGGCGCGACAGACGCTCAAGTTCACCCAGGGAAAGTTTCTTTGGTTCAACAATGATACCGCCTTTGCCGCCGCCCATTGGAATATTCGCGACCGCACACTTAAAAGTCATCCAAAACGCGAGTGCCTTGACTTCGTCAAGATTTACGTCAGGATGGTAGCGAATGCCGCCTTTGGCTGGCCCGCGCGCGATATTGTGCTGAACACGATATCCGGTGAACGTTTGGATGGTTCCGTCGTCCATCCTGATCGGCAACGTCACTTCGACGCACTTTCGCGGCTGCTTGATCATCGCTGTTTGACTCGCCGTCAGTTTCAATAGGGCGGCGGCCTGATCAAACTGCTTCATTGCATTTTCAAAGGCCGAGGTGGGCTGCAAACCTTCTGTGCGAGGGCTGAACGCCGTTGCTGCCTGCATTCCCGTTCCGGTCTGGCCCGAACCAACCATGACAGTCCGGCCACTTTTCTTTGCGGGTCTACTCGTTTTCTTCGCGGGCTTTTCGGGGGTGTCTTTCTTCTTCATTGGGATTCCTGTGGTTCAAAGACCAATAAGGATTTGTGATTATAAGTAACTGAGCTACTATTGTACAGTTATGTAATGCTGATGAACGCTAACATTCCGCCCGCCTTATCGCCGTCACGGCGAAAGGAACTCCAGCAGTTATCTGAATATGTGTCCGGGGGACGCAGAGAGTGACGCGCCGATGTGACTCCGGCGCGCAATAGGTCTATTATTAGGCATGCGAATATGTCCAAGTGCGGTCGACCTCCAAAGTTTGTGACGACACTCCCGCCAAACTTCCGCTGAAAATCCGTGGCAACATCGTTTCCGACCACATAGCTGCGAGTCGTAATCATCGGGCCGACAGCAACTTCAACGTCGCTCGGTGCGACCAAAAACTCTTTGGACATCTTGGCGACGGCCAACGCTGCAATGCCCGCTAATGTGCCCCGCCAGCCGGCATGGACAAGTCCAATCGTTCGAGACTTTTTGTGATAGAGATACAGCGGAGCACAATCTGCATGAGAGGTGATGAGCACGATACCTTCGAGATTCGTAATCTGGCCATCGCAGGAAGCGATCCGTTCCTCCGGATTCAAGAAACCAGACCCCGCATCACTCGTCAACACTCGGTGAACACGATTTCCATGCACTTGATCAAGCGTGACACAAGCTTGGGGACGTAATCCAGCTTTCTTTGCCCAAGCGAGACGTGCTTTGCGAACATTCGATTCACCTGCGCGACCCCAAGCCAATATCCCATCGGAAGTATCTGAAATTCCACCTCTTACGCCGAGCCAACTGGGCGGAAGGGTCCATAGCACAGATTGCTTCTTTGTTACAGTTTGGGTATCTTCAGTCATATTCACGTCACAAGGAGACACCAATGGCCTTTCAGGCACTCGATTACTACCATTTAGAGGAACTTTTGACCGAAGAAGAACGGCTGACTCGTGATACGGTGCGCGAATTTGTCACCGACAAGCTCATGCCGATCATTGAACATTGCAATACTGAGGGAAGATTTCCCAAGGAACTCGTAAAGCCTGCCGCTGATCTCGGTTTCCTCGGCGCCCCCTATCCTGAAAAATATGGCTGTGCCAATCTTGGCCCTATAGCGTACGGACTCATCAATCAGGAACTTGAACGGGGCGATTCCGGTTTCCGTTCGTTCGTGTCTGTGCAAACGAGTCTTGTCATGTACCCGATCTTCACGTTTGGCAGTGAAGAGCAAAAAGACTATTGGCTGCCGAAGCTTGGCACCGGAGAAAAAATTGGCTGCTTTGGTCTGACAGAGCCTGATTTCGGTTCAAACCCTGGAGGTATGTTAACGCGCGCGGAAGATAAAGGTACCTACTATCTCTTGAACGGGAGTAAAGCCTGGATAACCAACGGTACAAACTCGGACGTGGCCATCGTTTGGGCGAAACTTGACGGCGTTGTGCGCGGGTTCATTGTCGAAACAGATCGCAAAGGGTTTTCCGCCCCGGAAATAAAGAATAAGTTTTCTTTGCGCGCCAGCGTGACGTCTGACTTGATTTTACAAGACGTTGAAGTGCCTAAGGAGAACATCCTGCCCGGTGTCACTGGCTTGAAAGGTCCACTCTCTTGCTTAACGCAAGCGCGTTATGGTATTGCCTGGGGTGCTACGGGTGCGGCAATGGCCGTGTTTGACGAAGTCCTACAATACAGCAAGTCACGTATTCAGTTCGACAAACCCATCGCGAGCTTCCAGCTTGTGCAGAACAAACTTGCTTGGATGGCTACTGAAATTACAAAGAGCCAGTTATTGGCCCATCGTCTGGGCCAACTGAAGGCATCGGGAAAACTGCGTCCGCAACATGTCTCGATGGCCAAGCGTAACAACGTTGGTTCGGCACTTGATATCGCGAGAGTTGGTCGCGACGTACTCGGCGCGAACGGCATCTCAAGCGAGTATCAAACCTTCCGACACATGGCCAATCTCGAATCCGTGAACACCTATGAAGGAACGTTCGATATCCATACCCTAATCATCGGTGAAGATCTGACAGGAATCGCAGCTTACTTTTAGGCCGCAGACGGATTCCGACCCAAGACCTGCATCACGTCGATCGCCATGTCGAATTTGTTGAACGGAGGCATCAAGTACGCGCCTTGCACCATGTTCCGGGTGTCCAACAAAAACTCCTGAGCGATTTCGACCCCGACTTTGGCCCCCTCGGTACCCGCGCCCTTCATGCGTTCGCGGATATCCTGGGGGACAAACATATCCGGGATTTCGTTGTGGATGAACTCAGCATGTTTAGCCGAACGCAGCGGCATAATGCCGACGAAAATCGGGATATTTGAGAAAGATAAAATCTTGTTCATGAACTCGTCGAGAGTACGGGGGTCGAACAAGGGTTGTGTAAAGGCGAATTGTGCGCCCGCATCGAGTTTCTGTTTGAAACGGTCGTACTCAAGATCAAGATTCGGCGACGTTGGATTGACGGCGACACCTAAGAGAAAATGTGTGGGGTCGTCCAGGTCGCGACCAGTCAGGTCTTTGCCTTTATTGAGCTGTGTGATCATGCGCGAAAGTCCGATGGCATCAAGTTCAAAGACGCCCTGCGCGAAGGGATAGTCGCCGACACTGGTCGGATCACCCGTGACCGCGAGAATATTCAAAACACCAAGCGTGTGTGCTCCGAGCAGCTCGGATTGCAGTGCAATTGCATTACGGTCTCTGCACGAGACGTGCAGCAAGACATCAACTCCGGCATCGCGACGAATGAGGTGTGCCATTGAGACGGCGCTCATTCGCGCCCGAGCAAGCGGAGAGTCAGCCACATTGATTAGATCAACGCCAGCCGCCTTGAGCTTCTGAGCGTGCCGAATAAAGGGACCAGGATCGTAACTGCGCGGGGGATCTATCTCGACTGAAATCTGAAATCGTTTGCCGAGATTTGCGCGAAACTCTGAGAAGGGAAGACCACGGTGCGGCCCCTCTATTTTGCTGCTTTCTTCCGGACCTTCTCCGTTGACGGTAACATGAGTCGCTCCTACTTTACGGCCCTTGACCGCGTCCGCAACCGCGCGCACATGCTCTGGTGTTGTTCCACAGCAGCCCCCGATTAGAGAGACCCCTACATTCGCTAACTTGACCGCGTATTCGGCAAAATATTGCGGCGACGCCAAGTAGATATGGCGGCCACCGATGACTCGTGCGCTGCCCGCGTTGGGTTGTGAGCAAAGTGGCGCTGACGAGCCCGACATACGTTCCATCACATCCAACATCGCCTGCGGTCCGACGGAGCAATTTGCTCCGACGACGTCGGCTCCGTACTCTATCAGGGCACGCGCGACTTGAGATGGTTTGTCGCCCACAAGCGTCTTACCTTCCTCGGTGAACGTCATCGTCGCGACGAGTGGCAGATCAGAGAGCTCTCTGACTGCCGCGATTGCCTCGCGCATTTCGAAAAGATTTGAGATCGTCTCGATGATGAAAAGATCAACTTTGCCTTCAAGCAATCCTTCAACCTGCTCCTTAAAGGCCGCACGCGCCTGAACAAACGTTATCGGACCAATGGGCTCTAAGACCCGGTCAAGCGGCCCAATTGATCCCGCCACGTAAATCGCGTCCCCTGCTGCGCGGCGAGCGTGCTCGGCCCCCAGCCGGTTGAGAAGTTTTGTCTTCTCCGCAATTCCATGGTCACCCAAGCGAAACGAATTTGCGCCGAATGTATTCGTCTCGATGATTTGCGCTCCAGCTGCAATATAGTCGAGATGCAATTCCTCTACAGTCTGAGGGTGCGTTTCGTTCAGTTCATCGAAACAGGTACGATGCGAAAAGCCCATTGCATAGAGAGCGGTGCCAATAGCGCCATCCACTATCATGACCTCTTCGCGTAATCGATCCAATAACTCCTGGTTTCGACGCCGACTCAATTTTAGTACACCCTTTCTTCATCCGAGACTTCCATACAACTGAACGGTCGCACTATGCGGCCGTTTTTAACTGCTACTTTTCCTGCAAGACTGTCGAATACATTATGGCCGCAAGCGCACTCCCCGCACATGGCCCAACCCAGTAAACCCATGCATCCAGATAGTCGCCACTAATCACCGCGGGGCCGAGCCAGCGAACGGGATTGACAGCAGCTCCGCTAATCGGGCCGCCCATGAAAATTCCAATTGCCAGAGCCAGACCAACGAAAAGACCGCCGAGTTTTGGCGCACGTTTGTCTATCATCGTGCCGAAAATCACAAACACAAGTAAGAAGGCTAACACGATTTCAGTCGTCGCGGCCATTCCCGCCGTGGCGCTTTCGCCCACCGCTGGAATTCCGTAGTTTACGGCATCCAAATCAAGAGGCGATACCGCAGACATCAACAAGGACGAAGCAGCAAGTGCTCCAAGACATTGCGCGACCACATAACCTACAAAGTCTATTAAACTCATGTTGCCCGAAACGAGCATTCCGAAACTGACTGCAGGATTCAAGTGGCCGCCGCTGATCGCTGCCGTCGCGGTGACCATCACCGCATAGGCAAATCCTGACGCGATCGCAATGCCGGTCAGACCGACGGCGCCATTCGTCAAATGATCTGATACAATCGCCCCGACACTAATGAAGATTAGCGCAAAAGTCCCAATGAACTCTGCAAGCATTAACCTCAATTTCATGCGTCACCTATACCCGCAAGTCCCTCGATTGTTCCAGTCTTGTCAATTACGATTCTGTTCTTCTCGTCACGCCGCACCGTAAATGCTTCCACATTTGGGTCGTGTTGGAGAATGATAATCCACTTCTCTTCCGCCGCTCTTTCGAGCCAATAACTCTTGTCGTTCAGCGTCGTCAACGGAAACAGATCATATCCCATAATATACGGGAGTGCAACGTGCGCGGCCAGCGGTATCAAGTCTGAAGGATAAAACATCGTCCGCGGGCCGTTGGTGATGCGGATCATTTGGAGAGCCGGCGTGTGTCCGGACGTCGTCTCTAGAAAAAGGCCGGGCAACAATTCGGTATCGCTGTCCAGAATCTCAAGTAGTCCCGCTTCGCGAACAGGCACATAGTTCGCATCAATGTAACTTGCGCGGTCGCGCGGATTCCGCGAGAGCCCGTGCTGGAGCTGCGCGCCTTGCACATAGTGCTTGGCTTTCGTAAACAAAGGAACACTTTCCCCGTCATGGAAAACGGTCGTTCCACCAGCGTGATCAAAATGCAAATGCGTATACACGACATGCGTCACTTGGTCAGGCGTTACGTCGTGGCGCGCAAGTTCGTCCACTATGCTTCCTTGTGGAAACGATATATCAAAAATCTCTTGAAACTTTTTTCCGTCTTTGTTGCCGATACCGGCGTCAATCAGGATGTTTCGATTCTGTGTCTTTAATAGTAGTGCCCGCGTCATCATCTGGATGCGATTTTGTGAATCCGCGAGACATTGTCTCTCCCACAGAGGCTTCGGAACAACGCCAAACATGGCGCCGCCGTCAAGCTTAAAACTCCCTGTGTGAAGGGGGATGATTTCGTAACCTGCTATCTTCATGCTGTCATTGCTTGAAACTCAGGCCAGTCCTCACCACGCCATACTCTGCGTGGTGCGTCTAATACCATTTTTCTTGCGGCCTCCACCCCGACGATAGCAGCCGCCTCTTCACGTCCCGTCGCCAAACAGAAATTTTGTTTGCCATCGTCGTGCGCGTCGCTGGCCAAAATCTCGATGTGGCCCGTGGCGAGCAGATTGCGCGAATGGCGCTTCATCGGTGCCCCGAATTGTCCCGACAAAGAGCCAGCGTCCATCGTCAGTATCGCTCCTTCTTGTCTCAACATGACAAGCTGATCGATATTCCGAAAGGCGAGCGGGTAGCGCTCGTGATGCGCCACGACAGGTGTCATGCCCCACCTGCGTGACGCTTTGACTACGTTTAGAATAATCTCGAAGGGCGTCTGTCGCGGGAATTCAATCAAGTAGTATTTTCCGGTTCTGTTGAGCGACGCGAATGGCTGTGCTAATACTTCCCGTATGTTCATACCAAACATGATCTCGGCGCCCAAACCGATTTCCACAGGCAACTCGAGCCTCGCGACTTCAGCGCGCAGCTCAATCAGCCGCGCTTGAAAGAGCTCGTTTGTTCGTACTCCTGCACGGTCATTTGTGTGCGGTGTGCATAGTACATGGGTAATTCCTTGATGAATGGCCGATTCCAACATGCGAATGGATTGGCGTATGCCTTTTGCGCCATCATCGACAGCAGGGAGAACGTGATTGTGAATATCGTACACGAAGCTCTTATAAGTCCGTGTACTCAGGACCTCCGCCACCTTCCGGCGGTACCCACGTGATGATCCTGTAGGGGTCCATAAGGTCGCAGGTCTTACAATGGACGCAATTGGAAGCGTTGATTTGAAGTTTCACGCCGCCGCGCTCCTCGTCGGGCACCATCTCATAAACATTGGCAGGACAAAAGAACTCACACGGATTACCAAACTCCTCGCGACATTTTGTGCGGCATATTTCCGTATCGGCAACATGCAGATGCACTGGCTGATCTTCTTCGTGCAAAGTTTTGCTTTTGTAAACGCTCGATAGCTTGTCAAATGTCAATTCACGGTCAAACTCTTTTGCGCGCGCGGCCAGAACTTCATTGCGATCTTTCAGGCCAAGCTCTTTCACCTTCTTCATGTGAGTGTGCGTCTCTGGTGAAAGCATTTTCGACATGAAGCCTCGACCACCACTAAAGAACTGCGCACCCGCGTGCATCAAGCCCATCACCAATCCGGACTCAAACGACTGATGGAAATTCCGCACTTCCCAAAGTTCTTTGCGAATCCAACTCGCGTCCACAGCTTCCTTATACAACGAGAGCGATGTTGCGCTCGTATCGTCTTTCCGAAGGGCCGCAAAAATCGTTTCTGCGGCCAGCATCCCCGACTTGATGGCGAGGTGGATACCTTTTAGACGCTGCGAATTCAGGAAAGCGGCGCTGTCGCCCGCAAGCAATAATCCGTCGGCGTAAAGTTTCGGCATGGAGAACCATCCGCCCTCGGGAATTGTCTTGGCGCCGTAGCCGACCATCTTTCCGCCCCGCAGCATTTCCTTAATCCATGGATGCTGTTTGAACTTCTGGAAATTGTAGTGCGGATCCGTGTAAGGATTTTTGTACGCCAGATCCGTAACCAAACCTATCGAAACCAAATTGTCTCGCATCGAATAGACCCAACTTCCGCCAAACAAGTCACCCAACGGATAGCCAAGCGTGTGATACACCGTGCCGCGTGTTGCGAGCGACTTAGGCAGTTCCCAGACTTCCTTAACTCCAAGCACATACGTTTGTGGCATTTCGCCGTGCAGATTCAGGCGGTTGCAAACTTCCTTTGTCAGCGACCCGCGCGTGCCTTCGGTCAACACCGTGACCCTCGCCTCGATATTCGCACCCGGCTCAAACGAACTCTTCTGTTCCCCGTTCTTACCTATGCCTTTGTCACCCGTTTGCACACCGATGACACGCTGGCCGTCATACAGCATCTGCTGTCCGGGAGTTTCCGTGGCAATCAATATCTCTTCCGCTTCACATAAGTCGCCAAGCCATTTTGCCAACCGATTTAGAGAGACGATTGGAAAGCCATGATTGCGCAAAGGGGGCGGCGTCCACGGCGCCTTTATTTTCCCCGTCGCCGTTAGATAGTAGACGCTTTCCACTTCAACGGTTTGCTCAATCGGAAAACCGCGTTCGCGCCAATCGGGTATCAGTTCCGTAATCGAACGTGGATCCATAACCGCGCCGCTCATATTGTGCGCACCAACCTCGCGCGACTTTTCGATCACCATGATCTCAATTTCACCGGGGCCGTTGCCTGCGGTGTTCGCGCGCTTGATCATTTGCTTCAAATGATACGCACACGATAGCCCAGCGGGCCCCGCGCCGACAATCAAGACATCTACTGGAAGTGTTTCGCGTTGCATGTTCTTATCCTTGCATCGCTATTTCAATCAGCGTTTTCGTTGCCGCACCGCTGGCCGTCATTTTGGCATTCAATGATGTTGGAAAAGCAGGAAAGGAAGTCGGAGCGATATCCAAATGCGCCCATGGCGTATCGCCGACGAACTCTTTTAAGAAACCCGCCGCCAAACACGCACCGCCCCAGCGGTGTCCCGCGCTATTCTTGAGCATTGCCGTATCGCCCTTCATTTCATCGCTGTACTCTTCATAGAGTGGAAGCGGCCAGAATCGTTCAAATGTCTGCTCGGCTGCGGCGAGAACTTTCTTTGACACACGCTCATCGTTGGATAAGACTGCGTCCGCATGATGGCCTAACGCGACTTTAGCCGCGCCGGTTAGTGTCGCTACATCCAGCATCATATCAGGTTTGTACTTGTCCACGATATATGACATCGTATCCGCAAGAACAAGCCTTCCTTCAGCATCGGTATTACCGATCTCGACTGTCTTACCATTGTAAGCAGTGTAGATATCTGAGGGACGATAGGCATTTCCACTAATCGCATTTTCACATGCGCCAATAACGCCGATGACTCGCTGTTTCGGCTTTAGTTTTCCAATACCGCGCATCGCCGCAAGCACCGCCGCTGATCCGCACATATCGGCTTTCATCTCGTCCATCATCGCGACTTTAATGTTTAAACCGCCTGAGTCGAAAACGAGTCCCTTCCCTACTAATGCCAAAATCTTCTTAGCGCCTTGCGGATGATAATCCATGATAATCACTCTTGGCGGCATTGCACTAGCCTGTCCCACTGCAAGAATGAGATTCATGCCGAGACGTTTGAGTTGCTCACGTTCGAGAATCGTAATCTTGATTCCAAATTTTGAAAGCTTCTTTGCTTCAGCTTTCAAATAGTCCGTTGTCACTACATTGGTAGGATGCGTTCCGTACTCGCGTGAAAGATTATGACACTCAGCCATCACCTGAGCGGCTGGAATCGCTTTTGCAGCTGCGTTCTTGCGCGACTCGCTTCCAAAATAAACATCCACCGTTGCCACGGCCTGCTCGGATATCTTGCCGCGAGCCTTATAATGCTCAAAACTCCAATGGCCAAGCACAAGCGCGTCTACGATTCCTCTTGCAGTAGTAGCAGCATCAAGATCGTTGTTAAAGGGAGCAGAGCTAAAGAGCGCAAGGCTCTTGGCTGAATTGCTCTTTGCCGACCGAATCACTGAGCCGACCGCCAATCGAAGGCGATGCCATGAGAACTCTTTTCGCGACCCAAGGCCCTGTAAAATGAGAACAGGGGATTGCGCTGAGTCGCTAAAGTGAGTGACCGTTTCTTTGTGCTTTCCTTCAAACCGAGAGGCAAGAATCAGCTTTTCAAACGAAGAAACGGTGCGACGATCCAGACCAGAAAGTTTTGGTGATTTTAGTTCATCATCAAACAAACAAATAGCAATCGCGCCCGGCTTGCCTTTCAAGTCGCCCGTGTGTGCGGTGATTTTCATTTCGGACGCTCGCTCTTATGTTCAATCAGTTTCGTCATGCGGTTCTTATCGTCCACAAGCACGACTTTGCACCGGTGTTTCATGAGATCCTCGTCAGACACTTGCACGTACGATGC
The DNA here is from genome assembly GCA_964530625.1 of uncultured Alphaproteobacteria bacterium. Taxonomy (GTDB): domain Bacteria; phylum Electryoneota; class RPQS01; order RPQS01; family RPQS01; genus JABWCQ01. The sequence continues at coordinate 1,712 of CAZHAK010000031.1, read as the reverse complement.
AATAATGACTTTGTCGCCTGTTTGACCAAGGCGCGCTGCCGCGCCATTTAGTCCGATTTTCCCCGATCCGCGCTTGCCGGGAATGGCGTAGGTATCCAGCCGCGCGCCGCTCGTGATATTGTACACGTGCACGCGTTCGTAAACCGCGATACCTGCGGCATCAAGTAGATCGCGATCAATAGCGCAACTGCCCTCGTAATCGAGCTTAGTTTCTGTGAGTGTGGCGGAGTGAATCTTTCCGCTGAGCATTTCTCGCAACATAATAGTTCCTATTGTCCTGCCATGCGGGCATGAGCCGCGCGATATTCATCCAAGAGACGAGAGACCATTAGTTCTACAGTGGGCACATCGTTGATCATTCCCGCACCCATTCCCGCTTCGAACTGACCCTCTTCCCAATTTCCTTCGAAAATTCCCATCCGCTCCCGTTTGTGATTCAGCAGTGCGCGTGTTTCTTCCGGCGATGCGCCGCGATGTTCTAACTCTATGCACTTCATCGCAAAGGGCGACTTGATCATGCGTGTGGGGCCGATGTTCCTTAGAGACAGGACGGTGTCAGTCTCGCCCGCGTCCACAACTGCTTGCTTGAAACGGTCGTGTGACGACGATTCTATCGTCGCTGCAAATCGAGTCCCAATCTGAACTCCATCGGCGCCCAAGGAAAGAGCAGCCAGCACTCCGCGTCCATCGGATATTCCTCCCGCTGCTATTACGGGGACGCTTACAGCATCGCACACTTGCGGCACGAGCACGAACGTTGGAATTTCGTCTACGCCGTTGTGACCACCTGCCTCAGTGCCTTCGCAAACCACTGCATCTACACCGCGTTCTTCGCACTTCTTAGCCAATTTCGCGGTCGGCACGACATGCACGACGATTGCACCGGACTTCTTAAACGTCTCTGTAAGAAGCCCTGGATTGCCTGCCGAGGTGAACACTATTTTGATCCTCTCGTCAAGACAAACTTGCGCGAGTTCTTTGACGTCGCTCCGCATCAACGGAAGATTAACCGCAAACGGAGTCCCGTCCGGCAGCGTTGTCCGGGCGTTACAAATATGAGCACGCAGCAGATCCGGCTTCATTGAGCCTGCGCCAATCATTCCCAGACAACCTGTGCGCGCGGCAGCAACGCAGAGCTTCCATCCCGACGTCCAGACCATACCAGCCTGAACAATTGGTAGTTCTATGCCAAAGAGTTTTTGAAGGCGATCATCCGGCCAGTGCAATTGCGCGCGGCTCATGGCAATACCCTTACGATATGCACAAGCCGTACGGAACTGCTCCCGTACGGCTCGCTATAGTTCCGATTTGTCGAGCGCAATCCGCTCAGTGCTTCGCTTGCGCCAGCAGATCAACACGCGTCACTACTACCCCGTCAAGCTCGCCGCGGTATTGCGAATGCGTAGTGAGCTCAGAGTCCTTCAGCAAGTAATCTCGATCCAGATAAAACTCTCCACGACTGTATCCCCCGAAGTCCATCTGTCCCGTATCCATACGAATCGCATCCTCTGGACAGGCCTCCACACATAACCCGCAAAAACAGCAGCGAAGCAAGTCAATCTCAAATGCGACCGGAAATTTTTCAATACGGCCGTCCATGGACTCGCCCGCCGTGATGTAAATACACTTATCCGGACAGGCCGTTTCGCACATCATACAGGCGACGCAACGGGGAGCGCCGTCAGGACGAAGCATCAATCGATGGCGGCCCC
>CAZHAK010000030.1:0-30260 GCA_964530625.1 uncultured Alphaproteobacteria bacterium | reverse complement strand
GTCGGCTTCGCAAGATGAGATGGAGGCTGATGCGGATATTGCGTTTGCCGAACATTACATCCGAGAGCGAGTCAGCGAGTATATCTATGCGACGGGCAAGGATACGTTGCCGCATGTGATCGGCAATATTCTTATCAATCGCGGGCAATGGCTTACGACTGCTGAGAGCTGTACGGGCGGGCTGGTCTCGTCTATTCTGACCGATACTCCCGGCGCATCCCGTTGGTTCGCGCAAGGTGTGATTACTTATTCCAATGCCGTGAAACAATCGCTGCTTGGTGTGAGCGAAAATATTCTTGAGCAATTTGGCGCGGTATCCGAGCAAGCGGTGCGCGAGATGGCGGATGGAGCCTTGTCTACAGCAGGCGCTGACTGGGCCGTGAGTATCTCGGGTATTGCCGGACCGGACGGCGGAACAACAGAAAAGCCCGTGGGCACGGTCTGGATTGGTGTCGCGTGTGAAACGGAAACGATTGCGCGCAGGATTCAAGTCGGCAGCCGCAGTCGTGAACTGGTCAAACAACGGGCTGCGTACAACGCTCTCTACTTGCTCTATCGTCAACTTGTGGCAGCGCGCTAAGACGTGAGACTTTTTGTCGCGATCATGCTCCCCGAGGAGTGGCAAGCTGTTCTTCGGCAACCGCAAGAGAAAATCGGTTGGTTGGGCCGCGGTGTAAAATGGGTGGAGCCTGAGAATCTTCATCTGACGCTTAAATTCCTCGGTGAGACACCGGACGCGCTGTTGCCTCATGTCGAACAAGTGATTGAAAACTCCTGCAGGTCCGTCGCACCATTCAAGCTCTCGATTCAGGGGGTCGGCTGTTTCCCCAGTAAGCAGAGGCCGCGAGCCTATTGGGCGGGGCTGTCGTCTTCCAAAATTTTGAAAATGTTGCAGGCTGAAATTGCGCAAGGAATGGATGATTTGGGATTTGAGCCGGAACCGAATGAGTTCGTACCGCATCTGACCGTCGCGCGGATCAAGGAGCCGTTGGGGAAAGACCGTCTGACAAATGCCTTTCTGAATTTTGATTTGCGCAGCTCATCCTTTCAGGTAGAGCAAGTCAGCTTAGTAGAAAGCAAGCTCCGGCAAGAGGGGCCGATTTACGCGGTGTTAAAAGACTTTCCGCTGGGGCAATAGCCCTTGCGATACTATTTCTAACGAGACTGGGACTACTCGTGCCAAAGCAAATTATCACTACAGAAATTGAAGCGCCCGCGTCGCAAGTTTGGCAGGCGCTGACCGTGCCCAAGGAGATTGAGTTCTGGGCGCCCAACGTGCGAAATCTGCGTACTGAACCCGATGGAGTTATCGCGCTGAATATGTGGCGCTTCTTCCATCTTGACCTTGGCGGCAAAGACCTTACACTTGAAACTGAAGTCACACACTGTATCGTTAACGAGCTGTTCGCCGAATCCATTCAGGGAGGCACTGCGGGTATTCATGACAAGGTCGAGCATCTGAAAGTTATCTTTCGTTTAATTGAGCTTGCGGAAAAGCGCTGCGCCTTGAATTTTACGATTGACTATGAAATGAAGGGCTTCATGAACAAGATGCTCGAAAAAGTCATCATGGGCGCACTGCTGTCGCAGTACAAACTCTGGTTTGAGAGATTGAAAACATACGCCGAAACCGGTCGTCCGGTATAGACCTTAACCTTGCGAGTGACATTATGAGCAAACCCCTCGATTCCGAAAAGCAGAAAAATCTTGATCTGACGCTGTCGCAGATTGACAAGCAGTATGGCAAAGGCTCAATCATGCGCATGGGCGACAGCGGCCCGATTCAGCGCTTGGATGTGATCTCAACTGGCTCCCTTTCGCTCGATTCAGCACTGGGCATCGGCGGAGTTCCGCGCGGTCGCGTGATTGAAATCTATGGCCCTGAGTCTTCCGGTAAAACGACGCTCGCCTTGACGATTATCGCCGAAGCCCAAAAGACCGGCGGTAAGGCGGCAATCATTGATGCAGAGCACGCACTTGATCCGAACTATGCCCGCGCGCTGGGCGTGGATATTGAAGACTTGCTGCTTTCCCAGCCGGATACGGGCGAGCAGGCGCTTGAGATAACCGAGATGCTGATTCGATCCGGCGCGCTGGACGTGATCGTGATTGACTCCGTGGCCGCGCTGGTTCCCAAGGCGGAAATCGAAGGAGAAATGGGTGACTCGCTGCCCGGTCTGCAAGCGCGTCTGATGAGTCAGGCCATGCGTAAGCTTACCGCTGTAGTTGCCCGTTCACGAACGTCCTTGATTTTCATCAATCAGCTCCGCATGAAGATTGGTGTGATGTTTGGCAATCCCGAAACCACCACCGGCGGCAACGCGCTGAAATTCTATAGCTCGGTGAGGATGGAAATCCGCCGCATGGCTTCAATAAAGGACGGCGATACCATCATCGGGAACCGAACCAAGGTTAAAGTTGTAAAGAACAAGGTGGCACCACCCTTCCGTGAGGCCGAATTTGATATAATTTATGGCCGCGGCATCGAAAAAGTCGGCGATATGCTGGACTTGGCCGCCACGCTCGAAATCGTCACCAAATCGGGTACTTGGTATTCCTACAAAGATGAGCGACTGGGGCAGGGCCGCGAGCGTGTTATCGGCACACTCAAAGAACAGCCAGAAATGCTCAAAACAATTGACGCGGAAGTGCGTCGCGAAATGGGCTTCGCACCTGTTGAAGTGGAACAGCCTGTCGTACAGGAAGCTGAAAATTCTAAATCTCGCTCTAAGAAGTCGTAAGTTTGCGCTGTTTATTGCCGCGCTCATGCTGTTGTTTTCAAGTATGAGGGCGGAGGCGTATCAGCTCGTGCTGGCGACGGGTTACGCGAATTCCGGGATACCAGATACTGGGCCGGGAGTAGATCGAAGCAGTTTGTTTGGGGCGGGCAGCGGCTACACAGCGCATTTTCGTTTTGAAACGGTGCATCCTCATGTCTATTGGGGGCCGTCCTTCCTGTTTTGGAATAATGTGACTGGTTCGCCGACCTCCGGGTCACACTCAAACTACTTTCAAGTAGAGGTGGGCGGAAGAATGTCGTATCGCACGGCGACCGTGCCGGATATTTTCGCAGGGGCAGGTGTCGGCTACTCCTTTTCGCAAGGCAAGTATAGAGAAAAGTATTTTAACGGATTCGAATATACTTTCGACGGAGATTTTCCCACAGCATCTGTTCATGTTGGAGTGAAGACGGATTCGCGCACTAACGGAATAGGTGTCTTGGGTGAGCTTGCTTATCAATGGGGACTGGATCAACCCGCTGGACGACAGACAATTGGCCCGGCCAATGCCTACCTTGTTCAAATCGGAGTGTTTTTTGATTCAATGACGATGATGGGGAAATGAGAATCGCTGAACGGAAACGCCCGCGAGAGGAAGCGCTTCCCTATGCCGTAAAACTCTTGGCATCGCGCTCGTACTCAACTCGCAAGTTGCGCGAAAAGCTGAGGACTCGCGGTTATGAGAACGACGAGATTGAAATGGCGATTCAAAAACTCACTGAGAAGAATCTGCTTAACGACCTGCGCTTCGCCGAGGGATTTGTTCGAACTCGGATTGAGACACATCCGCGAGGAAAAATTGCATTGGTGCGCGACTTAGTCGGACGAGGTATCAAAGGTGACACGGCGAAACTCGCTGTTAACGAGAATATTTCGACCGAACAGGAGTTTGATCTTGCACGAGAGTTAGTCCGGCGAAAGGCCCGACAATACGAAAACCTTGACAATGACACCCGCCGCCGCCGTTTGACCACGCTCCTCGCCCGGCGCGGATTTCGACCCGATACGATTTATAAAATTCTGGCCTTGCCGCCTGATGACACTATTCAAGAGGATTCCATCTGACCGTTGAGCGCAGTTTTTCCTTGAGACAAAACACAATATCGCGCGAAAGGAACGGCTGCATGCGGTCATTTCTCCTCATCCTCCTGCTTTCCTGTTGGAACATTGCGAATGCGTCGGACTACTCGCGGCCCTCTTATGCCGAGATTCAAGTAGGCATTGCTACGTCAACCGGCTTTAACACGTATCAAGACGTTGAAGGTGAGCGAGTGGCGCCGGGTTCTATCGGCACGACGCTGCTCTTCAGCGGATATTTTCCGTTGGGTGGCCATATTTCTCTTAGTCCGAATTTCTCTTTGTTGACCACCGATGGCAAGGTCAATGATGACCCGTCCCCCCCCGCGACATTTGATATTCGTTTTCACCAGCGCGAAGTTGGAGTGGACGCACTAATTTCACCCGGTGACTTGCGGAAACTGCACCTCGGGTTGGGGTCTTCGATTGCCTGGTGGACCGCGGCCGAAGATCGCGCTCGTCCACCTCTTGAGGGTGAGTACCAGAGAGGCCGATCGATTGACGGGCAGGCTTTGATGGCACGAGGAACTGTTCATCTGGCACTGCGCAACCCCGATGTTTCAGGCGCGTCACTGAAACTGGTGGCCGCTTGGCCTTTGACCGGATTACTGCAAGTGGATAACACCGCCGCAGCAGGCTACATCGGCCTTCATTGCGGTTTTTCAATGATTCTAAATTAGCTCCCATACTCTACGCACCTAATGACTGCTGCAGAAATCCGCCAACAATTCTTGGAGTTCTTTCGCGAACGCGGGCACTTGATCGTGCCCTCGGCTCCGGTCGTGCCGCAGGATGATCCGACGCTTTTGTTTACCAACGCTGGCATGAACCAGTTTAAGCCGTATTTCCTTGGACTGGCAAAACCGGATGCCACGCGTGTTGCCAATACGCAGAAGTGTATTCGTGTTTCAGGCAAGCACAACGATCTTGAAGAGGTCGGCGTCTCGCCGTATCATCATACGTTTTTCGAAATGCTCGGTAATTGGAGCTTCGGGGATTACTTCAAGCGCGACTCGATTCGCTGGGGTTGGGAATTGATGACGGACGTATTTAAGCTTCCCAAAGACAAACTCTACGCGACAGTGTATGAGACGGACGACGAAGCGGAAGAACTCTGGCGCGGCGAGACTGATATTGTTCCGTCGCATGTGTTAAGGTTTGGCAAGAAGGACAATTGGTGGTCCATGGGCGATACAGGTCCCTGCGGGCCTTGCACAGAGATTCATATTGATCGCGGACCGGACTTTGACAGTGACCCGAAGGCGTTTGTTAATACAGGTTCACGTCGTTACATTGAACTTTGGAATCACGTCTTTATCCAGTTTGATCAGCAGGCTGATGGCAAGCTCTTACAGCTTCCCGCGAAGCACGTCGATACCGGCGCAGGCTTAGAGCGCTTCGCAACCGTGCTGGGTGGATATAAGTCCAATTATGATACCGATCTGTTTCAGCCGATTATCCAGGCCATCGTTGAGCGCTCAGGAATTGCCTATTCACAAGAGGAGGCCGGTGTTCCGCATCGCGTGATCGCCGACCACTTGCGCTGTTTGACTTTCGCGATTGGTGACGGCGCTATGCCGGGTAATGAAGGACGCGGCTATGTACTTCGCAGGATTCTAAGGCGCTCCGCGCGCTTTGGGCGCAAACTTGAACTGCACGAGCCGTTTCTCTATAGCCTTGTGCCCGCTCTCGTGGATATGATGGGTGACATCTTTCCGGAGATCAAAGATCGCCACAGCCACATCGCGCGAGTGATTGAGGCAGAAGAGTCGCATTTCGGCAAGACGCTCGACCGTGGACTAGATCAATTTGACTCGGTCGTGACAGAGCTCAAGAAGAGCAACTCAACGGAGATTCCGGGTGAAGAGGCTTTCAAGCTCTATGATACATTCGGGTTTCCACTTGACTTGACACAATTGATGGCGCGCGAAAATGGTCTCACCGTGGACGAAGCAGGATTCACCAAGTTTATGGAGCAACAGCGTGCTCGGGCGAGGGCGGCAGGTGGATTCAAGCTAGGCAAGAAAGAACTAAAGTTTGACGGCGAATTGCCTGAAACAACGTTTTCCGGGTATGATGAGTTGGTAGTCTCCACTGAAGTACTTCCATTGCTCGTTGATCCCGACAATGGACAGCTTGTGTTTTCGGCGAAAGTCTCTCCATTCTACGTGGAGTCAGGTGGGCAAGTGTCTGACATTGGACGACTGGAAATCCACATCGGCGATGACAAGATCATTGCTCAAGTCACCAGTGTGACGCGCCGTGACAAGGCAATACTTCACTCTGCAGAGTTTGACGGTGTTTCGCGGATACTGCAAGACGCTGCTGACAACAGTAAGTGGTTGGCCGCCAAATTGATAGTTGCAAACGACCATCGTACGCCGACTCAGTACAATCATACGTCCACCCATCTCTTACACGCAGCGTTGCGCGCAACGTTAGGCGAGCATGTGCATCAAGCAGGTTCATACGTTGGCCCTGACTATCTGCGGTTTGATTACACTCACTTCAGTAAACCGTCCGATGAGGAACTTGCCAATATCGAAGCACAAGTCAACGATTGGATTCGAGGAAATTTCCCAGTTTCGCCCAAAGTGCTTGCATTGAAAGATGCTCAAGCGCTTGGTGCAATGGCGCTCTTTGGAGAGAAGTACGGCGACGAAGTCCGCATGGTGGAAATTGCCGATAACGGTTTCATCGTTTCTCGCGAGCTGTGCGGAGGATGTCACGTCAAACGAACGGGCGACATCGGGTTGTTCGTGATTAAGGCTGAAACATCGGCGGCGGCAGGAGTCAGACGAATTGAAGCATTGACAGGTGACAGTGCGTGGCGATTTCTTGCCGCGCAGCGTTCGAAGGTCGAGGAGTTTGTAGAATTGCTGGGAAGCGCCGGAAGTGATCCAGCCGAGAAACTGAAACTCACACTGGATGAAAAGAGGAAACTGCAAAAGGAGCTGGAGCTACTTCGTGCCGAAGCGGCAGGCAGCGCGATGCAGTCCCTTGCGTCAACTGCCAAACAGATCGGCAATTTGCGCGTCGTCGCTGAAAAAGTCTCCGCTCAGAATCTCGATCAGTTAAAAGAAATGGGTGACGCGCTGCGCGAGCAGTTGGGAAGCGGCATTGGAGTATTAGCTATGGTGCTCGAAGATAAACCTTCACTCGTCGTTGTCATTACGTCTGACCTCGTTAAGGCAGGTTGGGACGCCGTGCCTATCGTCAAGGAGCTTGCCAAACCCTTACGCGGAGGCGGAGGCGGAAAGCCCCACCTTGCCACTGCAGGCGGCAAAGACGCATCCGCGCTTGACGATGTTTTAGCCTCAGCGCCTGCTGTTATCGAACGCATGACACCGGTGGCAGTATAGTATGAGTAAGAGCGATCATATCCATGTCCCCGGTGAACCGTTAATCGTCAACGCCGTGGAAAAATTGCTAAAGGCGGTGCAAGACGCCGCGGCGATGCACAGTCAGCTTTCGACACACTGCTTCGCGGAGTTGACGGCCATAGCTGAAGTGTCAGCAAACTGCTTACGTAATGGCGGTCGTTTGTTTTTTTGCGGCAACGGAGGATCCGCCGCGGAGTGCCAGCATCTGGCCACTGAGTTTGTTGTCAGGCTTACCGCCAATCGTGAGCGGGGCGCTCTTGCAGCTATTGCTTTGACTACCGACACGTCTTTGCTGACCGCGTGCTCGAATGACTTTGGGTTTGATCATATTTTCTCAAGGCAAATTGAAGCGTTGATGCGATCAGGTGATGTGTTGTTCTTGCTCTCGACATCTGGCCGCTCACCGAATCTTATGCTCGCTGCTCAGGCTGCCGGTCAGGCAGGAGGATTGTGTGTCGGTTTTCTGGGCAGCGGCCAAACTCCCATGGACAGATATCTTGATTTTGCGTTGAGGATTCCGTCTTCGTCCGGACAACGTGTGCAGGAAGCGCACTTGCTTTGCGGACACATGCTGGTTGAACTTGTAGAGGATCTCCTGCTTACGCGCACCGAAGAAAAAACACGATTAACTCGATGACATTTCTAAACTCCGCGCTGCTTGCTGCACTTACTCTTGGTCTGATTCCAATTTTGATCCACTTGCTGAACCGACAGCGGTTTAAACAAGTGGATTTTCCGACTTTGCGCTTTCTACAGGAAATGCAGCGACAAAAGATGCGGCGCGTAAAAGTCCGTCAGTGGCTTTTGTTACTGCTGAGAACTCTTGCGGTGTTGGCATTGGTCATGGCGATGGCGAGGCCCGTGCTTAGATCTGAGGCAAGTTTGATCGGTGGTGGCGACGCGCGAGCCAGCGTCGTGCTTGTACTTGACCGCACGGCATCTATGAGCACAGAGTCGCCGTCAGGCACGCGCTTCAGAGAACTTCAGGTGCGCGCACAGGAGCTTGTGCAGGCGCTTGGCACAAATGACGAGATTCAAATTGTCTGGGCTGATGCCAAGCCTGAGGTATTTCCGGATTCGCCAACACAGCATCGGACTCTGATTCGGGAAGCCATTGAATCTGCAAGCGTGACTGAGGCGGGCGGATCGATCACGGACGCGATCGGCATTGCGAGGTCTTTGCTGGGGCAGTCACAGAATTTGTTAAAAGAAGTTTACATTATCTCGGATTTCAGCGGCAGCGCGTGGCCTGAGTCTCCGCCGATAACACCGATTTTGCCGGATGACGTGAGGCTGTATTTAGTTTCTACCGATGCATCGAGCGTCTCGAACGTCGGAATTGTTTCTGCGGAAATCACCTCTCGTTTGATTGCGCCTGGACGACCTGTTGAACTAAGTTTCTCGGTTAAGAACAGTGGTTCGGATGATAGAAATGATCGCATTGTAGGAGTGTATCTCGATGGTAAGCGTGTCGCACAAACCAGACTATCTGTGCGCGCCGGTGAGACTCGAATAGAGCAAATCCGTTTTGTTCCGGAAAGCGTTGGCGACTTGACGGGTTATGTACGGCTGGAAGATACCGATGAGTTTTCCGGTGATGATGTTCGACGTTATGTGCTGCGTGTTCCCGCCCGGCTGAATGTTGCGGTTGCGGGAAGCGATGGACACGCGCGTCGTTTGACTGCTTTAGCGCTTGATCCGAGCGGACGAGGCGAGTCATTCGTGCATTCGCTCGAGCTCTCGCCTGCGCAATTGGAAGCAGAAGACTGGAGCGCTTTCGACGCGATCTTCGTCATTGACGCGCCCGCTTTCAGCAGCGCTTTTTCCGAACGCGCGCGTTCCTATTTGCAAACAGGTCACGGACTCTTCATTGCGGCAGGACCAAATTTTGATTTGCGCGCTCATGCTTTATGGATGCAAGAGATCGGGTTACCACTTCCCTTAGACGTTGAAGAGCTTAGCGATACTGGCATCCGGTGGAGCAAAGTTGATCTTGATCATCCGTTGTTTGAAGGAATCTTTCAAGAGAAGCCCGCGGATGTATCGCCTGAGTTTATGCGTAGAGTCGCCGTTGCTCGCGGAGCGGCCAATGCATCCACAGTGATCGAGAGTTCCGGTGGTGCGCCCTTGCTGGTCGAGGCAACTCAAGGGCGTGGTCGCGCATTTTTCTTAACCAGCTCGCCGGATCCCGAATGGTCCACTCTCTATCGCGCAGGTATCTTCTCGCCCCTGATGACAGGCTGTGCCGCCTACTTGGCAGGATTCGGTGACGCCGGAACACAACTGGCCACAACGATTGGCCAAAACACTGAGCTATTGCTTCGTGACGCCGAACAACTTCAGTATGATCTTGTTAAGGATCAGATGAGTATTCGACTCACGGCATTGCCTGTAAGCGGTGGACAATCCTTGAGGATTCCGCCGCTGTCCGCTACTGGTGATTACATGTTGTTACAAGATTCCCGACTTATTCGACCGTTGGTCGTCAACACTCCACAGAGAGAGTCGGAAGTTGCGCAACTGGATGACGATGATTTGTTGGAACTGCTTGGCGGACAGCAGATCCAATTATCTGAAGGTCAGAATTTCATGGCTGTAGTTCGAGAAGGCAGATATGGTCATGAATTGTGGAAGCTATTCCTTTTCATAGCGCTTGCGCTGCTGGTCACAGAAATGTTTCTTGCTCGCACTCCTAAACAGGATGTTTTGTCGCCGCAACCTGCTTAGCACTGAAACATAAAAACAAAATTAGGCCTCCAAACGGAAGCCTCTTTTTTTTTTGCGAATAACAGTTAGTTCTATTTTAGCACTTGAATGCGAATCGCGCTCGCTTCCGGGTGAGTGAGCCAATAGGTTCCGCTCGGGAGCGCTACAGGCAGCCGCCAGGTGTTTTCGCCAGAAGCAAGTGACGCGCGAGCAACGTTGCGACCAAGAATGTCATACATTACAAGCATTCCGCGTACTCCAGTCGGATTACTTATCTCAATCCAGCCCGCTAATGTGTTAGCTTGCAAGGATACAGTAGGACGGGAATTCGGAGAAGGTTGCCGGACTGCTGTTCCTCGCCATGAACCGTCAAAGAGAATGTCGCCGTCATCGCCAACTATTCGGCTGCTCCATACTGCTGCAAATCCGTCATCATTCCCTGTTGCCGAGTAACCTTCCGGCAGGATGAACTCTGATGGCGACGAAACATTCACTTCGTCTGTCCAAATCCATGGTTGCGTAAGGCTGCTTTGACGAAAGTACAATTGACCGCTCGCTTCCTGTGCTTGCGCGCGTCCGTAAAACAATCCTATCTGATCTCCTGACAGCGTTAGCGTCGGCTCTACATCATCAAATGAACTGTTCGTCAACTGTAACGGTTCAGACCACGATACCCCGTTGTCAGGAGAATACACCACGAAGATATCGCGCGCTATTGACGCGCTGCTTCGCCGCTGATACGCAAGCATGATGGTCTCTCCGTGACCCAGTAGTGCAGGCCGCATCATCGCGTACGTACTGCTGTCCGGAGTCACCGGCGTCGCCCACGATTGCCCCAAATCACTGGAGGCATAAAGTCGAATCTGTTCGCCTGTTGTGCCTGCGCGATCCGTCGTCAACGCAAGCCAAATTCTCTCCTCTTCCCCACTCCAAGTTACTGCAGTCACAACAGATGCCGACGAATCCTGAATGGAAAACATCGAATCCACCGATTGAATCAGTGCAAACGTTTGCGCACGATCCTCGGATCTAAAATACGCGAGCGTTAAGCTCCCACTATGCGGTAGATACAGGCAACAGCCATGCAGAAACGGATCGTCAGCGTCAAAATTGAAGTCCGAAACGATGTCGCAATCAAATGCTTGGTAGCTCGATGTGTCGAAAAGGAAAATCGTGTTGTCGTCCGGCCAGAGCAGCTGCGAATGCGCAATCGTGAAAATAGTCAGCCTACTTCGATTCGCAATATAAGTGAACTCATTATCTCTTGTCACTGCGAAACTGTTGCTTGAACCCACAAGATTTTGGTCGTCAGATGCTTCCCATGCTTCGCCGCTCACAAGAGATCGACGAGTTCTTAGCACATTATCTTGCCAAATGCAGAACGCCCGGTATTGACCATTGTAGGTAGGCGCAATGATCGGCTGTGTCTCGTTACTTTCAGATCCGAATACGACGACATTATTGTCCCAGTCCAACTGCGCGTACGCGGTTGGTACTATCACCAAACTGAATAGCACGCTACAGAGTAGCCCAATATTTGAGGATCTGCACCGCATTGGATGCTGCCCCTTTACGAAGGTTGTCACCGACTACCCAGAAATGCAGCCACAAACTATTCTGCGGATCCAATCGTACGCGGCCAACATGGACATCTTGTTTTCCCGCTATTTCCAACGGTGTCGAGTAGTTCTCGCCATCGCAGTTCAACCCAGCAAAGCTGCGCAAGTGACCTGTGATCGTTTCAATGTCTGTACGTTGCTTCAACTCTATACTTACTGATGCGGCATGACCGACCTCTACAGGAACGCGCACGCTTGTCGCGGTAACGTGAAGATCTGGACGGTTTAGTATCTTTCGTATCTCAAGACTGATTTTAGTCTCTTCACCCGTATAACCACTTGTGTCCAGCGCGCCGATTTCAGGAATCACATTGCCCGCGATCCGATGCGGAAACAGCTTCGGCGGACAATCATCGTCAGTTTTTTGCAGTTTCAGCTCTTCGCAGGCCGCGGCACCGGCCCCACTAACACTTTGATAGGTCGATAGAATCACGCGCTTGATACCAATTGCCCTCTCGATAGGCGCTAGAGCCATCAGAATAATCGAGGCTGAGCAATTCGGATTTGCAACAAGTTTTGCGCCATTTCTCAACGTCTCGCCATTGATTTCGGGAATCACCAACGGCACCTGTGAATCCATTCTGTGTGCGCTTGAGTGATCAATAACGTGAATTCCACGATTCGCCAATGCTGGTGCAATCTCTTTAGAAAGTTCTGCTGACAAGGCGAGAACTGCATACTCGGCGTCAATTGGATTCGTCAATTCTTGAACGGGAATCTCTTTCCCATGAAACTTCATAAATCGTCCAGCAGACGATGCTGACGCATATAGATCGAGGGTTGTTAACGGAACACCCCATTCTTCCAAGACTGTGAGTGTCGTTTGCCCGACCATTCCTGTCGCGCCAAGTATCGCGAGCTTCACGGGTCTCATGATCCGCGCACCTCGATCCCTGAGCCTTTTGCCACAATGCCCACACGCGCAAAGAAAACGTTATGCTTTTTTAAGCGGGCTTCAGCCTCAAGATATCTGTTCGGTGGGATTGCGAAAAGCAAACCGCCTGATGTTTGCGCATCAAAAAGAATCCATTGCATTGCTTCACTAACGTCCACGAAGTTCACATAGTCGCCGAGATACAGTTTGTTCATCTTCGTGCCGCCGGGAACTTTTCCTTGTTCAGCAAGCGACCAAGCTTCCTCAATAACGGGAATGCTCTTGCCGTCAATTTCGAAACGAACGCCGGATGCTTTCGCCACTTCCGCGGCGTGTCCCAGAAATCCATTTCCCGTGATGTCCGTTGCCGCCTGGATACCACACTCAGAGAGCGCTTGGGCGGCATCACGATTCAAGGTTTTCATCCATTTGACCGCGGGTTCAACTCTTTCTTCCGTGAGTAGCCCGTTTTTCAAAGCCGTTGTGATCACACCTGTACCCAGCGGCTTAGTCAAGACTAGAATGTCCCCTGCGCGTGCTCCATTGTTGCTCCAAATGTTGCTTGGATTGACCAGCCCTGTAACCACTAATCCGTACTTTGGTTCAATGTCGTCAATGGTGTGCCCCCCCGCAATGACAATTCCTGCTTCGAGAGCTTTTTCGGCTCCTCCACGCATCACTTCGCGCCACAGTTCAGGAGACAAAGTTTTTGGAAAGGCACAGATATTGAGAGCAAAGAGTGGTCTGCCGTTCATCGCATAGATGTCGGAAAGGGCATTCGCTGCTGCGATGGCGCCATAGTCGTATGGATTGTCCACGACGGGCGTGAAAAAATCCAAGGTTTGTACGATCACTTCGCCCGACGGCAAGCGATAGGCCGCCGCATCGTCGCGGTAATCAAACCCAATGATTAGGTTGTCATCTTTTTGCGTTGGCAAACCGGCAAGCATAAGATCCAGCACCGCGGGATCCATCTTGCTGGCTCAACCAGCGCAGCGCACGAGATGTGTAAGCTTCGTCAATTCTTCCTTTGTATAGGACATGCGTTAAGGTTCCACTCCCGGGATGGAGAGTTTTAGGTCTGGATAAAGTCTGCGGTAGGCTGCAATGTGCTGCATGATGTGCTTGACATAGAGTCGAGTTTCCCGATAGGGAATTCGCTCAACGAAAACGTCCGGTTCAACGTGGCCAAACTCATTTTGCCAGCGCCTCGCCGCATTTATTCCGGCGTTGTAAGCGCACAGAGTTAAAATCGTGTCGCCGTTTAGATCATTCATCAAATCGGCAAGGTGTGCGATTCCGATTTCCAAGTTGCGGGGGCCGCCGTAGAGATCGTCGGTTTGCACGCTTTGCCCGATTCGGCGAGCTTGCTCCTTGGCCGTCGCGGGCATCAATTGCATCAATCCGATTGCACCGGACGGGCTGACAATTTGTTCGTCGAAGTGGCTTTCTTGGCATATCACTCCGAGAGCAAGATAGGGATCCACCTGATAACGGCTGCAAAGATCAAGCAGGAGTGGTTCGTAATCTAACGGATACCAGAGCTTGAAAAAGTCGTCCGGGCGTGTGCCGAATGAGGCCGCCTCGTCGCGCAACTCCCGGATTATCCATCGCCACGACTCAAATCGTTGCCCAGACTTCCAATAGAGGAGCGGCCGCCACCACGCCACGTCAACGCGTTGACCACATTCCTTTTCGACGTTAGGCCACTCTCGAAGTGCAATTTCCCATAAGCCCAACGCAGTCAATTGAGCAAAAGTACGCGTATGCTTGCCTCCTTGAGCCACGAGTTGATCGAGGCTCAAGACATGTAAGTCGCGGCGCTCAGGTTCGGGTAGTGGAGTATTGCTACACGCTAATAGAGAATAATATGAATACGGCAGCCGCTTCAGAAGTTGATCGCACAAGCTGTCACTTTGAGCAGACTTCCCCGCCTTTTTACTGGCACGCGCAGCCCAATGCAAACCGACCGGTACATATCCTGACTTTGGATAAGTCTGCACTAATTTTGTGAAATCAGTGGCCGCTCTGTCAAAATCACCTGACAGATAGCGCGCCCAACCGCGATTCCACAACGCGTCATCCGCTCCGTCACCGCCAGCGGTCGCCTTATACCACTTGTCAAAAGCCTCGGCAGCTTGTGCAGGGCGATCACGATCAATGTGCAATAATCCGATCAGCCTCCATGACTCTCCGGCGTGCTTCGAATCTTTGCCCGTCCGGCCAAGCTCTTCGGCAGTCTTCATCGCCAAGTCATCCTGATCTGTCAAATACGCAGCGCGAGTCAATGAGAACATCATCTCATCGCGGTAGCTTGAGTGCAAAAACTGTTTCAAGTGTTGCTGCGACAGCGTCATTGCGTCGCTGTGTCGTCGCAAAGCGATGGCAATTCTAACCTGTCTGGCAATCATCATTTCATCGTGAACTGCATAGCGGCCGCGCTTACGCAAAGACTCAATCTTATCGAAAGCTTCGGCCTTCAGACCTGTCTTCTCCAGCCGCTCGACTTCTTCCCACTCCCCCTCCCAATCAGGAGGAGATGGAGAATAGCCGAATCTAACGGAGTACGTCTCGAGCTGTTTCTTGGCCGCGCGACCGTGCTCGCTGCCGGGGGATAGCAGATATAGAGTGCGTAGTCTTGTCGTGGCTTCACTATGGCGGCCCGCGATACTAAGATAGCCAGACAATTCCAAATCAATCTGTTGCCGCAATTCACGAGAGACATCTTTGGCGCGTGCAATGCGGGATAATGACTCGAGCGTGTCCAGCTTGCTTTGAGTTTTGGCGTCCTCGAACAGCTCCGCAATGGCGATTTCCCTGTAATCCTGTAAATCGGACTCGATTAAACGTCTCCAGTAGATACCCGCAAGGTGCGGTTGGCCAAGGGAAACAAATGACATCGCCCTCAACCAGGCAGAATGATCGGCAAGCTCCGGCGTAACACCTAATTCGAGCAAGGTGGGAACTGCGGAAAAATTCGAGTCTGAATAGGCGACATAGGCACTTAGGAAATTCGCAAGGTTTTCCCAGATGGCCGAGGCAGGCAAGTCACTAACCCCAAGACTTCGCTGAGCCGCCGCCGTGTCTCCCGCCTCAAGATAGCCCCAGTAGCGAGTTGCACGCGCCGAGTCTATGGCTAAATCAGAGGGACCTGCCCATGCTGACGCACACATCATTAACCACGCTGCCGCTTGGCCTATTGACCTTCGAACTATCATGTTGAAAAAGTACGCAAAAACCGCCGGAAAAACAATTCCCTACCTCTGAAGCTAGATGCTTGTGCTCATGCGTATGACATAAAGAGACTGCTCTTTTCCCTTGAATCTCGAGAGCAGTTTCCGTATTTTATGTGTTCTAATCAAACCCCCGCCCGTTCTTCCAACCCACATTCGACTTTCTATGCGTTTCATAGCGATTCTCGCTGTTAGTTTATTATTTACAGCGCCTTGCGTTCTCGCTCAACCCCTCTCTGTCCGAGATATCCAGTTCACGGAGTCGCCCGATGGCGCGTCGCCACTAAATGGACAGACCGTGGAGGTGACGGGCTTGATTTCCGGCTCCGGCTTCAGCACTGGGGGCCTGCAATACTTCCTCTCTGATCCCGGCGGCGGGCCGTGGAGCGGCGTCCTTGTGTTTGATACTTCGCCACGGGGCCTTGTTCTCGGTGATTCTGTAACCATAAGGGCCACGGTCGGTGAGCCGGGCAACCAAACCCGCCTCTCGTTTCTCGAGTTACTCAGTTCCCCTACACCCGGCACAGGTTCAATCACGTCTTTCCAGACTGGAATCAGCGACATCGCGGAGCCTCTTGAAGGCGTTCTTGTCGAGATATCTCTTCCTGTTGTAACTGAGGTTTTCACCAACGGGTTTCAGATTTCGGACGGAACTGGTTCGCTACGAGTTAGAAAAGGGTTTACCTTCCAGACTGCTCCCTTGGTCGGCGACACGCTACAATACTTGAGAGGCATTCTTTCTTTTGCCAGTAATGAATATTCGCTGAATCCGAGAGGCGACTTTGACTTTGGATTTACGTCAAACAGGCCCCCTTTGATTGGCAATGTCAGCTATTCGCCTGACCGACCGACCGGAGTTGATCCGGTCACGGTTACAGCTACGATCAGTGATGACAACAACGACCTCGCAGAAGTCTTGGTGTTCTATCGCTTCAGCAACTCAAGTGATTTTTCCGCGGTCACGATGCACGATGACGGTGAGCATGGTGACGGCGCCGCCAGTGACGGACGCTGGGGCGGTGTATTGCCTGCCGGGCCAGAACGCGCCACAGCTTATTACTATATTTCTGCTCGTGACGGTGACGGCGCGCAGGGATTATCCCCCGCTAACGCTCCCGCTGAGACTCATACCTATTTCATTCGCACCATTAACCTTTCAATCTTTGATTTGCAGTTTGTGGACAGCCCAACCGGTGGCGACTCACCGTATGCTGGTCAGATTGTCACGGTCACAGGTATTGTCACCGGATCAAATTTTGACGGAGGCAGCTTCTTCATGAGCGATCCGGGCGGTGGGCCGTGGTCGGGAATTCTTGTCTTTAATCCGCCCTCTACTCCTGCCGAAGGAGATTGTGTCCGTGTAACAGCACGTGTCCAAGAGTTCTTTGGCCTCACTGAAATGACAAGCGTCTCAAGCGTCACGGTGCTCGGACAAGGCACAGTGCCGCCTCCCGATACGCTGTATGCGAGTATGCTTCCGGATTCGGCTGAGGCTTACGAGTGCTGCTTCGTTTTCATCGGACCCTCTGTGGTAACCAATACTGATTCCTATGGAGATTTCGGCCAATGGACGGTGCGTGATTTTAGCGGCACTGGTGTCATCCTTGGAGATTTCGGATTGGATTACACTCCTGCAGTCGGCGACAGTTTTATGTTCATTCAGGGATGCGTCGGATTTAATAGTAACCCTGGGCACATGATCGCACCTCGCCGTAACGCGGATATGGGCATCGTTGATCGGAGAGCGCCGCAATTGCTGATCGCTGAAACGGTAACAGAGTATCGAGTAAATCTGCGTTTCAATGAAAGATTGTCGCCCTCAGTTGTGAATGACCTTGGCCGATTTGAAATTATTGAAGTCACGAATCAAAACTTTCCTATGCTGCATATTGAATCTGCCCAGCTCTTTAGTGACGGTCGCACGATTCAATTAGAAACTCTCGAGTCCATGCCCAGTTCATCCGCATATCAGGTTGAGGTGACCAACATTTCAGACGTGGCGGGTAATGTGCTCGAGCAGGCGACTTTGGGGTTCGGTGGTTACTCTCCCAATGAAGTCACGCAGATTGCCGACATCTACAATGACTTCTCTGCCTTTGAAGGCCGCCCAACAACGCTGCGCGGAGTCGTTAATTTCGTACAGGATGTCACTACGACGTCAGGATCGCGTCGCATTTCAGCCTTTATGCAAGACGAGAGCGGGCGCGGTTTCAATATGTCGCAAACTGGGGCGGCTTCAACCTTTCCCGGAATCAAGCGCGGCAATCTAATCGAAATCACGGGAGTCGTCAACGAGTTCTCTGGTTCTATTCAATTGGGATCATTTGCCGCCGGAGCAAATTCTGCTGACGTTCGAGTTCTGGCAGAAAGTCAACCGCTTCCAGTGCCAATTGAAGTGCGTACAGGCGACTTGCGGACTCAAGCATCAATTATCCGCGTCTCTGATCAGCTCGTGCGTGGTTCAGGAACGTGGTGTGTCGCGACCGGTACAGCATATCAGGTTGATGAAAATGTCGGTGGCGGCACAAATATTTTCATTGACGACGGCTCGGGCAACTTGACCGTTCGCATTTGGGATTCGATGAATCTGGATAGTGTCCAACTCAATGGTGAGTGGCTGTTGCTGGGTGATTTAGTTGGAAAGCGCATGAGCATTGCCGGGCCGTCCTCTTCATTCAACGGCGATTTTCAAATGCTCGCGGGTTATGCCGCAGATTTTTCTGATCCAAGCATCGTTGGCGCACCGTCCGGTGATCTTGCTCTCGATGTTCCGAATCGTGCTTTCGCTCCGGACATTGGCCAGTCCTTCCCGATTTACTATGATGCTCCGCCGACTGGCGCGGTTAGGCTGAGGCTCTTTAATCTTCGCGGACAACTCGTGCATACATTTGTGGACAAACGCGCGGGCGGTCCACAGTACTTGGACTGGGACGGCCGCAATGATCTGAACGAACTTTTACCGCTTGGCACTTACATTTTGCATCTCGAATCCATTAAGAACGGAGAGACGGAGTCCTTGACGAAACCTGTCGTTGTGGGGACCCGCCTGTAATGAAAATACTCCTTTACACTCTTTTTGTCTTGTGCGCGTCCCTCGTACACGCCCAACTGATATCCAATCCACATCTCCCCACGCCAGCTGCACAAGGCAGAGGCGGCGCGTTTACCGCATCCGCGCGCGGCAGCGACGCAGTTTTGTGGAATCCCGCAGGTCTGGGCATGAGCCACGGCACTGGTGGACGCTTCGCCTATCATCAGCCGTATAGTGCAAATTTTCTCTCTCACTTATCGGTATCCGGCTTCACACACCTGCCCAAAAAGGCGGGTGCGATCGGCATCGCAATTCAAAGTCTGAACACACGACTCGGCGGCGAGACAATCTCCGGTGAAACCGAAATTGCCCTGGCGCACGGACTCATGCTGCAGGAAGATATTCATTCGGCATTGAGCGTCGGATATGCAGTCAAGCTTATCTCTTGGGAACTCGGCAACTCCGTGGACGGCCCCTCTGGTGTGTATAACTTAGGCAGCGCGACAACTGTCGGATTGGATGTGGGAGCGACGGCAAAGGTTTGGGATCGTTTCTGCTTGGCAGGCGCTTTTCATAATATCAATCACCCGCAGATGGGCGCGGAACTAAAACGTGATTTACCGCGTTCCGTGTCCGCTGGTGTAGAATATGAACCCTATTACGGTGTCCAGACCGCATTTGATATCGAACGCAGGCTCGACGGCGGCACAGTGTTCAAAGCTGGCGGCGATCTGCGTGTTGTGGAGCCATTCCATATTCGAGTTGGTGTAATGACCAACCCGAATGTGTTTACAGCGGGCTTCGGTTTGTTCTATAGAGATATTGTTGTTGACTACGCATTCCTCTATCATCCGGTACTTTCGCCGTCACATCAATTCAGCGTTGGATTTGACGTGCCGCAAAGCCTCGGTAAAATATGGAAGCCGGGGGCCTGATGCGGCTGCGTTGGATAATAATCTTTTCGCTCTGCTTCGCATCAATCGGGAAGGCTCAGGACATTCTTGATCTGAACTCAGCAACGCGAGCGGAAGTTGACGCCCTCCCTATTACACCAGGGCAGGCGAACGCCATTTGGGAGCGACTAGTTTACGAGGGACCATTCAAGCATATCTACGAGCTTGATGAACTGCCTGAAATTGATCCCGTCACGATGCTCAGTCTGCGCTCATTGATTCGAGTCAATCCGCCTCGACCTGGCGACGACCGCCTCGACAAAATTGAGGACGCTTATTACCGTATCGAGAATCTCGGTACGGAAGAAGGTACAAACGTCGGCTTGGTGGACGAATGGATTGACCGAATGTTGGAGCCGATGAACGTCAACGAAGCGACGCTCGATGAGTTAATTGATTTACAGAACGTGTCGCCCTCTGATGCAGTAGCCATCTACAATCAGGTCAAGCTTCAGGGCGGCATTCGCGGATCGCGTGATTTGCGCGCCGTGCCCGGCTTGTCGTCGTGGGGCTATCGAAATGCTCGCAACTATTTGTCCTATGATCCAAGCGTCAAGCGCAATGTTTTACATGGTGCGTACACATTTAGAGCATATGACACTCCATTTTTTGCGGATGAAGAATTGGCAATTGACCCAACGAGATTGATTGACCCAACTCCAGACGTGAGCCACAAGTTGCGCGTGAACTATGCACAAAGTTACAAAGCCGGCATTCTTTGGCACCGCAGTCTGGGAGAAGAAACTCATTACTGGGATGTCGGCGGTGCACAGATTCCACAGATCAAATGGTTTGGCGGTGTAGAGAAGAAATTGGTCGGTCCTGTTCGACTGGATCGGCTCTACGTCGGCAATTACCAGATTTCACTTGGACAAGGCGTGGCCATGGAGAGTGGCGACTATTTTAATCCGCGCTATTCCGGTTTTGGTTTTGACAAACGACTGACAGGTATTGCGCCAGATCTTTCACGATCAAGAGAGTTCACACTGAAAGGCGTCGCTGCAGAGGCATCCATCGGTAAGTGGAAGACTATCGCTTTTGCCTCATCGCAACTGAAAGATGCGATCATTAATCCGGATGGTTCGTTGAATCGTTTGATCACATTGGTGCCGCGAGATAATCGTGACATCTACCCGACTTTGCAGAAGCTTCCGAATGGCGACACGGTTTCCGTCGCTGCCTTTGACGGCACACAATCCATGCTGGACGCGGTGCGCGAAGTTGCCGTAGGCGGTGAAATCGCTTATCGACCGTTTGCAGGCACGTCCGTTGGTCTGATTGCAACAGAATTCGCTTACGATCAGCCGATCAAGCCGGACTTTGGACAAGCCTATCAGTATGACGCTGTGACTCGCGCGGGCTTGGACACCGTTGTAAACATTTATCCTGTTATTGATCCGCAAGAGCGCGACGAGATTGCCGACAACGTGATCAATTCTGAGATTCTTAACGGATACCACTCGGAAGTTGATGGCGCATTGTGGAGCGGCGCTCGCGGCGTCAGACGAACATTTGGCATCGATTTGATGCACGTCGTCAATAACTACACGTTCCAGTTTGAGTATGCGGAGCTTGAACAAAACGGCGGTGTGTTGAGGATTGGTGATGACCCGCACGGAATGGTCGCGTCCGCGCACGCGCAATGGAACTCGCTCACGATTCTTGGTGTTTATCGCGACTATGCGATTGGCTATGATAATCCGTACTCTCGCAGCTTTGCCAATTACGCGCGCTATAACGGATCTACCTACGAGGACGAGTTTTATCTTGCGACGCCGACGTTTGCTCAATTGGAGCGCAATTCCGCTGCTCCACAAGCTGAGCAGGGTATCTATTTTGAGACACGCTATCAGCTTTCACGGCCTGTTTTGTTTGTCGGCGAAATTGACAATTGGACTCGTATAGCCGATCAAGCCGATTACTATCGCTGGGTTGCAAAGGTAACCTATCGGCCTGTTTGGCCCATTCAATTGCGTATTCGCCAGAAATTGCAAGGTCGCTGGAACAGCAATCCGACTCAGCCGAGTGGTTTTCAAACCTACGAGAATCGCTTGAATCTTGAGTACAGGTTGTCGCGTTTTAACGAGCTTGAATTGATGTATGCCAGCGGCTATACGCGATTCACGCCGCGTCCGCGCTTGGGTGGCGAAGCCGATCCGACGGGCAATAGCCCACTTGACGCTCAGACTGCCTCACCTCAAGAAGCTGTCGGAATTGAGTTGACGCACAACTTCTCGCCGTCGTTGAAACTTAAGACCGCCTGGCTTATGTATGACGGTTTTCTTTGGAATTTCGAAGACACGGAGTTCGTCGTTGTTGACGGCAAGTCAACTCGTTGGTGGGTTTCATTGACCAACCGTTTCTCAAACTCGCTGACCGCTCGATTCAAAGTGACCGGTGACAGCCCCGTGACGAAGACCTTTGTTCAGGCTCGTGACGGCAATACCTATCCGGATCCGGTTCCCGGGCGCACTTTTGGCGGTGATAATGTCGTGCAGCGCGCATGGTCGTTTCGCATTCAGCTCGACTATCTGTTTTGAAAATCCCACCTCTTCCTAAGAAGAGTCTGGGGCAGTGCTTTCTCACCGAACGTCAGTACGCTCACGAAATTGTAACAGCCCTTCAAATCCAACCCGGTGACACAGTTCTCGAGGTTGGCCCGGGCAGAGGGATATTGACTGAGATACTCGTCGAGACGCCCGCAAAAGTCGTGGCGGTTGAAATTGACGGAAGGCTGCAAGAATTCCTGACCGAGAAGTTCGGGGCTCATGAGAATTTCTCACTTGTCCATGCCGACTTTATGGAATATGATTTCCGAGAGTTTTCGGGAGTTAATCCGCTCAAGGTCATTGGAAATCTGCCTTATCATCTGTCAAGCGGAATCATCTATCGAATGCTGGAGCATAATCGCGCCGCGCGAGTTGACAAGCAATTGCCGTGGTTCTCGCTCGGAGTATTGATGATGCAGCGCGAAGTCGCCGCGCGCATGGCTGCATCCGAAGGCTCTCGCGTATACGGAAAGCTCTCTGTATTTGTGCAGGTAGAGGCGGACGTCAGTTTGCACGCTATTATTTCTGCATCAGCCTTCAGGCCCGAGCCGAAGGTGGACGGCGGTGTCGTACAGATGGAGTTTCTTACATCGCCTGCCGTGTACCCGAATGACTACGCTCTCTTTGAGCGTGTTGTGCGCTTTACGTTTTCACAACGGCGAAAGATGCTCAAATCCACCCTGTCGCAAATGTCCAGTGTCCATCCATTTTGGCAGTCACTCGACTTCGATTTTACGCGCAGACCAGAAACACTGAGTGTTGCCGAGTGGTGCTCGCTTTGTAATGATCTTGCCGCAAGAATTGGCGGTTTATCCCCTCAGTGAAAGATATTGTTCGCGATTCGGCAATCGTTTTGCGCGTCACTCCTTTCAGTGAAACGTCGTTGATTCTGACAGTTTTCTCGAAGCAGAACGGCAAAGTCGGCTTGCTTGCAAAAGGCGCCCGGCGAAAAGTTAAGAATGGTTCGGCATTGGTACTCGAGCCAGGCTATGAAATGGAATTTGTCTGGCTATACAAGGGATCGCGCGACCTTCAGATTGTGCGTGAATCATCTTTGATCAATTCGCATTTTGGCATTCGCGGATCACTTGAGTCAACAATCCTTGCGTGTACCTGTATTGAGTTACTGCAACGTACGCAGAGCGATGACGATCCGCATCCAGACCTCTACTTGGCAGCTTCACGCCTTCTGACGGCATGTGAGTCGCTGAGCACAGCGCGCTGGCCGGTTTACTGGAAATTCCATTTGATCCTTTTGTCCCAGCTTGGATTCGCTCTGCATGATCCAATTGAGTCAAAATTCGCCTCTGCTAAACTTTCAGCCGAATCTTTGGCTGTCCTGCGCAAACTGGCTAAATCCGATTTTGACGTCGCACAGAGGTTGCGCACGTCGCCTGCAGCCGAGCGCGAGATTACCCGCTGGCTCACCCTTTATTTGTCCGGTCACTTACACATTCCCGCCCAATCGCGATCCCTTGATGCGATGCGTTGGGCGCGGCAATCCACAAGCTAAACTAAACGGCTCGCATGTCTGCAAATACTATGGATAAGGTCGTCAGCCTCTGTAAACGGCGCGGCTTTGTGTTTCAATCTTCCGAAATCTACGGCGGCTTAGCGTCAATCTGGGATTACGGCCCGCTGGGTGTCGCACTCAAGAATAACATCGCCAACTTTTGGTGGCGCGAAATGACACAGCTCCACGATAATATCGTGGGTATTGATGCCGCTATTCTCATGCACCCGCAAGTCTGGAAAGCCTCCGGTCATGTTGACGGATTTGTTGATCCGCTTGTGGATTGCAAGCAGTGCAAGGCTCGCTACAAGGCCCAGGACTTGATCAAACAGTGGCGTACCAAGAAGAAGATTGCTGCGCTTTGTGACGGCGAGATTCCTGAAGGCAGCGAAGGCGATCTTGAGCAGTTGGCCAAGGTTCGCTGGCAAGAGGCAAACTGTCCGTCGTGTGGAACTGCGGGTAACCTGACCTCACCCCGCCAGTTCAATCTGATGTTGAAAACTTTCTTGGGACCAGTAGAAGAGAGTGCGGCGGCGGTATATCTCCGCCCCGAAACTGCGCAGGGAATCTACGTCAACTACCTGAATGTCGTCAACACGGCTCGAGTTAAGCTGCCGTTCGGGATTGCGCAAATTGGTAAAGCCTTTCGCAACGAAATCACACCCGGTAATTTCATTTTTCGTACTCGTGAGTTCGAGCAAATGGAAATGCAGTTTTTCGTTCAACCCGAGCAAGCGGCAGAGTGGCTGATCAAATGGCGTGATAAGCGTTTTGAGTATTATAAGACTCTGGGGATTCGCGCGGAGAAGCTGCGGTTGCATCAACATACTGAGCGTGAACTCGCTCACTATGCTGCTGATGCATATGATATTGAGTATGAGTTTCCCTTCGGATGGCAGGAATTGGAAGGGATTCATAACCGCACGAATTTCGATCTTAAGCGGCATACTGAGTTTTCCGGCAAGGATCTAAGTTACATGAACGAAGAGACCAAAGAGCGATTCGTTCCATTTATCATTGAGACGTCTTCCGGCTTGAACCGCACGTTGCTGACCTGTCTGGTGGATGGTTACTACGAAGATACACAAGACGGCGAATCCCGTACTGTTTTACGTTTGACGCCTGCAATCGCGCCCTTTAAGGCAGGCGTGTTTTCACTGGTCAAAAAGGATGGACTTGCGGAACTTACTGACCAAGTGGCGGGAGATCTCCGCAAAGTCGGAGCTGTGTTTGTTGATCACTCAGGTTCAATCGGCCGTCGATATCGCCGCATGGACGAAATCGGCACGCCTTGGGGAATCACCGTGGACTATCAGACCAAAGAGGATCAGACAGTCACACTGCGTGAACGCGATACACTTGAACAATTCCGAATTAAGATTGCAGAGCTGCCGAGCTGGATGTCTGACAGACTTGTTTCGTGATGAAAACGTACTGAGAGTGTGAATGCTACAAAATGAAATGTGCCGCCAAGGCAACTTCTTGTTTCGCTATCGGAGTTATCTTCCTATGCTGTTGATTCCGTTCGGCATCTGGCAGCTATCAAATAACAAGAGCTATATCGGTGGATCCCAAGTTTACAATAATGTTTGGAATGTTGCATGTTTCGGGCTTGCCATGATCGGAAGCGCGATCAGGTTTGTTTCCATCGGCTACGCACAATCCGGCACTTCCGGTCGCAACACAAGCGCAGGTCAAGTTGCCGACGCGTTGAACACCAAAGGGATGTACTCGCTCGTGCGACATCCGCTTTACATCGGTAACATATTGATCTACACCGCGGCGCTGCTCTTCACCAAGTCGCTGTGGTTCGCGTTGGCCGGATGCTTAGGCTTGGTTTTGTACTATGAACGAATCATTGCGACTGAGGAAAACTATCTGCGAGCGAAGTTCGGCGACTCCATCAAAGAATGGGCGGACCGTACCCCCTGCTGGTTTCCCAAGTTTTCGAATTGGGTAACTCCATCCATAAACTTTTCAGTCAAGGCGGGATTGAGGAGTGAAATATATTCAGTGGCGGGAATAGTCGTCGCGTTTTACGTGCTAGACATGGTCGAGCACTATTTTGTAGAAGGCGTTTTCCGAGCGGATCCAATCTGGAGCATCCTGTTAGCTGTCTCTGTCGTCACATTTTTCCTGCTTCGCTTTTTGCGCAAAAAAACCACCGTATTGGACACAGAGAGTCGCCGCGTGGAAACCTAACGAATTTAAGCCCTTAAAAAAACCCGGTCTATTGACCGGGTTTTTTTAACTTTTCCTGTTCTTACACATTGGGAACAACGTCTACTGTCACCGTCGCGATTACTTCGCGATGTAGTTTAACTGGAACGTTATACTCGCCCAAATGTTTAATCGGCTCTTCAAGCTGAATCTTACGGCGATCAATTTCAAATCCACGTTCTTTAATCAGCTCCGCGATATCCGACGACGTCACAGCTCCGAACATGCGATCTTCTTCTCCGACTTGCACGGCCTTAAGCAACTTAAGTCCGTTGATCTGCGCGTACACGTCGCCCGCTTTACGGCGCTCTTTTAGATCGCGCATCTGAAGAATCTTGCGCTCTTGATCCAAGCGAGCAAGGTTTGACTTGTTGGCGGCAAATCCGATGCCGCGAGGAATCAGGAAGTTGCGCGCGTAGCCAGGCTTAACCGTGACAACATCGCCCACCTTTCCCAATGTTTGGTAATCCGTTCGAAGTATGATCTGCATGTGTTGTATCTTAACTTGTTACTTGTTCAAAATGTAGCTGCGGTATGTAAAGTGCGAATGCTCGTGGTCGTCTTCAATTCCGGGGTGGTGGTGGTCGTCGTCTTCCACTGAATCCACGTGGACGTGTGAGTCATTTTCGCTCAATTGTTCGCGGCGGTTCAGGAATTGTATCCTGCGTGCTTTAATTTCCACCCAACTGCGAGTCGTACCGTCCTCGTTCGCAAAACTGCGGCTCTGAAGTTCGCCTTCAACCAGAACGGCGCTGCCTTTGTGAAGATTCTCTTTGCAACTCTCCGCCAGCTTGTACCAGGCCACGATGCCGATGAAACAGACGTCTTCCTTAATTCTACCACTCGAGTCTTTAAACTTGCGATTAGACGCAATCGTAAAGTTGGCGACCGGAACATCGGAGGTCGTCTTCCGGAAGCTGGGATCCTTGATCAGATTACCAGCAATAATGACACAATTGATATCCGGCATCTTGTATTCCGCCATGCTCTCTCTCCCTTTTTTAGCCACCAAGCGCGAAGCTGAGCTGACCGTCCTCCCTATAGACGGCCTGCCCTTTGGCTATTCAGCTCGCTCATCAAAGACTTCTTCAATGCTTTCTGATTCATCTATATCTGCTTCGGTCACTATCCCTTCATCTTCGCCGGTTTCCGTCTTTGCCTCGTCAACCACGTCCTCCGGTGGCGCCTCCTTAGCGATACCCAAAGACTGCACTGAATCTTCATCAACCTCCGGAACTCGTTCCGGCTCAACCAGTGTAATCAAGTGTCGAAGCAACGCCGTCGTCAAGTGCAGCAAGCGATCCAGTTCGTGTGTTCCCGCGGGCGGCAAATCATAGACAGACAGAATATATTGTCCGTACTGACGGTGGCGTATCTCATAGGCTAAGCGGCGCTTGCCCCAACGTTCCCAACGGCGGAACATTCCACCTTGATTTGTGATCAAGTCCTGAATTTTTCGCAAGTCTGTTTCGACTTGCTCGGATTCAACATTCGGGTCAAAGATCAGTATTAGTTCGTAAGTCTTCATTCAGCTTCCATTCCCTTTGGTCTTGTGCGGCCTGCAACATAACGCTGATCGCAGGCAGGGTTCTAAAAAAATTCTATGTTTCGTTGGACACATTGAAGCGATTCATCGCCGAATCTATGCCATTCGATATCCAATGTTCTATCGCGTCCGCCACGTGTTTATACAGTGCGACGTAAGACTCCAATTCCTTGCCACGCAGTTTACGAAGCACATAGTTTCCCACGTCCGACCCTGGATATCCGCCACCAACTCCAACTCGAAGTCGCGGGACATCTTCCGTCCCAAGCGCTTGCAGAATTGAATTCAATCCCTTCTGTCCGCCGGGTCCACCCGACGCGCGGATTCGCAACCGTCCAAACTCAAGATTCACGTCGTCACAAACGATAATCAAGTCTTGTGGTTGGATTTTGTACCATCGCACCGCCGCTCCTACCGGACGCCCCGACAAATTCATATACGAAATTGGCCGGAAGAGAACTGCCTCAAGATCAGGAGACAGCGGGGCGATTACACTTTCTGGAACGGGTCCTCGTTTGAAACTCGTCGAATTTCGCCGAGCAATCTCCTCCACTACGGCAAATCCGATGTTGTGCGGAGTGTTGTCATATTCCGAGCCGGGATTGCCCAGCCCCACAATCAACCGCACAGCAACTCCGGCTACTATTCTTCGGTCGGTTTCTTTTCGCGGATAACTTCAGGCTCTTCACCAGCAGCACTGGCAATTTCGTCTTTTTCCACTACCTCTTCGGCCGTCTTGCCTGAGACATGAACGACAACGGAATGGGGATCACCGTGCACCAGTACCCCGTCAATTGTAATATCCTCGATGCGCAGCGCCTCGCCGACACTCAAACTCGTTACGTCCATTTCAATATGTGTTGGAATGGCGTCAGGCAGGCACTCGACTTCAACTTCGTGAATGACCATGTCAAGAATACCACCTTGAAGCTTGACGCCTTGCGCAACGCCCGTCGTATGAACCGGTACGCGAACGCGAACACTCTGAGTCAGGTCAACGCCAAAAAGGTCGATATGCACAATATCTCCGAAAACAGGATGTCGTTGAACCTCGCGAATAACACAAGGCAAAGACTGCCCAGACACCTCTAAGTCGAGCACAGCAATTTTTTTGCGAAGTAACCGCGCCAATTCAAACTTATCGAAGGATATGTATCTTACATCGCGCTTCGCGTTATAGTATACGCCCGGCACTCGGCCGGTTTTGCGCAATTGATGCCCCTTTGGGACATTGGGCGTCCGCGTTTCCGCAGCAAGTGACAAATGTTCTGACATGTTTGGTTTTTGACAATAAAATGAAAAAACTAATCTGAAGAAGTGACGCCAGCCATCGCTTCTAGCTGCGCCATATCCACCATTGATTCGCGCGACTCGTCATGATTATCCAGAAACAAATGGCTGATTGACTCTTCCTGGTGAATCCTCTTGATCGCACCGGCAAACAACTTGGCCGTCGAAAGTTTACGGATTTTCTTAAACTGATGTTCGCGCGGAGTCGGCAATGAATCACAAACCCACATGGCCGTCATTTCGCTCGCTTCAATGCGATCCACAGCTTGACCCGAAAGCACCGGGTGTGTAATGGCTCCGTATATATCACAACACCCGCGTTCTTTAAGCATTTTGACCGTCGCCGTAAGCGTCCCTGCTGTGTCCACGATATCGTCCACAATCAAACAGTTCTTCCCACGAACGTCGCCAATCAGATTTAAAGCAACGGCTTGATTCGGGCCCGTACGATGCTTATCCACAATCACGAAGTCGGTCTTCATGTAGTTGGCGTAAAAGCGCGCAAGCTTGGTGGATCCTACGTCAGGTGCGACAATGGTCAGGTTTTCAACCGGATGAATCGCAAACAAATCAATGAACAGGCGTGATGCCATCAAATGATCAAATGGGATATTGAAAAACCCTTGAATTTGTGGAGCGTGCAAATCCATCGTTAAAATACGATGAATGCCTGCGGCCTGAAGCAAGTCGGCAACCAGTCGGGACGTTATCGCAACACGCGGCCCGTCCTTGCGGTCTTGCCGTGCGTATCCGTAATAGGGAACCACAGCTGTGATTCGCCCGGCAGAAGCGCGCTTGGCCGCATCAACCATGATCAACAGCTCCAACAAATTCTCGGCTGGCGGCGATGTCGGCTGAATCAGAAAAACATCGCGCCCACGAATATTTTCCTCAAACTGAACACCAATCTCGCCGTCCGAAAATCGACTTATCTTTACTTCGCCCAAGGGCAAACCTAGACAGTCGGCGATTCGCTCACCCAGAGGACGATGGGCTGTCCCACTGAAGATTTTCAATTCGTAGCTGCGATTCAATTGGCTTGCTCCACAACACCGTCAGCAACGCGTGTTTCCGAATCATAACTTAACACTTGCGCCCATCTCGCTGGGGCGGAAGGATTCGAACCTCCGAATGGCAGGACCAAAACCTGCTGCCTTACCAACTTGGCGACGCCCCAGTATGTTTTTGTCTTTATCAATGATCTAAGCCGCCGTGACCGGGCGCCGCAGGACTTGATGTAATCTCGTTTGACAATCTTTTAAACTCTTCGAGAATTTGATTCTCCATCAGACGACGAAAATCGTTTGTGATAGGATGGGCAATGTCTTTGTACGTGCCGTCCTCCAGTTTGCGGCTGGGCATGCACACAAATAGACCCTCTTTGCCTTCAATGATCTTTAATCCACGAATCACAAACACGTCGTCAAACGTTATATTGACGAACGCTTTGAGCTTCTCTTCGTCACGAAGATTTACATGTATCTCT
>CAZHAK010000029.1:0-34008 GCA_964530625.1 uncultured Alphaproteobacteria bacterium | reverse complement strand
AACCCCAGCGACGCTTTCTTCACTCATATAATAGAGGCCATCGCCCTTGGCAAAACGTCGCTCGATATCATCTGCCAGCTTATAAGCCGCGTCAAACCATGAAACTTCCCCTGTCGCCAAAAATAGTTCAACACAGCCGTTTCCAAGTGCCGCGTAGTCTAACAAGAGTTGAACACGCAACTCTTTGTCCCCCAGAAATGAGTGGACCAGCTCACCATCGCGCAGATAGGGGTCGAGAAATCTTTGCGCCGCCTGTTTTGCGTCACCCGAGTGACCTGCATGTGTGAGTGCCGAAATCATCAGCCCGTTCCAGTCGCAAAGCACCTTGTCGTCGCGCGCCGGTGCGATACGCTTCGCTCTTGACTCAAGCAAGAGTTGTTTTGCCGCAGTGATTTGCTCCCGGCTGATTGGCGGAGTCGCGTCCACGCCGAAAGTCAAATTGGGGATCGATTTCCCATCCTCAAAATTTCCGCCTTCAGTGATGTTGAAGCGTTGAGAAAACGCGTCGGCATATTCCGGAAGCACAGCGGCAATCTCTTGTGGCGTCCAGACATAAAACACGCCTTCTTTGCCTTCCGAATCAGCATCATACGACGATGCGTAGCCACCACCGGTCACTTTCATCTCTCTGTTAGCCCACTCATAAACGTGTTCGGCCACACGACCAAAGCCCGGGTCAAGAGTTTCGGCATCCGTAAACACTTGCATCAAGAGCGCATTATCATACAGCATCTTCTCAAAGTGCGGCACGAGCCAAGTATCATCCGTCGAATAACGGTGAAACCCACCGCCAATCTGATCGAAGATGCCGCCGCGAGCCATTTTGTCAAGCGTAAACTCGATCATGTGTCGCACAGTATCGTTGCCGGTACGCGAGTAGTAGCGTAATAGCATCGCTAACTCCATCGCGTGGGGAAACTTTGGCGCACGCAAGAAACCACCATGCACGGGATCAAAATTACCTTCGGAAGCGCGCACGGCATTCTCGAGCAGAGCGGGGGAGAGCTGCCCCTCCGCAGGCGGCATTTCAACCTCACCGTGAACCGCATCGTGCAACCGCGAGGAGGAATCCATGACCGAATCGCGCTCCGTCTCCCACGCCTTGGCCAAGCCGCGCAAGACGTCCATGAAGCCGGGCCGACCGTAACGAGCCTCAGGGGGCCAATATGTCCCGCCATAAAAGGGTTTGCGATCAGCAGTTAAAAATACTGAGAGCGGCCAACCACCTGAACCTGTTATTCGCTGCACGGCTTGCATATAATGATGATCAACTTCAGGCCGCTCTTCGCGATCAACTTTCACAGCCACAAAATGTTCATTAATAAAAGCCGCGATAGCCGAGTCTTCAAACGATTCGTGCGCCATCACATGACACCAATGACACGAGGCATAGCCGATCGAAAGAAAAACAGGTTTATCTTCCTGACGCGCCTTCTCGAACGCTACGTCGCCCCACGGCAGCCAATCCACAGGATTGTGCGCGTGCTGCAGCAAATAGGGGCTGGCTTCGTGAATGAGTGCGTTGGTGGTCACTTGTGATTTTGAACAGGAGGTAAATAGTATAAGAATCAAAAACGCAATCTGCATTTCAGCGCCAACCTATCATATATCGTTCTTTGTCTTGCAGGTCGCGGTGTAACTCATACCTCGTTAGCAAGGGGCTGAATAGGTTGCTGACATTTGAACCTTGTCCCAATCCAAACTCGAGACCCAGGACACCGTCATGCTTCAACAAACTGGGCAGATGCTCGGCAATGCAAACGAAACATTCGTCACCGCTCGGGCCGGCAGCCAGCGCATGCGGTCGTTCATGGTCTCTGACTTCAGGTTCTAATCCGGCAAGTTCATCGTCACGCAAATACGGCGGATTCGAGACGACGACGTCAAACGGGCCCCCAACGGCTTGGCAGAATCCGCTTCCACACAAATCCGCACGAACAGACGTGACGCGGCTTTCAACGCCATTGGCTATTGCGTTTTGAAGCGTTGCATCCACCGCATCAGGGTCAACGTCGACACCGACAACGGTGCAATCCACGCGGCTCTTCGCGATCGAAACGCTGATGCATCCGGTTCCGCATCCGATATCAAGAACACGAGCGTGCTCCGGAATATGCGGGACAAGTGCTGCAACAAGTTCTTCTGTCTCAGGTCTTGGAATCAACAGGCCGGGCCGAAGGGAAATCTGCGCGCCAAAGAATTCGACTTTGCCGATCAGGTACTGTAGGGGAACTCGCTGTGCCCTCTGTCGAATCAACTCGCGCAACTCGGCAAGTTCCTCATCTCGAATCGGGCGGTCATGCTGTAAATAAAGTTCGATTCGGGGCAGGTTGAGCGTCTTTGCAAACAGCGCTTCAGCGTTACGCCGAGGCGACTCAATTCCCTTGGACGCAAAAAATTGGTCGGTCGCCGCAAGCAAATCAATCAGACGCTTGCTGTCTGTCACGCAGCGCTCTCAGCGGCTCGATTAAGTTTCTCAGCCCGGTCTGCCATACGTAGGGCTTCAATGAGTTCACCGACATCCCCTTCCATCACGCGATCAAGTTTATAGAGAGTCAGATTGATTCGGTGGTCCGTCACGCGATTCTGCGGATAGTTGTAAGTGCGAATCTTCTCAGAGCGGTCACCGCTGCCGATTTGGCTCTTGCGCTCCGCTGATAGTTTAGCGGCTTCGCCTTCAATTTTTAGTGCGAGCAAACGCGAAGTCAAGACCTTCATCGCCTTCGCTCTGTTTTTTATCTGGGAACGCTCATCCTGAATTGCGACGACAAGGCCGGAAGGCAAGTGCGTAATCCGCACGGCGGATTCTGTGGTGTTAACGTGTTGCCCCCCGGCGCCTGAGGATCTATAAACGTCAATCTTGAGATCAGTAGATTTAATTTCAAGGTCGGTTTCCTCGGCTTCTGGCATCACCGCCACAGAGGCCGCGGACGTATGAATCCTGCCCTGTGACTCCGTCACAGGCACACGCTGAACACGATGGACTCCGCTCTCCCATTTTAGGAGCCCGAAAACGTCCTGTCCGCGCACCTCGACGACCACTTCCTTAATGCCTCCCGCTTCCGCTTCCGTCATCGAGGCTACTTCAAATTTCCAGCGCTTTGTTTCGCAATACCTTGAATACATGCGGAAGAGATCACCGGCAAAAAGAGCGGCCTCTTCACCACCTGTGCCGGCGCGTATTTCGAGAATCGCATTCCGCTCATCTGCAGGATCACGTGGCAGCAGCAATGTGCGCAACTCGTCCTCAAGCTCCGTTCGGCGGCTCTCAAGCTCTTCCAACTCACTGTAGGCCATTTCTTTGAGTGCCGCGTCCCCGGACTTAACAAGTTCCTGCGCACCCATAATCTCGGAGTGGACCTTTATGTACTTTCTCGCCTTGTCCACAAGAGGCGCAAGGTCTTTAGCCTCTTTCATCAGAGGCATTGAAAGGGCGGGAGAAGCCGCAACTTCAGGCGTAGAGAGCCGCAGTTGAATATCCTCAGCTCTCTTTAGGATATGTTCAACTTTATCAATCATTAAGATGCATGCGGAGATTTTGTTTTGAAGGTTGTCTGACCAATTTACACAAGTTGCGGTCACTATACAAGTTCTAGACGGTAAGGATGCCTCGATCTCAATGTGAGGTTTTGGAAACACACTCCTCTCTGAACACCCGACAAACTCGACAATTTCTTACAGTTGTTATATAACTTTTTGTTTTCTAATTATATAATAAAATAAGGAATGAAGTTGAATTTTCTTAAAGCTCTTGACAACATGTCATACCATTCGTATATTTGAATCGAATAGAAAATGGTGGGTCGTTTCCAACACGTGAGGAAAATAATGAAGAAGTTCATTGCGTCTGTATTGGTTCTAAGTCTTTTAAGCGTCGCAAGTTATGCTGCGCTTGTACCCGTTGTACCGCCACTGCCGGTCAAGGGCGTTTCTGCGTTGGTGCCCGTTGTACCGCCACTACCGGTCAAGGGCATTGCTGCGTTGGTGCCGGTTGTTCCTCCACTGCCAGTCAAAGGCGTTTCTGCATTAGTGCCGGTTGTTCCGCCATTGCCAGTCAAGTAGTTTCTAGTCTATATCTTTAGCGGCCATTGGCTTACGGATTGCAGTCCGTTAGGCAATGGTCGTTTTTTTTGTATATGGACTTGTCGTAACAGGCCTACTGGGAACGGCGCTCTTGCACCCAAACTCACCTGAGTGGGTGTGGAGTTTTAGTTTTTCCAGTAACTTAGTTTTGCTGAGCCTTTCATCGATGCTCAGCTTTTTTGCTTATCGGCGCGAGATCCATTATCGCCATGTCTTCTTTGCCTTATGGCTCGTTTTCGCAGTTTATGCCCTCGCCGGTCCGCTTCAGGCACTTATTACCGCGTCTGGCAAGCAGAGCTTAGCACTAAAGTTTTACATCGGGTATAGCTGGATCGGCGTGCACGTTGCGCTTGCTTGGGCCGTCACCACGATAACCGTAGGGTACATCTCAAGCCGCCAGAAGCGAGTCGTGCATACTGCAATCGCGGGGTTGGTGGTTATCATCATCTCAGCATGGTTGTATTCCCCCTACACGTTTGATCCACTTCGTGCAGTGGTTCAAGACAGCACCGGACAGGGTGCCTTAAGTTTAGATATTTTAAGTAGATCGTCAATCATTGTGAATTCTTTCAGTCTCTTGATGTTGTTGGCATTCTATGTGCATAAGTATCGTACGGACAGACCGATAGGGGCATATGCCGATACTCTTTTGTTTTTGTTCGGTATAGCCCTGGCCATTGACACCGCAGAGATGCTTCTGTCAAATCTCGAGTTCGAGATTCTCTTGGTGTCGCAATGGGCCATTCTGTTCGTGTACGGTTCAATGGCTGTTTGCTTAGGCCTTCGACTAAAGTTTAAATCACAAACTATTGCCGATTACTATGAATCCCAATGCTTATCTGACGACCCTGCTATTGATCGGAGGATCGGCTGGTTTGATCGCATTATTCTACGGTCTTTTTTTGATCCGGAAAAGGTTGGGTCGAAAATATTCCTTGGGTCAGGCTCAGCAAAAATGAAAGTTCGCCGCACGCCGACGCAAGTCGTGAGACGAATGAACGGATGAGAATACGCTACGGAGGAGATAAAAATGCTTAGCAAAAACTGGATGGAAAGCCGGTACACGATTGGATCGCTGGTCGCGCGCAGTGCGGCGATGCAACGGTTGGTCAAGCAAGCCGGACTGCAAATAAACGAAACTTCTCCATTACTGATCGTGGGAGAGACTGGGACAGGTAAGAGCCTGCTGGCACGCGCCATGCATAATTCTTCGATCAGGGCGGAAAAGCCATTCGTCAGCGTGTCGTCGGAGCGGTTAGCGCCCAATGCCGTTGAATCGGTTTTGTTCGGCTCAGACGAAGTGAAAGGAGTGCTGGCCCGCTCGACTGGCGGCACACTGTTATTCACGAACATCGAAGAACTTAGTCCGATGGCTCAGGAACGATTGTGCCGGATCATAGACGAAAACGTGGCAGCTTCTCAATCAGATAAGAGTGCCACAAGCAGAACTCGACTCATGTTCACGGCACATAGCGGTGACTTAGCCGAAAGACTGTCGCGGGGAATGTTCAGCGAATCCGCGTACCATGCGATGTCGCCGTTCGTATTGACCATGCCGACACTTTCGGAGCGCAATGCTGATATCCCTTATCTGGTCGCCGACGTGCTGCATACCTTTGCCACGCGTGAGCGCGTCGTCCGTCCGTCCGTTCCCTATCACTACATGGAATTGCTGACACGAGTGGAGTGGCCGGAAAACGTCAGACAGTTACGCAACCATGTCGAGAGCGTTATGGCTTTGTCAAACGGCAAGTTTGAGCCTGCAGTGTTGCTTGCCCACTTCGACGAGATCGAGTCGCCTCAAACGTTGAAGGCACTTGTTCAGGAGTTGCTGCAGAAACTCGTGTCGTCGCCACAAACGGCTGGCGCCTCAGCAACCAACTAATTACCATCAATCAGCACTGATGAAGAACGAAATCGCCGGGGTGTGCCCCCGGCGATTCGCTATTCCATCAGTTCACTAAATACTTTCTCGACTGTCAACTCGCTCATGCACCAAGGCGGGCCGTTTGTCCACTTGCATCGAGCCTCGCCATGGCCCGTGCGCGGCAAACAACACGGCACTCCAGCGGCGACGGCTTTGTGCGGAGCAGGAAACGCATAGTTTACTTGAGTCGAGCCATATAGGACGAGCACCTTCGCACATCCCGAGGCCAGGGCCAGAAACGAGACTCCTGTATCATTTCCAACGGCCGCTTGACAACGGTTTAGCAGAGCCGCACACTTTCGGAGTGACTCTTCTACTACCACTATCCGGTTGTCGTCCGAAGCTTGATAGCCATCCGACATCCCCTTCTCTTGCGGCCCCAGAAAGACTATTACTCGTCTATCGCCGCCGATCTCCAGCCATTTTCGGGCGAGCACCTGAAACCGTTCGGTTTCCCATTGCTTGGTCCGTCGCGCAGAACCCGGTACCAGAGCGAGCATTTTCGTGTCTGAGAAATTCTTATTTTTCAGCCAATTCAAAGCCCATTCCGTTTCCTCTCGCCCAAGTCCGACTCTGAGCGGGGGAGAAGACTTAAGGGGAGTAACTGCTCGCAGCAAGTTAAGTCGCCGCTCGACGTGATCAGGCTCAATCCCAAGATCGTTGTGAATCGTGTGTGTGAATGCAAACGAGCTGAGCCAACCCCTATAGCCGACACGATACGGCGCTTGGAGAAGTGAACAGAGCAGTCTCGATCTGAAGGAAGGATGTGCACACAAGACGACGTCATATTGCTCGGCATTCAGCCTTTTCGACAAACCAATCAATGAAGCGACTCCGCGATTTCTTCCCTGTTTGTCATAGACTATAACCCGTCGCAAGTCAGGATGATGCTCGACAAGTTGTTCCGCGCGGGGCGAGGTTAACAAGTCAATCTCCGTATGGGGCCACGCGCATCGCACCGCTCCTGCGAGAGCGGTCGTAAACAACACGTCACCCAGCCATGCAGTGTCTATAATGAGGACGCGGGCGGGAGTGTTTTCCATCTCTTATGCATCCAAAACCATTGCTGAGGCGCAAGTCTCACGGCTTGCTCAAGTTTCTGAGTCAGAACCGACATGATTTCTTCCTGATCTGCACCTACAAGAGTGTCAATAGTCTCCAAACGGCAGCGATACTTTTCTCCAGCCACTCTGTAGGACGACATGAATATCAGTGGAGCGCCTGTTCTCAAATGAAACACCGCCGGGCCTCTCGGAGTGGAACTAAGCTGTCCAAAAAACGGAACAAAGACACCGTCTTCGTGAGCATCTTGATCAATCAAGATTGCCACAAGCCTGTTCCTCTTCAAGGCTGAGAGCACGCCTTTGAGCGCCTGTTTTCTTGGAATGATCTCTACACCGGCCTTTTCGCGCACTTTATCAAGCCACTCCTGGACGAGTTTGTTACGTTGCGTGGTTACAACAAACGACACGGGATAGCCGAGTTTTGCGCACGCGCAACCAATTACTTCCCAGTTACCCAAATGCCCCGAAACGACGACTCCTCCCTTGCCCAACGCCACTGCACGGTCAAGAGCTTCAATCCCATCAAAGAAAATCCACTTTCCGATGTCCTCTCTTGTTATATCGGCAGTTGCAGTGAGACTCGTCGCCACCGCTCCAAAGTGCTCAAAACACTGCCGAGCCACCAGCAATTTGCCTTGCATGGGTAGATTAGGAAAAGCACGGGCCAAATTCTGAAGAACAACACGCTTACGGATGCCAGTGTGATACGCAAATTTGCCCAATGTGACCCCCATAACACCCCTCATTCGTCGAGGCAGCACCCTGGCGAGGGTAAAGAAGGTACGCAGAGCAGCATACTGGAAGAAATGGGACATTCGGTGGGGCACGGAAACTCTATTTGCTTTGGTGGAGTCTAAATAACAGAAAATCCTTTGTGAAGTCAAATTGCGGGTTTTCTACAGTCTTGCGTTTCTCTCATAGAATTGCTTAATTTCACGAGGATAAACTTATGCCCACGGGGACGACGGCATCATCAGCACGGGTTGTGGCAGCTGACGCGCTGACCGAATTGGAAAAAACAGAGGATTATGCGGACGAAGTTTTGTCCAAATACCTCGGTTCTTCGCATTTGCGCGGCAGCGACCGGGCCTTAGCTGCGGACTTGTACTGGGGGACAATCCGCTGGCGGGGCCGCTTGGACAGTATTCTGACGCCTGTTTTCCATGGGGATTACCGCCGTGCAGACCCTGTCGCCAGAATCCTGCTCCGGATGGGCGCATATCAGCTTTATGGTCAGGATCGCATCCCTGACCACGCAGCCGTCAGCCAGACGGTTGAACTGGCCATTCAACGGCTGGGCAAGAAGGCCGGCGGGTTGACCAACGCGATTTTACGCAGGTTGGCTCGCGAACGTGAGCGCTGGAACACGCCTCCTGAGGGCGCGGATGATCTTGCCCGGCTCTCCTTCATGTACTCGATGCCTCGTTGGATTGTCAGAGAACTTGTTGAACGATTCGGCCAGGAAGACGCGGAGCGCGCCTTAGACGTCGCGAATCACCGTCCTCCGATCAGCGTATTCTTAATGGATGCATCCGGCGCGGACCTGTTTGAACAAGAGTTGGACACGCATGAGATTCGCTGGGAGCACTCGCCGTTTCTGGAAGGCTACTATCGGCTTCACGCGCCGTCGTTTCCTGTGATTCAACCGTTTCTCGATGAAGGTCGAATCTCGGTTCAGGATGAAAGCGCGGGACTCGCGGCAGCATTGCTTGATCCGGCACAGGGTGAAACCGTTCTTGATATTTGCGCAGCGCCCGGCGGAAAAACACTGGCGATGTGGCGAAAGATGGGCGGAACCGGACAAATCACCGCGGTCGACATTGACGGTTCCCGCCTGCAACGGCTTCGCGAAAACTTGGAGCGTGTCGGTGCCGAAAATGTCACTTTAATTGAAGCAGACGCGACCCAGTTCAGCGCCGCAGCATTTGATCGGGTGATAGCGGACGTGCCCTGCAGTGCGACCGGTTTACTCAGAAAGCAACCTGACTTGCGCTGGCGCAGAAAGAGTCATCATATTGGCCTACAGCACGCACTTCAGCACGAGATTCTCGACAGGGCTTCGGAAATGGTCAAGCCCGGCGGCGTACTGGTTTACTCGACTTGCAGCATCCTGCCGTCCGAGAATATAGATATTGTACAGTCGTTTTTGAAAACACATCCGGAGTTTTTGCGGGAAGACGCGCGCGGATTTCTGCCGGAATCAGTCGTTGGCGAGCACGGAGATCTTGAGACTTTTACTCACATACATGAAACGGACGGGGCTTTCGCAGCAAGATTGCGGCGTATGTCCCATTAGCCATGACTGAAAAACGTGCGTTCGGCGGTCGCCTGCGCACGTTTGGCGCAAGCGTTTTATTACTCCTATCGATACTTTTAGTTGCGGGCATGGTGACGGACTTGTTCATCATGCCCCTTTATACTCGGCACAATGTCGAGAAATCCGTTCCGTCTTTTCTAGGGCTGACCGTTTTGCAGGCAAAAGCGCTCGCGGAAGAAGAGGGCTTTCGCATAGTTGAAGAGCCTGCCAAAATCGGAGGCAAAGTTGCCGAGGGTACCGTGCTTGAACAGCGACCCCTCGCGGGATCCCAGTCCAAACCCGGACGAGTCATTCATATAGTGCCAGCGCGTGAGAGCTCCGGGTCTGAAATTCCCGATTTAACCGGTTTGGATCAGCGGTCAGCTGAAATCGAATGCAGAAATCTTGGACTGCTCGTGTCACCTTCCGGCACAAGTTACGATTTTTCCGCTATAGTTCCGCGAGGTGGAATCATGAGCCAACGGCCTGAGCCGGGCGCTCCCGTGATCGCCGGACAGGCTGTTCAGTTGACGCTCTCGCTTGGGCCAAGACCCAATAGTATCTTCGTACCCATGTTGATTGATCTTTCGTTGCACGACGCGCGAAAGACAATTCTTGAGTCCGGTTTAAGACTGGGCAATATCACACGTGAACCGACAAACTTGTTTACTGCGGGGACAGTGATCGCACAGAGCTTGACGTCCGGTGCCGAAGTCAGCCAAGACACCGAAGTGAATCTGGTTGTCGCTGTTCCGCAAACCGATCCAAACTTGCAACCCGCTGAAGAAACTCCTCCTCAAGAGGCTGATTAAATGACTCGCCCCAACGATACTCCGGTACACCTCGCGCCATCTCTTTTGGCTGCCGACTTTCTGCATCTTGAGCAGGAAATTCAACGATGCGAAGCCGCTGGCGCGACGGTGCTACATTGCGACGTCATGGACGGGCACTTTGTGCCGAACTTGACGTTTGGTCCGCCGATCATTAAGCAGATACGCTCCATCACAAAATTGGAGCTTGATGTTCATTTGATGATTGACGCGCCTGAGCGCTCTATCGAATCATATGCCGAAGCCGGAGCAAATGCGATCACGGTGCACGCGGAAGTAAGTCCACACTTGCATCGGACGCTTGCTCAAATCAAAGAGCTTGGCTGCAAAGCGGGTGTTGCGCTAAATCCGTCTACTCCCGTATCGCACGTTGAGCACGTGCTATCAATATGTGATATCGTTTTGATCATGAGTGTGAATCCGGGATTTGGGGGACAGAAATTTATTCCGGTCGCACTTGAGAAACTCGCGTCTCTGCGTGTGCTTCAACAATCTGGCAGGGGGAATTTTATCCTGTCTGTGGACGGAGGAGTAGACTCCTCTACTGCTCCGTCCGTTGTCGAAGCAGGAGCTGAGCGGTTGGTGGCAGGCAGTGCTCTCTTTAACGGCAAGTTTCAAGAGAGCTGGAATACATTGAGGCTGGCAGCAGGATGCTAAGAGTTGAATCACGCACGGTCGGTCCGTTTGCGATGAATACGATAATTGTCTGGTGCGATGAGACACGTGAAGCTATCTGGTTTGATCCCGGTGCGGAAGCGAATATGATTCTGGACTGGATAGAGAGCAACAACTTAACCGTTACTCGAATCGTAAACACGCATGGGCATGTGGATCACATTGCTGAAAACGCGATAGCCAAAGCCGCTCTGAACGTGCCTCTGTGCATTCATCCGTTGGATCGGCCAAAACTTGCCAATTCAGAGCTGAATCTTTCGATTTTCACGGGTGAAGAAGTTGTTTCTCCTGACGCGGACGAGCTTCTGCAAGAGGGGGATAGTTTGAGTTGCGGAAAAATTGATTTCAAACTGTTTCACGTGCCCGGACACTCTCCTGGTTCGCTTGTATTCTATTACGAGGGCGTTCTGATTGCCGGTGACACACTCTTCAATGAATCTGTTGGTAGAACAGACTTTCCGGATTCAAGCCAGCAACAGCTTTACAACGCGATTCGCTCAAAAATTTATTCATTGCCCGATAACACGATAGTCTATCCGGGACACGGAGAACCGACCACCGTTGGACACGAAAAGCTCTACAATCCGTTCGTCCGCGCTTGACGACTCGCAACTGCGACTTATTGAGGAGTGGCTGAAGGCGCGCCGCTATGAGCGCCAATTGGCGGTCAATACCGTGCAAGCGTATCGGCGTGACCTGCTTGCGCTGGCGTATGTGCTGAAAGAAGACGGCATTGCGTTAGATCAAGCGTCAAAAGAGTCACTCAAGTCTGCGCTTTACGTTCTTTCTGCCTTTACAAGTGTTCGCTCGGAAAATCGCAGACTTGCAGCTATCCGAAATTTCTACAAGTGGCTCGTGAGGGAGCGCCGCGTCGCCAAAGATCCGGCGGAAGAACTGTCCGGAAGTAAGGGTGGTCGTCAGTTACCAAAAGTTGTCAGCGTAGACACGGTGGACTTGCTTCTCTCTGCCGTATCCGACAGCGATCCCGTGTCATTGCGCGATCGTGCGCTGATTGAGATCGCGTACTCAGCGGGCTTGCGCGTTTCGGAGCTTTGTTCACTGAAGTTTTCGCACTTTACAGGGGATGAGCGAGTCTTGCGAATCCGTGGAAAAGGAAACAAGATTCGCCTTTGCCCGTATGGCGTCGCGGCGGAAAAGGCCCTCGCGGACTATTTGACGAACGGCCGTTCACAAATTCGCGGAGCGGGCGAAGATGGCTCACCGAGGCCGCTTCCCTCACGCGCGGCAGATT
Organism: uncultured Alphaproteobacteria bacterium; assembly: GCA_964530625.1. Lineage (GTDB taxonomy): Bacteria > Electryoneota > RPQS01 > RPQS01 > RPQS01 > JABWCQ01. The sequence continues at coordinate 21,881 of CAZHAK010000029.1, read as the reverse complement.
TTATATTTCTTTCCCGTCGCGGCCTGCCCTTGACTCGTTTCGGTTGCGCGGCAGTTCTCAAACTACTGTGCGCAAAAGCAGGGATCACAACGCACATAACACCTCACACTCTTCGCCACAGCTTTGCCACACATCTCCTCGAAGGAGGGGCCGACCTGCGTGTCGTGCAGGAACTTCTCGGTCACTCATCCATTTCCACTACTGAAATTTACACTCATCTTGACCGCGACTATCTCTCGGAAGTTGTACGCTCTTTTCATCCGCGTGGGTAATCCAACTCGCGCGCCATTCATCGGCATATTTTGCATTTCGATTTTCCGCGTTGCTCTGTTGATTGGACTAGGCGGCTCGAGCTTGGCTGCCGACTTGAATCGTGAAGTGGACTCACTCCTGGCATTGGACCCTCTCGAAGGGACGTCGTGGAGCGTGCTCTTTGCGGATGCCGAGACCGGCCAAGTAGTGGCCGCACATGATCCAAAGAGATTGCTTGTCCCTGCGTCAGTCACAAAACTTTGGACGACTGCCGCAGCATTTCGCACACTGGGTGCCGATTACAAATTTGTGACAAAGGTCGCAGCAGCGGGGCCGCCGGATGCGTCAGGTGCACTGCGCGGCAGCCTGCAGATAATTTGTGGCGGGGACCCGATGTTTGAACTAAAGACCCGCCGCGGATTCGGACAGCCCGCCCAGAAGAAAATTGCAGTTGAGCTTTTTGCTCAAGGACTGCGAAGGGTTGAGGGCGATCTTGAAATCGTCGTTAATGCCTTTGAGCGATCGTGCGGCAACGGTGTCTGGGAAATGGGTGACTTACGTGAAGGATTCGCACCAACGGTGGACGGCGCAGGATTCAACAGCAACGTTTGCAATGTCGAGATCGCACCGGGTGAGCATGTGGACGCGCCCGCCGAGGTTCACTTCGAGCCGCAATTCGCGCCGATAACCGTGCGCAACAACATCGTTACGGTTGGCAAAGGTAACGAGAGTTGGATAGAGTACCGCGTGACTCCGTGCGAAGATGAGCTCGAGATAAACGGCGTAATGGCTTTACAGGACGATCCACAATATATCTGGTTTCCTTTGCAAGAGCCCGCACGCTATCTGGGTCTCGCTATCCGCAATGCATTAGAACAGAAGGGTATCACAATATCTGGGAGCGTTCAAGTCCTTCGCAATGTGTCACCAGCCTCACACATTCTTCTTGAAGTTTCGTCCGCGCCGATGTCGAACATCGCCGCCATCGTGAACAAGGATAGCGATAATTACCTTGCCGAATACCTGTTGATGGCCGTGGCAAAAGAGTCGTTTGGTCATGGCTCCACAGAGGCAGGAGTGCGCGCTATTCAACGTTTCGCGCGCGGCTTGGAAATACATCGCGATGCTTTTTCTCTAGAAGATGGTTGCGGTTTATCGCGGCAGAATATTTTTTCTGCTGAAGCGGTTGTCAAGTTGTTGAGGGCGATGATCGCTTCCGAGGAAGGAAATGATTTTGAAGCGTCATTGTCACAATCAGGTGTGGACGGAACTTTGACAGGCAGGTTGTCCGCAAACGGCATGTTGGGAAGAGTCCACGCCAAGACGGGGACGATGACCAACGTTTCATCTATTGCAGGATACATCGGACTTGACAACGGCAAACGAATCGCCTTTGCAATTATATCCAACAATTTCAGATGCTCTCGAAACTATGTCAGGAACACGCAGGATGATTTGATTCGTGCGGTCTTTCGTGCGAGCAATTAATACTCATATGAATGATAGACCTATAGTTGAATGTGTTCCGAATATCTCGGAAGGGCGGGATCGCGCAAAGATTGACCGAATCGCGTCTGTCGTAAAAGCTGTTGCTGGTGTGAAACTGCTCGATGTGGATCCAAACGGCGACTACAACCGCTGCGTTATCACCTATGCTGGAGATCCACAAGCTTGTGTTGAGGCGACATTCAAACTTACTGCTGCCGCATTGGAAGAGATAGATATGACGGCGCATAAGGGAGAGCACCCGCGCAGTGGAGCCGTGGACGTCGCTCCGTTTGTACCTGTACGAAACATTACAATGTCTGAATGCGCGGAGTTGGCGAAGCAGTATGGCAAACGTGTAGGAGAAGAACTTGGACTCCCTGTGTTTCTCTATGAAGCCGCGGCCTCGATACCAGAAAGAAAGAATCTTGCAAATGTCCGTAGGGGTGAATACGAAGCGCTTCCCGAGAAGATGGCAAGTCCCGATTGGATCCCGGACTTTGGGCCGCACAAGTTTATTCCTAAGTTCGGCTGTGTGATCACGGGTGCTCGGTTCTTTCTGGTTGCCTACAACGTGAACCTGCGAACTACAGATGTAGAAACTGTGCACGATATTGCGCTTCATATTCGGCAAGTGGGCTGGCCGCTGAAGCACGCGAACGGAGACGTCGTAACAAGCGCCACAGGAAAGGTCGTGCATCATCCGGGTCCTTTGCAAAACTGCAAAGCAATGGGAGTACTTCTCGATCAAGAGCAGTTCTGTCAGGTATCCATTAACTTGACGAACTATTTGGTTTCGGCGCCGCACACGGCTTATGAGCAAGTATGTTATGAAGCGAAGCCGCGTAAACTGGAAGTCTTCGGTTCGGAAGTTGTGGGATTGATACCACTTGAAGCTCTATTGCTCGCTTCGGAATTTTATATTTGGCGAGATAAACTCACACGCCCGAAAAATGTACAAGATGCCGTCGCGATAGCAGAAGAGCGACTGGGCCTGTCATCGTTCAATACGTTTGAACCGCGAAAAAAGATCATTGAATATGCCATTGCGGAGTAATAATAAGATGTCAAACATGCCTGACATGCCAGCCAAGCTCGTTTACCAGCCAGTTGTCGGGTTTGTTGAGCAACTTGCGGCAAAGTCTCCTGCTCCTGGTGGAGGAAGTGCGGCGGCTCTCTCCGGTGCGATCGGCGCGGCCTTACTGATCATGGTTTGTGAGTTCACGATCGGCAAGAAAGGCTTCGAAGCTGTGAACAATGAGTTGACAACTGTAAAGTCTAATCTCGATCCGCTAAGACACCAACTTCTTGCACAAGTAGACGAAGACACATGGGCCTTTTTGCGTTTCCGTGTCGCCAACAAGCTGCCTGAGACTACCCCGCAAGAAAAGGCGAGCAAAGAGAAGGAAGTCGCCGAATCATCGGCACAAACGATCAACGTACCACGTGCTACAATGTTGCAATGCGCACAAGCTCTAGCATTCGCGGACATTATTGTGAGCAAAGGAAATCCGAACACTCTATCGGATGCAGCGACCGGCGCGGAGATGCTCTTGGCAGGTGTGGAAGGCGCAGCGAGCAACGTGCTGATCAACTTATTGGGCCGCGCCGACGAACAAGCTGAAACCCTTAGGCAGGAAGTGGCGCGGGCTCGAAAGGAATGTAGAGAGCAATTGTCTTCACTTCGGGAAGTCGTGGAACAAAAACTGCGTGGGTAGAATTCGTATACTTCCGGAGCAACTGGTAAATCAGATTGCCGCAGGCGAAGTCATTGAGAGGCCCGCCTCAGTTTTGCGCGAACTATTGGACAACGCGATTGATGCGGGCGCGACGAAAATTGACATTGAACTCGAAGGATCGGGTAGAGAACTAATCGCCGTGCGTGACGACGGTTTTGGCATGTCACGGGATGACATGTTGCTTTGTTTGGAGCGACACGCGACGTCAAAGCTTATGGAGGGATCTGATCTCTTTGCGATTGCAACACTCGGATTCCGTGGGGAGGCTCTGCCGAGTATTGCGTCCGTCAGTGATATGGAGATCGTGTCACGCGACTCTGAATCGAGCTCAGGTTACAGGATGCATATCATGGGTGGCGACATTGCGCACGAAGAAGCTCTCGCCGCGCCGAAGGGAACTCTTATTCGCGTCCGGTCAATCTTTTTCAATACACCTGCTCGCGCGAAGTTTCTGAAGGCAGATGCAACTGAGTTATCGCATTCAATTCGAGTCCTCCGCACCTATGCCCTTGCGTACCCTGAAATTGCCTGGACGTTCCGTCACGGTGAGTCATTGCAATTTGTTTGGCCCTCGACGGAGTTCCGTGGGAGAGTGGCAGATGTCTTTGGCGTCGGCATTGGCGAAAAGCTCTTAACGGTCAAACACGAACTCAGAGGAGTGAAGGTGAGTGGCGTGTTAGGGCATCGAGAGCTGAATCGTCGCGCGCGCGGCGATCAATTCTTCTATGTGAACAAGCGTCCGTTTCAGAGCACGGGTTTGTCCGGTGTCTCGCGCGGTGCGCTGCGGGACTGGACGGAGGATGGCGAGTGGCCGTTCTACATTATCTTTATAGACGTGTCAACGTCGATTGTCGATGTCAATGTGCATCCTGCGAAACGGGAAGTGCGGTTCTCAGACGAACGGTTGGTTCACGCTGCGGTCTTTGAATCATTTAGAGAGGCATTGAGAGAACAGCAAGGCTCACTGAGCGAATTGCGGCAGCAGTGGGCGCCGTCCTATACGCCGGAAGTTTCAGAGCGGCCAAACTTTTTTACGCCGACTCAGCAAAGCGTGCGATCCGCGACTTCGTATTCCGCCGCATTCCCGAATCCGCCGATGTCATTTGCGCAGCAGTCGGAAAGTGAACCGCAAGCCAAACTCCGAGCGCAAATCTATCAAGTGCATCGCAAGTACTTGATTGCGCCGATACGGTCCGGTCTGGCAATAATCGATCAGCACGCCGCCCATGAGCGAGTGTTGTACGAACGCGCTCTTCGCAGTTTTGACAGTCGTTCCTTCGTGTCTCAGCAACTTTTGTTTCCCATGTTACTCGAACTGACACCCGATGAGGATGCGTCCTTTCGCGAGATGTTTGCAGAGCTACCGGCATTTGGGTTCGTGATACGAGATTTCGGTCCGCGTTCCTATAGCGTCGAAGCGGTGCCTGCTGGTCTGCGTCGAGCGTCTGAAGTTTCCATGCTACGCGAGATGATCACGGAGTATGATGAGTTTCGCAGAACCCGGTTGGGACCTCGCGAATCTCTTGCGGCGGGCTTTGCTTGTAAAGCAGCAATTCGTACAGGGGATGATCTGAGCAATGAAGAAATGGCCGCACTTGTGGACGAACTCTTTGCAACTCAGCAACCCGGAACATGTCCACACGGCCGCCCGACATTTATTGAAATGAAACTGAGCGAATTGGATCATCGCTTTGGCAGAACCGGTTAGCACAACACCGGCTGTTCTGGTTCTGACAGGCACAACCGCCTCAGGAAAAACGGAAGTTTCAATTCCGCTTGCTTTAGCGTTGCAAGCGGAAATTGTGAATGCCGATTCAAGACAAGTGTTCCGTGAGCTCGTGATTGGCTCTGCGCCACCCGACCAAGAGCAATTAGACGCGATCAAGCATCACTTTGTCTCGACCAAATCATTGAGCGATCGATGGACGGCAGGCGATTTTGCAAAGGCAGCGCGCGAGGTGATCACATCGCGGGCGGCAGAAGGTAAGCGCACTCTAGTTGTCGGCGGCTCAATGCTCTATATCAAAGCTCTGATTGACGGGCTGTACGCCACCGAGAATGAGCCGCATATAAATTATACTGTCCTTCGAAAGGAGTGGGACGATCGCGGTTCGGACGTAATGTACGAGGAACTGCAGAGAATTGACCCGGAAGTAGCGGCCAAGACAGAGCCTACTGACCATCACAGGGCGTTACGCGCCATCGGACATTTTCGAATGACTGGACAAAAGCTTTCTGATCTAAGACGCAATGAGGCTGAGCCGCTAAAAGAATCCTTCAAACTCTATTTCCTATATGGTGATCGCGCTCATACCTATGAACGCGTCAATCACCGCGCCGAGCTGATGCTCAAGCATGGGCTCGTAGCAGAGGTCCACGACATTATGCGCCAAGGATTCAATGAAACAAATACAAACGCCTTGCGAACGCACGGGTATCAGGATGTCTTTCCCCATTTGCGCGGCGAGTGTGACGCGGCTGCAATGCTAGCGTCTATTCAACAGGCTGTGCGAAATTACGTAAAACGACAGTTGACCTGGTACCGTCGTGAACCGCGCACACTTTGGGTGTTTCGCTCCTTTGACGAGTCTCCCGAGTTGATAGCGGCGCGGATACTTCGCGATTTCACAGGAGAAGAACAAATTGTTCAAAAAGAAAAACCCGCTGGATAGTTCAGCGGGTTTTTTCGTTCAGAAATCAACACGTTATTCCGGTATTTCCTCCAGCTCGCCTTCAGTGGGCTGGTTTCGGGCAATCGGAACATACACATGAAAAGCTGTGCCTCGCCCGATTTCGCTCTGCACGTCAAACCGGCAACCGTATGGAGACAGAAGCTTCTTAACTGTCGAGAGACCAAGCCCGGTACCAGTCGGCTCCCCTTCATTTGCCTTTCCTACGGCGGGTTTAGTCGTAAAAAACGGTTCAAAGATTCTCGGCACGAGATCCAAGGACAATCCTTTACCGGTGTCTTTGATTGTGATTACAATCTCATCTTCTAAGCGCGACGTCTGTACTTCGAGCGACTTTGTGTCTTTTTTGTGCATCGCATCCAAAGCGTTTCTAATGATGTTCAACAGCGACTGTGAAAAATCACTATAACGCCCATAAATCGGCGGTATATCTGGTGCGAAGAGAAATGTTTTGTCAACATTGTGCTTGAACTCCATATCTGCCTCGAGAAAACGAAGCTCTTCTTGAAGCAATACGTTCAGGTCAATATCCTGCTTTGCGAGTTCTTGCTCTTGTCGGCTTTTCCACATCAGATTTCGGATAATGCCGTTGATGCGTTCAACCTGGGCAAGGACACCGTCAACGTCTTCAATGTCAGGATGCTTCATCTTAATGACCTGTGCAAGCCCGTAGATTCCCATCAGGGGAGTATTGATGTTGTGCGCCACTCCGCTGGCCAGCAATCCGATGTTTGCAAGCCTTTGCTCACTCATCAACTCAAGCTCCATTAGCCCAGTACGTTGATCGAGTTCCAAGTAATCGCCTCTGTCACGCAAAACGATTTGCAGAACGACCTCAGTATCAAGTCGAATCCTGCTGATTGTCGCATTAGTAACATGCTCATTATTCTCCGCATCACGGAGAAGAAGCTCTGAAAGTCGCCAGATCTTGAAACTGCTGTCATTAGTTGAGATGCACTCATCCAATTGAGATCCGACATAGTCGTGCACGGACGTGTTTTGAATATCAATTGATTTGCGGCCTATCAGCCTGCTTGCCGCGCCATTCAGCTCCTCAATGGTTCCGTCGGAAGGGTTAACCAAAAAAATTGCGTCAACGGCGTTATCGAATAATGTGCGATAGCGCAATTCGCTATCACGGAGTTGGTCGGTCTTAAGGCCGACCAAAGCCTCAAGCTGTTCACGATAACGGTTGTTTTGCTCTTCAAGGCGAAACTTCTGCCATAAAAGAGCGAATCGATCCAGAGCCATCTCCGCGACGCGCAAAATATCATCTCGACGCATGGGCTTCAGCAGATAGTCATACGCACCCGCTTGCATGGCTTGACGCATACTCAATAACGATGGATCACCCGTAATCATGATGACTTGAGTGAGCGGAAAGTCTGACCTAAGTGATTTGAGAAGTTGACCTGAATCTCCCGGCAAATGAACATCGCACAAAACGACAGGCCAAGATTGTGAAGCCATGCTATTAAGCGCCTCAGCAGGGCTGAGTGCGCGTGCGACATCCCAGCCCGCCTCTGCCAATATGCTCTCAGCAATCTCGCAAATGATTGGATCATCGTCCACCACAAGAATGCGACGTGTCGATGATTGTACGCTAGCGATTCCCGATTGTGCTCCAGCCGTTACTCTGTCCGAATGTCTCATTCTAAAATTTATTATGCAACCGCGTTAGACGGCAACGTTCTCTCAATGATTTGTCTAAGTTCTTCAATACGAAACGGTTTGCCGAGGAATCCGTCAGCACGATATTCTCCTGCCGTTTTGCGTGCGTCTTCCACGCCATATCCCGTCACTAGAATGACAGGAAAATCAGGATTTCTGGACTTGATCGACGCCATCAGTTCAATGCCGTTCATGTCGGGCATGTGAACGTCGCTCACGACCAAATCAATGTCTCCCTGTGTATATTTTTCAAATGCTTCTCTGCCGCTGAACGCGGAGATCACATCATAACCCAACACTTCGAGGATCTTGGACAGCGTATGCACCATAAACTGCTCGTCGTCAACCACGAGAATCTTCTGCCTTTTCGAGGATTCCGTCCGTATTGAAATGGCTCGGGCAGGCGAAACGTCAAGATCGATCATTCGGTATTGACCGACGGAATACTCTCTGGTGCTCGACGGATTGGCCACGGTCGCAAGCTTCTGAATAACCGATTTGATTTTAGCGACTTCCTGCACGATGAATTCAAGGGACTGTCTGACGTCAGTCGCATCCTGCGACCGTGTCAAACGAATGTATTCCGCACTGTTCAAGATAACGTTCAACGGTGTATTGATCTGATCGTTGACCGTGACCGCCGTCTGGGCGATAGCTTTCATCTTCTCGCTGTCCAGCTCCTTTGCGCGCAACTCGGTCTTCATGTCTGCTCGCTCAAGGCCCAATCGTATTCTGTGGAGAAGCTCATTATTATCGCACGGTTTAATGATGTAGTCGGCGGCGCCTCTGCGCAAAGCTTCGACCGCACCCTTAACCGATGCGAAGCCAGTTACGACAATCACGACGCTGTCCGGATCAGCCTCAAGCGCGGCATTCAACACGTCCATACCTGTCACACGCGGCATAAAAAGGTCTGTCAGCACGACTCGGTAGCTCTTTGTCCCCAGCAAATCCACAGCGGCTTGGCCGGACGAGCAAGCAGCGACGGAATAACCAGCCCGGCTCAGGACCTCACGAAATCCGGACAATACAGAGGGATCGTCGTCAACAAGAAGAATCTGCGTTAATTCAGTCATAGGCCTTCAATCATTCGTATCTGTTCATCGCCACTATATTCAAGTATAAAAATAGCTATCTCAAAAACACTCTGATTATCTTCATGGACTTCGACATGTCCTGCGGCAGCAGCCATGAATTCGCCAATCGCCGCCGGAAATCCCGCGGTGGCATGACTGTCTTTGCGAACCGCGTCGCCATCCCCGTCACGAAGGAGAGCGTTGAGCTTCCATCCGTCGGCACCAGCTATCAGGCTCATCTTTAACTTGCGATTTTCTGAACGCGCGACTCCGGCCCATCCTGCCAGCAGAAAGGGAATTGCGGCACCGTGAAGCCTCAGTGTTACCGGATCGGCGGGCCACTCCTCGATTACAGTTTCCACTCCAAAAACGGAGCATTCAGCCGTGAGATCGGCGAGTAGTTTGTCTGAGGTTACAGCCGCCGGCGGGAGCAGCGAAGAGTCTTTCGCCGCTTGCACACAGTGGAGCACGGTCGCGATATGTTCAAAAGCTCTGTCTAACCCGTGAAGTCTGCTATTCGGATCAGCTGCGGACGGCGTCTCACTGTGCCAAAGCCGCAATGCAGTTTGCGCAGCTTGGACCGGATTAGCAAGCTCATGCATAAGAGTTTCAATAAGTGAGAATGCAGGGCTAAATAGTCGAGAAGTTGCCATTAATTATGAAACACATTCATATCTACGTTTAATTCATGTCAAAAGGTAAGCTTGGAAAGCACAAACCGCAAACTTCTAACTGGATCACGTGGATTATAATCTGCTGTGAGTATATTTAATACACTGTATCTCCCGAAAGTACAGTAACCATACTTCCTAGTTAGTTCGACAATGAGAGCAGACAATTGGTGCCTTTATACCTCAGATAACCCAATCAGTTACCTGCGTCAGTTGCACGTAGCTCGCCTGCGATTGAAACCATCTGGACCCTCAGGTTTGGAACAAGCTCAAGCAAGGTTCGCAACTCCTGCACCTGCGGGTGGGAGAAGGAGGTAATGCCAAGCATTTTCTGCTGCCTGAGCCAGCGCAGAAGATGAACCTGGACAGTGTCTGACGTCACCTGCTGAATCGTCTCGGGGCCAAAAATCTCGTAGAGCCTGGCCAACTGTCGCCTCAGATTAGCTAGAGCATCCTCGCCAGCCTCCCGTTGCTCGGCGAGGAGTTTTTCACGATTAACCTGAACGAGCTCACTGCCTGAAGCGGCAGGGGAATAGGCTTCAGCTGTGCCTCCTGAAATCTCATTCGCAATAATCTCACGGGCAAAAATTGTACAGTCAGTTGCTTCACCCAACAATTGGGATGTCAGCCCGACCGCCATCATCGAGTCCCGCGAGCTTCCGTGGCTACACAAGTGGTTTCCGACAGCCAACGATGCTTCAGTCACGTCACCATAAATTCTTAGGCTCCCTGAGATCTGAATCTCACATCCTGCGGCAACGTCGCCAAAAATTACACAATCCCCCGTGACCGTCAATCTCGTGTTTTTTTCAAGACTTCCGTTGACCCAAATCGACTCCTCCCAACGATTATTTTGCGCATTCTCTGCCAGCAATTTTCTGAACTGCTTGACCTCTGCTTCAAGCACCGCGGGCACCTCACGAGGCGAATCCTTTTGTCGCCGATCCTGATACCTTCGAGTTAGTAATAGAAGTCCTGCGGTCTGCGCACGCATCTTCCGTTCCGTGGAGTTTAGAGATACGCCACTCCCCGCCTGCAGCCTCGTAATTACACCACGTCTCGGAGACAATTCCTTGCCAAAGATGTTCTTGCCAGCCTTCAGTCCGGATACCGGTACGTGCAGTTCGACTAAGTCGTCACCCTGCTCAACTGGTCGCATACCCATCCAAGCGCTGGCACTGGCCGCGTCAGTCGAGGGTGTCCAATTATAGAAAATCGACGAAGGGAGCCCGACGTCAGGCATAGTTCCTTCCGCGATGATTTGCTCAAAAATCGGCGACTTCTGTTCAATACAAGTCTGCACAAGCTCGCGCAGGACGGGCCAACGAACCGCTGCCGTATCAAGTCCTTCAGCCCTAATCTTTTCTTCGACTGTCTCAAAGGAGACCTGCCGCTCATAATCATCCACTGGAAAGATATCGATTGCGGCCAGCATGGACGAGTACTCCGTCCCGTCCGTGGCTTTCATGGGAAGAAACCGCACACGAATGGCGCCTGCGGGGATATCCTGCCGTTTGATCAGCATTTCCACAAGCACACCCGTCGCAGTCAATCGCTTCGAGATTAGACTGACGTACTCAAGATAATGATCGGCAACTCCGAAGCTGCGAGCTAAGTCTGACTTTATCTCGCGAAGCTGCTCAGGAATCTCGGTGGCCTTGTCACGCGGGAAAAGCATTCGAACTCGCCACTGGTTTCGGCCCTGCGCAACAAGTCGGACTTTAGTATCCGAGTCTCTTAGTTGGATTTGGGGTGTTTCTTCAGCACTCATCCCTGCGAACAAGCGCAAATTTCGCACCGTTAGGTACCTTTTCCCAGACGTATACGATGATACCGCAAGTTATCCAAAAGCAGCCGCAGTCGTTTGATTCTAAACGAAATAAAGTCAATCATTTGAACTGAATCCTTGTCCTTCTTGCCAGAATAGGCCAGGTAACAGAGCTCCTCCAGCCTTAGGGCACGCTCCAAAACCTCCTGCGCATAAAGAGCCGTCATTCCCGACTTTTCTCCATAATTCGGTTTTTTTACCGCATCTTCTAAATCTATGTGAAACAAATTTTTAGCATCTGAGACATCTTCAGTCAGATCGAGTTTAGCAGCTTGGCCATGAGTTTCAATGGCTTGAATAGCGGAACGTAAATCTGCGTCCGGTATTCTTGGTAGCACAGACTCATAAAATTTCTGGCGATTATGCAACAAATAATTCATTTAGATACTCTTGTGAAGTAAACCGCCTCCAGTATAGTGAATTGGCGGGGGAGCCGCAAGCCAACACGGGCAGGAACCCTCGTTGGTTTGAAGTCGTGTAAGAAGCGACCTGCGGGAACGGGGATAAGTATTGCTAATTAGGAGAATTGCGAATGTCAACTCGCGTGTTAAGTCTATCCATTTTGGCTGCATTAGCAGCCCTTTCCGTAGCATTTGCGGGCGACACCTCGCTCGAAACAAAACATCCGGAGGCGCTCGTTCTGGCTAAGGCCGAAAAAAAGGCCGATAAGGGAGCGTTTCTCGGCATCGTACCTGAGGAAGTAACATCGGATGTTGCTGCCGATTATGGCGTGGCCGCAGGTCAGGGTGTGCTTGTCGGAGAAACTGTTTCCGGGTCACCTGCCTCCGATGCAGGGCTTCGTGCCAATGACGTTATCACTATGATTAACGGAAGTCGCTTGACAGGGCCTGCTGAACTGCGTGTTCAGTTGGCGAAGTATAAACAAGGCGACGCCGTCAAGTTAACTTATTTTCGTGGAGGCAAAGAGCGTACAGCAGACGTCACTCTCAGCGAGCAGGCGAATGACAAAGGTGTATTCCAGTGGTCATGGGACGGCGACGCACCGGATGTGGATGCTCCTCGTGCCAAGCGGTTCATGCACTGGGGATCCGAAGCGCGGGGCTCTGCCGCATTTGCTGGAATCGTGACGCAAGAGCTTTCAGACGGATTAAAGAATTATTTCAAGGTTGAAGGTGGTGCGCTGATATCTGAAGTAGTCGAGAAATCACCGGCGGAAAAAGCAGGTCTTAAGGCGGGCGACATCATCGTAAAAATCGGGGCCGAGGAAGTTGATGACCAGGGCGACGTGTCGGATGCCATCCGCGAAATGGACCCGGATCAAACAGTTGATTTTCACATCAAGCGTGACGGTAAATCTATGGTTCTACCCGTGACCCTAACGAATCGAAGGGACTTTTACGGCGATGCCTCCGATGGTGAGAACTTCGATTTTGGGTTCGGCGGGGAGGAAGCTGAGGATCTTGAGAAGGAAATGGTCAAGCTCCATGAGGAGTTGCGCACACTCGGCGTCGAGCTCGAGTCCCTTCCCGATGTGAAGTGGGAAATGAAGATCGATACCGACCATCCCCGCGTATTCATCGGATCAGGCGACGCCCGTGCTATCAGTGCCGATCAGGGCTGGTGGAACTGGAGCTTTCGTGATTTGCGCGAGAAGGTCAAGACAGGGATCGAGGTACTGAAAGAGGATCTGAATACACTGAAGGGTGAACTGAAGCAGTTGCAGATCGAACTAAGGGACCGCATGTCGAGTCTTTGGGCACCGCAAATCGACCTTGCACCGCAGGCGTAAGAGGCATAACAATTAGTTTTGAGGCCCGGATTTATAACCGGGCTTCTTTATTTCGAGGATAAATTGATGGAAATCGCACTTCAATGCCCCAAGTGCGGGGCGGATGTAACGAGCTACAAGAATCCGGCACCAACGGCTGACATCGTCGCGTTCCGAGACGGGCACGTTTTGCTCATTTTGCGGAAACATCCTCCACAAGGATGGGCACTGCCGGGCGGATTTGTTGACTACGGAGAGACTGCCGAGAGTGCGGCCATCCGCGAGTTACGGGAAGAGACAAATCTCGAAGCGGGCCCGCTGACATTAGTCGGCGTTTACTCTGATCCGAGCCGCGACCCCCGCAAGCACACTTTGGGAGTGGCGTTCAAGTCCAATGTGTATGGCGACCTCAAGGCGGGCGACGACGCACTTGAGGCCCACTGGTTTCCTCTGAATGACCTGCCGCACGACATCGCGTTTGACCATCGCAAGATTATTCAGGACGCGCAGAACCTGAGCTAAAGCCTCAATTGCAAGAAATAAAGCGGACGGTTGCTCTAAACCGTCCGCTTTGTGTATATTAGCAAGTACATGCCACAAATTTCATTGAATATGCCCATTTCCCGAATAAAGACGGTTTTTGCTAAGGAGCTGCGAGACCTCTACCGCGACCGCCGTACCTTGATGGTTACAGTAATCCTGCCGCTGCTGATGTATCCACTGATTTTCATCGGAGTCCTTCAGCTAACGCTGCTTTCAGTCGGCAAACTGAAAGGTCAGGTCGGAGTCGTAGCCCTTCTGACTCCGGAAAACCTACCCGGTAATCTGATCAAAGGTGATTCTGCGACTTTACTCGATCTCGTGGACTCCACAGATTGGCAGGAAAAATTGAAGGCAGGCGAAATTGACGCGGCATTAGCTCTCTCGGCAGGCTTCACTGACAGTTTGGCTACAGGTTCAATCGGTCAGGTGACCGTTCACTATCTGAGTAGCCGCGATTTCTCCGCTCAAATCATGCGAAGAATAGAGCGAGAGGTCGAGGACTATCAGACCTTTGTCGTGAATGAGCGCATGATTCAGCTTGGTGTTGATACCGCGTACATTAATCCGGTCGCCCTTGAATCCATTGATGAGGCCTCCAAAGAAGAGCAGGCTGGATCAACCTTGGGGCGGTTTCTGGGCTATCTGCTGATTCTCACGACTCTCTCGGGCGCGTTTTACGCGGCGATAGATTTAACCGCTGGCGAAAAGGAGCGGGGGACTCTCGAAACGCTACTCGTCAGCCCTGCCTCGCGCAAGGAACTGGTTTACGGCAAGTTTTTAGCGACGTTGGTCGTGGCGCTAATCACAGCCGTTTTGAATCTGGTCAGCATGGGTTTCACGGCACTCTACGCCGTGCGAATGTTTGACGGAACAGCAGGTATCGGGCTTGCGATCTCACCCACCTCGCTGCTGCTAGCGCTTTTGATTTTGCTCCCGCTTGCAGTGTTGTTTGCAGGTGTCACATTGGCTCTTGCTGTGACGGCGCGCAATTACAAGGAAGGCCAGGGTTTGCTGACTCCATTGATCATGGTGAGTATTGTGCCCGCAATGGTGGCGATGATTCCTGGTATTGAATTGACTCCGCTGCTGGCCGTCGTACCCATCGCCAACGTGTCGCTCTTGATGCGTTCACTGCTCTCTGGCCAAGTCCCGTGGCTTGAAATGACGATTACTCTCGCGAGCACCGCCGGACTTGCGGTCTTGTCGCTGCACTGGGTCACTTTGCAATTCAACAAGGAGAGTGTGCTGTTCCGCCATGCGGAGGACGTAAAATGGTCGCTGTTCACGAAGCCAGTGCGTGAAACAGGTAAGACGCTCACTGCAGGCTCGGTCGCTCTGCTGAGCGCCGTGGCGGTCATTGTCGTCGCGATGTCAGGGACATTCGCTTCGGCTGAGGCTCCGTTCCAAGGGATCATTTTTGTGCAAGGTGCGCTTGCTTTGCTTACGGCCGTGTGGGTGTATCGCAGTGGATCAGATCCTGTCCCGTCCTTTGGCTGGAGGAAAGTGCCTTTGCTAAGCTACGCGGCAGTATTTCTTGCCGTCGGAGGTGGCTGGATTATTACTGTTGAATTGGCAACATTACAACACTTGTTTTTTCCTTTCCCGGAAGACATGGCAAAACAGTTCTCTGATCTCTTTGCAGGTCTGGACGACATCCCGGTCTGGCAAGCGGTGTTACTGATTGGGCTGTTACCTGCCGTCGTCGAAGAACATCTTTGTCGCGGCCTGATGTTGCGCGGTCTGGTCAAGAGTGCCGGAATGTGGCGGGCTATCATCGCCGTCGCATTGATCTTCGCATTCTTGCATCTAAATCCCTATCGGTTGCTGCCTACATTTTCGCTGGGAATTCTGCTGGGCTACATCGCAGTCAAGTCAAACTCAATTTATCCTGCAATCTTCGGCCACTTCTTAAACAATACGGTGAGTATTCTCATTTACAGAAATGCTGAATGGTTTGACAATATTGGGTGGATCAGTGAAGCGGACGCGGCATGGGTGCCATGGCCGTGGTTGCTCGCAGGTGGTTTGTTGCTTGGGTTGGGGCTAATGCTGCTTCCGAAGGCAGAGATCGGTGGTGATATTGCTTCACAAAAAGAAGCCATTCAAGAATCATAGCTGTAACTCACTATCTCAACTGTCTGAGACCCTTAAAAATGAATCCCACAGCACCGACGACAGTAGCTGCGAGTCCCATGCCGAGATAGACCTCGGGCGCGGTGAACCGCTCGAGCAGGATGCCTGCCAGCCCCGCGCTGATTGCGGTCAATCCAACGACTGTTAGGTATACTAATGAAAACACTCTCCCTTGCAACTCCTGCGGAACTTCCGATTGGACGATAGACGTTCGCGGAATGAGAATGAAGGGGATGCCAATACTGTGAAGGAACCACCACACTGCGCTGGTCCCCAGAGTATCGATGAAGTAGAAGGGAACAAACGTCGCCCCGTCATAGACCAACGCCCATAAGAGGGTCTTTCCACGCGGCAGACGATGTCCGTACCTATGCATCAGCATGCTGCCCACGATGATTCCCAGTGCGAAGCAACTTTGTAGAATGGCATAAGCGTCGGCTCCCAAGCCAAGATGCAATCGCACATAGATTGGCGCGCCAACGATGGCAAGCCCCATGATGAAGAGATTGTCAACGGCGGTCACCCAAAGCAGCGGAAAGATAAACGGACTGCGGCGAGCATAGTTCAAGCCCTCGCGGATCATGTTTAAGGGTGTCGCCTGATCAATTTGCGGCACACTACTTTGCGGCCTGACTGCGAGAATGAAGACGAACGAAAGAGCATACGTTACCGAGTCCACTGCGAAGAGTCCGGCCAACCCAAGAAGAGGCAAAAAGAGGGCGGCCAAAAGCGGGCCTAAGAAGTAGGCAAATCCAAGGCTGCTTTGCAGCGCGGATGTCGCATGAATGAGCCGTTCACGGGGCACAAGTTGCGGCACGATGGCATCACGGGCGGGGTTGAAGAACACCGTGCAAATCGCAATCGCAAATGCAAAGAGATAGAGGCTTTGGCCGCTGACCTGCTGGGTGAACATCAGCGCTGCAATGCATCCTACCAGCACACTGCGCAGCGCATCGCACCATAGCAGCACACTCCTGCGCGATACTTTGTCCACCCAAGCACCGGCAAAAACTCCCAAAAGAATCGAAGGCAAATATCGCGCAACCCCCAGAAGTCCGGTCGCTGTTGCGGAACCTGTGAGGTCGTAGATGAGCCAGAGAATAGCAATGTCGTGCAGCGAGTCGCCAATCAATGAGATATTGGCGGCAGCCCAAAGCGGCCTGATGCCTTTCGGAAGATAATGTTCTAAGATAGTCACAACTTCAAACTTGAGCGAAAAGCAGTGGCAGAATTAAGAATTGTTTCATATGCGTCACAGAATCCAGTGCGACAGACTGAATTACGCGATGCGCTCGAGCAACACGATCCATCTATCGAAATCTCGTTTCCTGCAAGCGAGGATGAGGCTTGCAAGATGCTTGGCGATGCCACAGTGTTGCTGGCGCACCATTTGACAGAAAGGATGTTTTTGGCAGCGCCGCACCTGAAATGGGTTCACATGACAAGTGCCGGTGTTGACCATAGTTTGTTCAAGAAATTTATCGAGAGCGAAGTCTTGCTGACGAATAGCCGGGGCTTGCACGCGCGGACGATGGCCGAATGGACTCTGGCAGGTTTGCTCTACTGGTCGCAAAGATTGAATTTGGCGGATGAATGGAAGAGAAGCCGTGACTGGAAGTCTAACAAGAAACAGATGACGGAGAACAAGCTTTCGCTTGAAGGATTGTCTACGCTGGTCGTGGGATACGGTGAAGTCGCGCGTGGAATCGCCGGTTTGTTGAAATCAGTGGGAATGCGGGTCGAAGCCATTGCAACGCGGGAGCGGCGGGATTTGATCGACATCTATCCAATGGAGCAACTTGAGGAAAGACTTCAGCAGGCAGACGTTGTGGTCATCACATTGCCGTTGACACCCAAGACTCGCGGAATATTTAACCGGCGAATTTTTCCCTTGATGAAACCCACCAGCGTGTTGGTCAATGTGGCACGTGGAGCGATTGTGGACGAGATCGATCTCATTGAAGGTTTAAAAGCGGGAAAGCCGTCCTTCGCGATTCTCGATGTGTTCACGGAAGAACCGCTGCCTCAAGACTCGGAATTGTTTGACCTCCCGAATGTGTTTATGACGCCTCATGTATCGGGAAATTTCCCGGAGTACACAACCAAAGTGCACGAAATCTTTCTCGAAAACGTCATTCGCTATACAGACGGGCAACCTCTACGCTTCGTCGTTGACAAAAAGCGCGGCTACTAAGGCCGCGCTTCTATTGAGGTCTGTCCAGTTCGATATCGTCCCAGGACGCAGGATCATCCAGCGACTCCAAGTGCGTCAAGATTGAAAGATTGGGTATCGCCTCACGTAAGCTGGCTTCAATCTCTTCAAGTAGATCGTGCCCGCGCTCGACTGTCCACTTACCCGGAACAAGAATATGCACGGAGACGAATCTTCGCGCCCCGGCTTGGCGGGTTCGTAAGGCGTGGTAGCTGACATGACTTCGCTTGTAACTGTCCAGAATGGAAACAGCGCGAGCCAACTCATCTGCAGGAATCATTGTATCCATCAGTCCCAGCGTGGCGCCTCGCACGATCTTGAACCCTTCCCGCAGAATGTAAGCTGCCACCACCAGCGCAACGACGGGATCAAGAAACTGCAAGTCACTAACCGCGACAATCGCAATCGAAACAATAATTCCGATTGAAGTCCATACGTCCGTCATCAAGTGGCGCGCGTGGGAATCAAGCGTGACAGAATGGTAGGAGCGACCCGCTCGCCGAATGATAATAGCGACAAAAAAATTGACAATCGTGGCTACAAATGTAACAACTAATCCAACTCCGACCTGATCCAATGCTCTTGGATTCAGAAGGCGTTCAGAAGCGGCGAAGGCGATACTTGCGGCGGCAACAATAATCATCATGCCTTCCGCACCGCTGGCAAAATATTCCGCTTTGCCATGACCGAAGGCATGTTCCTCGTCAGCAGGCCGCGCCGCAATAGTCAGCATCGCCAGTGCGATTATGGCGCCAGCCAGATTGACCAGTGACTCTAACGCGTCCGACAGAATGCCAATGGATCCCGTTAGCCCGTAAGCAAAAGACTTGAGCGTGATGGTCACAAGCGCAGCCGCCACGGATAGCCACGCAAACCGGGTCAAGGACAAGCGAGATTCGGAGTGATCCGCCAAAGTTCTACTTCAGAAGAATGATGGGAATTGTCTTACTTTCTGTTGAACCGATGAATGACAGAAAGTACTTCCCACTGGCGAATCCGTCCAGATTGTGCGACAACGTCGTCGTGCCGACAGAAAACTCGTGCTTCTGCAAAGTCGCGATTTTTCGTCCCAGTAAATCGAAGAGGATCAGCTTACCGGATTGCGCTCGCTCGATATCAAGCGTAATGGATACCTGTCCGTTGACGGGGTTTGGATACGCCGTTAGCGAAAGAGTGGAGGGAATGACTTCACGCGTTGACACCGCAGAAAACTGATAATCCGCAGCCGCTACGGCGTCCGCGATACCATACCCTAGTATGTTATCTGGTGAGTTCGACTGAGACGCTGTGGCCATAATCGCTTCTCGAACTTGTTGTGCAGTCCAATCAGGATTGGCTTCCATGACTAATGCCGCGACTCCTGCAATGATAGGAGTCGCAAGGGAAGTCCCCGAAAGCCGCCAATACGTGTCATCACCAAAAACTGCCGCACACCAGGTGGCTGCTGCTTGTGCCGCGCAATCGGGTTTGATGCGACCGTCCGCCGTGGGCCCTGGGGAGGACGAAGGCCAAAGCAAACTTAAAGAATCCACGCCTCCTACGGCAAGAATACTGTCGGCATCGGCAGGCGAAATCACGGTTCCCCATTCGGATAGACCTTCGTTACCTTGCGCAGTGACGACCAATATGCCGCGTCTCTGAGCTTCTACGACGGCTCGTGCCACCACGGTTGTTCGGCCGTCCATTTGGCTTTGCGTGTACCAATCAATGTATCCGAGACTTGATGTTGTGATATCCGCACCCGCGCTGTCCGCCCACTCGAGTCCAGCTACATAGTAGTCTTCTTCAACTTCAGTCTCGGTAGGAGTATATTCAGTCTTGGCAAGCATCCACGTTGCGCCATATGCCGGGCCGATGATGTTGTTGCTGTCAAGTCCACCGGCAGCAGACAGCACCGCAGTGCCATGCAAATGCTGACCGGATGAATCCTGTCCCGGTTCGTTGTGGACAATCGAATCACCGAAGATAAAATCGCGCATTGCCAGATAACTCAGCCCGCTTAAAGAAACATGCTCCGTAAAGAAGCCCGTATCCAACATACAGAGCAGAACACCGTTGCCGGATAGTCCGCGCGCGTGTAGCTCTGGAATCCTGCAAATCTGATTCTGTCGAAAGCTGTTTCCATACTCCGTACTGTCAAGACTTGCCGATTGCACGCGATCAGGTTGATCGAGCGCGAGCCTTTGCGAAAATCTGCGGATATTACAAACAAAGGGCAAGGATTGAATCGCCTCAAGTTGCGCGGGAGTCGCGGCAATACTAACGGCATTAAGCCATTTACTTTCCGACCGCACTATTGCGCCGGTTTGGCGAACGTGATCTGCATAAACGGAATTAATCGGAACATCACCATAGGACGAAACAGGCGCGCCATTCTTAAGCCGCCGTGCAATTGACCTTTCAGAAATCAGATTCATAGCGTCGTCAAGCGCTCTCTGTTCCAGTCCTGGCACAATTCCTTTGTCACGGAAGAAAATCCAGTAGCGGTCACTGTCCGCATACGAGGCAGTTGCAAGCAAACACGTCACCGCAAGTGCTAAAATCCATCGAACCATCGAAGTCCCTTTCTAAATACGATAGGAAAGGCCTGCGCTCCACTCTGTGGGAGCCTTGCCTTCCGTGGGGAAAGACCAGCCGAACTGTATAATGGAGCCGCCACGCACCAGGCCGACACCTCCGCCGAGAGTAATCCGATGCACGTCGGACCATACATACCCTGCTCGAACGATAGCAAGCTTGCCTGTAATGTATTCAACCCCTAAGCGTGACGCCTCATAGGAATAACTGATACCATTCAATAGGTCTCCGTCCCATTGATAGCTGATATTCATTTTTTGGTTGTCCGATTTAAGCGCTGCTCCCCATTGCATCGTTTTCGGTACCACAGAGGTGCCGCCTAAAGCATGTTCGACCCGCGCACCGAAATTCAGATTCTTCCCCGCTGTAAGCACACCCAAGTCAAAAGAGTTACTCCATTTGCCATCAAGACTGTCCGCGCGCGGAAGTTCATTGATTAAGCGTAGAGTCGCGCCAAGTGCAAAGCGTGACATCGGAGTCCAGATGGAAGTGAGATAGGGAACATAGTATTTCCATGGACCGGGCTTTGTTTGTCCATCTATGTAGAAACCAGTCCCCAAGCGCGCGCCTTCTTCAGAAGAAGGATTTGCGTAGGCCACAACCAGCCGATCCATCGCGCCTCCGGTCATGGTTCCATAGCTCAAATCAGACCCCATCCCCGTCATCTGCAAAAGGCCCGCAGGATTGTAAAGCGCGCCCACGGGATCTGCCGACAATGCAACCATAGCGCCGGCCATCCCGGTTGCACGGGGCGTAATCAGGGGGGGGAGTGTTTGCCCAAAGAGGGCTTGAAATCCCGCAAACAACAGTAGAAGCAGCCTCATAGACCTGAATTTACGACACTTTGAGCGGACAGGCAACGGCTAACTCTATGAAATCTTGAGGACATATAGCCTCCTCAAAGTTGCTCTTTTGAAAGCAACGCCTCTCTAACAAATAGTTAAGTTATTGTTTTATATAGATAAAATAGAATTATAGGTCGATTGAGAAATAGCATCGCACCTTGACAGAGTCACTGGAGGTGGTTATATTAGGGCCTGCTTCAAATTACAGTGGGTGATACGCGCCGGGTAATACCCGGCGTTTGCACCCCGTAAGGGCACCAAGAAGCGACATTTACGATCTTTGATAATGGGAAATGTGCGATTCTGACAGGTTCCGCCCAGAACTTTGTCAGAAAGGCCCTGAACAATTTTTGGACAAATTCAATTGTAATAAATTTACAACGGAGAGTTTGATCCTGGCTCAGGACGAACGCTGGCGGCGTGCTTAACA
>CAZHAK010000028.1:0-36210 GCA_964530625.1 uncultured Alphaproteobacteria bacterium | reverse complement strand
TGCTTTGGGAGCAGAGGGTCGTCGGTTCAAATCCGGCCGCCCCGACAAGGTGGAGGATCAATTCATTTCTAAGGCCGTCAGCAATGGGATTGAGCAGACTCAAGGTCATAAACGACATAAAGGCGAGTGCTTTCACAGTACTCGCCTTTTAAGCACGTGGTCAGATCTAGATACACTTAACCACCCGATGCATTTGGGTGATCCTGAGACAAGGGGTGTTGATTGAGAGTGCAATCGCCTTATTTGAACTGTGACTAGGCGTGCTTCGCAAGAGTGCTTGCCTCTCGATCTCGCGACCGTGGAGTGCAGTAGAATCACGGCGGGGATGCCTCTAAATGCACAATCTGCACGATTTGCACGGTTTGCATAGATTGCAATAGTATGCAGTGTTGATTATATTGGAGTTACGCTGAGATATTCAAACCTCAAAAGGGCTTGAATATTGCCGTAAGTTCTTATGTTGCAAGGAGCCTGAGTTTTTCTACGAGCCTTTGAGGACTTGATAATTTGACACTCACATCGTAAGTTGAGGGTTACTAAGTTCATGGAGGACCGTGCAAGGCATGCGATACGAGCACGGGCAATCTGCAACGGCAATCCATTTATGGAGGAAGAATCATGTTAAACCGACTTACGCGTCGGCGGAAGAATCAGAAGGGATTTACCCTTATCGAAATCCTGATCGTGGTGGTCATTGTGGCCATTCTCGCAGCGATTTCAGTGCCGATTTATCTTGAGTACGTTGAAAGCGCTCGCGCCAGCGACGCCAAGACCGCCATCAGTTCAATCTGGCAAGCCTATCAAATTTACTATCAGGATCGTGGCGACTATCCTGCTAGTGTAGAAGACCTGTCGGACGCACGCTATCTTCGACTGTCTGAGTCGACCACCCTTCAATGGACATTCAATCTGCAAGGAAGTCCTCCAGACGAGATTGTAGCGACGTCAACGGACCAGATGCGCGGCGGCGCTGGCAAAATTGTTCGTTACCAAGTTAAGGAAGGCAAGTGGCTTGGTTACGGTTTGCCCGAACCTGACGATCTATAGGTAATGCATGTGGTGCGGGGTGGAGAGATTCCACTCCGCACCGCAGTTGTTTTGACGGGAGCTTTTTTTCGGGGTAGCACAGGCTAAACAGGGTTCAGGAAGCGAGGAACGAACGTGTCGGTAGCAGCAGCAACGGCAACACATATTAACATCTTTGAACTGCTTCGGTTTGCCGTGGATCAGGGCGCATCCGACTTGCACTTGTCCAGCGAATCCATTCCGATGATCCGTGTTCACGGGCGTATGCGCAAGTTGAACTTGCCCAAGATGGTACATGCGACCCTCGAGAATATTGTACAGCAGGTCTTAACCCGCGAGCAAATGGAGCGCTTCCTTGAAATGAAGGAAATCGACTTTTCAGCCAAGCTCGAAGACATTGCTCGCTTTCGTGTTAACGTATTTCAGCAGATTAACGGTTACGGCGCGGTATTCCGTACGATTCCGGCGGAAATCCGGACGTTTGAGGAATTGGGTTTACCGGAGGTGATGCGCGACCTTGCGGACAAGGATCGCGGTTTGGTGCTCTTGACCGGTCCGACCGGCTCGGGCAAGACGACAACTCTGGCGACGATGGTGGATTGGATCAATGAGTATAAAGAACTCCATATCATCACGATCGAGGATCCGGTTGAATTCTTCCATGATTCGAAGAATTGTATGGTGAACCAACGCGAGCTGGGTGCGAACACACATAGTTTCGCCAACGCTCTGCGCGCCGCGCTTCGCGAAGACCCGGACGTGATTCTGGTTGGCGAAATGCGCGATTTGGAAACGATTTCTCTGGCCTTGACGGCTGCTGAGACGGGTCACTTGGTGTTCGCCACCTTGCACACGTCGAGCGCAGCCAAGACTATTGACCGTATTATTGATATTTTCCCTGCGGCGCAAAAGACTCAGGTTCGCTCTATGTTGGCGGAGTCTTTAGAGGCTGTTGTGGCACAAAAACTGCTGCCTAAGAAGGACGGGTCAGGCCGTGTGGTTGCCTCCGAGATCATGGTGGCAACGACTGCGGTCCGAAACCTTATTCGCGAAGACAAGATTTATCAAATTCCCTCTGTAATCCAGTCGGGCGGAAAATCGGGTATGCAAAGCATAGATCAGGACTTGATGCGTTTAATGCACAAAGGCTTGATCAGCCGCGAAACCGCGGCTCACGTGGCCGAGAATTCCAAGTTGTTCGAGGTTAACCTCTCGGAGTAAATTCCGGGGAGTGGGGCTTGAACCACTGGAACAAATCAATGAGGCCGAACATGAGCAAACGCATTCGTAGATTCGAGCGCGGAGCAGCCGATCTTTACTCGATCGCCATCAGCATGACGATCGTAGCCATCGCCGCGATTGGAACCTCCTATTCCCTCCTGTACGGGCGGCAAGCCCTAATTCATCAGGAACACTACAAGACGGCTCTCTATCAGCTTCGTGGCTACATAGAAGAGGAAAACGCTCGGATGGCGTTCTCTACGTCATATCCTCAGAATCTGAATTGGGTAACACAGCGCCAGCAAAAGGTTTTTGAGCTTGAGTCCGATTTCGACAGAGACGGGCGGATGGTCCAGACGGCTGGGATAGTGTGGCGCGAACCCATTGCGTATTTTGACGATCCCTTGACCAGCTATAACCCCGATTATTATCGGATAACTGGGTATGCGGAGTGGGTAGAGCCAATCATCGCAGGGTACGAACTGGGTGAGGAGCGCGAAACGGTCGGCCCGAGCAAGCGCATCAAGTTAGTTTCCTACTTTATTACACCGCGTTAAGGAGGCATGCTATGAAGAAATTCTTAAATGTCCTCCGCAAAGCAGGACTACTGAATCTGAGACGGTCGTCGGGATTCACGATGGTTTCGCAGATGGTTTCGGCGTTTGTCGCTGGTGCCGCACTTTTAGGGGGCTGGGCTGCTTATCATGATTTTTCCGCGCAATGGCGCGTCGCCAACGCTGAGCGGCAGATGGACCAGTATGCACAGACGGCGATGGTGGAAATTGTCAATCTTCTCGAGTTTTCAATGGGCGCCCTCCCGATCAACTCCGGCGTTAATTCGCGCTGGAAGATTGGCATCGGAGAACAGATAAACGAGCATGGCGGGCTGGACAATCGGAACACTGCGAATGGCGGGTTCGCCCATGGAACCGACGGTTACTTCACCCAGACTCAGTATGCTTTCGGGCACGTAACGTATGGCGGCTTCGTCATTCTAAGTCACCATCCGGATCGCGGAATTCTGATCAACAATACGCAGCCCAAATGGGCGAACACCGCAGCCGCTCAATGGGTTTGGCGAGGTCGCCAAGTGACTAATGGCCGGACAGAACTGGCCGCCTTTGATCATAGAGATCGTATGCGTATGACGGAGTTGTCAATTGACTTTCCGTTCTTGGTGGATCCTTACGCAAACTTAGAAGATGATCCTGAGACCTTCATCATGTCCGCGATCAAGGTGAAAATTGTGATGCAGTACAGGTATCGATCCACGGCCAGCTTTAGTCTGTTTGGCAACGACTATGTGCGGGAGCGGATTTATGAAACTACGGTATCGCCGGCGAACTACGGCAAAGCCATTAGTGACAATCCTTTTTACAAAGAGTTTGTACAAGGGCGCCCGTACGGATAACAGTTCTTTTGCAGTTGATCGATCTTTCTTAGTCGATTTCAGTGTCCAGGCGCCGCGCCGGAACGCGGCGCGGCGCCTGCCCAATTTTACTTGTTGATGACGTGAAGCGGATAAGTCACGCGGTTGGACCGAAAGCCGGCAAGAGGTTCTGCTTCCTAACTTCACTTGAAGTCAGGGAGCGGGAGCTTTGCCAAAGTGGCTGTCGGGCTTTCCGAATGACAACTTAGTCCTTCACAGATCAACAGGGAACGGATCATGAACAGGACCTCACAACCCAACGCACCTCGCCACGACAGTGGCCTTGTCCTAATCGCCATGATGGCGCTGATTGCAGCGCTGCTTGGAACGGGCGTTGCGTTCATGCAGTGGGCAACGGATGAGAATCTCCAGGGATCACACGCGCAAGCAGCGATGCAAGCGTATTACTGTGCGCAGGCTGGAATCGTAGAAAAGGGCCTGCCCTGGCTGAGCGCTCAGCAGGCGGGGCTATTGCCCAACTCAGAAATCGCCCTGGGCAACGGCGACGTCGCTGACGTCGGCAGCTACGAAAACGTCACGGTAAGGCCGCTGACAGGCGTCCAAGGCGAGAGTGACAACTTCAGTTTTAGTCAGAAGTTTGTGATAACTTCGATTGGCAAAGTCACAGTTCCGTACAATGAGAACGTTGACAAGAAGGTTATTCGCAAAGCCATCTTGTACTTGCAGATACGAAGTTTCGTTGACTACATGTATTTGACGAATGAAGAGACTTCGCTAACCTTCCCGGGTGACGTAGTTCGATTCTTTGGTCGTGACACCTTATGGGGACGCGTCCATTCAAATGATTGGATTGCAACCCAGAATGTCGGTGGTCTGCCCGTGTTTTATGATATTGTGTCGACCACGAAGCCGAGCTTTCGTCCAGGATCACCTAATCCAGCCGGCCAATTCTTAGGCGGACCACCGAAGTTCGACCAGCCGGAGGTACTGCTTCCAGAATTAGCGGATCCGATTCGGCAAGGCGCCACACACACCTTAACGGCCATTGGCGAAGAGTGGCGCTGTCACATCGAAGGAACGCAAGCGAGATTCTACCATTGGGAAGAGGGTACAGACTTTGATTCGCTCAACACCCCTTATATTCCGGTAAACTGTGCGCCGTATGCCTGTGTGTTTGTGGATGGCCGACTTGAAGTAAAGGGCCAGATGGCTGCGGAGAATTGCAAGCTAACAATTGGCTGTTCGCAGGATATCTGGCTGGTTGACGACGTGATGCTGATTGGCACGAACCGCACGACCGGCGCTTTGCCTGTAAATAGCTCCAGCATGATCGGGATTGTCAGCGAACGCTGGATATATATTGACAACACGATGGCGAACGGCCGCGAGGGGTGTGCGGGTAACTACACAAATCACGCGAGGTGCCACATCGTTATCACGGCGGCTTTAGTTGCTCTGCGAGGCAGCTTCCAGTTTCATCAGATGAATGACGTTGGTGACCCGTACAATAGTCCTGTCCTGCCCGACGAGCGCGGCAACATCGTGTTGACAGGTTCTGTGACCCAGTGGCACCGCGGTTACGTGCATCGTTCAAATGGAGGCGGTACGGGCTACAACAAAGTTTATCATTATGACAATCGATTCAAGCGGGAGCGCCCGCCCTGTTTCTTGGGCGCTACTGATGCGGACGGACGAGTGTTCTATGATATCGTGCAGTGGGGCCAGGCCTCTGAAGATCCGGTAAGTGTTCACGCCCGACCGGATCCCCTTAGAGTCAGATACAATTAATTGGTTAGCTAGTTAGTTAGCGCGAGTCCTTTGATTCGCATTGTGGGCGATTTTTTTGATCGCTCGTTCCCTCAGAATTCCTTTTATCGTGCTTGCGGGCGAATCTTGCCCGCAAGCCGATTAAATCCGCGCCGCGGCCTTTCCTTCCTCGTTTTGACCTGCCGCTGCATTGCCCGACAACTTAGAGCAGAAACCTTTCAGATTTCCTCTCTCTCTTTGGAGATCCCGTGTTTGGATTAAAATCAAATGTTCGTGTGGGCTTAGATATCGGCTCCCACGCGATCAAGCTGATCGTGACTGAGAAGCATGGCGACAGGAGCCGTGTGATTGGCGCCTGGAGTCGTGATATTTACAGCGCTCATAACGAGCGCTATGATCTTGACGGTCCCAAGAAGGGCACCGTCGTTCCGCTCGTGCTGGACATGTTCCGCGAGGCAGGTATCAAACCGAGCCGCGTGGCTCATCTTGGATCTTGCTTGTCCGGTCTAAACATGGCAACCAAAGAAATTCGGTCTCTGGCTATGCCGGACGACGAAATGGTGAGCGCGCTGAATCAAGAAGGCCGCAAGCACTTGCCGCTCGACGGTTCTGAGCTGATTGTGGACTATCAGATATTGGGCGACGATACGCGTGAAGCGGACAAAGTGCGGGTGTTGCTGGCAGTGACGACGAAGCGGACACTTGATGCGCATTTGGATATCCTGCACGAGATGGATTTGAAGCCGGGCGTGGTGGATTTGGAGCCGCTGTCCTGCGTAAATTCTTATATCGCGCGTCAGGAATTGCCGGATGACGGTGTGGTCTGTTTCCTGAATATCGGCGCTCGCCGCACAAATCTTGTCATTCTTGGCCGCAAGGACATGTATTTCAGCCGTGATTTGCCTGTTGCAGGGTGGAGCTTCACCGAAGACATCATGAACAAGTTAAATTGCACGTTTGCGGAAGCGGAACAGATCAAGCAACGACAGGGGTTGACCGCGAAAGATCTGAAGCCGATGGCCTCTGGCGGAGCGGAAACTATGGCAGGCAGCCTTGCACTTTCGGACAAGGCTCCGATTGATAAGCTGTACGACGAGATCAATCGTTCAATCCGTTACTATGTTAAAGAAACTGGCCAAAGCGGCGTGATGAAATTTGTTCTATTCGGGGGAACTGCTGCCTCGCAAGAGCTTTGCGACTTCATTTCCGCGAAGTTCTCTGTTCCTGTGGAAGCCTACGATCCGTTCAGCATTCTGGAAGGCACGGCAGACGTAAAGAATAGTCCGCAGTATTCAGCAGCAGTAGGATTGGCCCTCCGCGCACAGGCGATTTACTAAACATCCGCCGCAAGGCAATTGACCAAGGCAAATGGTAAGAATATTTACAATTAATCTGAACAAGGGCGAAGGTGAACTCGTCCTGCGCCATCGCCGACAAGAGCGACGGAGCTTTTTGCTTCTGTCCTTGATGGCTCTGGTGTTTGTCGTCTTGGGCGGCATAACATGGGCTCAGAATCAAGCGTTTGACGACGTAATCAAGAGTCGACGCGACAAACTGGCCCGGATCAAATATGAGTTGGACAGTTTGAAGCGGGAAGGCACGAACGTCTCAAAGGACGATGTTATGGCATTGGCGAATTTGGAGACAGAACGCTTTTTGTGGGCACGCCGTCTCGAAGTTCTTGCGGATGTGCTTCCGACCGGGATGTCTATCACGGGACTGGAGCTTGCGAACAACCGCTTCTTTCTTCACTGTATCGCGAAAGTGGATTCCTCAGAAAAGGAATTCGACATCATTTCGCGCTTTGTGGACTTGCTGAAGACGACGCCTGATTTTCGTCAGGGGATGTACGAAGTCAAGTTCGACAAGTCTCTTCGCAAAGTAGTTGAAGAACAGGACGCATTGATGTTCTCTGTGGAGTGTATCACGCGTGATCCTGATCGCGGTAAACGAAACCGTCCGGCGTCTCGCACCATCGTGCAAGGATCATAGGGGGAGATATGAGAAAAGCAATTGCCGCATTAATTTTATTGATCGTCGCCACGGGTGGATTCTATTACTACCTGAAGATGGTCTATAAGCCCAAGCCGGGCATAGTTCGTAGTTTGGACGAAGAAATCCGAGTTGAAAATGAGAAGCTGATCGCCGCGCAAATTATCGCGAGTGAACTTAAGCAGGTGACGCGCTTGATTGAAGGGAACCTTGCGCAGTCACAGCGCGATTCGCTTGCCGAAGACGCGTCGTTGCCGTTCATGAATCAGGTCACGGATATTTTGCGCGCCCACAACATTGATTTAAAGACGATTGAACCTGGCCGGCGTAGAAACTACAGTACGTATTTGGCGACGCCATACAATATGGAGCTGTACACGAGCTACAAGGCCTTAGTGAACTTCCTGAATGACGTTGAGAAAAGCAACCGTTTGGTGACGGTTGACAAGTTTGAATTGTCGAGTCAGGTCAAACAGGTGCAAGCTTTGGCCAAGAACGGACTGACCGACAAACGTCCCATGATGATAGAATTGTCCACGCTGACTCTAATCAAGCAGAAATAAGCCGATAGGCCATCAAGATATGTCGCAACGACTAAATGTTTTATGGGGAATTCTGATCACCTTGCTCGTAGTGGTAATGCTATGGATGGGGTGGCAAAACTACGAGATTTCCCAGCGTATCGAAGTGATGCGCAACAAGGCGATTGTGCTGGGTACGGACCAGCAGCTCGAGGAGACCGTGAATACTCTCGAGAAGGACCTTAATGATCGTATCGCTTATGAGACTGTGGTGTCCATTGATCCTCTGGATTTGACCCGGACGATACAGTCTCGCTCATTTTTGGCGAGTTTGGGTTTGCGGGAGACTTTGGAACAGCGCGGTCGCATGAGGCTTTCTTGCAC
This sequence comes from uncultured Alphaproteobacteria bacterium, assembly GCA_964530625.1. Classification (GTDB taxonomy): domain Bacteria; phylum Electryoneota; class RPQS01; order RPQS01; family RPQS01; genus JABWCQ01. The sequence goes on along the minus strand of CAZHAK010000028.1, from coordinate 27,909 downwards.
CGTGCTTGGGGATACTCCATCGGGAATTGTAAAATTCATGGGGCGCTCTCACGTGCTCCGGGTAGGAGACGAGCTTAACGGTTTTCGAGTTTCCTCAATCGGCGCCGCTGAAATGGTAATGACGAAGGGCGGATCGCGGTTGGTTTTAGTTAACGAAGCGGCTCCGGAAGGTGAGTTTTCGGAGGGTAACACATCAGTTGGTGGCCGAGGCGAGAACTTTTAGTTTTCGCAGGCGGGGACAATAAATTAAATCATTAGCAAATTTAGCCGAGATAAAGGAACAGGCTTTTGAAACTGGCAATGCATCTCCGTAATTCTCTGGAGCGAACCATAGGTTCGTTCGTGTTGCGCGGCGGGTTCTTGGCGACCGCGCTGGTCTTGACGCTTCTTGCGCAGACCCCCGTTCATGCGCAAGGCGACGACGCGCTTCAGCGGTTGGTTACGATTGACGCCGACGATGCGTTTCTTCCGTCGGTACTTTCAATTCTTGCGGCGGAAAGCGGTTTCAATATCGTGACGGGACCGCAAGTTAATCAGGAAGAAAGAATTTCGATCCACTTGAAGGACACTCCCATCGAGCAGGCCATGAACTTAGTGGTCCGCGCGGCGGGGTTGTCCTATGAAATCGTGGGGAAATCGTTCCTGGTCGCACCAGAAAAGCAGCTTGAAAAGCAAGTCGGCTTGAACTCATATGTCCTTGACTTAAAGTATACTGACGCAAGCACTGTTGCCAAAATGCTGGTCAACTTGCAAGCGGGTATTTCGATTGACTCGACGGGCAACAAGCTGTTAATCGTGACAAGTCCAAAAGTTCTCGCGGATATCCAGAGAGTGATTCAGGAGGTGGACGTTCCGCCCCTGCAGATCGTTCTGGAGTGTCGAATGATTGAAGTCGCTGTGGACAATGAGGAAGCACTTGGTATTGACTGGAATAGGCTGTCCTCTATCCAGACGGTGATTTCCGAAACTCCGGTGGATCAGTATGGCAACCCTGTCAGCGCGGAAGGCGCACCGTCGCTTTCGGGCCTTGACCCGTCTGTGCGTGGCCGCACGCCTGCGCAGATGCCGTTCTTTCCGATGGAGACTCGCCGGTTAGGTTACTGGACGAAGCAGGCGACGGCCTTCGAAGTAGCCATTGACGCATTGCTCAAGACAGGTCGCGCGGAGGTTTTAGCCAATACATCAATCGCGACTTTGAATAATAAAGAAGCAGCCATTCAAGTTGTGGACGAGATTCCGTATGTCGCACGTAGCGGCGGTGTCGGCGGCCAGGTCCAAATTGATCAAGTGATCGTCGGCGTTTTGCTTCGTGTGACGCCGAAAATCAACTCGGATGGTTATATCACAACGACCATTGAACCTGAGTTGTCTTCTATTTTTCAGTTTCTCGAGTCTTCGGACACGCAGCTTCCGTGGGTGAAACGCCGCACGTCACAGACAACCATTCGTATTAAGGATGGGGAAACCGTTGTCATCGCCGGACTATTGGGAGTTGAATCTTCACAATCAGAGTATCGCTTCCCGTTTTTAGGCGACATTCCCTTTATTGGCAGTCTATTCCGTCATAAATCATCCTCCACGCGCAAGACAGACTTGATTATTCAAGTGACTCCGCACATCATCGGCACGGGCTACGCGATTGAAATGCCGGTTCGTGCTCAAGAAGTGAAGGACAAATTTATGCCAGAGGAGAGTGGTGAAGGAAACGAGTAACCGCGCGCCGCGTGTGCAGATCGCGGCATGGTGCTGGTTTTGTATGTTGATCTTTGGTATTGCTTCGAGTTCAGCACAAGAGTTCGGAGGATCTGGCAGCGAGTCTTCTCGGCACGATGTTCTAAAGCGGATATCAGCAAGTAAGCTCGGAGCGGAGAGCACAACTCTTTCGACGTACGAAGGCGTTGTCGATCAGGATTCCTATAGAGTCGGGCCGGGCGACAAACTCATGTTGCAGATTTGGAGCCCCGCATATGAGGAATCGCCGACTGTTGTGACAGGTGAAGGCCGGGTTGCGGTTCCTTTTACAGGGGCGGTACAGGTGGCAGGACTAAGCCTTGGAGAGGCTGAAGCAGCGATTGTGGAAGCTTTTGAGGGTGCCCTCCGGCGCGGTCGGATATCAGTTTCATTGTTGGAGCCGCGTAGATTTCGCGTACACGTTACCGGCGAGGTTAGAGTGCCGGGAACATACGCGCTTCCCGCCACTGCTCGCGTAGCGGACGCAGTAGAGCTTGCAGGTGGAGCGAAAACCGCATTCTCGATGCAATCGGGTGATACCATCAGTGTTCCGACTGCGGCCCTGCGGCAGATTGAAATGCGCGATGCGCGTGACGGGAACGTCACATCTGTCGATCTTTTGAGATTCTATCAGGGCGGCGACATCAGCGGAAACCCCTACTTACAGGATGGAGCGGTGGTGTACGTCCCGCCAAAAAGCGCGGCCTATGAGGTCGGTGTGTTTGGTGAAGTCCGCAGCCCCGGTTTGTATGAGTATGCGGCAGGCGATGACATCAAAATACTGCTAAGCCTTGCAGGCGGCTTGACGGCATTAGCGGATTCACAACTAATTACGATGCAATCAGGTGACAAACTTCAGTCGATTGATTTGTCATCTTCTTCGAAACCCGTAAACGCCGGGGACAGAATTTACGTCGGCGGGAAGCCGAAAAGTATAACACTGGGGTCTGTCACTCTGAGTGGTCAAGTTGGAATGCCGGGAGGCTATACAATTATTCCGGGGACGACGACGGTCTCCGAGATCCTTGACAAAGCTGGTGGTTTGCTTCCTGACGCAGCGTTACAATCGGCGCGACTGATTCGGCGATCTGACGATAGGATCAGTTCAGAGCGTCGCAGGATGTTTTTGAATCCGTCCAAAACCTCGACGAAAGAAGATCCGCATATGCTGGCGGACATCGAGATGTCGGCGGAGTTTGCGCGATGGGAGTATGGCACGGTCGTGCTCGATCTGAGCGCCCAGCAAGGTGAAGCGGGTTGGGCCGGCGATGTGGTGTTGCTGGACGGTGATCAATTGGATGTGCCGTCGCAGCCATTAGGCGTCAGAGTATTAGGATACGTCAACAACGCGGGCGAAGTACCTTGGGTTGAGGGCGCATCTTTAAACCATTATTTGAAGCAAGCCGGAGGAAAGAACAGTGCTGGCTGGAAGGGCCGTGCCGTGATTTTGAAGGCTCGCAACGGCTCGCAGTTACGCTATTCGAGTAAGGTCAGCGTAGATCCCGGCGACGTACTGTTCATTCCGCAACGTCAACGGACGACGAGCTGGGAACGCGTAAAAGACGTGATTTCGGTAGTCGCGCAGTTAGCGACTATCGTGTTGGTGATTGACACCGCAACAAAAAGATAACTACAATATCCCCTTCGAGATCGGTTAAGGGATTAATCGGAGATTTTCGAACTGGAAGTTTCCGGTCAGTTTCCAAACCAAACAAAGGACCTGGAGGGACTTATGGAGGCAAAAATGAAACTCATCCGCTGGGCAGTATTTATGGTCGCCGCGACGGCGATTCTGCTAAGTGGCGTAGGCTGCCAGGAAAAGAGTACAAGCCCTGGCGGTGAAGGTGTTGGATCCGTGCAGATTGTAACGGGTGCGACAAGTGACACGCTTCGGTTTTTACCGAACGATTCGGCATCTACTACGGTCACGATAATCGTGACCAATACGGCAGGACTTGCCATGGCAAATCAAACGGTTGATATTAGCCTGGCGAATTCGAGCCTGGGGGTTATCGAGTATGTTGACAGTGAACAAGGAAATGTGACCAACGCCTTAGGACGTGTCAACGCGATCTTTCGAGTGTACAATCAAGCCGGTGATCAGATTATCACGGCAACAACATCCGGCGTGACTGCGCAAAGAGTTCTTGTGATACGGCAATTGACGGAATCGATCCAATCGGTTACAATGACGGTCACTCCGCAGCAAATGGAGGCCTCGCCTCTGGTCGAAGATTCCGCTCAAATCGACTTGCGGATCAACGACATCAATCGCAATGGCGTACCTAATGTTCAACTAACACTGTCCGCGACTGGCGGTAGTTTGATTACACCACCAGTAACAGATGCAAGTGGTCGAACATCGACATGGTGGTATAACAATCGCGACTTTGGCGAATTCACAATTTATGTTAGAGCGGGTACATTGCGTGATTCTGCCACAGTGAACGTGACTCAGGTACCCCCCATTTTGGGCACACTTGTGCTCGCCACGAGTTCAAGGGAGATCGAAGCAGACGGCTGTATAACGGCTGCGAACATAACGGCAACGTTGAAGAATCAGTTCGGTGAGGCAGTGCGCGGCGATACGATTCGCTTCGGCGCACCGCGCTTTGGCGCTGTCCAGCCCTGGGCGATAACCGACTCTCTGGGTGTTGCAATCGTGAATTTCTGCGGAATGTCTATTCCGAATGATCAGGATCCGGCCGACTCGTCGTTAGTCGTAGCACGTTACGAGCGATGGGGTATTCGCGACACCGTGAATATTCGCATCGTTCCCGCATCTGGTATTGGCGATATCAACCTCTCCGCCGCGAACACGACAGGAATCGCCGGAGTGGACTCTATCGCATTGAACCTCAACGTGTTTTTCGCCAACGGCGCACGTGTAAACGGCTACTTTGCAAAGTTCCGCGTCACCCAAGGCGGCTCCTTTAAGTATGATTCGACTCGTTTGGTGGACGGCCGCCCCGATTCGACGAATTTCTATTATCTTGGCAACTCACTCCCACAATCGCCGCCAGAAATCACGGTGGAAGTCGGCGGTCAATTCTCTGAACCTCTGATAGTTAATGTGGTTCCGGGCCGTGCTACTTATGTCAACTTCGTTGCCGCGATACCGCCGATTCAAATCAACGAGACTGCACAGGCCATAGTGCTGGTGAGCGACACGTTTAATAACCCTGTGCGGGCCGGTGCAACCGTAAACTTTACCACGACGCTTGGATCTATAACCCCATTCGTGGAAACAAATGAGACGGGCATTGCCGAAGCCACGCTTCGGCCGGGTAATCAGGCCGGTGTGGGAATCGTAACGGCGAAATTGGTTGGAGGACTCGATAGTACGTTCACGTCCGCCACAATTTTAGCGGGTTTCGCAAACTCATTAACGACTACTTTGAACCCGTCAAGCATGCTCGTCCGTGGATCGGGCGGACAAGATTGGGCACAAATAGAAGCTCGGGCATTTGACGCAAATGGAAACCCCGTTCCCGATGGAACGTGGGTATATTTCACGTTAGAAGCAGGTGCGCCAGCCGGAGTAAATATCAATAACCGTGGCGCATCGGATTCGGCGCAGACATCCAACGGATTGGGAACGGCAACATTGAATGCAGGTTCGGGCGTCGGGCCAGTCTCTGTGCGAGCCTGCGTGAATCTTCAGGCAGGCGGCCAACAGTGCAGCCCGGCCACAGGCTCAGTCGTGGCGGGTCCTCCCCATGAGATTCAGATCGGTGTAAATGAAATCGGAGTCCACGGTGGTGGCGCGAACTGGGATCTTGAGATAAGCGCGTTAGTGAAGGACATTGTCCAGAACAACGTGATCAGTGGCACGGCAGTATTCTTTGAAGTGACTCCGCCTCAGTTGGCTCAGATTCTGTCGCAATCGGTCGTGGTCGGAAATCAGAATTCAGACGGCGAGACTCATCCCGGTGTGGCTTTCACGACACTTCGTTTCACATCGCTCGTAACGAATAATATTGTAACGATCTCGGCACGAACTTCAAACGGAATTATAGAGACCATGGATTTCGTTTTGCCTGTTCAGGCACCGACGGTCGAAATTAACGCAATTCCCGGGTCATGGCATTTCCAAGCTGACGGCAATCCCTGCCGCATTGAATTGCGGGCAATCGTTCGTGACGGTCACGAAGTGCTGATCAACAATCAGCGGGTCTACTACTCAACGGGGCGTGGCCGCATGTATGCAAATCCGAATGGAACCGGACCGACGCTTAGTACGGCACTCACAGGGCCTGACTGGGGCTTTTTGAACGGTGAATGCTCACTTTATCTGGTCGAGACTGTCAATAACATTTTCCCGGACGCTGTGACGCCCGAGATTCCGGGACAGGTTGGAGTTGAGGTGGTCGGCTATCAGGAAGCGACAGACTCGCAAGTAATCAACTTCCGAAGGATTCCTTAATCCAACCCGGAAATATAAAATGACAACGGGGGCCGGAGCCGGATATACACCGGCTCCGGCCCGTATTTGGACGACAATAGGACGTACAACATAGGACTATGAGAGAAAAGCTTGGCGAGATACTGATCCGCTTGGGTCATATCAACACGCAACAGCTCAATGAAGGGTTGACGCGGCAAAAAGAGAAGCGGAAGAAGATCGGCGAAACGCTAGTCTCACTTGGGCATGTCACGGAAGAAAAAGTGTACAGGGCTCTTGGTGAACAGTGGGGCGTGGAATTTATTCCCGCAGATGAGCTGGCGGCCAAGAATGGAGATGCGTTAGCTTTGGTTCCAGAGGGATTTGCCAAAGAACATTTGTTGATTCCGCTTGGACTCACGGATACGGATCTGGTTGTGGCGATGGCCGACCCGGACGACATCGTCGCTGTGGATAATCTCGGTAAGCTTTCGGGTAAGCGCGTGGACACCAAGCTTGCGTCGCCGTCTGCTATTCTTCAAGCAATAGAAAACTCTTACGAGAAGATTCGCAAGCAGGGCGAAGTCACCGAAGCGATTGGTGATTTGCAGTTCTTTGCGCCGTCGGACGAGGACGACGAGAGCCTTGTCGACATGAGCAAGACAGCGGGCACCGACGACGCGCCCGTGGTGAAGCTCGTTAACCTGATGCTTGCCGACGCGATCAAGTCACGCGCCACAGACATTCACATTGAGCCGTATGAAGACGCGCTGGTTGTGCGTTTTCGCGTGGACGGTGTGCTGGGTGAGGTTATGCGTCCTCCAAAGGCATCGCATTCGGGCATCGTATCTCGCATAAAGATTCTCTCGAAATTGAATATCGCCGAAAAGCGATTGCCGCAGGACGGCCGTTTCACGGTGCGGTCTACGGGCAAAGAGATCGATATGCGTGTCTCGATTCTACCGTTGATTACGGGCGAGAAGATCGTGATGCGTTTGCTCGACAAGTCGGGTTTCGCTTTCAGCTTGGCGACATTGGGTTTCGACGAAGAAGACAGCATGATCTTTCGCCGCTGGATTCGTCAGCCCTACGGGATGGTCATTATCTCCGGTCCGACAGGATCGGGAAAATCCACGACGTTGTTTGCCGCTCTGAACGAAATCAAGAGCGTGGAAGACAATATCACGACCGTGGAAGATCCGGTTGAGTATCACGTCAACGGAATCAACCAAGTTCAGACAAAAGCGAAAATCGGATTAACATTTGCGGCGGCGCTTCGCTCTATCCTTCGACAAGATCCTGACAAACTGCTGATCGGTGAAATTCGAGACGAAGAAACCGCAGACATCGCGGTGAAGTTCGCTTTGACAGGTCACCTTGTGTTTTCGACGGTTCACGCGAATGACGCCCCGTCCACAATTACTCGTTTGTTGGACATCGGTGTTCCGCCGTTCTTGTGCGGGAGCGTGTTGAACTTAGTGATGGCACAGCGACTTGTGCGTCGGGTCTGTCAGCATTGTAAAACTGAGTATGAGCCGGACGAAGCCGAAATGGAAGCCCTTGCGATAGACAAGGACTTCTTGAAAGGACGCAAGTTTTGGCGCGGACGCGGCTGCGCACAGTGCCGGAATACGGGCTATCACAGCAGAACGGGCATATTTGAAATTCTTGAGATGAGGCGTAATATCAGGTCTTTAGTGTTTGACAACGCCAATCAGGACGAAATCCGGAGTGCGGCGATAGCCAATGGAATGGTCACGCTGCGCGACTCAGCGTTTAAGAAGATATTCGCCGGAATAACGACAAGTCACGAGCTGTTGCGCGTGACGGTCATGGACATGTAACCTAAAGCAATCGGACGGGCAAACAGGCGATGCCGACATATAGTTACGTCATCAAAGACGCCGCGGGAAACCGTCAGGAAGACAACGTCAAAGCCGCCAGCTATGAAGCGGCGGTTGAGGCGCTCCGTCGTAAGGGCGCGGCGCAGATTGTCTCAGTGCGCGAGATCAAGGGAGGCTTGGCGCTCGATGAGATGAGCGTCAGCGAACAAGTCAGCCTGGCGGTGTATCGTTGGAGGACGCGTGTGCCTCTGAAGACGTTGGTCTTTTTCACGCGCCAGCTTTCAACGATGTTCTCGGCAGGTTTGACGATTGAGCGCGCAATTACGAATCTTTTGCAGGAAGAACGCAACCACCGCTTCAAGAAAGTGCTGGTTCAGGTTGCGACGGATTTGAAGAAAGGGTACGCGCTTTCCGAGTGCTTGGCCAAGCATCCGGGTGTATTCTCCAACTTGTTCGTGGCGCTGGTTCACGCGGGTGAGGTGTCGGGTAACTTGCACGTCATTCTCGAACAATTGTCAGACTATTTGGAGACGGTATCAGACACGCAAAGGAAAGTCATTTCTGCGATGTCATACCCGATATTCTCCATCATCTTTTTGGCGATAGTCATCTCATTCTTGATGATTTTTGTCGTGCCGATGTTCGAGGATGTTTACGCCAAGCTCTCAGCCAAGCTGCCGTTCGCGACACTCGTGCTGATAAAGATATCGAAGCTGATGGTGAACCAGGCGCCAATTGTTCTTACGTTTGTGCTGCTTTCCGTTTCCGGACTCTGGCTATTGACCAAAACGAAGCGCGGCGGTCTCGTTTGGGACAGCTTGAAACTGAAGTTTCCCGTTTTCGGCGGCTTGTTAATGTCGTCATTGATGGACAAGTTCGCGCGAACATTCGGTATCTTGATTGGTTCCGGTGTTCCGGTATTGGAGTCGCTGAGCCACTCTATTCGCGTAGTTGAAAACCGGGTTATTGGCAATGCTTTGCGCGACGCCCAGCATATGATCAAAGACGGTTACGCGATTTCAGTAGCCTTGAAGAAGACAGGTGTGTTTCCTCCGATCATGGTGCAGTTGATTCAGACGGGTGAGGAAACCGGTGAAATCAACAAGCTGCTTGAGAAAGTGTCGGAGTTCTATTCAAAGCAGGTGGACGCGACCATTGGCCGACTGACCTCGCTGATTGAACCGTTGCTGATCATTTTGATTGGCGGCGTGATCGGTATTATTCTGATCGCGATATACCTGCCGGTATTTATGCTTGGTCAGGCGATTCAGTCAAGTTCGTGATGCACAGGACTTGAAAATTTGATGGGGTGACTGCATATATAGGATGTGCAGTCACCCTTTTCATTTGGGAGGAATAAATTGTTAATAGAAACTCCGTGGGGCGCGCTGCCCGCTCTCCCGATCCTTATAGTCACCGGGTTTCTGGGGGCCAGTATCGGGAGTTTTGCCAATGTGTTGATCTACCGTTTGCCGGCAGAAGAGTCATTAGTCAAACCGCCATCTCGCTGCCCGTCTTGTGAGAAAAAGATAGCTTGGTTTGATAACATTCCGGTCCTAAGTTGGCTGATTCTGCGGGCAAAGTGCCGCCACTGCTCAGCGCCTATCTCGCCTCAATACCCGCTGATTGAATTAGCCTCGGCTGGGCTGGCAGTTTTTGCGGTCTGGAAGTGGGGTGCGACATTTGCCGGGATGGCCTACGGACTGCTGTTTATCGGGCTCTTGGCGCTCGTGATTATTGACCTGCGGCACTGGCTACTCCCCTTTGCTATCACGATCCCCCTCCTGCTGATTGGCCTCACCGGAGCAGCATTTTTCGGCATGTTACCCCTCAAGTCGGCCTTGATCGGGGCCTCTGTCGGGTTCGGAATATTCCTCTTCATGTTGCTTGGGGGCAAGTTTGTTTTCAAGAAAGAGGCGATGGGGGGCGGGGATGTTGTGTTTGGAGCCATGGCGGGCGCCTTTCTGGGGTGGGAATCAACGCTGTTAATGGTATTTATGGCGTCCGCGATCGGAACACTGTTCGCATTGATTTTATTGATTTTACGTCAAAACATAGCAAACAGGTCAGTACCATTCGGCCCATTTCTTACAGTTTCGACGGTCATTTGCCTCTTTTGGGGACCGAAAATCATCACAGCTTACTTCAAATTGCTTGGTCGGTGAAGATACACTTGACTTTTTAGAAGTTGCTGTGTAATTTGTTACGAATCCTGACATTGCAACTTTTTAACAATTCACCTGCATAGACACCTGCCTAAACAGCAGGCGCAAGAAAGGGAGTTTCCCATGATCAAGAAGTACTTGGTTTTTGCTCTCGTAATGTCGTTTGCCGTATCAGCTTTTGCTGCTGCGACGAGTTCGGCAAATAAGCGAGTTGACCTGAGCCACAAGACCCCCATCGTAGGCAACAGTAGTGAAGGACTGAATGTCCCGACTCAAGTTGTCAATCGCACGCCATTCACGCGTTCTTTGGACGTTATTGGCGATCAGTACGTAGCTGGTACAACATACTATGACTACCAGCACAACGGCACAGCAGGCCGCATGATCGGTGTCGACGATCTTGGTTTCGTTCACGTGACCTGGATGAACGGCAGAGACGAGGCTTTCACTTTGCGTGACGCCTATTACAATTGCTGGGATCCGAACACATCGGATTGGCAAGAGTTGATTGATGACGGTGGTGTGCCGTCGAACAGCGCCCGTGCCGGTTATGTGACCAACGCGGTGCTGAACAACGGATTCTCATTTCCATCTTTTCACTCCACTTGCCCCGGTTGTGCAAACATCGCTACCCATGTCTCAATTGACTTCCAGGGAGCTGCTGGCGCTTTCACCCCCTTTTCACCAGGTGAATGGGGTACGGCTGCGGTAATTTGGCCCAAAGTTACGCGCGATACAGACGGCACGCTTCATGGCGTTTCGACGTCAGATCCTGATACCGACCAAGGTTATCACTACTGGAAGGCTACTCCTGTTTACAACCAAGGATTCGGCGAGTCCGTGGAGTTCACGACGTTCAGCACGGGTGATCCCTACATCATACTTGGCGTTGGCGAAGTGATTGCTCCGGACGTGGCGGCGTCGCCCGTTTCGGACCGCGTCGCAGTTGTGTTCAACGATTCGCGTGGTGGCGAAGGCGGTTTGACACAGATTGACAACAACTTGATGCTTGTGATTTCAGAGGACGGCGGTATGAATTGGGCTCCTCCGATTGACTTGACGAACTGGATCGAACCGGATCTGAATTGTGCCTCGCAGGATACCATGGCGTGCAACGGCGACACTCTTCGTCCCTACACCTGTTTGGATGTTGAGTTTGACTATGACGACAACATTCACGTAGCGTTTACCACCCGCACTTTATATGCCTATGGGATTCTGGGATCAACGATTCCACTTCCGGATACGACGGCCTACATCAACTTGTCGAGCATTTGGCATTGGGGAGAGAACACGGATGAGTTTTCGTGTATCGTCAACCATAATCAGTTTGCCTATTTCTCAGATGGTGATAGCCTGTTAGGCGACAACGCGTGGCAGTTGATGGTACAGCGCCCGAGCATGGCGTTTGACACGGCGACCGGTTGGTTGTATTGCTCGTTTATTCAGCATGACTCGACTCAGTATTCGGCCAATTATTTCATGAGCGCCGACGTTATGTTGGCCGCTTCATGCAACAACGGACGTACGTGGTACGAGCCGATTAATTTGACCTCAACGGTTACTCCTGTTGGCGCAGCATGCGGCGAGTGTTTGCATGAACGCGACCAGACGATGAACTCGCTGGTTACCTACGATGGCGGCGCGGGCTATTTGCACCTCGAGTACGTCCTTGACTTGGACGTCGGCGGTGTTCCGCAGACTGAAGGTTGCACGACCTTAAACAACGTCTATTACCAGCGGATTCCGCTTGCTGATTTGACGTGGGGTGCAATGCGTGACTGGACGACCCCGTCATTGCACGTGGACGGCAGTCAAGGCGTTGGCACGGGTGCACTTCCGTTTGATCCGGATGATCCGTGTGCCGGAACGGCGGTTCGTGGCGGCCACAATTCGCTGCCGACCGCGTTCCAGTTGTTCCAAAACTATCCGAATCCGTTCAACCCGACGACGAATATTCAGTTTGACCTCGTGAACTCCTCGAAGGTCTCGCTGAAGGTTTTCAACGTGTTAGGTGAAGTGGTTGCCACTTTGGTTGGCGGCGAAGCGCTGTCTGCCGGTGCGCATACTTATTCGTTTGACGCATCAAACTTGGCCAGCGGCGTGTACATGTACCGTCTCGAAGCTAACGGCATCAGCTCCACTCGCAAGATGGTGTTGATGAAGTAATCTGGCCTGACTTTCAGTCAGATTCTGTTTGAGTCCTTTGTTGGGGCCGGGTGTGAACCAAAGCGCACCCGGCCCCACTGCATTTATCCTCTCGTCACTTTTAATCCAAAGAACACCGTGTTTGTAGATCGCGCAAAAATTTATGTCAGAGCCGGCAACGGCGGAGACGGTCGTGTGTCGTTTCTGCGAGAGGCTTTTCGCCCGCTGGGCGGGCCGGACGGTGGTGACGGCGGAGACGGCGGGTCAGTTTACCTTGTCGCGGAGCCTCAGCTACACACGTTGATGGATCTGCGCCATCAAGTCGAATTCAAGGCAGAACACGGAGAAATGGGTGGCCGGAAGAAGTGCACGGGCCGGAACGGAAAAGATATCGAGATTAAACTTCCTGTCGGAACTCAAGTCTATTCGGAAGAAGGGTTGGTGACGGATCTCTCCGAGGCGGGTCAGCGTGTCTGCATCGCGGCAGGGGGCAAGGGCGGAAAAGGGAACTACAATTTTGCAACGCCCCGCAACCAGGCTCCGCGCAAAGCAACCTTAGGCAAGCCCGGAGCTGAACACAATCTTTTGCTTGAATTGCGCTTGGTTGCAGACGTGGGGCTGGTGGGACTGCCCAACGCAGGCAAGTCAACTCTGCTCTCTGTATTGACAGCGGCGCGACCAAAGATTGCATCTTATCCATTCACGACTCTTTCTCCGAATTTAGGAATCGTCAGGCCCTCCGAGTACACGGGTTTTGTATTGGCCGACCTGCCGGGATTGATTGAAGGCGCGTCAGGCGGAAAGGGTTTAGGTTTTGAGTTTCTCAGACATGTCGAGCGAACCCGGGTCTTGTTGTTCTTGTTAGATTGTACGAGTGCTGATATCAAGGCGGATCTGAAGGTTTTGAAGGCAGAACTGAAGAGTTGGAATCCGGATTTGCTGAAGCGCCCGAGCATCACTGTGTTGTCCAAGACAGACTTGCTCGAAGAGGGTGCCAAGCTCCCGAATGGCCCGTGGAAGCATGCGATTTCTTCTGCGACTCATGACGGAATTGAGGAACTTATCCAGAAGGTGTGGAAACTGCTTGAAGATGCTCCGACACCGCGAGTTTTTCGGGAACCCGACGCATTGCCCGAAAGTCCCAGCCAACCAACCGAAGCCGAGATCGAGGGCGAGTGGGACTAAACGACGCAGAAAGAATCGCGCTGTTGAATCTGCTTGCCGTGCCGGGAATCGGTGCATGGGGAGCGATTCGCCTGGTTAAAGAGTTAAACTTGCCGTCAAAGGTTTTCGGCGCGGGAGACGGGGTGCTTCGCTCCGTGCCGCGAATTGCTGACAAAGCCATTGAGGCGATTCACAAGGCATCACCCACAGGAGAAGCAGGCCGTAAGCAGTTTACTGCTGCCAGTGAGTGCGGAGCGCGACTAATCAGTTATTGGGATGAAGAGTATCCTCCAATACTAAAGGAACTTGAACAGGACGCGCCCGCGGTGTTGTTTGTCAAGGGGAACCTGCAAGCGGACGCTCGGCGCATCGCTTTTGTCGGAACACGCAGAGCGAGCGACTATGGCAAGCGAGCGTGCAAGGAGTTAATCGGGGGGCTTAGCGGCTCCGGAATTCATGTCGTCAGCGGATTGGCAAGCGGGATTGACGGCGCGGCTCACCAGACCGCGCTTGAGCGAAACATTTTGACAGAAGCGGTGTTCGGGTGCGGGATAGACATAATTTATCCTGAGAGCCACAAAGCACTGTCCGACAAGATACTTGAGCAAGGCGGAGCACTCATATCGGAATATGCACCCGGGTTGCAGCCTTCTGCCTACACCTTTCCTCAGCGGAATCGAATCATCGCAGGCTTGTCGTTGGCGACTATCGTGATAGAAGCACCGGGGAAATCCGGAGCCTTGATAACCGCTCGATTGGCGGCCTCTTACAGCAGAGATGTTGGCGCAATTCCCGGGTTCATCGTGGGCGGCAAGGCTGCAGGCTGCCATGAACTGATTAAAGAGGGAGCTGCACTGATTGATTCGCCGCAGGACATTCTTGATTTGGTGAAGATGTCCACACGAGCAGCAGAGTTAAGACCTGCTCCCGCTCCAAACTTGGCCGAGGCTGAGAAAAAACTCTGGGATATTATTCCTGGCGCGGACAAGATTCATATTGATTTATTGGCCGAGAAAGCAGGGCAGGGGACAGGCGAAGTCTTAAGCCGCCTGCTGCTGATGGAGCTCAAAGGATTCATCAAACAACTGCCGGGAAAGTACTTTGTTCGAGCTTAACACCGTTCATAGACTGCTTGCGCCGCAATGGCTTGATGCCCGTCAACTCGTTGTCTTTGAGGACTCTGCGACTGTCGGGAATCTGTTTCCCTTGAATGTCCTGCGACCCTCGTGGGAGATTCGAGCCGGACTTGGGCCGATGAGCGAGTGGCTATCTGCTCTCCACTCGGAGGGCTACAAGATTAGCCTGAGACCCCGTGAGAATATGCTTGCCAGAGCCTGCGAGATGTCCGGTTTCGATGACAAATGGGAAGACTCGAGCGAACCGGTGATATTCCTGAACGGGCGAGTGCTTCACCTACCCGAAATAAACCATGATTCGTCCAAAAAGGTCGTGGACAACGCGGGCAATGTGCTTTGGGCACGGGTTGAAGGTGCAAAAGTTTCAAAATTGTTGTCATTGTCAGGAACCCAGCTTGCCGAAGCTCTCGTTAAACAGGAAGATGGGGGCGTGTGCGTTGAGGATTTAGGTGGGATAGCGGCAACATTCATCTGGGACTATATGGCCTCCAACGAGAAGCTGCTTCAGAAAGGCTTTGGGGGAGCAGAAGAGGCTGTCTTAGGAAGTCCGTTGCTGCCGTTTCCGCCGGGTGTAGCTAATGTTGGCGAGAAACCGGTGTATGCGGGTGATCAGCCTAACATATTCCCTTCTGTCGTGCTAGACAGTTCGGACGGCCCGATCTGGTTCGGAAAGAATGTTACCGTGGAACCGCATTGTTACATCAAAGGGCCGATCGCTTTTGGTGACCATGGCAAAGTTAAAGCAGGATCGGTGTTGTATGGCGGATCCAGCTTCGGGCCACATTGCAGAGTCTCCGGTGAGATAAGCGCAACGATTATGCAAGGCTATTGCAACAAGCAGCACGCGGGATTCCTTGGCAACAGCCATCTGGGGGAATGGGTGAATCTCGGCGCGGATACGACAGTATCAAACTTGCGCAACGATTACGGCCCAATCAAAGTTAAATTGAATCAGAAACTCGTGGATAGTGGCAAACAGTTTGTCGGACTGCTTTGCGGAGACCATGTTAAGACCGGAATCAACACGATGTTTAACACCGGGAGCGTGGTTGGAGTAGCGGCGAATGTGTATGGCGGTGGATTTCCGCCCCGGTTCATTCGCAGCTTCTCTTGGGGTGGAAATGACGGCTTCCACGTGGAGCCGCTTGACAGGACATTGGATTCGGCCCGCATCGCCGTAAAGCGACGAGGACGGGAGATATCGAAGGCGGAGGTCGAGTTGCTAACGGAGCATTACTCGAACATTATAAAGCAGGAGAAATAGATTGAAGCGATCCAGAAACTACTATGCGATGGCGGTCCTGGGTATCATGATCGTCGGTTCGGGTTTGTTGTGGGGGCCGTTGCTCTTTGCGGACAATCCTGGCGACGTCAATATGCAACTGAACAAGCTGAACTACATTCTGCGTGCAGTGCGGGATAACTATGTCGAAGATCCTGATGCGGCAAAGCTCTTGGAGGGTGCGATTGTAGGTTTGCTCAAGGAACTTGATCCGCACTCGGTTTATATTCCTGCGGATCAACAGAAGAAAATCGCCGAGCAGTTTCGAGGTGATTTTGAAGGGATCGGGATTCAGTTTACGATTCAGAACGATTGGCTGACCGTGATCTCGCCGATTCCCGGGACTCCGGCGGATCGCTTGGGGATTCGCGCGGGGGACAAGATTACGCGGATAGACGGATTGTCGGCTTATGCGATCTCGAATGAAGAAGTATTTGAAAAGCTGCGCGGGGAAAAGGGCACTTCGGTCAGAGTGACTATCGAGCGCCCTTCTGTTGAAGTGCCGCTTGAATTTGAAATTGTTCGGGACAAGATTCCTATTTACTCAGTGGGCGCTTCGTTTATGATGCCGGATAATGAGACGGGATATGTGCGGATCAACCAATTCACATCAACGACCACGGACGAAGTGGTCACGGCTCTCGACAGTCTTGGAGCCGCCGGGATGCAGCGGTTGATACTTGACCTGCGCGGCAACCCTGGTGGATACTTGGATCAAGCGTGGCGAGTTGCGGATTTGTTTATGCCGCGCAAAGATATGCTGCTGGTTTATACGAAGGGCCGTACAGGAAAGTCGAATTCTGAGTTTCGCTCTACAGGCCTCGGGGCAAAATATGACATGCCGCTGGTAGTGTTGATCAATCACGGCAGCGCGTCCGCCTCAGAAATCGTGGCTGGAGCAATTCAGGATCATGATCGCGGGTTGGTAGTTGGACAAGTAAGCTTTGGTAAAGGATTAGTGCAAACGCCCTATCCCATGCCGGACGGCTCGGTTGTTCGCATCACCACGGCACGTTATTACACTCCGACAGGCAGGCTGATTCAACGTCCGTATGACAAGGGATTCGCGGAGTATGTGATGGAAGGCCGTGACGACGACGATCCGAACGCGCCGGACGTCGCCGAGCAGGATACCACTCCGCGTGAGACGTTCAAGACCGACGGTGGCAGGGTGGTATATGGCGGCGGGGGCATTACACCGGACAGCACGGTGGCTCCGAGCAAGACCAATACGTTAACGGCGAAACTCTTCAGCAAGCGGATGTATTTTGAGTACGCGTCTGATTACGTGGTCAAGCACCCGAACATCACACCGGAGCATGAGAGTTTCGCACGAGATTTCATGGTCAGTGACGAAATGCTTGAAGAGTTCAAGTCAATGTGCTCGACGCGGGAGGTAGAAATAGACGAACCTCGCTGGGAGCAGGACCTTTGGTTCACCAAGATGCAAATTAAAGGCGAAATCGCGGGCCTCGTGTTTAATAATCGCGATATTTACAATCTGATTCGAATTCAGGATGACGAGCAAGTGCAGGCCGCATTAGGAATGTTTGAACAGGCAAAGTCCTTGGCCTCGTCCTCTGCCAAGCCTCGTCCGAACAACAATCAGTAAAGCATTGTAAAATAATATAATACGATGCTTGAAAATAAAATTGGGGGTGGAAGGAAATTGTAGAAAAAAGCGGCTCGATTGTATGCTAACTTGCTCTTTTTGCTTTGGTTGGGTATATTTGGGTCTTAATTCCTCAGCTTCCTTTCGATCCCCAGCATCTACGGGGACATTTGCTCAAACCGCATGCAATTTCGATACTTACTCATATTAGCCGCTTTGCTCGGCCTGGGCTGTGCACCGCAGTGCTGCTTCGCAGTTAATCCTCCTCTGGACTTAGCCCGTGAACTTGCCAAAGACGGCAAGTGGGAAGAGGTGCAGTCTCTTGCCAAAGAAGGCACGGACCTTGAACCAAAGAACGATGAAGCTTGGCGCCTTAGGGGTCGAGCTGAGTTGTTTCTGGGGGATACTGTCGCAGCAATCGATTTCTATGAGAGGTCTTTGGAGTTAAATCCCAAGCAACCAGAAGCGGTCGTTGACTTGACCACTTTGTTTGTCGCGATGAATCAGCTTGACGATGCAGATCGCATCGTTTCTGCCGCTGAGAAAAGAGATCCAAAGGGAAGGATTGACGAAATCAAAGTGTCTCGCGCTCTGATTTTAGGTAAGCAGGGCAAAATCGGTGAAGCGACTCCGATTCTTGCCAGCGCCACGGCAAAGAATCCTAAGAATCCGTTGTATCCCTTGATGCTTGCGCGTATTTATAACAACGCGAACGTGATCGCGCTGGCGAAGGACAATTACGCAGTGGCGTGGAGTCTGGATGAGGGGAACCCGGATATCGCGTTTGAGTACGGACAAGTTTTATTGACTCTTAAAGAGTACGATGAAGCCGATAAGTTGTTCAAGATCGTTCAGGAGCGCGACCCGGACAATCAGCAGGTGGATTATCTGCGTGGGCGTCTGCGTCACGCGGCCAAACGATTCGCGGAGGCCGCGGGAGAATTTGCCAAGGCGGTGGAAAAGACTCCGGACAATTTCTTAGTAAACTACTGGCTTGGCCGCAGCTATGTAGACTTGTCGAAAGCTGAGAAGAAAAATTTCTATGCGGCGGCAGTCAAGCCACTTAGAAAGGCTCTTCGGCTGAAGCCGGATCGCGAGGACATTGCATTGTCACTGGCTGAAGCCGAGTACTTCGTAGGCAGGTCAACTTTTTATCTCGCGTTGGGGGATTCGATTTCTGCGGAAAGCCGTGCCCGCACATCTGAAGAGTATGATTCGCAGGCAGCGGAATATGCTGAGCTTGCAAAAACGGCTGACGATCCGGCCAACGCTGCCTTGAAGACAGAGCTTTCTACACGTTATAAGTCTGCCTCGTCTGCTCTGCTGGCACCAAACGCAAGCTTGGATGACAAGGGCCCGCTCAGGCGGGAACTGCTTCAGCTTGCGATCGCGGCGATGGAACATGCGGTATCGCAGAACCCGGAGATTAGCTTGTCGCAGGACGTCTACGCGAATATTGCCCGCGCTTTCGATAAAATTGGCCAGCTCGACTCGGCCCTCACCTACACAGAGAAGCAGCTTGACGTAACACCGGAATCAGCAAGCGATGTGACGCGCAAGATCAGTCTTCTTCAACGGATGAATAATCAGGCCAGTTTGGCTGAGTATCTGGATGCACTTTCAGCGGACAACGCGATGCTGGACAAGTATGGTTTGATTTTGGTAAACAGCTATATCGAAACCAAGCAGTACGACAAGGCTCGAGACGCGGTCGGCAAAGTTCTGGCTCGTGATCCGGCGAACTGCGACGCACATCAGTTGAACGCTTATATTGACTTGAAGCGCGAGCGTTACGCGTCAGCGGTTTCTGTATTGTTGGAAGGAGTAAAGGCTTGCCCGAATAATGCGGACTTATGGGTCTATTTAGGCGACAGTTATTACTTCTCGAAGGAAAACCCGGACAAAGCAACCATAGAGCAGGCTAAAAACGCATACTGCCGGGCCGCAAGTCTTGGAAACGAAACAGGTCGCGAGAAGTGCGAACAAATCGGTGATTTTTTGAAAACTATGAGATAAACTCTCCAATCCCGGGTTTAACTGATTGGAAAAAGGAACTTAAGCATGAAGCAAGGTACATTCACGACGATTACTCTCGTCGCATCTCTGGTCATATCATCAGTGTTTTATTGGATGATTCTTCCAATCCTTGACAAGGGTGTCGAAGAAACTCCTCTCATTCACCAGATCAGCTTGGCTGGTCCGGTTGTGCCTATCTTGATCACGTTGACGTTGATGCTCATCACGTTTGTAGCAGAGCGCATCATCACGTTGGGCCGCGCTCGAGGTGCTCGCCCTCTGCCGGTGTACTTCTCGGAGTTCACGAAAGCTGTTCGTGAAGGCAAGTATGATCACGCGATCAAAGTTTCTGACAGTCAGAGGGGTTCGGCAGCGGCAGTTCTCAAAGCCGGAGCGGAACAGTGGGTGCGAGTCGCCGATGATAAGTCGATACACAACGAGAAAAAAATCTCTGATACTCAGCGCGCGATTAATGAAGCGCGCTTGTTGGAAGTACCGTTTCTTGAACGAAACTTGATTGCTTTGTCAACGATTGCTTCGGTTGCCACGATGGTTGGCCTTTTGGGAACGACAATCGGTATGATTCGCGCGTTTGCCGCCATGTCGACTCAGGGTGCGCCGAACGCAGCAGAACTTGCCCGTGGTATTTCGGAAGCTCTTGTGAATACGGCACTGGGTTTGTTCGCAGCTATTTTGGGAATCGTAGCGTACAACTTTTTTGTCAACAAAGTAGACCAATTCAATTATGAGATTGATGAAGCCGCTTATTTGATGGTTGAGCTTCTGAAAGATAAAGAGTAAACAGGTTCCGGACTTAGCAAAAGGAAGGAACAGAAGATGGCTGCTCCCAAAAAACGCCGAATACCGATTAGTATTGATATGACACCGATGGTGGACATCGGCTTCTTGTTGCTGATCTTCTTTATGTCAACAACGGTATTCAAGAAGCCGGAAGAAGTCGCAGTGCAAACGCCGTCCTCGCATTCAATTCGCCCACTGCCGGAAACCGGCATCATCGTAATCACTATTCCCAAGGACAACCGTGTCTATATGACTCTTGATAACGCGGTCTTGGACGTGGAGAACGGTTTGGCGGAGCTTACAGGTCGAGCGGTGAAGGGCGTCGAGTTTGATCCCGATTCTATCGCGCGACCGATTGAGAATTTAATGTTAAAGCGGCTGGTAGAGAAAGTCGTGTTAAAAGCTGATCGTGATGCATCGTACGGGACAATTGAAAAAGTGCTCAACACGCTGCAGAAGAATGATCTTCTGTTCGTGAACATGGTCACTGAAGTGGACGAAAGTTAAGGGCGAGAATCAATGGGTGCTGTAGATGTAGGTGGTGGCGGCTCAAAACGCCCTCAAGACGGAAAAGCCTGGAAACGCCCACGCGTTTCGATTCGTATAGATATGACGCCGATGGTGGACATTGCGTTCCTGTTATTGATCTTTTTCATGGTGACCACAGTTTTCCGTTTACCGACTGCAATGGAAATGGTGTTGCCGCCCTCGGACTCTCCACCCACGGAGGCGAAGGTTTTTAAGGAAAAATTACTCACATTTTATGTGATCAATAATGATTCTCTGGCCATTCAGATAGGCGATACGCTCCCTATGCCGTTGCTATGGGTGGACCTTCGCGACAGCTTGAAGTCCCGCTACAGTCGCTATGGAGATAGTGTGGTTGTCGTGGCGCGTGTGCATCCAAAAGCAAAGTTCATGTCTTTGGTTGATCTAGTTGATGAATTTAATCTTGTGGGAACAACGCGATTCTCGATTGACAGATACACGACGTGGGAAGACTCAGTGCTGCGTTCGGCTGGATTTGTTACTGCTGGTCCGGAAGGTTTGCCGTCTCCGGCTGAGGAGTCATTTGCAGAACCTTCAACGGGCATTTAACCGACCGCTTGACATAAGAAAGGAAGGCGGACGATGACAAATTTTATAGAAGAACTTGAAAAAGGCAGATACGGCGCGATAGAGCTAAAGAAGTTTGCCGGCAGGAACCTTTTGCGCGGCCTCGCGATAAGTGTGGCTATTCACACCGTTGTTATCGCGGCACCGCTTCTTGCGCAGCTCTTCAAAGAGGATATTCCGCCGCCTGACCGTGTGATGGTGATTGACGCCTCAATTCTTGAAAAGATGAAACGCCTGAATCCCAATCAGGCGCCCCCGAAAATTGCGCGTCCTAAGCTAGCACCTCCGAAGGTGGTCGTACCGATCGCCGTAAGTGAAGAACAGGTGCCCGAAGAGCAGCCTGAGGTGATGAAGCAGGAAGAACTTGTGCAGGCCATTGTCGAAGAATACGGTGAAGAATCACTTGAAATTGGCGAAGGTGTTGAGCTTGTTTTAGGCGACGAAAGCGCAATACCCGATTATTCTGAATTCATTCCGTTTGAAGTTCCTCCGCAACCCCTTCCTGATTTTAGCCCACAACCTGCTTTCCCGGAAATGGCGCAGCGGGCCGGAGTGTCGGGCAAGGTGACGGCACAGGTGTATGTGGACAAGAAGGGCGAAGTGAAGAAGTGGCGAATCGTGCAAGCAAAGCCCGAAAATCTTGGATTTGAAGACGAAGTGGAGAAGATTCTACCGAAGTGGAGATTTACGCCCGCCATTCAGCAGGGGAATCCCGTTGGAGTTTGGATCGCTATTCCGTTTAACTTCAGGGTTCAGTAATTCGCCGCGATAATAGTTTGGACCGCGCGGCGTGATGTCGTGCGGTCTTGCGCTCTGTAAGAATAGGTTTTCTTCGTGTGGGTCCGGAGATTCAACATAAGCTGCGTCGCAAAAGCAACCAGCGGTCATTGAAGACAAAGTCCAGCCGGGTATAAGTGAGCGACCGGGGTGACGTGTAAGTGTGGCATGTAACTGACGTCAGTCCCGCAGGGCTTGGGTTCGTAGATGAAGTCGCTCGCGTGATCCCGAACTAGAAGTTTACGCTGGCGATTCAGCACAATAGTCCCATAACCGTTTGGGTGGCCATTCTCTTTAAGTTACACGTAACGCCTTGATGAGTGATTTATGATCACAAGATGGTTTCTCCCCGTAGGGTTTGTTATCATCGGGATTTTGATCTTGACGGGAACGCTTCTGGACCAGCTTCCGTCAGGGACGGGATTGCGAACGATTATGGGACTGGTGGTGATACTGCTGGGTGTGCATCGTTTCGTCGCGTCGCGCACGCAGAAAAGAGAAGACCAACGGAGATTTGGCGGAGAACACAGACGGCCATGGGAAAGCTAAGTTGATGAATATTTTTTTAAGTGCGATGCTTTGCGGTGTGCTACTCTGGGGCTGCAAGGACAAAGAGCCTGTGGAGACGTTCACGAAAGGATCCGCACACATCGGGGCGAGTGATGCAGTTTTTGATCTGGCGCATTTCACGACGGCACAATACGGCGATTTGCACACAAGCGCGTTCATCAGCATTTGGCGCCATTCGACACAAGCATTAGTTGATTCCTTGATTAACGGGCGAGTTGAAGAGATTTTCATAGATCGCGCTTTGAGCCATGAAGAGTCACTCGCTTTTACGAATGCCGGACTCAAGCTGTTTACATATCCAGTAGCGCATTATCCGACCTATCTGCTTGTGCCGGAGAGTTTGGCCGTGAATGATATTGACAGCATCGGCTTGAAAAGGATTGTGGAAGGACAAGCGACATCTTGGAAAGAATTCGGCGGTCAAGATATATCCATCACTCCTTATGCACCTTTGCCGGGCGACGGCGCATGGAATTCTCTCTTGAGCTTTTATGAAGATTTTGATTCCGTTGCGGCGGTGATTTGTTCAACGAATTCGCAAATGATGGCGCTTGCCGCGTTCGACCCGGGAGCGTTATTGATTTACTCGAGGAGGACCTCTGAAGTTGCGGGCTACAAGAAGCTTCGTTGGGCACAGGGAGAGCTTCGCATACCAGCCAACGCGAAAACTATTTTGGAGTCGCCACGCTGGCCGTTTATGACCACCTTTACCTATGTTACTACGCACATGAAGAGCGACGTGGCAGCGGGATATCTAACCTTTTTGGTCTCAAACGACGGACAAAAGATGGTGATGAGCCAAGGCTATCGCCCGGCGTCCGTTCCAGTTCGAGTGATTCAATTGCAAGCGCCGACGGAGTCTGAATCAGATTCAACGGCGGGAGATTCTACGGCGATGGACTCAACAAAGCAAGACACGACGTTTTAGGCGAGACTCGTTACACGTAGCTCGCCTTCGTATGAGTGAACATATCTTTTCTGAATTATTCACGGAGCAACTTTGAAGACAACGGCATTGACTGCCGAGCATGAAGCGTTGGGAGCAAAGCTCGTAGATTTCGCGGGCTATCGCATGCCCATTCAATATCATTCGATTCGCGCCGAACATTTGCGAGTTCGCAGCACAGTCGGCATCTTTGATGTTTCGCATATGGGCGAGTTTTTTGTCACAGGAAAAGATCGAGAAGAGTTCCTGCATAGGGTGACCGTTAATGACGTGAAGTCAATGTCGGTCGGGCAAGCGCAGTACTCCTGTATGTGCAGGCTGAATGGCGGCATCGTGGATGATCTGTTGATCTACAAGGGCGAGGATCACTTCATGGTGGTTGTCAACGCCTCGAACATTGTGAAAGACTGGAACTGGCTGAATGAGAATTTGAGCGGCGACGTGAAGCTCGAAGATCGTTCTGAGCAGATGTCACTGATGGCGATTCAGGGCCGCAATGCGGCGGCAGTCGTGCAGAAAATGACGGAAGCGGATGTGTCGGCGATTAAGTCTTATTTTTTTATAGACAGCGAAGTGTGGGGCAATCAGGCGGTCATTGCGCGCACGGGCTACACAGGCGAGGACGGCTTCGAGATTTATCTGCCCAATCAGCACGCCGTGCAAGTCTGGCAGGGCGCGCTGGAAGCAGGTAAAGAGTTTGAAATCGAACCGGTTGGCTTAGGCGCACGCGACTCGCTTCGGATGGAAATGAAGATGTGCCTTTATGGGAACGACATTGACGAAACGACACATCCGCTTGAAGCGGGGCTAGGCTGGATTACGAAGCTTGATAAGGGCGACTTTATTGGCCGCGACGCCTTGCTGAAAGCAAAAGAGCAAGGTATTTCGCGGAGGCTCGTCGCAATAGAACTTGAGGGCAATGCGTTTCCGCGTCAAGGATACGCGATCCAGGATGCCGGAGGTAACGAAATCGGAAAGGTTACGTCTGGCACCGTTTCCCCCAGCTTGAACAAGGGTATCGCACTTGGTTATGTGCCAAACGCACACTCGGCAATCGGCTCGAAGATTTTTGTGGTTTGCCACGGTAAACCCGCACCGGCGACGGTCGTCAAACCGCCATTTTACAAGCGACCCTACTGATTACGCGGAGACGGCAGGTGAACATTCGAGCATTTGCGACTCCACGTGAATGGACGGAAGAAGACGTTCGCGGCGGCACGGCCATCATCATTGACGTGCTGCGCGCATCATCTACGATCACGCAGGCTCTGTTTAACGGTGCACGCGAAGTGGTACCCGTTGCCACACCCGCAGAAGCGCGCGAGCTTGCCGCAAAAGCTGGCCGCGCGAACGTCGTCCTCGGTGGCGAGCGAGAGGGCAAGCTGATCGAAGGTTTTGATCTTGGCAATTCTCCGTTTGAGTATTCTGCGGACCGGGTAAGTGGGCGGACCGTGATTTTTTCTTCCACCAATGGCTCACCATCTCTCGTGCGGGCAAAGTCCGCGGAACGTGTGCTGGTGGGTTGCTTCAATAACATCACGGCTGCTTCCAAAAGCGCTCGCGAAATCGGTCTAGACGTTGCGATTATCTGCTCCGGACGCAACGGCAAGTTTTCACTTGAAGATTTCGTTTGTGCCGGGAAATTTGTGGATGCTCTACTCCCGGCTGGCAACATCATCGCCAATGACGGCGCACAAGGCTCACTCGACCTGTTCAGATACTATCGTTCACAAATTCCGGAAATGGTACATTTTTCTTACCATGGAAAGTATTTATCGGGATTGGGCTTCGGCGATGACTTGGTGCATTGCGGGAAAGTTGATATTCACAATATCGTCCCGACACTGATAGAAGGCAAGGTTAGACTCCCCAAGGCAAATGGCAAATCGTAAGCAAAGCGTACAAAGTTCGAAGACTTCAGAGCGCTCGCCCACACCCGTTGTGGCGGGCCTCTTGTTGTTAGGCTTAGCCGTTTTGATTTTTGTGGCGGTGGTCAGCCACTCACAAGCCGACTTTCCGTATCGTGATTCAAGCCCATCACCCGAGAATTTTGCCGGACGAATTGGCGAATATGTCTCTGCCCTGTTGGGTCCGCTCTTCATGGGACATTGGCCCGCGATCACATTGCCGCTAATCCTTGGGCTTTGGGGTTGGACGCTTGTTCGCAGACACTCCTACCGCAGTGCGCTGATTGTGTCTGTGTGGCTGTTTGCGCTCGGACTCTGGTCGTCCACGACAATTGGAGTCATCGGCGACTTGATTCATCGAGATGGAGTGTCAGCATACTATCCTCATTCAGGGGAATTCGGATACTGGGGAGCTCAGGAGTTAATACTACTGGCGGGACGCTTTGGCGCCGTGTTAATCATGCTCGTGCTGATGCTCGTTGGACTCTCTATGACCGTCGCGGGTTTTGCGGAATGGATTGAGCGACGAGCAGAACAAACAGCTCAGCTTGCCGAGCGCGCGCGGCAGTTACCTTTGCCGTCAATCGTTCCTGCTTGGAGATTTTTTCTGAATTGGTTAAAGTCGCGCAAGACTGAATACGACACAGTGCCAACACTTGACATTGACGCGATGCGCAGCCCTGTGACCTCTTCATCCGACGCTTTTCCATATCCTGCGGTGGCGACAGCAGACGGGCAGCCGGGCAAGCTGATTCACAATTTAGGAGACGAAATTGATCCCTTGACAGGTGCGAGGCGCGCGACTGTTCGCACAAGCGAGCAGATAGCAATGCCTGTTGACGATGTATCTGGATACGTCTTTCCGTCTGCCGAGTGCTTCAATGCTCCGCCCGCAGATCGGGTCGGTGGTATGTCGCAACAGGAACAGCAGCACAACGCAGAGCTTCTCGAAAAGAGTTTGGAGACCTTCGGCGTAAAGGCGAGTGTCACTCAAGTCAATCCGGGCCCCGTGATCACGCAATTCGAATTGACGCCTGCACCCGGAGTGAAGGTGTCGCGCATAGAGTCGTTAGCGGATGACATCGCTCTGGCCTTACGAGCTCGTGGATTAAGAATTCTTGCCCCGATACCGGGGAAAGCCGCCGTCGGAGTTGAAATGGCGAATCCTAAACCTGCGCTGGTGACGTTCCGCGAAGTCGTCGAGTCACCGCAGTTTCATTCCGCAAAATCAAAGCTCACCATTGCGCTGGGGCGCACGGTTAATGGCGACATTTTAACAGCGGATTTGGGGTCGCTGCCGCACTTGCTGATCGCAGGCACAACCGGATCAGGGAAGTCCGTTTGCGTGAATGCGCTGATTACCTCGATATTGTTGCGCACGACACCGGAAGAAGTTCAGTTCGTGATGGTGGATCCTAAAAAGCTCGAGCTTGCGGCCTACAACGAGTTACGCAACCATCATTTGACACATCGCCCGGACTTGAGTGAGCATGTGATCACAAAGCCCGATGAAGCAGTAAAGGTTTTGCGCAGCTGTCTGATTGAAATGGAACATCGTTACGATTTGCTTGCAGATCGCGGAGCGCGACAGCTCTCTGAATACAACGAAATGGTTAAGCAGGATCCGCGCGAAGGCGATAAGACGATGCCGTATATCGTGGTCATTATTGACGAACTTGCGGACTTAATGGTGACGGCTCAACGCGAAGTGGAAGAGCCGATCGCTCGACTAGCCCAGCTCGCTCGCGCTGTCGGGATTCATATGGTCGTGGCAACACAACGTCCGTCAGTGGATGTTATCACAGGCGTAATCAAAGCGAATTTCCCTGCGCGCATCGCATTTCGGGTCGCCATGAAAGTGGACTCGCGCACGATTCTTGATACTAACGGCGCAGAGATGCTCCTTGGACAGGGCGACATGTTGTTTCAGCATCCTGAAGAGCCCGCACCGCAAAGAGTGCAGGGTGCATTATTGACGTCTGCTGAAATTGCGCGAGTGATCACTCACATTCGCAAGCAGCCGATTCCGCGAAACAAGCTTGTCCTACCGCTGGATCCGCAAGAAGAGAGAGAAGGCGGTTCTATGATGGACGGCCAGCTTGATGGCCGTGACGCGCTGTTTATTGAGGCGGCAAAAATTGTCGTTCGAACAGGTCAAGGCAGTGTTTCGATCTTACAGCGAAGGTTGAAGGTTGGTTACAGTCGCGCCGCAAGATTAATCGATCAATTGGAACGCGCTGGAGTGGTCGGACCGTTCGACGGCTCAACGGCTAGGGCGGTTTTGGCGGATGAACAAACTTTGATGGACCT
>CAZHAK010000027.1:0-37160 GCA_964530625.1 uncultured Alphaproteobacteria bacterium | reverse complement strand
GGAATATTTTCCGAAACTCCCCCGTCAACAAGTCTGCTTTCTCCCAGTGGATACGGCACAAACAAAAGCGGCACAGAGGATGACGCGCGCATTGCTTCGGCAAGGCTCCCGCTTCTAAAAACAATCGCCCGCCCGTAGGTGACGTCCGTGGCCAATGTGCGAAAACTGATTGGCAAGTCGTCGAAGTCGTTCCACACATGATATGGCGCGCGCTGCTCCAGATCAAACAGCATATCATAGAGTTTCTGCCCGCTCGAAACAGCCATCGGCACTTCCGGCGACAACCCGCGAAACCGCAGCGTCACAATGGATTTGCCTGAACTCTCTTTCTGTGCCAGCACGAGATTACGCCGCTGAGGCCGGTCGAGAAACAATTTTCCCCAGTCCGTGGCAACGGCGATGTCGCGCAACTCGTCCGTCGTGTAACCTGCGCAATAGAGTCCGCCAACAATGCCGCCGATGGATGATCCCAAAATCAGATCGGGCATCAACCCCTCTTCTTCCAACGCCTTCAGCACGCCGATATGAGCAAAACCGCGCGCGCCTCCGCCCGATAGTGCAAGCGCGAACGGATGCGATTCGGCCCAGACCGTCGCACACAAAATCAAAACTACTGTTAACCCCGTATAGAGCGGGCGGAAAAAACGCATGAAATTATTCGGATGGACGCAAATAGGAGAGTCAGGACTATCACCTGACTTTCCCTTGGACAAGTTATCGGAGGTTACTCTGTTCGCGGCGGGCGGGTCAAAGGAGTCAGGCAAGCTGTCGCGCTTGACATCGGACTCAGAAAATTTCGCCGCCTGCATGAATGAAGCCGCGCGCTTGGCGCAGTCCGGCCTGCTGTTCTTCTTTCCGGCGGACTTAATCGGACTATCGGACGGATGGAAAGATAACGTACAAAAAACAGCCGCAAGCAATCCCAACGCTCGCTTATTCTTTGGCGACTATCTCTGGCGCGATCATGACGGCGACAAATTGCAAACGGTGCGCAAGGATCTCGGCGACATCACAGAGCGCGAAGACTGGGGTCCCGTCTGGGGCGTGCGCGTAGAGTGGTTGCTTGAAATCGGCGGACTCGACGAAACGCACCACAAAGCCGCCTTCTACGATCTCTTGCTAAAAAGCTGGGGCAAACAAACCCGCGTTCATATCGGCGGCACACTCGCGATTGTGCCCGCTCCCCAAACAGACGCGGCAGAGCAAGCGAAAAAATCAAAACTCTTCTATCCCGGCCGCGGCGCGCTCGGCGGCTTTTCCTATCTCTTCATGGACAAAGAAACCGAACGCCACACCGAAGAAGTCTTCTACAATTTTCTAAAACGCGAACACGCTTGGTTAGACGGAGCTCGTCTAAATTCCCCCCCGGTCCTCCGGGGGGGCCAGGGGGGGTCAAACGGTCAAGGCGCAGTCCGCATCTCCGTCGTCACCCCCGTCTACAATCGCGCGAAATTCATCGGCAAAGCCATCGAGTCCGTGCAAGCCGCCGACATTTCCGATTGGGAATACATCATCGTGGACAACGGCTCATCCGACAACACCCGTCAAGTCATCCGCGAATACATGGCCCACGATCCGCGCATTCAGTTAATTGAAAATGATCGTAACATCATTTCGGTATCGCTCAATCTTGGCGTTCGCGCAGCCAAAGGGAGATATGTCGCCCAACTGGACAGCGACGACGAGCACCTTCCGCACACCTTGCGTACGATGGCCGAGCATCTGGACAACAATCCCACGTGGGGACTCGCCATTAGCTATTACGAACTCATGGACGAAGACGGTTCCTTGTTGCCCGACTTCGGCGTCATCAAACACGAGCAATACAATCGCAACAACATCCTGCGCCGCGACGGAGCCGGAGCGCTTCGCTGCTGGCATCGCAGCGTGATTTTGGAATTCGGCGGTTTCGACGAAGGCGAACTGGGCCACTACGGCGAAGATTACGATCTGGTCCTGAAGTGCGGCGAAAAATACGAAGTCGGCCGCGTCCATCAAGTCTGCTACCGCTACCGCAGGCACGGAGACAACACCGACGTCCTGCGCTCCAGCGAAATGAAAATCTACAACAAAACGTTAGCCAGAATGCGCGCCATAGAACGCCGCCGCAAACTCAACGGTCACTGACATGCTGCAAACCACGCTCATCACTGTCGGTCTGCTCACGGCCTCAAATGTCTTCATGACTTTTGCCTGGTACGGACACCTGAGATTTCGCGACTCACCTTTGTGGATTGTTGTCTTTGCCAGTTGGGGCATCGCCTTCTTCGAGTATTGCCTCCAGGTTCCTGCCAACAGGATCGGCTATTCGAAATTCTCCGGCGCGGAATTGAAAACCATGCAAGAAGTGATTACCATCGCTGTCTTTTGCGTGTTCTCAATCTATTATCTCAAGGAACCCATGACGCTCAAAATGCTCTTGGGCTTCGGCCTAATCATTGGCGGAGCTGCGCTCATATTCCACAAGTAAAACAACTACGCTAAAAAACAGCGCCCTGCCCGATTTCGGACAGGGCGTTTCTATATTGTCAATTTTCAATAGCGTGTTGCTTACGCCTTCTCACGCAGCAGATTCAACGCACTGCCTGCCTTGAACCAAGCGATCTGTTCGTCATTCAAACTATGATCAAGCATCATCGAATCACTCGATCCGTCCGCATGTAGTGCAGTCATCTTCACAGCCTTGCCCGGAGCAAGACCTGCCAAGTCCAGAAGCGAAATCTTATCTCCCTCCTGAATCCTCTCGTAGTCCGCGACATCCTGAAACGTCAACGGCAAGATTCCCTGCTTCTTAAGATTCGACTGATGAATGCGCGCAAAACTTCTCGTAATCACCGCCGCGCATCCCAAGAGTCTCGGTGACATCGCCGCGTGTTCGCGTGACGACCCTTCACCGTAATTCTCGTCACCGACGACCACCCACTTCAACCCGGCAGCCTTAATATCTCGCGCCGCTTTCGACGTCTCGACTTTTTTGGCGCCAGTCAAAGGATGCGTAATCGTGCCGCGCTCACCGTCAAACGCGTTGATCGCTCCGCTGAACATATTGTTCGAAATGTTATCAAGATGTCCGCGGTACTTCAACCACTTGCCCGCCGGTGAAATATGATCCGTCGTACACTTGCCTTTGGCTTTCAATAGCAGCGGCAAATTCACGTAATCTTTTCCGTCCCAAGCGGTAAACGGCGTCAGCAACTGCAACCGATCCGATTTCGGATCAACAGCAACGTCAATATCCCCCGTCGCCGGAGCAAGATAACCCTCCGTGTCACGAAGGTAACCCTTCGGCGGCAAGTCCGGCGCGGGCGACGGTGGCGTAAGTTTCACACCCAACCCCGGCACCACGTCATTCAGCGGATCAAAATCCAGCGTTCCCGCCAGCGCGTAGGCAATCGTAATCTCAGGACTCGTCAAAAACGAGAGCGTATGCGGCGATCCGTCATTACGTCCCGGAAAATTCCGATTGTAAGATGAGATTATCGAATTGACTTCATCGGCTTTCACGTCGTCGCGTTTCCATTGCCCGATACACGGCCCGCACGCGTTCGCCAATACTGTCGCGCCGATTTTCTCCAGCCGCTGCATCTGCCCGTCGCGCTTGATCGTCCGGAACACCTGCTCACTTCCCGGCGTCACATAGAGCGGAATCGGCGCTTGCTTATTCAAGGCCGCTGCCTGATCCGCAACCTCAGCCGCGCGACAAATATCTTCGTATGATGAGTTCGTGCAAGAACCGATCAGCGCGTTCGTCAATTTAATCGGCCAACGATTCTCCTTAGCCGCCGTTTTCAGCTGCGAAATCGGCCGCGCCGCGTCCGGCGAATGCGGTCCCACCACAAACGGCTCAAGCGTGTTCAGATCAATTTCAATCACACGATCGAAATACTTTTCCGGCGACTTGTAAACTTCTTCATCCAACGTCACCAGATGCTTATTCTGATTCGCAAGGTCCGCAAGTTTGCCGCGATCCGTCGCGCGTAAATATCTTTCCATCGGCGCGTCGTACGGGAACACCGATGTCGTCGCGCCAAGCTCCGCGCCCATGTTGCAAATCGTCCCCTTGCCTGTTGCCGAAATCGTTGCCGCGCCTTCACCGAAATATTCTATCACCGCGTTGGTGCCGCCCTTGACGGTCAGAATACCCAACACGACCAAAATAACATCCTTCGGCGACGCCCAGCCGTTCATCTTGCCCTTTAGATGCACGCCGATTCGCTGCGGAAACAAAACTTCCCACGGCAAGCCCGCCATCACGTCCACCGCATCGGCGCCGCCGACACCCGAAGCGAACATCGCCAATCCGCCCGCGTTCGGCGTATGCGAATCCGTCCCAATCATCATTCCCCCGGGAAACGCATATTGCTCAAGCACCACCTGATGAATAATCCCCGCGCCCGGCTGCCAGAACCCGATATTATATTTCTGCGACACCGAGCGCAAAAAATCATAGACTTCTTTATTCGTCACGACGGCGTTCTGCAAATCTTCCGAAGCACCCACCCGTGCTTGAATCAAGTGATCACAGTGCACGGTCGAAGGCACGGCCACAGACTTCAGCCCCGCCGACATGAACTGCAACAGCGCCATCTGCGCGGTCGCGTCCTGCATGGCCACGCGGTCGGGCCTAAGTTGCAAATAAGACCTGCCGGGAAACAGGTCTTCAGTCTGAGGATCGTCCAAGTGTCCAAAAAGATGTTTTTCAGCCAAAGTCAGAGGTCGGCCCAAACGCTTGCGAATCACCGCAATCCGCTCATCCATCTTCCGATAGGCTTCAGCCACAAACTCAGGAGTTGATTCAACCCGTATCATAACCGTATATTCCTCAAAAATTTAGCAATTCAAATCCAATAACCAGAATATACGGATTTCACGGTCACCAATCAACTCGTCTCCGATTTCCCCCCGTTCCTACGGGGGATAAAGGGGGTCAAACACCCAAGCGCAAACAACCATCGTAGGGGCGGGTCCCCGACCCGCCCGTGTTTAACGAAATCAAAAATCGTAGGGGCACAACATGTTGTGCCCGTTTTCGCACGCCGAGCGTGGGCGTCCTCGCCCCGCCGGAATCCGAAGAACCCCGCAATGGCACCCCCTTCTGTCATCCCGCAGGGACCTGTTCAAAGGAGCCACAATCTTAAAGCGACAAATCGAGAACGAAACACATTCATCATCCTGAGCGAAGCGAGGACCCCTCCGAGCTAATCAATTACCCTTTGGCCATTTCTTCAACCCATTCGCGGTAACGGCTTACAAATTCCTTCTCGAAAAAAATGAAGCCGTTGTTAAAGCCAGCGAAACCAAGGCCATCTGGCCCAAGCCTTTCCATTTCACGACGGCACCGACACATATGGTACATATCAGCCAGCAATTCTTCCGGAAGATCAAGGAGATTTGTATAGATAGCGGGCACTCGGAAACGTTCATCGCCCCCGACCATATACGCTATTTCCGACTTGAATGTGTCATCGTCATGAATTCGAACTTCAAAACTGCCGATCTTGTGTCCTTTACACTTGAATCCAAACTTGCAACCGGGAACGCTGAATTTGACCTCAACGTTATTAATAGATTTTGGAATGACTTTCATATTGTGTGTCCTATAGGTTTGATAGATGAACTTCAGGTTCGAACGCCTGCCACGAATCCATTTCTGACGTAAACGCACGAAATCCGTACATTGAGAGATCTATTTTCGTTACTTCTTGCCCTTGAAGGAAGGCAACCAGTGCGCCTGAAAGCGCAAGTGTACCGCTTACGAGAAGAAGCGGATTCGCTTTCATGACGCCAAATACCAACTGTGTCACCGCATTCAATGCGGACTCCGAGGGCAATTGTTCCTCAGATCTCAACAATCCGAGTGTTGCTGCTCCAGCGACCACAGCATCCATCACATTGAAGGTCAACCACCTAGTCGCTTGGTGTACAGTGATTCCGCTTCCTTGCCATATTTCCCTTGCAAACGGAAGTGGTAAGCCGTCTGGACTTAGCGCATCAAATGAAACTTCCGAAGTCCAGTCCCTGAGTCCCTTAAGACCCGATGATTTGTAAACTTGAAATCCATCAGAAAGCGAATGCCCGTGCAGAATGCGGTGACCAAATCCTCCCGACATGCTATACTCTGGACAACGGTCCATCCAGTCCTTGATGCTTCTTTGCAACTCCGACCGATATAATCCGTCGGACAGTTCATGCAGGTTAGTGAAAATGCTCTGTATTTGCGCGCGCGAGATCTCAGCGCCAATGAATGCAGATTGAGACACTGCGACAAGTATAAGGTTTCCTTCTTTCGATGATCCGATTCTGGAGTCTTTGCTAGTGAGACTTTGGGTCCCGATATTGGCACTCACAACTAACCGCGCTAGATCGTCATACTGACCCGCGTGAGCCATCTCTATCACCTTGGCCCATAGATGTTTGTCAGTTCTCGCATTGAGAAAACACTTCATCAATTCAAAGGATCGCCCGCGCGGAATGATCTTGGCTTCCCAATTGTAAACGGTCTTCTCAGTGACACCAAACACTCGCGCAAAATCTGCCCGACTCAAGCCTAAGTTGGCTCGCAACTGAATAAACTGTTCTTGTTTCATGATAGACATTTTCCGGAAACTTTCCTGTAACTAGACGCAATATACACAAAGCTAGCAAAAAATACAAGTCTACTTTTCACTGGTAAATTAAGTTTATCTAAAACAACCATTTACGAATCTACTCTTTCTGATGAGACAACCAACATACCTCTCCACTTCCCTACAATCTCCCCAACTCCATCTTGAACAAACGTTTACTAACTCCAACAAAACACAAAAAACACTTGACAAACGCTCATTCATGTCGTATATTATGCACAGCTAACCAACCAAACCACCCACAGAGGAACCCGGCGGAGTGATCAACCGTGTCCGGCCTGACGTTTCCCCCTCGCTTCAGCGGGGGGGTTAGGGGAGGTAAAGAAGGTCAGCAAGAACCTTGTCGTGCTAGTAACTTCAAGTAACTCAGAACGGGTGAAAACGAAGCCCTATTTTAGCAGACACCGCATCGCAAGAAACTCCGGCGGCGCGGGGACGCACCGCTCGGCGAATGAGCCTATTTGCAGAGTTCATACCTTATACCACTTTCCTCATACCTAATCTGAACTCCGCCTTCTGACTTCATACTTCAGACTTCCTCTAAAGATCCGTCAACTCCCTCGGCGGCCAAGCGGCCCGAAGCGAGTTCAGCACCGCCACCACGTCGATAATCTCCTGCCCAATCGCTCCGGCGACGGGCGTGAGATACCCCGCCGCGGCGAACATCATTCCGCCGACACTTAATACCATCCCCCCGATCGCGCTTTGCAAAGCGATGTTGCGCATCCGTTTGCTGATGTGCAAGAACTCGTCAACCTTTGTGAGCGAATTATCCATCACCACGACTCCCGCAGCTTCCATGGTGACTTCACTGTTCTGTCCAATCGCCAACCCGACCGTCGCCGCCATCATCGCGGGCGCGTCGTTGATCCCGTCGCCGACGTAAAGTGTTTTCGCTTTCGCGGTTTCCGCTCGAACAATCGCGAGCTTTTGCTCCGGACTTTGCTCGGCGTGAATTTCGGTAATTCCGACTTCTTCGGCTAAATACTTCACTTCCGATTCACGATCACCTGAAACCAGCATCACTCGATTGAACTGATGTTTCGGTCCCAGATGATGAATGAACGAATGACTGTCCGAGCGCGGCGCGTCACGGAATCGCAGAACGCCCGCGAATTTTTCATCAATCACCACGACACATTCCAACCCGCCGCTGGTCGCGGGAAGCTCTCTGAAATCTTGAATATGCTCGGGCTTAAGCTTGTTGCGGCTGGTGATCAACATGCGATGGCCGTCCACCACTCCGCGCAATCCTTGTCCGGGTTTTTCGCTGACTTGATTCGCTTCAGGAACCTCAAGCCCTTCGTGTTCGGCAGCCTCGACAATCGCGTGAGCCAACGGATGTTTGGAATAACGTTCGAGACTTGCAACGAGTGCCAAAACCTTTCGTTCGTCGAAACCGTCGGCAATCAAGCGCTCAGTGAGTTTAGGTTCGCCGTAAGTCAAGGTTCCGGTCTTGTCGAAAATCGCGGTGCGGCACTCGGTGACTTGCTCTAAGACAACCGGACTCTTGATAATTATCGCGCGTCTTGCACACAACGAAATCGAGCCGATGATAGAAATCGGAATTGCAATCAAGAGCGGACAAGGAGTTGCGATGACCAAGACCGCCAGAAAGCGAACAGCTTCACCGGAAAACGCCCATGCGAGCAAGGCAATCGCCACGGCGACAGGAGTGTAGAATGCTCCGAGTTGATCTCCCAGTCTGCGCAGGCGCGGACGGGTTTGCTCGGACTCGCGCATGACTTCCATGATTTTCGCGTAACGCGAATCTTCCGCGCGCGCGGTGGCTTGAATCGTCAGCGCGGCCTCGCCGTTGATGGCTCCGGAGATCACATTGGAGCCTGCGGTCTTTGACATCACAAACGGTTCGCCGGTCAAATACGATTCATCCATCGAGCCGTGACCTTCAATGACAATTCCGTCCACGGGGCAGATGTCGTGCGGATAAATCACGAGAATATCTCCGACGGCAACTTGATCGAGATCGGCGTCGATGATGCGGCCATCTTTCTTGATATGCGCGACGGACGGCATCCGTTTGGCGAGCGCTTTCAGGACGGAGGACGCGTTGCGCAAAGCGAAATCTTCCAGCGCTTCGCCGCCGGAGAGCATCAGCACGACGATGGTTCCGGCCAGATATTCTCCTAAGATGACGGACGTGACGATGGAAATTCCCGCGAGCAAATCCGAACCGAATTCACGGCGCAAGAGCTTGCGGGTTAAGTCCCAGACGAGCGGCAGTCCACCGAGCAACAAAGCCGCATAGAGCGGCCAAGTGTAAACAAGTTCGGTTGAGTGCGCGGCGTAGCGCAGCACAAGATGCGCGGCAATCGCCACAATCGCCAGCGCGGCGATGATAAAGTTTTTACGATGGGATAAAGATAAGAGTAACGACATAAATATAGTCAGGCAAAGAGCCTCGCGATTCGCGGGGCTTTTATTTTATCGGAGGAGCAGAAGTTTTGTGGATTGAGAGTGCGCGGGAGTTTTCAGAGTTGCGATAAGAATTCCTGAGGCCCACTTGGAGTTGCCGATTTGGTGGTGATGTGCTCCGGCGGTTAAGCGGCCGAGGTTAATGTGTTCGACTTGTTGGCCGAGGATGTTGTGGATGAGTAGTTCGGCGTGTGCGGCTTTGGGTAATGTGAAGCTTAGAGTTGTTGTTGGGTTGAAGGGGTTGGGGAAGGCGACAAGAGAGAAGTTCAACACGAGTTCTGGAGGTGTTTCGGCTTCTGTTGCCAGCCCAATACAAGAGATAAAGCCGTCATAGTCAAACCAGTTCATTTGTGGGCGAAGCGCGTCCGGTGTTGTCGGGAAGTCGTTGGACTGTGTTCCCCCGGCAATCCAAATTGTGGCCGAACTTGGTATCCACAAGTGGTATATGTTTTCAATGTCTTCGCCGCCAAAATATGTACTGTACTGGAGCGATCTTAGGTCAGGCGAAAATTTTGTAATAAAGAGATCGTAGGGACTAACTCCGATATTGGGGCCAAACGTTGAGTCAATAGCACCCGATGTAATTGGAAACTCATCGTCATCAGTGAATCCCGCAACAACATACGAGCCGTCTGGCGATCTTGCCCCTATTTCCACTTGGTCGTAGCGTGCGCCACCGAGAAGTGTTGATGCAACGATTTCATTAGGTGGTGAAAAAATTGTAATGAAACCGTCTGCCTGCTGATGTCCCTCACGAATTGTGTCATAGGCGCCAGAAGTGGTCGGCCATGTATCAGATCTTGTGGATCCAAAGAGTGCGAGCCGTGTGCTGTCGAGGATATCAAAGGAATAAACCTCATCTTGACCCTCGCCACCGAAATAAGTTGTATAGTGATTGGCAGGAGGATTTAAGCCTATGCGCGAAATGAACGCGTCTGCTGATCCCTCGCCCCCATACTCACTTTGAAATGCATCCGCTGTAACGGCAAGCCCCGTTGAATAAACCAAGCCAACAAGCCAAACGGTGCTATCATTTTCTAGTTTTACCCTCGACACGTTGCATGAGGCGTTGCCGAAGAACGAAGAATAAATCAAGACAGGGTCATATACGTCCATGATTGATTGGAAAATATTTAGCCCGCCGACAAGCGTGGGATACAATGCATCAGGTGTCGTAGGAAAGTTCCCTGATGTTGTAGATCCAGTTAAGATGACGAGTCCGGCAGATGTAACAACCGCGTCATAAACGATATCAATATCTGCCGCGCCGATGTAACTGCTATAGAGAAGTTCGCTCGCGTTGCTACTGAAGAGCGCAACAAAGCCTTCAATGTACTCGATAGTTGTGTCCAATGCTGAAGTCGTTAAAGGGATTTGACCAGGGTCTCCCGCGCTCCCAACCAGCAGGAGGTCTCCGTTCGGCATGGCTTCAATGTCGTGGCCACGTACATAACCTGAACTGCCGAACATAGTGCTAAACACGATTTCCCGTGCATCCGTTCCTAATTTCGTTATGTAGGCATCTCGTCGTCCACGTAGCATTTCCTGATACGAACCGGGAGTGGACGGAAACTCCGATGAATTGGTATCTCCACACAGCAACATCTCGCCTGATGGAAGGACAAGGACTCGACTGATTCTTTCCGCACCGTCGTTTGCTCCAAAATACGTGCTGTAAATCAGCGGATCAATCACAAGCTCTTTGCTCGTATTATACTCATCCACAGCAAAGCCGACTCGGTTTTCTCCCAGCAGACGCACGGACGATGACACGACTTTTTGTGTGCGGTTCTGGAGTTGATAGCTGTAGGGCGCGGTCTCTTTGACTTCGCCGAGGGAGGTTGAGAGAATGAGATTGCCGTGTGAGTCAACCCGCAAGGGCGCATCGAGGCCGTGGTACGCCAGTTGGATTTGGGTGGGGTCTGCTCCGGGTTTGACGTGGTAGATGGTTTCTACGCCTTGTTTGTCGGCGCGGTATTCTATGTCTATGCCGGGCCAGACTTCGGGGACGATTACCGTTTGGTAGTGGGGGACTCGGCTGCGCCAGTTG
Source organism: uncultured Alphaproteobacteria bacterium (assembly GCA_964530625.1). Classification (GTDB taxonomy): domain Bacteria; phylum Electryoneota; class RPQS01; order RPQS01; family RPQS01; genus JABWCQ01. The sequence goes on along the minus strand of CAZHAK010000027.1, from coordinate 26,048 downwards.
GTGGAGTCGCGGCCTTGGAAGTAGTTGCTGTAGTGGGGGAGGATGTCACCCCCCCTTGCCCCCCCGCTAAAGCGAGGGGGAATGTCGGATTCCGGCGGGGCGGGGACGCCCGCGCTCGGCGAAGAAGGCCTCGTGCCGTCTGAAATCTCGGTCGGCGGGGCAGGTGAAGACACCTGCCGCCGCGACGCGTTGGCGAAGTGGATTTGGATGACGTGGCCGCGGAGGGTGACCGAATCGGGGGCATGGCGCTCGAAAGGATCGAATCGCCCGGGTGCTTGACCCCCCTTTATCCCCCCGGAAGACCGGGGGGGAATGAAAGCAACAGAATTGCTATTGCGAATAATGTGGTTCGCTTCATGTGGTCATGTGACGCTTGCAACATGGTAACCTTCTTTGAATAGATCCAGACAGAAGCCCCCCTTTATCCCCCCAAATCCTCAGACGGATTTTGGGGGAGACCGGAATCGGGGTTAGCCTTTGATCATCGTCAGGAGCATTTTGAATTTTGTTTTGGCTTTGACGGCATGGGGAATGTTGGCGGGCATGATGACGAACTCATGGGTTTTGGCGACTTGGGATTTGCCGCCGATGATGAGTTCGACTTCGCCGTCCAGGACGTGTACCATAGCGTCGAAGGGCGCGGAATGTTCGGAGAGTTCCTGTCCCTGATCAAAAGCGAAGAGGGTGATGGTGCCGTGGGGTTGCTTGACCAAAGTCTTGCTGACGACGGCTTCGGGATTGTACTGGATGTCTGTTTGGAGGTTCATGTTTTGGGAAAATGAGATGTTAAATGTGAATCATGAAGGCGGACGGGTCCTTCACTTCGTTCAGGATGACGAGGCTCTAGAAATTTCGAGGTCGCCTTTGTGTTTGCCCCCCTTGCCCCCCTTGCCCCCCGGAGGACCGGGGGGGAATGAGAATAAGGAAAGGTAGGGTTGAGGAATTGGAAAGTCAAGTTGGGTACTATTCTTGCACTTTTCTTGGGAAACAACTGTGAGGTGTTCAAATGGACCGAAAAATGGTGCTGTTTCTGGGATTTGCACTGGTTTCATTCATCGGAGCGATGATGACCACGGGTCTGCAGGAGAAGGCTTACAACACACAGATGGATCGGCTGAATGAAGCGATTGACGAAGCCGAGAAAGACATGGGGATTTATGACGAAGAAACCTCCCGTTCAACGCCTGCGATTACTCGCGCCCGGAACATGAGTCTTGAAGCTCAGAAACGAGCCGAAGACATGCGCGCGCGATTGGACAGTTTGCAGAAGATGGATATGGAAGAAATGGGGTACGGCGAACTCAGCGAAGAAGAAGTGGACGACTATCGAAGCTCTTTCGATGAAGAGTACGCAAGAAGATAACTCCGCAACTACAGCGGCTTGATAAAAAAAGGCAGCCTGTTGCGGCTGCCTTTTTGAGTTTTATCCGGGAATGCCGGGGTCCGGGGGTGGCGGTGGGCCCGCGCTCAGGCCTAAGACGGGGACCAAACCGGACGGGACGCGATCGGGAACAGATGTCAGGAAGGGTGACAATTGAGTGCCGGGATCCGTAAGGGATTTCATGAAGGCCACGACATCCTGAATCTCTGAGTTCGTCAGGTTGAGCGGTTCACGCAATAGCGGATGCAAGTCATCCGTTTCGCACTGCGGATGACGCGGGAACGCGCCGTCATTGTAGAAGTGCATGACCTGTTCCAGTGTTTCGAAGACGCCGTCGTGCATGTAAGGCGGCGTGAGCTCAACGTTGCGCAAGGTCGGTGTGCGGAAGGCGTAGCGGTCGGCAGCACTCAGGGTGGCTTCTTCGCGGCCCGAGTCGTCGCCGGGAATCACGTCTTTGCCGGGACCTTCCTGCGGGACACCGTTGACGATGAAACTGAAATCGCTGAACATCGGCCCACTGTGACAGGCGGAGCACTTTGCTTTGGTGAAGAAGAGCTCTAAGCCGCGCAACTCGGACGGGGTGAGGCCATTGTCGTCTCCCGCGACATAGCGGTCATAGGGGCTGTTGCGAGTCACGAGTTCGCGCTCGTAGGAGGCCATAGCTCTGCCGTAGGTGGAGGAATCAATGACATGCGGACGCTGTCCGTCCTGCCATTCGTCATTTTCCTGCGGGAAAGCGACCGCGAATCGTTGGACGTATTCTTCGATGGCTCGCAGACGATTCAGGACGGAGTCAAGCGCCACCGCAGCGGCATGCGCATTGTCCATGCCGTAAGCGTCACCGCGCATTTCGACGCGCGAGGTGATGGGCTTGGTGGCTTGGACTTCGAGACTTTTTACGCGGCCATCCCAGAAGAAGAATCCGTTGTGCGTGGGCAGTCCGGTTTCATCGGCGTTGAAGGCTGTGTTAAAAACCGTGGGAGAATTCCTCGGCGTGAAGCCGACGGGATCATTTGAGACGGCGGAGTTTCCTCGAATCCGGTCCGGGCCGAGTCCAGCGGTGCCCGCGACACCGACGGGGAACTGGCGCAAGTCCGCGAAGGCGAAGGCCGGATGATGACAGGTCGCGCAGGAGACGTCCTTTTCACCACCGAGAATCGGATCGGAGAATAGAAAACGTCCGAGCGAGATGCGCTCTTGCATCGGCGGATTGTTGGCAGGATAAGGAATCGGGCCGAGCGGCTGCAGGTTGAAGCGCTCGCGGGCGGAAACAGGCGAGGTAACGGTGTTGTCGTCATCGTCGTTGCTGCAACCTACGAGACTCAGAAGCATTACTCCTAAGACCCAAGGCAACAGCCGGGACAGAGGCGGAAATAGAGACATGATTTTTCCCCAGTCAATTGAAAAGGTCATCGAAATCGTTAAAAAAAAGCCGATGGCGAGAGGGCTTTATCGGGGATAATATACAATGAAGAAGACCGGAGAAGCAAGGGCGCAGGGACACTCGAGAAAATTAGCGGGGATCGCTTGTCATAAGGTACTGGGCAGTCAAGGGTTAGGTGTGGGGGCATCGTGACCCATGTTGCATTTTGAAGGTGATACATGCAGTTCTTTGCACGGAATGGGAAGAAAACAAACGCGCCTGACCATGAGGGGTCAGGCGCGTGACATAGTCTCGTTTAGTCGAGATTATTTTTTGCTCTTGGATTTTAGAATTGGTGCGAGCGCGTCTTTCAAACCGGGTGAGCCGATTTCCTGCAGGCCGTATTCGACACGGACGGTGGGCTTGTTGAGTTTGATTATGCGGCCCAAGTCAATCGGCGTGGCGATAATGACGACGTCCACCTTGGATTTTGTGACGGTCGCTTCGAGTTCGCTGATTTGTTTTTCGCCGTATCCCATAGCGGGAAGCAAGGGGCCGATGTTAGGATAAGTCTTGAATGTTTCGGTGATGGAGCCGACGGTGTAGGGTCGGGGATCCACGATTTCGGCGGCGCCGTATTTTTTGGCCAGCACGACACCTGCTCCGAACTTCATGTCGCCGTGAGTGCAGGTGGGGCCGTCTTCAATGACGAGCACGCGCTTGCCGCGAATGATTTCGGGATTTTCAGCGCGAATGGGCGAGGCGGCTTCGATGACCATCGCTTTGGGATTGACTTCGTAAATAGCATCGCGCAGTTGCTGAATCTGCTCAAAGGATGCGGTGTCGATTTTGTTGATGACGATGGCATCGGCCATGCGGAAGTTTGTTTCGCCGGGGTGATAGGTTGTTTCATCGCCTGCGCGGAGCGGATCGGCGACGGTGATGAAGACATCGGGTTTGTAGAAGGGCAGGTCGTTGTTGCCGCCGTCCCACAGGATCACCTCGGCTTCTTTTTCGGCTTCGCGGAGAATTTTTTCGTAGTCCACACCTGAAAAGATCACTTGTCCGCGAGCGATGTGCGGCTCGTACTCTTCCATTTCTTCGATGGTACACTTGTGTTTTTTCAGGTCGGCGATGGAGCCGAACCGCTGGACGATTTGTTTAGTGAGATCGCCATAGGGCATCGGGTGGCGGACGGCGACGACTTTTTTGCCGGCGGCTTTCAGGATTTCTGCGACGGCGCGGGAGGTTTGAGATTTTCCGGCTCCGGTTCGAACGGCGCAAACTGCGACGACGGGTTTGGTGGATTTGAGCATCGTCTCGCGGCCACTGATGATTTTGAAATCCGCGCCTGCGGCGAGTATGCGCGAGGCCCAATGCATGACATAAACGTGCGGGACATCGCTGTAGGCATAGACGACTTCGTGAACCTGATGTTTGACGATCAGTTTTTCGAGTTCGTCCTGAGGATAAATTGGAATTCCCTTGGGGTAGAGTTTTCCGGCGAGAACAGCGGGGTATTTACGGTCGTCAATCCCGGGAATTTGGGTTGCGGTGAAGGCGACGACGTCATAAAGTTCGTTATCGCGATAAACGGTGTTGAAGTTATGGAAGTCGCGTCCTGCGGCTCCCTGAATAATGGTTTTGATGCGTTTCATGTGTGCAAGAGATAGAAGATAGGGGATGAAACTTGGATTGTGATTTAGTTTCTATCGGCGGCCACGGGAGCAGCCGCTACAAGTTATGGATTCATTCGCAATAGCGGCATGGACATGCATCTTGGGCCGCCTAAGCCTCGGACTAATTCTGAGCCGGGGATTTCCAGGACTTCTACTCCGGCATCTCTTAGGGCTTTGTTGGTGTGAGAATTGCGCTCGTAGGAGATGACTTGATTGGGAGAGAGAGCCAGCATGTTGGAACCTGCGCCGCGCTGTTCACGGGCGGCATAGCGTTTATCGCCGCCCGCAGTGCGGATAATGTTCAGATCGGAGCCAAGTTCATCTTTCAAGATATCAATCAACGTGCGCTGATCGTGCTTGACGTTGGGTTTTCCGTCCGCAGCGGCTTCGTAGCAACGAACGGCCGGGCTTTGTTCGATGACGGGTGGAAAGAAGACGACGCTTTGCGGGCCGACGATGGTGAAGACGGTGTCAAGATGCATGTAGATGCGTTCGGGGGGAATCTCAACTTCATAGACGCGCTTGGCCTTTCCTTCGCGGAAGAGATTTGCGGCAAGCATAGTGATAGTTTCGCGGCGGGTGCGCTCACTGCGGCCCACGGCGATTGCGTCTTGATTGAGAGCGATAATGTCGCCGCCTTCGATGGTGTAGGGCCGGGCCTCCAAGTCGCTGACGCCGAAGATGAATTTTAGGTCGGCAAAGGCCGGATGCAAGTCCAAGATGGTATGTGTGACCCAAGTTTCGCGGATACGCGCGGGGTAGTGGGCATTGCAGGAGATGACTTGATCGCGACAAACTACCGCAGGGTCGCGGGTGAAGTAGGTATTGGGGCTGGGGTCAATCAGAAAACGGTCGTGATGGAGAGCAGAACCCGCATCTTGCTTCAGCACCTGACTGAATTCATTTTCAGTGAGTCCCTCAAAGACAATGCGCGCAATCTCATCGGGTGAGAAGTGATCGAGAATCGGCTGGACGAGTGCGGGATTGTGATAGAGTTCGCAGGCTTCGCGCACCAGGCGCTCGCGGCCAACGGGAATGGCCACGACATCTCGCACCAAGTCGGCGAGTTTTAAGACGGTGACACCGTGATCCTGCATGGTTTTTGAGAAAGCATCGTGCTCTTCCTGCATTCGGGGCAGGAAGGGGATGTCTTCCATCAAGAACCCTTGGACATTTCCGGGGGTCAGGCGGTCGATTTCGTCACCGGGGCGGTGAACGATAACGACTTTCAGGAGGTCAAACTCGTTGCGGATATCGAGCGGGATTCTGTTCAGGGGTTCCTCGCAGGGAAACGACTATTCTTGCTTATTAATGCTCAATTTAGGGAGAAAAGACTGGAGATTCAAGCTGCATTGACGGGTGCCATTCGGTTCCTTACGAGGACAGGCTGGAGATCCGCAACGGCGCGCATGAGTGATTTGTTGCGTGCCCGGCAGTTTAGCTAAATCCGCGATGGCTCATGGGTTGCCATTGCGGGTCTGGAGACCCACAACGGCGCGCACGAGTGATTGTTACGTGCCCAGTAGTTTAGCCAGTTCGGCAATGGCTCTAGCTTCCCAGAGGGCGGCTTGGTCTACGAGTTTGGCAGCTTCTTCGCGGCGGCGGGAGTCGCGCCAGTGGTTGACGTGTGTATCGGGGCCGCGGAGGGATTTGCCCTGCTCCTGCCGTTCATAGACCCGGCCGAGATGTTTGGAGAACTCCTGCCATGAGGCGGCGGTTTGGCCCAAGTTGGTGCTGGCTTTCGACATAATTTGACGGGGCTTGCCGCCATAACGGGGAGCCAATCGGTCGAGGAATTGATGGAGATGAGTTTTGGCCTGAATCTGCCGATAGAGCAATGGCCCCATCCAACTGGGGGTTTCGCGATTGGCGAAATCTACTTCGGGCGAGCGGAGGTCTTCCGAAAATTTCTTGTAAGCCGTCAAGCCGAATTCTACTCCGTCCACCGGCTCGTGCCGCCAATTGGTGATGGTTCGCCTCACAACGATGGGCAAGAGGGCCATCCAATCCGGGTCGGTAGTATCTATGGAAGTTACGCGCAAGAGGCTGTTGCCTTCGTCAATTTGCAGCCGCCAATCGAAGCGGTCGCATTGCAGACGAGTGAAGGTTTCGTCGGGGAGACGATGCTCCAAGCGGGCAAGCTTGATATTGGCCTCAAACGCGCTGGATTCAAAGCCGAAAAGCAGCATGGGCTGGCGGAATCTGGCGAGCACGAGTGAGCCTTTAGTGAGCCACTCAAGGGCGATTTCGAAGGCTTTTCCAGACGACGATGGCGTGACCTCCGACCATTGGACACCTAAGGTGCGTGTCAGCGAATCCAGGGGGGCGACGGTGGATTTTTCCACGGCGCGAAGCGGGTCGCGGGTGTAGACGAATTGCAGAGCCTGTCCGCTCAGGACTTCGGTATCTCCCCAGCTCAGGCGAATGCCATTGCGAGAGAGCAACGCCCAGAGGCCGAATCCGAGTCCGGGTTCGGATTCTCCGACTGTTTGGCGCAGAGATTTTAACTGACCCGGGTAGTCGGGGATGTAAAGTTCAGTTTTTGAGCGGGTTGGCATATGAACAGAATACGGAAAAATGCCGGGAGTCTCAAGGGGGCTAAGAAAAGACAGAGGGATGAGGGAGGGGGGATGGATTCAGAAATACGTCTTGAAATGCTTTGAAATCGGTTCTGGTGTGTGTAGATTGTTGGATGGATGGAATTGATTTATTTAGGAGGGATTTATGGTAAGATGGGTTCTGGGGTTAGTCTGCGCCGGATATAGTTTTTGTTGGGCGTTGCATGTGACGGAATTGGGGAGCTACACGCCGCCGAATCTTGCGCACTATTTGGATTGTGCGTATGACGGCGCGGATCGGGTTTACATTTGCGGGTCGGGCGGATTTTCGATTTTGGATGTTTCGAACCAGAGCGCACCGTCGCGAATCGGCCATTTGCAGATTCAGGCACAGCAGCCAGTGTGGAATTTGGCAATCAGGGGCACACGCGGAATTTGTGTATCGGCAGAGAGCGGGCTTCGGCCACTCAATTTGACGAATCACGCGAGTCCGACGGCTTACACGATTTTTGAAAGCGGGACGCGCGATTTTCAGGACGCGCAGTTTATCAATGATAGTTTCGCGTTTGTGTGTTTGGGTTCTGATGGAATCGGGATTTTGAATATCACGACTCCGGCTGCTCCGAGTTGGTCCGCGATACACACGACGGGACTGACATATGCGAAAGCCGTGATTCTGTCGCTGGATGCGCAGAGGGCTTACATCGCGGATGATTTGGGATTTGTTGTGTATCAGCAGAGCGCAGGTGTTTGGAGCTACACGACCTCTTACGGATACAACGGGCAACCCAGTGACATTCAGTTGGACGGCAATCGAGTTTATGTTGCTTTGGGGTCGGGTGGAATTGTGGTGTTTGACGTGACGACGCCCTCTTCCCCACTCTTGTTGGGGCAGTTCACGACGGACGGATTGGCGGCGAAGATAGCGGTGCAGAATTCCCGCGTGGCGGTGGCTGAGTGGCAGGATATGGAAGTCTTTGACGCGACGGATCCGCAGAGTCCGGTGCGCATCGGCTACAGATTTACGCCGAATCGCTCGATGTGTATCGCGATGCAGGCGGACACGATTGTGCTGGGCGATTGGGACGTTGCGCGGGTGTATCAGTACGGGGTAATCAGCGGAGCGGACTTGGATGTTTTTCCGCGCGACCTGTTTTTTCCTGTGACGGCGATTGGCTCGCAGCGCATGCAGACTCTTTTGTTGAAGAACACCGGCGGAGCGAATGTGACGGTATCGAGTATTACGGATAATCATCCGCACTATTCGGAGTCACCGGTTTCGATGACCATTCTGCCGGGAGATTCGGCAATTGTGACGGTGACCTATGCTCCGGTGGATTCGCAGAGCGGCACCGGACTGATAAGAATCAACTCGAATGACGGCGACGAGCCTCAGATAAGGGTTAACACTATCGGCAATCCGCCTCCGGGCGGAGTAGCGGTGGGAACTCCCGCTCCGGATTTCACGCTGCCGCTTTTGGGCGGAGGTGATACAACACTTTCAGATTTTGCGGGAAGAATAGTGGTGATGGCCTTTTTTGCAAGCTGGTGACCCGTCTGTAGTCCGGAGGTTTCGGACATTCAAGATTGGTCGAGTGAGTATGCAAGTGACGATGTGGTGTTTTTGGGAATCGACGTGGGTGAGCCGGAAGTTCTGATTGAGATTTTTATTCAGCAGACAGGCTGGACGCATCCGGTGCTGGTGGATCAGTTGAGCGACGTATATGACATGTATCAACTGGATGGAAACATCTCGCCGTTTCCGTTGGATTACATTGTGGATCGAGACGGGATTATCGCTTACGGGAGAGTGGATTACGATCCGATCGGGATGAGAGTCGCGTTGGATTTGCTGTTGGCTGAATGTGATCCAGCAGAAAACGTGACGTGCAATTATGTCGCCGCATCGGATGAGATCCAGATTAGATTTGTCGCGCCTGCGGCAGGCAACTATCAGGTTTGGAAGACGGCGAATCCGATGCATGACGGCAATCCGAATAGCGGCGCGGATCCGGATTGGTCGCTGGCGGGAACGGTGGCGGTTGCCGCGCCGGGGAGCGGGACTTTGTTGATTGGGGGAGTTGTGGATTCATATGCGAATTTTGTGGTTGTGCAGAATTGTGATTAGCCAGCGTGCCATTGCGGGTCTGGAGACCCACAACGGCGGAGGCATTTTCTTGCAACATTGCGGGTCCTTCACTTTGTTCGAGGACAAGCCTGGAGACCCACAACGGCGGTATTCGAGTGTGAGTTATTCATCGAGCAGACTTGTTATCGGGTGAAAACGTGCTTAGATTATAGATTCGGTGTCTTGAAAATTACTGACCTACAGGAGGTAACATTGTGAAGCGCAGCTTGTTTAGCTGGGGTCTATTGAATTTGATATGGATTTCAATGGTTTATGCGGCACCGGACGTGATTCCGGGGCAGGCTTTGGTGCGGTTTGCGGAGTCGACGACTTTGGAGCAGGCTCAGCGAGAATTTAACGCGAACGAGTTTCGTGTGGAGATGGTGCTGGCGCGGAAGCTCTCTATTTATCTTGTCAAGTTTGATACGAAGCTCGACGTGGAGACTGCCGTCGAGATGCTGAAGGGTAATCCGAAATTATTGTGGGCGCAGGCAGACCATGTAGTGAGTTCGCGTTTGACACCGAATGATCCGTCTTTCGCGAGTCAGTGGGCGTTTAATCAGGCGACGGATCGGGATATTGACGCGCCGGAAGCGTGGGACATCGCGACGGGCGGCACGGACGCCGGCGGAAATGATATTGTGGTGGCGATTGTGGACGGCGGTTGTAATTTAGCTCATGCTGATTTGGCCGCGAACATCTGGCAGAACATGGCGGAAGTGAACGGTGTTAACGGAGTGGATGACGACGGCAACGGCTATGTGGATGACAAGAATGGCTGGGACGCTTTTGCCAACGACGGCACGATTCCAAGCGACAATCACGGCACGCATGTTTCGGGAACGGTGGGCGCTGTTTCGAATAACGGCAGTATGGTTGCCGGAGTGAATTGGAATGTGAAGTTGATGGAAATCGCGGGGTCGAGCAGTTCGACCGCGACAATTACGATTGCTTACGGGTATGCACTGGACTTAAAAACGGATTGGGTGAATAGCGGCGGCACGGACGGCGCGAATGTGGTTTCGACCAATTCGAGTTTTGGAATTGATTTGGCGAATTGCACGTCGGGATCGTATCCGGCGTGGAACGATTTGTATAACGCGATGGGTGAGGTGGGAATTTTGTCGGCATGCGCGACGGCGAACGCGAATTACAATGTGGATACGCAGGGCGACGTGCCAACGAGCTGTTCGAGTCCGTATATTATCGCGGTGACGAATACAACGAGCACGGACACGAAGAACTCGGGTGCAGCTTATGGCGCGACGACGATTGACTTGGGCGCGCCGGGAACGTCCATCTTGAGTACCACATCGAACGGCTCGACCGGCAGTTTGTCCGGCACCTCCATGGCGACGCCGCACGTGGCGGGCGCGGTGGCGCTGATGCACGCGGCGGCGAGTATCGGGTTTTACAATTACTATGTGACGTATCCGGACTCTGCGGCGCTGGCTTTGAAGCAGATGCTTCTGGACGGGACGGATCCGATTGCGGCGTTGCAGGGGATTACGGTGACGGGCGGACGATTGAATCTTTATAACGCATGTTTAGCGATCAGTGAATACGCGGGGTTTGATCCGGATGAGCCGTTTATCAATTTGAGCGCGGCTCAGCACAGTGACGCTGTGACGGGCGACAACGACGGCGAATGGGAGCGGGGCGAATCTGTGGAGATTTTGGTGACACTGCAGAATCTAGGCGAGGACGCCATGAATGTGCAGGCCACGCTTTCGTCTGTGGATACGAATGTGACTATTACGGATGCCGCGAGCGTGTTCGGAGATATTTTGAATGGAGCGAGCGGTGACAATAGTGGGGACGTGTTTATCGCGGAAGTTGCGATGAACACTCCGTTGGATCATACGATTGAGTTTACGCTCAACGTGACAGCGGACAGCGGTTACGCGCGGGAACTGACATTTACACTGGACGCCTCGCCGAAAGTTATCTACTACTCGGAAGATTTTGAAGAAGGCGCGAATGGTTGGACCCATGCTCCGGTAACGGGAGCCGTTGACCAGTGGCATCTTTCGACAGAGCTTGCGAATTCGCCGACGACATCCTGGAAGTGCGGCGATACGGGTACGGGGAATTACGCGGATGGTCAGGACGCGGGTTTGATATCGCCGCCAATTGTGTTGACGGAAGCGAGTGAGCTGCGATTTTGGCATAATATCACCAGCGAACTTTCGACCGCTTATCCGGATTCGGCTTATGACGGCGGCAATGTGTGGTTATCGGTGAACGGCGGCGCGTACGCGATGCTGACTCCGAGCGGAAGTTATCCGAAGCATTTCAGATTATCGGCAGGCGGTGGGAATCCTAATACAGGGCCGCAGCCGGGCGCGCCGTGTTATGCAGGCACGATTGCGGGCGCAGAGGCGGTGTTTGATCTTGGAGCATATGCGGATTCAACGGTGCAGATTCAGTTTCGTTTTTCGAGCGATGCCGCGGGGAGCCGCGAAGGCTGGTACGTGGATGACGTACAGTTGTTCGGAGCACCAGGAGCTTTGGCTGGACCGCTGCCGGTGGACGGATTGGTTGTTTTGCCGGACGGAATTGACACACATCTTTACTGGCCGCCCTCTGCTACCAACGGCGTGAGTTACAAAGTTTACATGAGCACGGATGCGAACATAGCGCCGACCGACGCCTTTCTGATTACACAAACGGCGGACACGTTCTTCACGCACACGGGGATTGTGGATGTTGAGCCGTATGTGATTTATGAAGTGGTGGTGTCGCTGCCATAAGCGACGATCAGGTGTCAGAACGTACAAGCCCCGATGTTGATGAGACATCGGGGCTTGTTTTATTGTGCTATATGGTGTTGCGGATTCCGGAGGGGGAAACCCTACGGGACAGCTGCGTCGCTAAATCGTTTCACGGCGTTCGAGGACTGGCCCGCTCGGCGAGGCGGATTTCGCCTGGGATTTTACCCCCAGACGACTGGGGGAAACTGAAAACAGAAAACGCCCCTCGTTTTGGCGAGGGGCGTTTTTGAAGTACGTATAGGTACAATATACGACATGAAAGGGGGGAAAGTCAAGGGGGAGGGTAAAGATTTCTCAGATTTATAGACCCTCCCTCACGAAAGACTAATAAAGAATGTCGAAATTAGCAGCTTCAGTATCCAGGAGCCAGCATTGATTGTTTGAGAAAGTGAGGAATTTGTGATACTTTGTGGTTCATCAAGCCGCTTGACCCCTCTCGCCAGCGTTCCCTTCTAATGCTCCAAATACCTTTCCTCCTGATGCAGATGACTTTGCCATCTCTGGCTGTGGCCGGGGATGATTTGCCATTGTGGCTTGTTAATACGAAGCTTAGCGGGGACTTTCGATACCGGCACGAGGGAATCGATAATGAGAACTCCTCGTCGATATACCGGAATCGGATCCGCTATCGTCTGGGTGTGGAAACGATTGTGAATGAAAAGGTTACTGTGGGGGCGCGGTTCGCAAGTGGATCGGGCGATCCTCGGAGCACGAATCAGGATTTGGGCGACGGCCTCTCGAGTAAGCCGATAAGTTTGGATCGGGCCTATTTTGAACTGACTCCGTGTGAGCACTGGTGGGTGACGGCGGGGAAGATTGCCAATCCGTTTGTCTCGACGGATTTGCAATGGGATACGGATGTGAATTTTGAGGGGGGAATAAGCCGATGGGCGACGGGGTCGAAGAATGTGGTCTCGCTGACTGGTGGAGCGGTTTGGCTTGAACCTTATCGGTCATCGCAAGCAAGTGGACTCTGGATTGGCCAACTGTCGGTAAGCGGGAAGCACGGATCCATGGGAAGCTGGGAAGCAGCGGCAGGAATGTATAGCTTTGTTGTGGAAGATGCCTTGCCAAACGTGTTCTTCGGCAATACCATTGAGCATACGACGCTTTCATACTTGCGAGATTTCGAGATTTTGGATGTTGTAGCACAGGTGATAGTGCCCGCTGGTAAATCGAAGCTGACTGTGACGGCTAATCCTGTGATGAACACGGCGACTTCGGAAGAAAATATCGGTTGGCTGGCAATGCTGACGTGGAAAGGGCAATTCCGCGCACGCACTTACTCGGTGTCGTATGACTATCGGGTGTTGGAAGCGGACGCGGTGTTGGGAGCCTTTACGGATAGTGATGCGGCGGGTGGCCGGACGAATCAGCGCGGGCACCGGATTGTGGCTGATTGGGAGCTGATAGACGGATTCACTGCAGGCGGCTCGGCGTATTTTAATACCTTGTCGGCGTCGGGTGACGGGCCATGGTATCAGCGCTGGATGGTGGATGGAGTCGTGAAATTTTAGGCTCACGGAATCCTCATAATTAATCGTTACTCTCAAGAGTCACGATTTGCACAAGGAGATCAGATGCGTAATTTCATTCGCTTTGCGGCGATCTTAATCGTTATCGGTTCGCTAGTGTTCGGGTTGGGTTGCGGTCGGACGTCGGACTCAACAAAAGTGAAGACTTCGATTGACATCAAGGGGTCGGACACGATGGTGAATCTGATGTCGGCTTTGGCTGAGAACTACATGAAGGTTCATCCGGACAGGCAGATTGCGGTAACGGGCGGCGGCAGCGGGACGGGCATCGCGGCGCTGTTGAACGGCACGACGGATATATGCGCGTCGTCTCGCACGATGCAGAAGAAAGAGATTGAACTTGCGAAGTCCAAGAATATCCTTCCGACGGAAACGGTGATCGGCATGGACGGGTTGGCGGTGTTTGTTCATCCGGGAAATCCCGCGGATAGTTTATCGATAGATCAGTTGAAGCAAATTTTTCAGGCGAGCATCACGGATTGGAAAGACGTCGGGGGCACTCCGGGAGCCATCGTGGTTCACTCGCGGGAGAGCAACAGCGGCACCTATGTGTATTTCCAAGAGCACGTGTTGAATAGAGGCGACTTTGCGAATAACGCGCGCTTGATGACCTCCACGGCGGCATTAGTACAGGAAATTTCTACGAACAAGAGCGCGATCGGCTATGGTGGAGAAGCCTACGGCGAGGGCGGGGTTGTAAAGATGCTGCACGTGCGGAAGAACGCGGACGCTCCGGCAGTTTATCCGACGGAAGAAACGGTTCGCGACCAATCATACCCGATTGCCCGTCCGCTTTATCTTTACACAAACGGTGAAGCGACCGGTTTGCTGGCGGACTTTATCGCGTATTGCAACTCTCCTGAGGGACAGAAGATTGTTCGCGAAGTCGGTTACGTGCCGATGACGGGTTAACCAGCGTGCCGCTGGACTGGTTGCGCTGACGCGGTGGCTTGGGTTTCTGAGTGTTTTGGTCATTGCGGGTCTGGAGACCCACGACGGCGGATGGTTCTTTGCCATTGCGGGTCTGGAGACCCACAACGGCGGATGGGGGGCGTGCTTGCGTTTTATGATTGATAGCAAAGGAACACATTTTTGGCATTAGGAAGACAATACTGGAAGTCGCGGGCGATCCGCTATTTCTTTATGACCTGCGCGGCGACGTCTATCTTGATCGTCGTGCTTGTCTTTTTGTTTTTGGGCCGGGAGAGCGTACCGTTCATTTCGACGCATGGGCTTGGCGAGATTTTCGGCGAGGTTTGGCGGCCTGTTTCATTCGAGGATCAACAGTTTGGTATGCTGCCGCTGATTACGGGATCGGTGTTGGTGACATTGCTCGCGACGATTTTCGCGGTGCCGTTTGGAGTGATAAGCGCAATTTACATCGCCGAGATGGCCTCGCCATTTGAGCGAGAAGTATGGAAACCCGTTATTGAACTATTGGCCGGGATTCCTTCGGTAGTGTTGGGATTTTTCGGATTGGTGGTGGTCGCGCCGCTGGTGAAGGATTTGCTGGGGCTGAACTCCGGCTTGAATGCTTTGACCGGCTCGCTGCTTTTGGCATTGATGGCGATACCGACGATTATTTCAATTTCGGAAGACGCGATTCGCAACGTGCCGCAGTCGTATAAGGAAGCATCATATGCTGTGGGCGCGTCGAAACTGCAAACCATTTGGAAAGTGACTGTTCCGGCGGCGCTGTCGGGAATTGTGGCGGCGGTGATGTTGGGATTGGGCCGCGTTGTGGGTGAAACGATGGCGGTGATGATGGTGACTGGAAATGCCGCGATCATTACTTTTTCGCCAACGGAGTCCGTGCGAACTATGACGGCGACCGTTGCCGCCGAGATGGGCGAGGTGCCGTTTGGAAGCGATCATTATCACGCGCTGTTTGTGATCGGCGTGGTGCTGTTGTTTATGACATTCGGTTTGAACATGATCGCACAGCGGGTGCTGAAGAAATACAGGATTGGTTAATCGATGGGCATGAAGCCGCGAAACAAGTCGGAGCGACTGGTGTATTACTCCATGTTGGGAGTGACGTACGCTATCTTGCTTGTTGTGGTGTATATTATCGCGGACGTGGTAGTAGGCGGCATCGGCACGATTTCCTGGGAGTTTTTGACGGAAGCTCCGCGCAAGAGCGGCGAAGAGGGCGGGATTTGGCCGGTGATTGTCGGTACCTTTTATTTGGTGCTGGGAACTATCATTTTCGCGTTGCCGTTAGGTATGGCGGGGGCAGTATATTTGAGCGAATACGCGACGCAGGGGCGTTTGACGAGAATGATCCGGTTGGCGATTGTGACGCTGGCGGGAATACCGTCGGTGGTGCTTGGTCTTTTCGGGTTGGGTTTGTTCGTTATCTTTTTGGGATTCGGCGCGTCTATTTTGGCGGGGAGTATGACGCTTGCCTGTATGATTCTGCCGACGATTATTGTGGCGAGCGAGGAATCTCTGAGATCAATTCCGCAGTCGTTTCGCGAAGGAAGTCTGGCTCTCGGAGCGACGAAGTGGGAGACGATTCAGCGGAATGTTTTGCCGTACGCGGTGCCGGGCATGATGACCGGGTCTATTTTGGGTATTGGTCGCGCGGCCGGGGAGACGGCGCCGATTTTGTTGACGGTTGCGGCGTTCTTCCTCCCTACGCTGCCGCAATCCGTGTTTGACCAGTGCATGGCACTGCCGTATCATTTGTATATTTTAGCGACGCAATTGCCGGACATCGAGAAGGCGCGTCCGATGCAATATGGGACGGCGCTAGTGCTGATCGCGGTCGTGCTCGGATTTAATATGGTCGCGATCATTGTCCGCTCTTATTTTCGCCGGAAATATCGCTGGTAACCATGAGTAAAATTGACGCACATATCGAGACACGGAATCTGAATTTCTTCTACAGTTCTACTCAGGCGCTGTTCGACGTGACGGTGAAGCTGCGGCGAAGCAAGGTCACAGCGTTCATCGGTCCGTCGGGCTGCGGCAAGTCCACATTTTTGCGGACCTTCAACCGCATGAACGATATTATTGACGGAACGCGGCTTGAGGGTACAGTACTTGTGGACGGCGAAGATATCTACACCGACGCGGCGAATGTAATTGATTTACGCCGCAAGGTGGGGATGGTTTTTCAGAAATCGAATCCCTTTCCGAAGTCAATCTTTGAAAATGTCGCTTACGGGCCGCGAATTCACGGCGAGAGGAACCGCAAGAAGCTCGAAGAAATCGTGACGCGGAGTTTGGAGAGATCGGGTTTGTGGGACGAGGTGAAAGACCGTTTGGACAACAACGCGATGGGATTGTCCGGCGGGCAGCAGCAGAGATTGTGTATTGCGCGGGCTTTGGCAGTTAATCCTGAGCTGTTGCTGATGGACGAACCTGCTTCGGCGCTCGATCCGAAGTCCACGACACGTATTGAAGATTTGATCGGCGAACTGCGCGGGGACTACACAATTGTTATCGTGACACACAACATGCAGCAGGCGGCGCGAGTGTCGGATGACACGGTTTTCTTTTACGAAGGCAGGCTGATTGAAGTCGGGCCGACGAAGCAGATTTTTACGAATCCGAACCAAAAGCAGACGGAAGATTATATCACGGGCCGCTTCGGTTAATCAGTCCATCGCCAGCGTGCCACTGGACTGGTTGAGTTGGCGCAGTGGCTGGACGATGTTGCATAAGAATCAGTTTTGGGTTTTGGGGAGTGTTGACAAGAAAGGAATTGGGATGTCAGTGCATTTGCGACGGGATCTTGACCGTCTGAAACGGAAAATACTCTCCTTCGGGGCGGCAGTGGAAGAAAACGCTCAGCTTGCGGTAAAGGCTTTGCGTGATTTTGACACCGACGCCGCACAACGGGTGATAGACCGTGACGACGCGATCAATCAGGAAGAAGTTGAGATTGAGGACGAGTGTTTGAAGATTCTGGCACTGCATCAGCCGGTCGCAGTTGATTTGCGGTTTGTGGTGACGGTGCTGAAAGTCAACACGGATCTTGAGCGGATCGCGGATTTTTCGGTGAACGTGGCCAAGCGCGCGCGGAGGCTCGCCGGACTTCCGCGGATCACGCTTCCGAAGGAGTTAGTAGTCATTGCGGAGAAAGCCATGAGCATGGTGAACTCGGCATTGGATTGTCTGGTCGAGCAGGATGCGGATCTCGCGCGCGAGGTTTGCTTGGCAGACGACGAGGTGGATGACTTGCAGCGCAAATTGCATGATATAGTAGAAAGAGAGATTCGAGCTAATCCAGAGAGTATTTCACAGTGGATGCAGGTATTTTCGACGATTCGATACTTTGAGCGGATGGGAGATTTGGCGACGAACATCGCCGAGGACGTGATTTATCTTGTGGAAGGGGAAGTGATTCGGCACAAGGAACAGGGATAGCAGGAATTTTTTCAGAAGACGGATAAAGAAAGCGGCGGCTCCAGAAGTGGAGCCGCCGCTTGTTTGTTTAGGGTTTCTTCGTTGACCGACAGACTACGGAGTGCAGTCGGCGGTCACGACATAGTATCGGAACGACGCGAACGGATCGAGGCTGTTCCAGACGACCAGATCATTCTCGAGCACGCCTAAGATAGTGTCTTCCAACACGAAGTCGGGATCGGCACCGGCATCAGGATTACCGTCATTATTCGGATTGATCGTGTACCACACTTTATAGTCGGCGTCTTGCGGCGCGGTGAAGTGAAGTTGGAGGTGATCCGCCAAATTGGCTGCTGTGACGACGTAACCTCGCAAATCCACGACCGGATCACAGGGCAGGACCGTCACAGGACATTGCACCGTTGCTTGACAACTAATCCCGTCATCGGTGAGAATGAGCGCGAAGTTGCCGGGAATAGAGGACGTGCTGAAGGCCGTGATCAGTAATTTATATTCGGCTCCTAACACACTACAGAAGGTAATCTGCGACGCTCCCGCAAATGAACAGAAGTCATCGTTTGATCCGACACACACGAGTGTTTCACAGGTTTCGCCGCAGAACACACCGATTTCGGAATCGTAGTCCGACAACGGATCACACAGCGAAGCTGTAATCGAGTTGCCGGTGCCGATGAAGCTGTACCAAACTGCGGCGGGATCGGTTGTGCTATACCACGTGGCGCAGACCGGCAAAGCGGTTTCACCCGCGTAACCGATGATTGTGCCGACGTACTGTTGGTTAAACAATGGAATCGGAGTTGCATCAATACAATCGTCGGAACCTTGGAGTATGGTCGGGCAACCCGTGGCACAGGTTAATGCCGGATCCCAGAGGCCACCAAGCAGGGCGCACGCTGCTTCGATATTATCCGCACAGTTGTCGCCGCCGTTATAGCAGCAGCGGCCGAGGGGGCAGGGGTCTGTCGTGCAGCTTAAGCCAGCATCCCAATCACCGTTTAAGACGTTACATTCGAGTTCAGTATTGTCTTCACAATCGGCGATGCCGTTGTTCAAGTAGCAGCAGCGGCCCACGGGGCAGGGTGAAGTTGCGCAAAGGACCGTTTGATCCCATTGACCACCAAGGGCAGAGCAATCACCTGCGAGGTTGTCTACGCATGTTGGCGCGCCGTTGTCAAGGTAGCAGCAGCGGCCGAGCGGTGAGCAGTTGACAAATGTGTTGCAGGGAATACTGTCACGGATAGCCAATTCGTAAGGTCCTCCCGTGCCACTGCCATAGCCGTCAGGCACGATATAGTATTCGCGGCCGAGTTCGGAACAGAACCACTCGACCGAGCGAAGGCTGCTGAAGGAGCATCCAGCTGTGAAGGCATCGTCGTTGCCACCTACACAGGTGAAGTTGATGCAGTCTTCCGTACAGGTTACGAGAATCTGAGTATCAAAAGTCGTGTAGGCATTGCAAAGCGACACGACGATGATGTTGCCTGTACCGATGATTCTATACCACTTGTCGGGTGCAGTATTGGTGCCAAAATAGTCATCGCCGTTCAAATTGGATTCACAGTTGAAGCCGGGATCCTGATCGGTTCCGCCGACGAGGGTGCCTCGTACGGTGGAGGGAACGGGAATGTCAACGGCCGTGATGCAATTGTCGCCGCCTTCAAGGAAGAGCGGGCATGGGCTTCCGGCGCAAGTGATTCCTTCTTCCCAAGCTCCTGCGAGCGCGATACATTCAAGTTCGGTATTGTCCGCACAGTTCGCGCCACCGTTGTAACAGCAACGACCGACCGGGCAGGGCGAGGACGCGCAATTCGCCAAATCATCCCACTGACCGCCGAGCAGAGCACAATCCGCGGCGAGGTTATCGGTACACATCGGGACACCAGCAGCGAGGTAGCAGCAGCGGCCCTCGGGAGCGCAATCCACGGCGCCTTGACAAGGAATTCCGTCATCGGTAATGGCAAGTTCGAAATTGCCGTCCGCGGTGCCCCAGCCGTCCACGACCACATAGTATTCGCGTCCGACTTCCGAGCAGAACCACTCGATGGAACGTGAACTGGCAATCGGGCAACCGGCAGTAAAGGCGTCATCGTTGCCGCCGACGCAGGTGAAGTTTTGGCAATCTGCGGTACATGTCACAAGAATCTGCGTGTCAAAACTTGTGTAAGAGGCACACAAGGAGACCGTGATGGTGTTGCCGGTACCAATGATTTTGTACCATTTGTCTTCAGCGGTGTTGCTGCCGAAGTAGTCGTCACTGTTGAAATTTGATTCGCACGTGAATCCGGGATCGTCATCGAAACCACCGGTTGTCGAGCTGCGAACAGTCGCAGGAACCGGCAGGAGCACGGCATCGACGCAGGTTTCGCCACCATTAATAAAGAGCGGGCAGGGACTTGAGGCACAGGTCACTCCGCGTTCCCAGTTGCCGGCAAGCTGTTGACAGTCAAAAGCTCCGTTGTCCACACAGTTGGCTCCGCCGTCATAGCAGCAGCGTCCGATGTCAGTACAGGGAGTGACATTCAGAGTATAAGTTGCGTCGCAGGAGCTCGAGCGGTCAACCATGATGTAATAGGTTCCGGCGGCCAGCGGCACACAATTCAGCGAGAGTGTATCCTGGAATTGGTTCAGGAACGCGATACAGTTGAAGCTGTCCGGCGGACAAGAGGAGGATACAACCAAACCTCTGGTTGCTGCGGTAGGTGCGAGCAGCTGGAGGTTCCATGCGCCGTTGGTGGTAGTAGTCCAGCGATAGATGAAGTCTTCGCCACCGTCAGCAGAGCCGAGACAGGTGTTGGACCAGTCGTTTAGCTGACCACACGTTGTGCCCGTATCGGTGAAACCGTCGGCTTGCGCTTCATCATAGCACTCCCGGACTTGGATGGTGACGCGGCAAGTATCGTTAGAGTTGTCTTCGTCCAGGGCAAGGCCAGTCCACAGGACGAGTTCGTAATCGCCGACCGTCAAGGGCGCGGTCTCAGTACCCGCGAAGTCGTGAACTTCACTTACTCCCTGTGCCAGGACAGCAGTTGCTTCGGTGACAACGGCTCCGCCGTTGAACTGATAGCTGACCGGTGAGGATTGCGTCACGTTTCCGGCGTTGCGGAATGTGCCAATAACTTCAAAAACTTCACCGGGTGACATTCGGAGTGGGCTGGGCTCGACGACTCCGTTACAGGAGAAATCGTTGTCGAGGAAGAGTTGATAAAACCAAACCGCGCGGCCGTCGAGATTGTTCGTGTAAGCAGTATCGCGAACCGTCGAGCAGAAGTAAATCAGCGAGTCCAAACCACCTGCATTATTCGACTGCTGAATACCGATGGTCGGTGACGTGCCGTTGATAGAAGTTCCGGTCAACTTTTGGATTTCGCGATATTGTATCTTGATTTTACCGTTGTTCCATAGTTGAACCTGATAGTCAAGGATGTCGCCGCCAGTCGTACAGCAGGTTCCGAGCGAGTCCCATGTAACCGTGACGTGATCGCCGAAATCCCGGTACAGAATACGACCTCCGTCAGAGCTTGCTCCGTACGTTGAATGGCCATCATCCCAGTAACCAAAAACGGCAGGACCCGAAGGCGTACTATTTGATCGACGGCAGTCATTCGAGTAGTCGCCCGATCCGGATCCAAAAGCGATATAGCCATTCGTTGTTACGAAGCCGGAGGTATAGCCGGTTCCGAAGAAACTAAAATTCCATCCCCATGAGAAAGCCTCATTGCCGTCATCACTACTGGCGAGGGTCGTCAACTCCGTCCAGTTGGCGTCAATTTCTTCCCAAGCATAAGTCGCGGTGTCCGCGCCTTGGTTGTCCACCCAGCGATAGCCGAAGGTAACCGAGGGGCCGCCTGTGTCATCAAGGTTGTCCCATGACTCACGTTCGCCTTCGAGCAGGCCGCTTTCCATGAGATCCATTTTTTCGGACTCGGAGAGGGGCAGCCCTTCGTGCTCTCGAGCCAGCAATTGCTCGAGATAGCTTTCATTTGCGACGGCTTGTTCCTGTTCAAGGCGCTCGAGTTCATCGAACATGCCATTGGCGCGATAGTAGTCGGCGTCTTTGACTTTTTCGACGCTCTCGTTTGATTGGCCTAATGCCTCATTGATCTCCTCATCGGACGCACCAATAGAGCGCATGTAGGCCTCGTCCTTGACTTCCGGCTCAAGGGACTCGAGATTGACACCTTGTGCCACAAGGTTGTCGACAATAACTGCTCGTTTGGCAATCAACTCAGGATTATTCCTGTCCGTCGAAAGCAGAAAATCAATTTCTGCCAAGAGGTTGCGGGAAATGTCCGTGCTTTTCATAGCTTTTCGTCCTCGTTCGGTCGCGACGGCGATATAGGCGGCGCCGAACAAGATACATGACATCACAATCAGTGATAACCACTTTTTCATAATCTACCTCATCTGGATTTTTGGGTTGCCCCGGGCAAAGCGAAGATCTTGCAGGAAGGATGGCGAGCAGACGGAGCGGCAAGAAAGTATGAAGATACTAATGAAATAATATAACAAAAAGTAGTGCGGTTGTAAAGGGAGAAAGCACACATCAAGATTTTTCTCGGTAATGCGGTATTTTACGGCAGACGTTTCTTGTTTATATTATTGTTTTGAATTGGTTTATCGTATGTATAGCTTACAAGAGTTCATTTAGAGGCAGGATATGGGCATACAGAAGCGGCGGCCCAGAGATTGGGCCGCCGCTCATATTTGCAAACTAACCGAATGTATTCAAACTAATTAGGGGGTACAATCGGCGGTTACGACATAGTAACGGAAGTTATCGAAGGCAGGCGCACCGTCCCACAGAACCGGACCAGCCGCCACATCGGGAAGTGTTGCCAGCAAGGTGAAGTTCGGGTCGCTACCGTTGTCAGGATTACCGTCGTTGTTCGGGTTGTTGGTGAACCAGATCTTGTAGTCGGCCAACTGCGGCGCGGTGAAGCGGAGTTGAATGTGGTCGGCTATGTTTGTAACCGTTGCGACATATGCCGTCAGGTTGATGATCGGGTCACAGGGGACAGCGCCACACGAACCGAAGTCAAACAACGTTAAAGTATAGACGCTTGTAGTTGTCCCGTAGTGGCCTGCGCGGATGTAATAGGTTCCCGGCTGCAGCGTATCGGCAAACATCGAGGCGAGCACGTACGTTGGACGAGTACCTGCAGGCAGCCACGGAAGCAGATCAAGGTCATCGTTGTTACCGTAGTCATCGTTACAATACAATGCGGGAGTGACACAGCACTGTCCGTCAGCATAAAGCGAAATATGTGTATCGGTCGGATCAGCCATGACCGCAATCAAGCGGCACTGAGTCAGTGTGAAGTAGTAGAAGATATCCGGGCCGTTCGAGTCATAATCGCATGTATCGCCGCAAGTCATAGTAGCTGTTGTCAGGTCCACAGCGGCCGTAACGGATCCATCTGGAACAACGATCAGTTGGGTAGCCGTTTCACAGTTGTCGTTCGGCAGTGGAATCGGGCACGCTGTGGCACAAGTCAGAGTCGAGGACCAGTCTCCTCCGATTACGTTACACTCAAGTTGGGTGTTGTTGCTGCAGCTCTGTCCGAGATTATAGCAGCAACGGCCGATGGGGCAGGGGGTCGAGCATAGGAAGACGGCGTTCCACTGACCGCCGAGATTAGCACATTCTGCTGCAAGATTGTCTTCGCAATCCGGTAAGCCGCCGCTTAGATAGCAACAGCGGCCAAGCGGCGTACAGTTGGCAGCGCCAGTACAAGCCGAACCCAATGTCACACTAAGCTCGAAATTGCCTGAACCCGAGCCCCAGCCGTCCACAACGACGTAGTATGAGCGTCCGACTTCGGAGCAGAATTTTGCCGTTGAGCGGAGGCCGGAGAACGAACAGGTTGCGTCATCGTTTCCTGCAACACAAGTAAAGTTCTGGCAATCGTCAGTACAGACTACAAGGATCTGTGTATCGAAGGCCGTATACCCACTACAAAGGCTGACCGTAATAGAGTCACCCGTTCCCACGATTCTGTACCATTCGTCGGGGGCGGTGTTGAAACCTTCATACGGATCCGTTGAGCCTAAAGCGCACTGGAAGCCGGGATCATTGTCGCCTGCACCCACGCTGTTACCGCGAACGGTCGCAGGGACAGCAAGCAACGGAGCATCTGCACAAGTATTGCCACCGTCAAGGAAGGTCGGGCAGGGACTGGAGGCACATGTAACGGTGCGTTCCCAGTTGCCGGCAAGCTGTTGACATTCAAAGGCACCGTTGTCGATACAGTCTGCACCGCCATTATAGCAGCAGCGTCCGATGTCAGTACAGGGAGTGACATTCAGAGTATAAGTTGCGTCGCAGGAGCTCGAGCGGTCAACCATGATGTAATAGGTTCCGGCGGCCAGCGGCACACAATTCAGCGAGAGTGTATCCTGGAATTGGTTCAGGAACGCGATACAGTTGAAGCTGTCCGGCGGACAAGAGGAGGATACCACAATTCCGCGAGTGGTAGCAGCACCTATCAATTGGAGGTTCCATGCGCCGTTGGTGGTGGTAGTCCAGCGATAGATGTAGTCTTCGCCACCGTCAGCAGAGCCGAGACAGGTGTTGGACCAGTCGTTTAACTGACCACACGTTGTACCCGTATCGGTAAAACCGTCGGCTTGCGCTACGTCATAGCACTCCCGGACTTGGATGGTGACGCGGCAGGTGTCGTTGCCGCGATCTTGGTCAACCGCGAGATCGCTCCAGAGGACAAGGGGATAGTCACCCACAGCAGCGGGTGCGGTGACCGTTCCGGCAAAGTCGTGATCTTCGGACTGATTTTGTGCCAAAACGGCCGTTGCCTCGGTGACGGTCGCACCGTTATTGAAACGATATCTGACCGGAGAGGATTGCGTAATACTTCCTGAGTTGCGGAAACGCCCAACGATGTTCATGACCTGGCTGGGCGAAACGCGCAGTTGGGCGGGTTCAACCACGGAGATACAGGAGAAGTCGTTATCGAGGAAAAGCTGGTAGAACCAGACCGCCCGATTTCGAATAGTGTCCTGTCCAGCGTCGGCAACTGTATTGCAACGGTACGTCAAGTAGTTGTTATTGGGAGCAGAGCTTCCTTGCTGGATACCGATGGTCGCTGACGGGAAAACTGCATTGGCGGGATTGCGATAAAGCTCCTTATACTGAAGCTTGATCTTGCCGGATGCATACAAAATTGCCTGATAGGAATATGCATGATCAAACGTCGCCGGAAACGCATAGCGGCCAACGGAGTCCCATTGGATAATAATGCGAGTGCCTTCATCTTTGTACCACACGCTGCCTGAGTCGGACACACTGCCGCCAACTCCAGTACCGCCGCGGCCAGTGTGTTGGTCATCCCAGAGCGGCCAGATAGCGCCGGACGGGAAGGTAGAAGAAGGAAGCGTGCATGTGTTTGAGAAGGATTGCGAGCTGGTCATACTAATAGCGCCGTTCGTTCCTGGGTAAACCGTAGTTCTTCCAACACCATAGAACGGGAAAGTGAAGCTCAAAGGAACTGCAGTTACCGCGTCATCTTGGTTGTGAAGGGGTCCAATGTCAACAGCGCCGGGCGCACCGACTATGTCTACCCAAGCAAATGTGGCAGTGTCGCCGCCCAGGTTGTCCACCCAGCGGTAGCCATAGCCATCCGGGCCGCCAACATCGTCAAGGCGGTTGCGGTCGCTACGATTCGACCGTTGGTCGTCAAGGATTCCACTTGCAATCAGCTCCGATTTTTCGATAGCCGAAAGCTGAGCACCGGCCAACATCCGCTCATGAAGTGATTCAAGGTAGCTAAATTGCGCGGCAGTCTGCTCTTGCTCAAGGCGCTCGAGGTCGGCATAAGCACCGATAGAGCGCAGGTAGTCGGCATCTTTAATTTTACCGTCAGCTTGCACGGGGGGAACCTGCTCGCCCAGTTCGGCGAGGTTCTCGGCCAACTGAGCGCGCTTATAAAGCAATTCGGCATTGCCGCGATCGTTTGTTAACAACGCGTCCACTTCTTGAAGCATCGCGCGGGTGGTGGCGGTGCTGTTCAGCATTGTTCGGCCCGTCTCGGTGGCGACAGCCAGATAGGCTGCACCAAGCAAGAGGATAATCATCAAAGCCGATAATAACCACTTGTTCATTTTCTACCTCAGGTGTTGAAAATCTTCCACGACAGAATTGTGCCTTGTCGAGAATACCGTCGAGCCATAAATCCGTGACAAGAGAGTTTGAAGGTTCAAATATACTGCACGAATTGGCTGAAGTAAAGCGAAAGAAGG
>CAZHAK010000026.1:0-37794 GCA_964530625.1 uncultured Alphaproteobacteria bacterium | reverse complement strand
AAGGGGAATGTTGAGACTGACACAGGTATGTATCAGCGCCCGGTGATAGATCCTAGTACGTTAGGCAATCCTCGGACTCGTCGGTGTATGACCACAACGGGACCCTTTGGATCGATAGTTGAGGACTTTGTGTTTAGAAACGGCCCCGAGATGTTTCCTCGAGGGCCGTTTGACATTGGAGGCATCCACCATTTTGATTCCGCAGGTGTCTTTAAGAGATGCGTGTGGGATTCAACGTATGTTGGAATTCGTGCGGAACACGCTCTACGGTTAGACGAATGCACTTTCGTTGACAACCTATGGGTTTGCCTGGACGCGACAGGCGTCGCACTTACAGCGAACAATACTAGTTTTCATGGAAGAACGGGCGGGTGGGCAGTCTTGGAGTTCGGAACGGGGTCGAATCTCAGAAACTGTAGAGTGACCACTGTGGGAGAAGGGCGAAACGTGCTTGCAGAAGGGGATTTAATAACAATCTCGAACTGTGACTTTGGCTACTTTGAGCCTTCAGGAGTTCCGTTTGTACAAATTGAGGGCCGAGCAAATTTGATTGACAGCTGCCTGTTTCATGATTGTCATGTTACAACATCGATTTTGCATGTGACCTCATTGTGTGAATACCCCACTGTTGTCCAAAACTGCACTTTTTACAATAACTATCTGCCATTCAACTGGAATTCGCCGAGCCGCTGGATGATGCGAGCGATTTCCGGCGTAGATATGCCGAACTGTTTTGGAGTTGAGGTCCTTAACAACACTTTTCGAGATGCGCGAAGAGAGCATGGCGCTCGCGCTATGAGTATTAGAGGACAAGTGTTTGTTTCGGGAAACCGTATCACTCAGACAGTTGGCGATGAAACTCCTTCTATTTTGTGTTTGGCAACTGGCGCTGTTCTGAGAGACAACCTGATCTACGGAAATGGACAAGGAGTTGGCACCCAAGATCCTGCCTGGTGTGATGCACGATTCAATTGGTGGGGGGATTCAACCGGACCGTACAACTCAAACTCAAATCCCTTTGGTCTGGGCGATACAGTTGGAGTCAATGTGGATTTTTTCCCTTGGCACACCGACACCCTGTTCATGGCGTCCGTACACGAGCCGCGTCCGCCACTGCCGGAGAGAGCCTCGCTGCTCGCCTATCCGAATCCGTTCAACTCTGTCACGACAATACAACTCACGTTGCCGCGATCAGGCATTGCGCGCATTGAACTTTTCGACATCATGGGTCGACGAGTCAAGGAGCTATGGAGCGGTTCGGTCGGCGAAACTCGTGACATTCAATTCAACGCGTCAGAATTCGCCTCAGGAATTTACTTTGTTCGCGCCTGGGATCCGCTGGGGAACAGGCTCTATGCAGCGACTAAGGTCGTATTGCTGAAATAGGAGGTAGATCATGAAGGCTCTGAAATTCTTGCTAATGGCGGGATGCGTATTGGGGCTGGAGTTGGGATCGGCCTTGGGACAGGGAGAGAGTGCGACGTGCGGCCAATGTGTTTGTGTTGCGGATGATGAATGCTATGCTTCTGAAACATCATGCTCATCAACGATAACCATTGACTGTAGGAGCACAACTTTTGTGGCCGCTCGCTCTGGATGGTATCATTTAAGAGCGGTTATGGCTTGCTCAAACGGTGACTATGCTTGCAAGTATTGTTACGCGTGTGTGAGGATCTATAGCGGCACCACAGAGATTGGTTCATGCCATAACACATGCGTAGCAGACGAATGCACGTACGAGTGCACGAATGCCGTCACATTGACACAAGGCAATTCCTATGCGATGTACGTTTGTTTGCGAAAATGTGCCGGAGGTGATTGTGAAGGGTGCCAATGCACGGCGCGGGGCTATCTATCTCAGGATTGGAGTGATTGTAATACAATTCCAGTTTGTAACCCTTGATGTGCTGGCTCATTATACTATCGCTGGCCGTTTGCGCCCATGCCGTTACATTGAGAGTACCGACCCAATATTCTACTATTCAAGCAGGATTAAATGCCACAGCAGATGGTGATACGGTGCTAGTTGATCTCGGGGTCTACGAAGAAGCGTTGTTCGGACCGGGACATTCTGTGTGCGTCAAAGGAAATGTTGAGGCTGACACCGGTAACTATCCCCGCCCGGTGATTGACCCTTCTAATCTTCCGAACTCAAACAGCCGACATAGTTTTGTGGTTGGCTCCATTGGCACGTGCATCCTCGAAGACTTGGTTTTTCGCAATGGCCCGGAAATGTTTCCGAGAAGTGAGCCGAATCTTTCGGGAGGTGTGGTAAATTTCAGTCCGAATCTGGTTGTGCGAAACTGTATGTTTGACTCAGTGTATATTGGCTTGAAGTCAGACATGCGCGCTACACTTGACGGCTGTGATTTTATTGATGGCGTTTATGCGTGTGTGGTCATGCCGTCGGCGTCGCTTAGAGCGTTTGACTGCAGTTTCGACGGAGTGAGCGGCGGTTGGGGCATGATTGAGGCAGGCCCTCATAGCATTATGGAGCGCTGTTCAATTACTGACCGTGGAATTGGTCAAACTGTTTACTGGCATCATGCAGATAGCAGTATCATTCGAGATTGTGTGATAAGGGAGTTGCCAATCATGACTGCGTCGCCGATAGTGGTTCACGGTAGGAACTGTTTAATGGAACGATGCGTGGTGCGTGATTGCCAAATTGGTGCTCCGCTGCTATCCATTCGCGGATCATGTGCAGCCCCGGCTACCCTCAGAGATTGTTTGTTCTACGGAAACTATGGCCCGGCATCGTGGCCCCATTCATCTTTGTTGTGTGTGACGATGTCAAAGAACGAGCAGAGTTCAGGATGTAACCAAAACGTAGTCGAAGGGTGCATCTTCCGTGATGGCCAGAGCGAGAGAGGCAGTATCGCGATCAGTTTGCGTTGGTCCTCAACCGTGGCGAACAACCGATTTGTCAGGCTATCGGGTGAGATGTATGGGGTCTGTACATTTGATGACGAGTCGTCGGCAATGCATAACAACTACTTTGAAGATTGTGGATTGGGAGTGACTACGGATTTCCGGTTCCCTGTTGACGCCGAGTTTAATTGGTGGGGGGATGGGACGGGACCGTATCACCCGTTGCTAAACCCGCTTGGTCAGGGAGTTTCAGTTGGTGATTCCGTTGACTTTGAACCCTGGCATCTTGATACGACGTTTTTGGCTGCCCCTGAGCCGCGCCCGCCGCTGCCGGAGCAAGCATCTCTGCTTGCCTATCCAAATCCCTTTAACTCTGTCACGACAATTCAACTCACTTTGCTCCGGGCAGGCATTGCCCGCATTGAACTCTTCGACATCACGGGCAGACGAGTCAAGGAGCTATGGAGCGGCGCGGTCGGCGAAACTCGTGACATTCAATTCAACGCATCAGAATTCGCCTCAGGAATCTACTTTGTTCGCGCCTGGGATCCGCTGGGAAACAGGCTCTATGCCGCAACAAAAATCGTCCTGCTAAAGTAGAGAATCCTCCTGGATACGTAGTCATCAAAGAAAAGACAGCACACAACTGTCTTTTTTGTTGTTTTTTATTAAGTTGTAAATTCTGGTAAAAAGCTTATTTCCTACAAGATGAGGTTGCGGAACCACTACCATGAGCGTAAATTATAGAGTTATCCTCGGAGTGTGCCCAAAACCGAAAGTGGTTTGGTTCTTGCGCCGTGGTGACCCATGACCATGACTCTGAACATCCGCTTTTTCCGTCTGATACTGCTCCTGCTGGGGAGCGGCGTGGCCACGGCCCAAGTCTATTGGGAGCCGCTGATCCGCCGTGAGACCCTGGCCGGACCATTGCCGTACGAGCGCGTGGAGTGCTTTTCCAGCCGGGGAAACGGCCTGACCAATGAGGATCGCGGTAACTATATCGGCCCGGACGCGTTCGGATGGAATATATTATGTGATTTTGAAGGGCCCGGAGTTTTAGTTGAGTTCGGTTGGGCCCGAAGGAATCCTGGAGAAAATCTGCGATTTCGAATTTTCGTGGACGACACGACGCAGTGGGTGTTGGACAAACGAGCTGATTCGCTGTGCGGCAGGACGTCCCCCTTCCTGCCGCCTCTGGCTGATTCGACAGCAGGATGGTCTTGGAACTACGCTCCGATTCCGTTTCAGAGTAGCCTGAGAATCACCTACACCGGAAACTCAATCGCCTATCACGGTTGCGCGACTCTATATGACAGCACGGCCTCGTTTGTGTCTTTCCGTGCACCTGTGCCGCTCAGTTATTTTCTGAAGCGTGACACGATGGCGACGGTGTGGGCAGAGCCGACCCGCCCGGCGATGTGGAATCGTCCGGCGACCAGCTTGGCCGTGGATTCGACCTTACCCGTTTTTGCCACGAGAACATTGATTGATTACGACGGCGCGGGAGTGGTGCGCAGGCTGTGGCTGCTTCCGCAGGAGACGAGTCGCAGCTATCTGAGTCGCACGGTCGCGCGGATTTACGTTGACAACAATCCTGAACCTGCCATTGCGGCGCAGGTGGGAATGCTATTCGGCTGCTCTTTCGGTGTGGCCAGTTACGCAAGCGCAATCACCGGACTCGCTGGCGATACGCTTTATTTCAATGCGCCGATGCCGTTCTCGACCGAATTCCGTGTTGAGTTTCAGAATAATTTAGCGTCACCGGCGACGAATCGGATTCGAATCGGAGCAGACATAGTAACTCCGGGAGCCGAGAATGTTCCCGCTTATAGACTGGGAGGACAAGTTAATGTTGCCACGCCTACAAACCGCTACGATAGATTTCGGGCGGCGGGCTTCAGCGGGCGCGGGACGTACCTCGGTGTGTTTCTCGAACTGGAAAACACCAGCGGGGCCGTTCTGGAGGGTGATGAACTGCTTTATGCGGACGGGAACCTCTTTCGCGCGGGTCTGGGAACTCCGGAGTATTTTAATGGCAGCTACAATTGGCTTGCGCCGAATGGGGTGCCGGCTTTCGCGAGACACTTCGCGCATGGCGTGGTTACGATAACGAACAATGATTTTGCCTGTTACCGTTATCACATGAGTGACGCGGTGCCGTTTGAGCAGTCACTTGAGCTTGACTTTGAAGTCGGCGCTTGGGGACATCTGAACGGCAACTACCGCAGTATCGCCTTCGCTTATCTGGAACCGCTGCCGTTTGCCGTGCGTGATCAGGATTCATCCGGAACTTCGGTCGGCGGCGAACTGTTGTCTATCTTCGGACGAGGTCTTGCCAATGGCCGAACGCTGTCGCAGGTGCTTTGGAATGACATTTCGCTTGAATACGTGAGTGGAGCAACTGTGGCGCAAGACTCATCTATTAACATCGTCGTCCGCGCGCCATTTACGCAAAGCGGCACGGCCGCTCTGGTAGCCCAGTTCACGGACGGCTCGCTGACGATTGATCCGGCTTGGACGCATCGTGCTGATCCGGAAATTCTCTTTCATGTGCGGCGTGCCGACGAGAACGGTTTCGCGTTCGCGGGAGACACGCTTGATCTTGAGCTGCGGGGATATCCTGCGAACGAGAGTGCGGCAATTGTCTTTATGGGTGAAGCCTTGCCGTGGATCGGAGCGACGATGCCTCGCGCAAACTCCAATGGAGTGATTCGCGGCCAAGTTAAACTGCAACAGAATCCAGCCGAAATGCCTGAAGGAAGTGCGCCCTTAATCGGGCAAGCGCTTTCAACGGAAGGATTCCCCGATGCCGTGTCCACCGAAAGCTTGACGGCTCTGCGACTGGCGCGGATTGAGATTGAAACCATGCCGGTGGTCCAGGTCTTTGGCGGGACTTCCAGCGAAGTCTGCGCGTGTGACTTTCAAAGTTCTGGCAGCGTCGCGCCATGGGGACGAATGTTGGTGCGAAGAATGGTGGCGGACTCGGCAGGTGAGGGCATCCGGCTGGCGCTGCCTGTTGATGTGAGTGGAAACTACAGACTTAGCTACTTCGTGGGTGAAGGCTCAACCGCCGGGTATCTGCACGTCAAAATTGATCAGACGCCGGACCTGGACAGTGTCCAGATTTATGATCCGCTTGTGCAGCCGTCTGGAAGCTTTGCCCGAAGTGATACGATTCGCGGAAACTGGATATTCCTGACTCCCGGTATTCATTCTGTGACGATAACGACCAGCAGAGCGACACCGTTGCAGCAGTCCTACGAGCTCTTCCTCGATCAGATTCTGTTCGAGTCGGAGTTTCATCAAGGTATTCCCGTTAATGCGCAACCAAGAACGGAACTGCCCACGACCGTGACTCTGTCCTACCCGTATCCGAATCCGTTCAACGCGACTACACGATTGAAATTTAGTTTGAGCCACTCGGCAGACGTCCGGCTCGAAGTTTTTAACTTGCTTGGTCAACGAGTTACCACGATACTCGATGAATCTTTACCCGCAGGAGAATACGTGCGGGAGTTCGCCTGTCCAGAATGCGCAAGCGGATTGTATCTTGCGCGATTGAGTCTGCCGGGTACCATGATGACCCGAAAACTACTGTTGTTGAAATGAATTTGATGACTATGCGTTTGTTAACCATTTTCTGCTGTGCCCTCTTGTTCGGCCAAGTACCGCTTGCGTCGGCGCAGGACATCCTCCTTATTGCGTCGTCAAACAGCAAAGGGACTGGTCCCTTCACGTCCACAATTCAAACTCCTCTCGTGAACGCGGGATATACTGTCACTGTTTGGAGTCAACTCTCTCAGGGCTGGCCGGCTTTGGACACTCTATGGAATTACGACGCGGTCTTCTTTCATGGCTCAGAGCGGCGAGGCACCGGCTCCATTGACTCCATTCTTACAGCGTATGCAAAGCAGGGAGGAAGGCTTGTTGCAGAGGGATCAAATCTTTCAAGCTATGGCAGCGCCTATCCGCAGTTTGAAAAATACGTCACTCACGCTGATTGGCAGAGAACAAGACAGATACTTTATACGCATCAAGTGACAAGCCCGTCGCATCCAATCGCCGCCGGTTTGCCTGCGACGTTTTCAGCTTCAGGTTATGCCGGAGCAAGCGAGCCGGATAAAGCGCTGCCCGCACATGGTGGGCAACTCGTTATTCAGTTTCAGAATCAGCCTGGTACTGTAGCGGTGTCGGCGTCGCCGAGACAAGCGTATGTCTGCGGCTCGCTCCAGAGGGTGACGACGACCGGGAATGTGCGCAATCTCCTGATTGTGAATCTGGTCAATTGGGTATTACAGGATCCTGACGATATCGGAATCGTTGATATGGGCTATCGCTTAGGGACTACTGTCGGCCAAGCCTGCCCTGTCTGGGTGAAGTTGCGCAACTTTGGATCGCCGGACTCCGGCCAGGTCATTTTGCAGGCTTCGACGGATTCTGCCGCATGGACATCTGTAGATTCAGTTAGTTTCACTGTGAATTCCTTTTCGACGGATTCACTGGTGCTTTCCTGGGCACCGGCCTTCGAGTCCCGATATTATTTGCGTGCCCTTATGACTGTCGTCGGAAGCGATTTCCAGACGGAGAACAATCAGGCGGGTATGCTGGTCACGACGTTTGACAATACCGTTCATCCGAAACTTTTTTTTACCGCTGCGGAGATCCCGACGCTGTTGGCCCAGGCAAATTCGACGCACTTAAGTTACTATCAGCAACTGAATACCTCGGTGCTGAGCGATCTGACCTATACTTTTCCAGTCGCAAGTCAGTGGGAGAACGCAAATTTCTCTATTATGGCGAAGATCGTGTCCAATGCCGCGCTGAAAGCCGTGCTGACGCCAACATCCACATATTTGAACAATGCGAAGAATAAGACGATGGCGCTGTGCCGGTACCCCCATTGGGAAACCGGCAATGTGGACATGGACATCTACTCCGGTCGCTGTTGCTTTGCGCTGGCGCTGGCTTATGACTGGCTCTATCCTCATTTTTCCAAGGCCCAACGAGACACGATTCAGTTGAAACTGCGTGAACAGATGCAGCGATTGGCTGCTGCGGGTCCGAAATGGATTTGGTGGACGGATGCCTACGTGCACAATCATAACGTCAATTCCATGAGCTACATGGGTTCGGCCTGCTATGCACTGTATGAAGAGGAGCCTGAAGCGCAAGTTTGGGAAGAGATGGCCATTTCGAATCTCGAAAATATCTTTACACTCTACGGACCGGTGACCGACGGATCGTGGTATGAGGCGATGAACTATTGGGGATTCATTTCCTGGACGATGCTGCCGCACTTGTGGCTCTTGCGGGAACAAAGAAGTATTGACTATTTTGACACGCCGTGGATACAGTCCATGGCGGACTATCGCATTTACGGCTCGCATCCGATGCCGCCGCAAGTTCCGATGATCAACGAGGCGCAGGGAGGGGAGTGGTACGGACCGGATGATCAGTTGGCTTTGTTTGCTCGCGAGTACAACAACACGAACGCGCAGTGGTTCAGACAACAAATCGTCGATCGCATGGGCTACAGCCTTGACGGACCGCTCGGCTTTTTCTTTTATGACCCGAGCAAAGCTGCAGAGGTGCCGACGGATCTGTCGTGGATCGCGACTGACCAAGACACCTATTTCGGGCGCAGCGCGTGGAATGATACGACCGCTACCTATGTGACGCTGAAATGTGGATTGCCGGGTGGACGACACGCATACGAAACCTACTGGGGAGGGAATCCCGTCGGCGGATGGGAGCCCTCACACTTCCTGCCCGAGCAAAATAGCTTTACGCTGTCGTATGGGCCTGACTATCTTGTGCAGGCTTCTGGACTTCAATCGCCGCATCATCGTACGTACAATGCGACCACGATGCTCGTGAACGGACAGGGACAGATTGGTGACAGCACCAAGGGAACGTGGCCTTTGCCCGCCAATGAGCTTGCGATGAACCCCCATCTGGCGGACACGTTCATGCTCAAGACGGTTGATTATGTCGTCGGTGACGCCACGACCTCGTACCCGTCCACGCTTGGGTTGACGAAATTTAAGAGACATATGTTGTATGTGAGGCCGGACTTTTTACTCGTGCTGGATGATATGCGCGCGGCAGCTCCCGCAACCTTCACTTTTACGATTCGCAATCCCGAAGACATCTTCACGAACGATTTCTCGAAAATTACGATGAACGGGTCAATCACTGACGCGGACATGCACATGCTCGCTCCGGCAAATCGAACCTATCAATACGGCTTTGACTATTACTATAAAACGAATTGGGGCGGGTACGGCCAACGGGTCTCGAACGCAACGCCGGACACCTCTGTGCGGTTTGTTAATGCGTTCTATCCGCGCAGTCCGAATTCTGCAACCGCGCAGCTGCTGTTCGGAAATCGGGATTTGACCGTGATGCGCTTAGGGGACGGCAATGGTTTTGAAACGACCTGTGCGATTACCCACGGGCATACCGGGCCGGTTGACGTGGACTCCTTGTGGACTGATGCATCGTTATCCGTGGTTGTGCGTAATGACGTCACGAATATAATTCGTTTTGGGGCGGTTCGAGCGGGTTCATTCCTTGAATGGGGAACCCCTGCGCGACCGCTGTTTGACTCGCCTGAACCCGTGGACGTCGAGTGGACGATTTCCGGTGACACACTCCGGATTGAGGGAGGCATCGCCGCGTGGATGAAAATTTATGCCCCCAATATGGCCGCTGTTTGGCTCAACAGCCAAGCCGAGCCTTATTTCCAGAATGGCCCCATCGTGGAAGTCGGTAATCTTGAAAATGTGCCGAGCGGAACTATTGTTGATCTGACCGCTCATTTTGCGGACGGATATGTTAAGCTTCAGTGGAGTGAGCAATCCTTCTTTATAAATGGGCTGGACGTACGCCCGGATTTTTACGACATTTATGGTGCGGATTCTTCTGACGGAGAGTACACGTTAATCGAGACGGTGGACGGCAGCAACACCCGCTACTACTATCCCGACAATCTGGAACAGCAGAAGTTTTTTTATGTCATTGCCCGGTTGGCTGCGGCAACGGCAGCGGAAGCAAGGCGGGATGCTGAGCGGATTGCGAACGGTGGAAAGACGGACAAAACCACCAGCGAGAAGAGGCAGAACTGAGCTCTCCTCCAAAAAGGTGTTAGAGGAAAGCAGCGCCCGGAAGCATTTGCCGGGCGTTTTTTCTTGCCGGATGCGCGAACTCTTGCATCTGACTGCATTAGAATGTTAGAGAATGCTGATATTAATCAACTATTTGAATCGCTTGAAAGAGTCGCACGAGCTTCGAGAGTAAGGAGGCTCTTTTTGTTCTATAGCTGATTAGTCTCGCAAATTTCAATGAAATTTGCGTTGCGTCCAAATGTCAGAAGTATTATATTGACACAAATTAAGAGTAAAATTGTCCTATTCCCCCCGTGTCGGTCCACTCGTTCGATTCCCCAGACCGATAACTTCATGATTTATTTTAGTTTGTCCCCCAGCAGTTCTTCGAGCCAGTGTGGTCTGGAGAAGTTTGCGAAATTTTTCACCAACTCTGAGGACATCCTGTGAGCCGAAAGGTCCTCGGCCTGCTTTACACCGTTGCTTTTCTGGTGTTTGGCTACAACCTGTTCATGTGGTCCTGGAGCAACAAGGGATATGCGCCCACGCAGCCCATTCCTTTCAGCCACAAGATTCACGCGGGGGATAATCATATCCCTTGCATGTACTGTCACAGCTCGGTGGAAGACTCCAAGCATGCGACGGTGCCTGCTTTGAACGTGTGCATGAACTGCCACAGCGTCGTCGCGGTGGACAAGCCTGCCATCATCAAATTGACGGAAGCCTACAACGCAGGCAAGCCGATCGAATGGGAGCGTATCCATGCGCTGCCCGATCATGCTTTCTTCTCGCACCAGTGGCACATTCGCAGGGGTTTCGACTGTGCGGACTGTCATGGTCCGGTGGAAACGATGGACAAAGTCTATCAATATCGTAAGTTAAACATGGGCGATTGTGTCCAGTGCCATCGCGACAACGGCGGCCCCACGGACTGCAACTCTTGCCACCAATGAGCCGAGAAAAGTCTATGAAACACCCGGCTACCCCCGCACCCGAAGTCAAGTCCCGTCATTGGACGACGCTTGACGAATTGCGGGGTGACGAGGCGGCACTGGCCGTCAAAAACTCCGAGTTTTACTCTAAACCCGAAGAGTTCTTCGATACGGATCAGGGTTCCAAATTCTCTATTACCGGCGAAGCGAATCTGATTTCCGAAGCGGCGGGATTTGTTGAACTCAAAGTCAAGCAAAACGGCGAAGCGAACGGCTTGTCGCGACGCGACTTCCTGAAAATATCCGGAGCCGCGATGGTTTTTGCCACCGCCGGCTGTGGTTTGCGTCCTGCGCAGAAGATCATTCCCTATATCACCCAGCCTGAAGAAATCATGCTGGGTGTCCCGAACTACTATGCTTCGGCATCGGGTGGCGCGCAAGGTAACGGAGTCTTAATTAAGACGCGCGAAGGCCGGCCGATCAAGCTTGAGGGAAACCCGCGGCATCCGCTTTCCAGGGGCAAGCTCGATGCGCACGGACAGTATGATATCTTTAATCTGTATGATCCGGATCGCCTGACCGGCCCGGTTAAAATGGAGGCAGGTGAACCGGCGGTGATTTCGTGGACGGCCGCAGACGGTGAAATCGTGGACGCGTTGAAAGCTGCTCCCGGCAGAATCGCGGTCTTGACCGGCACGGTTCACGGCCCGGCGAGCCAGAAAATCATTGCGGACTTCTGCCAAAGTTTTGGTGCGGCACACTACTCTTATGATAGCTGGTCAAGTGAGGCGGCGCGCAAGGCTCAGGAGTTAAGCTATGGCACAGCGGTGCTGCCCTCCTATCACTTTGACAAAGCAGATTATGTATTGTGTCTGGAAGCCGACCCGTTGGGAACGGGCTACTCCAGTTTGGAATGGCAGACTGCCTTCGGCGCTAAGCGTCACGTCAAAGACCACAAGCTCAACAAACTCGTGAGCGTGGATTGCACAACGACGCTGACCGCATCCAATGCGGACGAGAGACTGCGCGTCAAGCCGGGCATGAGCGTCAGTCTCGGTTTAGCCGTAGCGAACGCGCTTATGAATACCGGTCACAGCATGGTTACGCTTGACGGCGGCGTGAACTCCGCGATTGTGCGCTATAGTCCCTCTCAGGTTGAAGGTCAGTTGGGGCTGGCGCAAGGTTCCATTACAAGAATTGCGGATGAGCTGTGGGCTGCCCGCGGCCAGAGCATCGTCATGGGCGGTGACTCTTTGGATCATCAATTGGTTGCTTGCCTGCTGAATGCGATGCTCGGCAATGAAGGCATCACGGTGGACGGTAACGGCGCCCCCTCGCAGCAATCGCTTGGCTCGCTTGCAAGCTTGCAAGAACTGTTGAACCGCTTGAACGGCGGTGAGGTTGACGTGCTGATTACATTCGGCACGAATCCCGTCTATTCCCTGCCCGAATCCGCCGGCGTCGCGGCCGCAGTCGCTCAAGCGAAAACTATGGTCCATCTTGGCGACCGCGCGGATGAGACCGGAAGATTGGCGACCTATATGTTGCCGGGATTGCACTGGCTGGAAAGCTGGGGTGATGCCGAGCCGCAAGCAGGATTGTATTCGGTTATTCAACCTTCGGTGATGCCGCTGCATGATTGCCGCGCGGCTGAAGAATCCCTGATCAAGTTTGCCCAGCTTGCTGAAGTGGATGGACTTGGACAAGTCGGAGGCGGCTGGCACGAGTTTGTGATGGAAACATGGCGTACGAAAGTCTATTCGCCGGATATTTTCCCGGCAGACTTTACGAAGTTTTGGCATGGTGCTTTACGTGACGGCTTTGTAGATTTGCGCAAGGCGCCGACTGCTCGTGCTTATTCCGGCGCGGGCCTAAGCGGATTGCAAGCGCCGCGTGCAAACTCTGAATTGCAGTTGGTGGTGCTGCCCTCCCCGCATGTGACGGATGACGGCAATGGAAACAACGCCTGGATACTTGAGTTACCGCATCCGGTTGGACGGGTAGCGTGGACGAATTACGCGAATTTAGCCCCAAAGACGGCCAGTAGATTGGCTGTGCGCGATGGAGATTATGTCCGGGTCACGGCCAACGGCGCAACCATCGAAGTTCCCGTTCACGTTCAGCCCGGTGATGTCGAAGATGTGTTGACGATTGAAACAGGTTGGGGACGCAAACACGTCGGTCGTGTCGGCAACGACGTCGGCGGTAACGCGTTCGCTCTCTGCTCGCTTGTGAATGGATCCCTGCAGACGTTCGGCGATACGGTCACAATTGAAAAGACGGGCCGCTGGGAAGAACTTCCTGACGTGCAAGGTCACAATTATACTGAAGGCCGACCGATCGTCGCCGAAGCGCCGTTTGAAGCGTATCTGAATGATCCGCAGGCCGGACATTGGCACGAGCATGAGCTGATGTCAATGTACCCTGAGTTTGAATACACCGGGAATAAGTGGGGAATGACGATTGACCAGACGGCGTGTATCGGCTGCAACGCCTGTATCGCCGCCTGTTCGGTTGAAAACAATATCCCCGTCGTCGGCGTTGGCCAGATTCGACTGGGCCGTGAGATGCACTGGATTCGTGTTGACCGCTATTATTCGGGTAGTGAGAATGATCCGGAGTATACCTATCAACCGATGTTGTGTCAGCATTGCGACAATGCACCGTGCGAAACGGTTTGTCCGGTGGTGGCGACGATTCACAGTGAGGAAGGCCTAAACTTACAGATCTATAATCGCTGCGTCGGAACCAGATACTGCTCCAACAACTGTCCCTATAAGGTGCGCCGCTTCAACTATCACGAGTTTACGTTCGCGGCGTATGAACCGCATCCGCTGCAGCTTGTGTTGAATCCTGAAGTGACTGTCCGCGAAAAAGGCGTTATGGAAAAATGCACCTTCTGTACGCAGCGCATCCGCGACGGCAAGGAAAAGGCGAAAGAGCTCAACCGCCCGGTGATGGACAGCGATATTTTGACGGCCTGTCAGCAAACTTGCCCGACCAATGCAATTACTTTCGGCAATACCAATAACCCGGATAGCCAAGTCTCGCATATGAAAAAAGACCCGCGCGCTTATCATGTGATCGCTGAAATTAACACAAAGCCGCAGGTAACCTATTTCACGAAACTGCGCAACCGACCGACGCGAGACACCGATCTCTACTTGGGCGGTCACGAAGATGTACACGGCGACGCGCATCAGAATGAAGGAGGTCACCACTCGTGAGCGCTCCGGCAACGGAACAACTTCTCTCTACAGACATTCGCCTAGGTCATATCACGCGAGACGTGATCGCGCCGACCGAGCGGATGCCGTCTGTCACTTGGTGGCTGGCATTTCTGACTACGTCGGGAATGTTGGCCATCGGCGTCATCGTCATTTATACACTATTGATACGCGGTCAGGGGATTTTCGGGATCAGTCATCCGTATGGCTGGGCCTTCGACATCACGAACTTCGTGTTCTGGGTCGGTATCGGACACGCCGGAACTCTGATCTCCGCGATTCTTTTCCTGCTTAGGCAAAAGTGGAGAACAGCCATCAACCGCTCGGCGGAAGCGATGACCATCTTTGCGGTGCTCACGGCGGGCATCTTTCCGCTCTTGCATACAGGCCGTCAGTGGGTGGCTTATTGGCTTGTCCCCTATCCGAATGACAGGCTGTTATGGGTGAACTTCCGTTCGCCTTTGCTCTGGGACGTGTTTGCCGTCTCGACCTACCTGACGATTTCCTTGTTGTTCTGGTACACGGGGCTTGTTCCTGATTTTGCGACGATGCGCGATAAGGCCAAAAATCTTTTCCGCAAGAAATTCTACGGTTTTCTGTCGTTAGGATGGATTGGCTCGATGCGCGATTGGAACCATTACGAAAAGGCCTACCTGCTGTTTGCGGGTATGTCCACCGCGCTCGTGCTGTCCGTGCATACGGTGGTCTCCTACGACTTTGCGACTTCCATTCTGCCCGGCTGGCACACCACGATTTTCCCGCCCTACTTTGTCGCCGGCGCGATTTTCTCCGGCTTCGCGATGGTGGTGACCTTATTGGTCATCATGCGGACGGCGTTTAGGCTTGAACACCTGATAACCATTCGGCACATGGAGATGATGAACAAGATCATCCTCCTGACCGGTATGCTTGTAGGCTATGCCTATCTGACCGAGTTCTTTATCGCGTGGTACAGCGAGAACCCGTTTGAACGATATGTGTTTGTAAACCGCCTTACGGGGCCGTTCGCCTGGGCGTTTTACATCATGTTCTTCTGTAACGTCGTCGTGCCGCAGGTTTTCTGGTTCAAAAGAATGCGTACGTCCATTCCGGTGATGTTCGTGATTTCGCTCTTGGTAAACGTCGGAATGTGGTTTGAACGCTTCAACATCATCGTGTCGTCGCTGCACCGTGACTTTCTGCCCACCAACTGGGACAACTTCGTGCCGACGATTTACGACTTCGGTTGGACTATCGGCGCGTTCGGTTTGTTCTTCTCGTGCTTCTTGATTTTTGCGCGTGTCTTCCCGACAGTCGCGATGGCTGAAATTAAACTCACCTTGCCTAAACCGACGGATACGTCGAAGGTAGGCGCTCATGGCTAAGCATCCTGTTGTCATCGGAGTTTACTCCGATCCCGATGTGCTGATGCACGCTGCGGATGGCGCCCGTCAAAAAGGCTGG
This sequence comes from uncultured Alphaproteobacteria bacterium, assembly GCA_964530625.1. Classification (GTDB taxonomy): domain Bacteria; phylum Electryoneota; class RPQS01; order RPQS01; family RPQS01; genus JABWCQ01. The sequence goes on along the minus strand of CAZHAK010000026.1, from coordinate 22,215 downwards.
AAACATCTCGACGCACTAACTCCTTATCCTATTCATGGATTGGATAAAGCGTTGGGTATCGGCGCAAGCTGGGTGCCATGGGTGACGCTGGCCATGGGAATGATCGGAGCCGCGTTAGGGTTCTTACTGCAATACTGGGTTCACGTGATTGATTGGCCGATGAATATCGGCGGCAAGCCGCTGAATGCCTGGCCTGCCTTCTTTCCGATTATGTTTGAAAGCGGCGTGCTGATTGGCGGAATAGCGACGTTCGCAGCAATGTGGGCGGCGTGTAAGCTCCCGACGTCAAGGCCTGTGATTCACGACGAGCGATTCACTGATGACAAGTTCGGGTTGATGATTCCTTTGGACGGAGTTTCTGCCGCTGAAGCTGAGGCCTACTTGAAGTCGAGCGGAGCGGAAGAGGTGAAGCATGCGTAAACTTGTTTTGCTGTCCATGGCCGCGCTGTGTCTTGTTTCCTGCGGAAAGAAGAGTATTCCGAATCTCGAATACATGCCCGATATGTACCGGCAGGCGTCCATGAAGGCACAGGAATGGGATCCGCATTCGGCGAACGGAGTCGGTATGAGAGTTCCGCCTGCAGGGACGGTGCCGATTAATTTTGAGCCCTACACGATTGACTTGCTGGATACTACGGCAGCCAATGCTGTCGTCAATCCGGTTTCACCGACCGAAGACGTGCTCGAAGCCGGACGGAAGTATTACAATACCTTTTGCGTGGTTTGCCACGGTGTGACAGGCGATGGCAAAGGTTACATCGTGCCGAAATTTACCATGCCGCCGTCGCTATACGCCGAGAAGCTGCTCAACTGGCCGGACGGAAGGATCTATCATACGTTGATGATGGGGCAGGGATTGATGCCCAACTATCGTCAGCAAGTGCCGTCAGACAAACGCTGGGCGATCATTCACTACATCCGCGCTTTACAGCGCGCCGCACATCCCACTGCTGAAGACAGCGTGAAGATGGCCACGAGCCGTTTCAGGTTTGAGGATGACGCGCCGGACACAGCCAAGCCTATGCTCTGGCCAAACAGATAGTCTATGAAGTTTCTCGCGCTGTTAGGGGCAACAATCCTGCTCGCGCAATCTGCTTCGGCCTGTCCGATGTGCGCAAGTGGCGGCCCTGCTGACTTTGGCAGGTATGACGAGCCGCTCGAGCGCTATGTTCCGAAGAAGGATTCTCAGACGGTTGTGTTGCCCGCGCGCAAGATGAAGCGCTGGTCCGTCGGTCTTGACGGGCGTACGATCAAAGCGTCCGAAGGTCCCAATGATGCGGACCTGCACAGGCAATCGCAGTTCGGTGTGACTGTATCATATCGCCCTGCCGCAAATTTGTTTCTAGCGGCAAGAATGCCCTTTACTCGCATGACGCAAAAGGAACTTGGCGAACCTGAAGAAAAGAACAGCGGCCTTGGCGATACTGAATTTCTGGCGACGCACAATTTCGCACTGAAGAGAACAGCATGGCGGCCCGGTGTGACGGTCGGTGTGAAAGTTCCGACCGGTGATAATAACCTCAAAACCGATGATTCGGATGCTTCGGTTGATCGTCTCGACGAACACGGACAATTAGGGTCGGGTACTGTGGACGGAATGCTGATGGCTCATCTGCGACGCGGCGGAATGTACCGTTTTTCGTCCACGCTCGGCTATCGCGTCAACGGCGAAAACGGTTCCGGTTATCGCTATGGAAGCATTGCATGGCTCGATTGCTCTGTGAGCCGCTCTATCTATAAAAGTTTGTCCGCAGGTTTAGGAACTCGTCTGCGCTACTCTGACCGCAACAGCGAGAGCGGCGAAAAGGAGTTCCACTCCGGCGGGACGATGTTTCTGATCACACCTGAAGTAGGTTACTCTTTTGGAAACAGTTTGAATTTGTCCGCGCAGTGCTCGCTCCCTGTTATCAATGAATTGAACGGTGAACAGTCCGAAGCCGTCGGACTCTCCGTGGCCCTTACGCAAACGTTTTAGTCTGCCCAAATCCAATCCGGATGTTCGATGAAAATAAGAGGCAACTCCCTCTCACATGCACGCAACCATAACACATATTGAGAATCCGGGGCCGCTGACCCTCACAAAGTCGCTGAGCAATTTGTTCATGGGCTTGATGGTCATTGGCACGCTGGCGTTTGTCGGCGGGGTTTTGACGGAGCCTGCGCGCGCTTGGCAAAATTATATCCAAGCTCTGTACGTCTTTACAGGCTTCTCGTTTGGCGGCCTCTTGTTCGTCGCGATCAACCGTGCCGTCAGTGCGCAGTGGGCGATTGTACCGCGCCGATTAGCCGAAGCGTTCATGAGCTTTTTCCCTGTGGCGTTCGTGCTCTTCCTGATTCTATTAGTCGGTTTGACTATGGAAGGCAAGCACATATATTCGTGGATGACGGATCATTCCGGTATCACCAGCCCGAGTAAACACGCGTGGCTGAATTTCAATCTGTTTTCGGTGCGCAATATCGCGTTCTTTATCATTTGGATCCTAATTGCGCGTAAACTCATCGGCTACTCGGTCGCGCAGGATAGCGGACAGAATCAAGAGACGACCACACCCGCCGCGAGATTCGCAATCTTTGCGATGCTGATTTTCGCGCCGACCTACGCCATTTTCTCGTACGATTTGATTATGAGCATGGAACCGAAGTGGTTTTCGACCATGTTCACGGTGTATACATTCGCGGGACACTTCCAGAGCACGCTCGCGCTGATGGTGATTGTGTTTCTAAAGCTGAAGAGTAATCAGTTGAAGCATATCGCTACGGATTCGCATGTCAAAGATATTTCCGTTCTGCTGTTTGCATTCACGATTTTCATGTGCTACGTCGGTTTCTCCCAGTTCATGCTGATCTGGTATGCAAACCTCCCCGAAGAAACGTTCTACTATCTGAAGCGTGCCGACGGCGGCTGGCTGATGGTCGCTTATATCACGTGGTTTTTTAAGTTCATTCTGCCCTTCTTCGGTTTGCTGGGACAGGGACAAAAGAAACACTATAAGTGGCTGATGATTGTCTGCTGGGGTGTGTTGATCGGGCAGTACCTCGATGTCTATTGGATGTCCATGCCCTCCAACCACGAAACTCTGGTGCCGATTTTCTGGATTGAACTGGGCACGCTCGCGATGTTCACCGGAATGTTCGGATTCTTTGTGTCGCGCTGGATGAGCAAGCATTCGCTGATTCCGGTCGGCGATCCTCACGTGTTGGCCAGCGTAAACTGGAGGTTCTGGGAATAAATGAGCAACTACAGTCCTAAGAACAGCAGTATCTTTCTGTACATTCCCGTGGTCATTCTGGCCATCGTGATTGTCGGTGTGGTCTTCAATTGGCAATTTAAGGACGGCGAAGAGGTCGGCGCGTCATTGCCCCCGCCTCAAAAGGATGTTCAAGCCGCAAAGGTTGTCAATCACCGCGCGCTTGCTCAAGACACCGGTCTCGCCGCTGACGGCAAGATGCTCTATACAATAAACTGCGCGTCATGTCACGGAGTCGACGGACAAGGCGATGGCCCTCGCGCCGCCGGTTTGAATCCTCCCGCGCGTAATTACAAGACTCAATCGTTTAAGTATGGCGACGATGTCGCGTCCATTTACAACACCTTGGAGAAAGGTTCACCCGGAACCTCGATGCCCTCCTTTTCGCTGTTGCCGCCGCGTGACGTGTGGGCCATGGTGCATTACGTCCGCACGATGATACCCAATCCCACACCGACGGATGATGCGATTATCGCGTCTCTGCCCGAAACTCCCGCCGGAGCGGATGCGAGTGGCGGAGAGGCTGCTGCTGCAACGGATGAAGCCACCGCAGGACGTATTCCGATTGCATTGGCAATGCAGCAGATTGAGGATGACCCGTTTCCTCCCGGCAAAGCAACCCGCGACTATGACCGTACCACACTCGGTGCGCAAATCTATCTCGCGCGATGCGCAAGCTGTCATGGGCAGTACGGAGAAGGAATGACGAATGCCGTGATCGCTGTGGCGCCCTATCGCTATTCGACGACTCCGCCCTTATATACTCGCAATGCTCCGTGGGTAAGCGACCGCAAGGTGTTTGATAATCTCGTGATTTACGGACTGTCGGGCCGCATCCATCCCGGAAACGGCGCGATGACCAAAGCTCAACTCGACGCGCTGTACACGTTTGTGCAGAGTCTCGTCATACTCTATTAGTCTCCCCTTCGAATTCTCTCTCAATAGGGCAATAGCTCCCCTATGATTCAAAAAAATTTACATTGGCTCGCCTTGGCATTGCTGCCGGCCGCTGCGTTCGCGTCTGATCCCGTCACCTCGTGGCTGTTTCATCCCGCGTCGCCGGTCGCCCTCGATGTTCGAGAGACGTTCAAAATCATGGTCGTCTTGACCGTGCCGTTTCTGCTCTTGCCGCAGATTCTGCTCGCGTACGCCATTTGGAAATTCGACGCCAAGCGCGGACACAAGCCCGCGACGTTCCATGAAAACGTGCCGCTCGAAACCGTGTGGACGATTGTGCCGGCGCTCGTGCTGATTGCCATTTCCATCCCGGCCTATAGCACACTGAAAAAAATCGAAGTGCCGCCGAAGTCTGATCTCGTCGTCGAGGTTATCGGGCACCAGTTCTTTTGGGAATATCGCCTCCCGCGCTATGATATCGGCTATGCCAATGAGCCGCTGGTGGTTCCGGCTGACAAAATTATTACACTCAACATGACCAGCGTGGATGTGATTCACTCATGGTGGGTGCCGAGCTTCGGTGTGAAGCAGGACGCAAATCCCGGACGTATCACCCACGCGTGGTTTCAAGCTCCTGTCGGTGAATACAAAGGGCAGTGCGCCGAGTTGTGCGGCCCGCTGCATGGTGAAATGTGGATTGACGTGAAAGTTGTATCCGATGCTGAATTTGAGACATGGTTGGACGAAAGAATGAAGATTGCCCCTGCCGAACCGGAAGCAGCAACGCCGAACACGGAAAGCGAGGCTGCGCATGGCTGAACCTAAACAGCAGTCGCTTCTGCTTCGCTACATGTCCTCGACGGACCACAAAGAGATCGGGATCATGTATCTCGTCTTTGCGCTGGTCATGGGCATTGTCGGGGGATTTCTGGCCGGCATTATCCGGATGCAGCTCTGGGAAAGCTCCGGCGGAGTCGTTTCACCTGAACTTTATAATCAGGTCGTGACGATGCACGCCACGATCATGATCTTCTTGGTGATCATTCCGGCGATGGCAGGATTCGGCAACTACCTTGTGCCGCTTATGATCGGTGCGCGGGATATGGCTTTCCCGAAACTCAACGCGTTTTCCTTCTGGCTGTTGATTCCAGCCGCCATTATCGGCCTTGCGAGTTTCTTCGTCGAAGGCGGCGCGGCGGCTGGAGGATGGACAAGTTATCAGCCCCTGACAAGTGCGCAATACAGCGGTACTCCCGGCGTGGACATGTGGATCATTGTCGTGCACCTAACCGGCGCATCCTCAATCTTGGGCGCGATTAACTTTATCGTGACCATCATTAACATGCGCGCGCCGGGTATGGGTTTAATGAAGATGCCGCTCTATGTGTGGGCGTGGTTGACGAACGCTTGCATGATTTTGGTGGGCACGCCAGTAATCGCCGGAGCGGTGACCATGGTGCTGCTTGATCGTCACTTCGGCACAGGTTTCTTTCGTCCGTCCGAGGGCGGCGACCCCGTGCTCTATCAGCATCTGTTCTGGTTTTATTCGCATCCGGCTGTGTACATCATGATTGTGCCGGGCTTCGGCGCGGTCAGTCATATCGTGGCGGCGTTCTCCAAAAAGAAGGTTTTCGGCTATCACGGCATGGTCTATGCCGTCGCGGCCATTGGTATTTTAGGTTTCATGGTCTGGGCCCATCATATGTTCACCACCGGCTTGTCACCGATGGTGCGCGCGTTCTTCGCCTTTATGACGATGCTGATTGCCGTGCCGACGGGTGTGAAAGTCTTTTCGTGGCTCGCGACTATCTGGGGCGGCACGATTCGCTTCACCGTGGCGATGAAATTCGCGCTCGGCATGATTTCACTATTCGTGATCGGCGGTATCAGCGGCGTCTGGTTGGGTAATGTTCCTGTGGATATTCAGTTGCACGACTCGTATTTCGTGGTCGCGCACTTGCACTATGTGCTGTTCGGTGGGTCGGTGATGTCGCTGCTTGGCGCGGCTTATTTCTGGTATCCGAAAATGACCGGAAAATTCCTGTCCGAAAAAATCGGCAACGTCGTGTTCTGGTGCATGTATCTTGGGATGTCCATGACCTTCCTGCTCATGCATTGGACGGGCATGCAGGGTATGGCTCGCCGCACCTATATCTATCGTCCGCAGTTTGAAGGCATGAATCAAATCATGTCATTCGGTTATGTTTTCATGCTGATCGGCGGAATCCTGTTTGTCTGGTCCATGGTCACCGCCAGAAAACCCGCCGTGCCGACTGCGGACGATGCATGGGACGTCAATGATGTTCAAGGATCGCTCGAATGGATGACCAGCTCTCCTCCGCCAAAGGAAAACTTTAAGACGATTCCGGCCGTCCCCTGAAAGTCAGAAATCAGAAGTCAGAAGTCAGAATGGCGGAAAAGCGCCGTTCTGGCTTGGCTTCTGACTTCATACTTCTGACTTCATACTTAAACTCTTATGACTGACATATCGCCTGCGCGCAGGCTGGCCTCATGGCTGCTGTTTCTCTCCATGCTCATCACCATATTGATGTTGTGGGGAGGATTTGTAAGGATCTCCGGCTCGGGACTTTCGATTCCGGATTGGCCGCTGATAAACGGAAGTTTGTTGCCGCCGTTTTCGGAAGCGGGTTGGCAAGCGGTCTTTGACGATTACAAACAGGCCTATCCGCACTTGACGGACGGCATGAGCCTCGGCACGTTCGAGGCTCAGTTTGCCATCGAGTATTTCCATCGCTTTCTCGCGGCGGTCGTGGGAATTGTGTTCCTTGCCATAATTTTACGGGCGCGCAAGATGCCCGAGATTTGGTCCGCGACGAAGAAGCCGCTGCTGCTGGCCGCGGGATTGATTCTCGTGCAGGCGATTCTTGGCGGCATGGTGGTGAAGCTGGATTTGGCTGCGGCAGTGCTCGCCGTCCATCTGGGCACAGCGTATGTTATCTTTGCGATTTTGTTCTGGCAGGCTTTGAAACTGTCGCGCTGGGGAGATGCGCTCCGCACGGGACATGAAAAGGCGCTGCGGTTCGGTAAACATGCCATCGGCGCGACGTTCATTCAGATTGTGTCTGGTGCGTTGGTGGCCGGAACAGGTGCGGGACTCTTGATGAACACCTGGCCCAAAGTCGGGGATCATTGGGTGCCGCCGATGTCCGTCTTATGGGGTGACTGGTATTCGCCTGCGATGGCTAATCTTTGGCAAAATCAAATCCTGATTCAGTTCTTTCATAGATGGTGGGCGTTCATCGTCGCGGGAGCCGTGATTCATCTTGTGATTAAGGCAATGAGACTGCCGCTGTCGCCGCGAGGACGAATCGCACTCCGTGCGACCACCACTATTCTGGTTTTGCAAATTCTACTGGGAATCGGCAACTTGCTGATGAAAGTGCCGCCGTTTATGGCCGTGCTGCATCTTTCGGTCGCTTTCCTGTTGTTCATGGTCTTGTTAATCGTTACACACGAACTCGCTTATTCTGATGCCTAAACTGCGTGACTTCCTGAACCTGATGAAGCCGTCTATTATGCTGCTGGTGCTGCTCACCGGAGCGGCGGCGCTCATGCTCGAAGGATCGTTGCATGCGAGTGACGGGAAGTTCTGGGGGATTCTGCTCGGTCTGATGTTGACCGGCGGATGTGCCAACGGACTCAATCAATATTTTGAGCGGGACATTGACGCGCAGATGGGCCGCACGAAAAATCGCAGGCCGCTCGCCACCGGCAAAATGCTGCCGAAAACCGCGCTGTATTTTGTGGTTTCGTGCGGTGTGCTCGCAATCATTCTGTTCGCAGTGTTCTTTAACTGGCTGTCGGCTTTCACCGCTTTTGCCACGATTGCGTTCTATAGCTTTTTTTACACTTTGTGGCTGAAGCCGCGCACTCATTTGAATATCGTGATCGGCGGAGCCGCCGGAGCTATGGCGCCGATTATCGCCTGGGCTGCCGCCACCGGAACGCTCGCGTGGACACCGTGGCTCTTATTCCTGATCGTGTTCTTCTGGACACCGCCGCACTTTTGGGCGCTCGCGCTGTGTGTCAAGAATGATTACGCGCGTGTGCATATTCCGATGCTGCCCGTTATCAAGGGGGATTCGGAAACGCGCCGTCAAATCTTTCTTTATTCGTTTGTATTGGTCGCCATCTCGCTGCTGCTGCACGTGGGATTGCTCTATCTGACTGCCGCGCTGGTCTTAGGCGGCCTGTTCGTCTATAAAGCTTGGAAACTCTTGAAGGGACAGGAGCAGAATTATGCCTGGGGTCTCTTCAAATATTCGATTGTCTATCTCACCGCGCTGTTTGTCGTGATTATGGCCGACGTGGCTATCACGAAGTAACTGGCGTGAACGCTGGACCCAGGGCGCTGATGCTTAGCTCAGCGTGTTGGCGAAAGAGGTGATCATTTGGAAACGCAAGAAACAAAAACTCCCGAGCAGAAACGCAAGAACAAAAAGCTTGCCCTGCTCCTGCTCATTCCGGTCATCGTGCTGATGTTCGGATTCACCTACGCACAGGTGCCGCTGTTCCGATTGTTCTGTCAGAAAATCGGGTTCTCGATTTCGCCTTTGAACGATGTCCAATATGCTGAAACAGGCCGTATGTGTAAAGTGCTCTATACGGGCTTGGCCGCCGGAACTTTGCCGGTCTATTTCAAGCCGAAAGAGTCCGTGCAGACGATCGAGGTCGGTCAGCCGTTCAAAAACTCGTACCGCTTCGTGAATATGTCGAAAGACAGCGTCTTCTTCAGACCTGTGCACTCCATTCTACCGGAAAAGGCCGCCAAAAAATTCACGATGACCAAGTGCTTCTGCTTTGACGATCAAGCGATGGCGCCGGGCGAAGAGAAATCCTTTGACGTGATTTCCGTCTTGAGCGCGGACATGGACCCGGAAGTCGAACAGGTCACGCTGCACTACACGCTCTTCGAGAAGAATCCCGAGGACATGGAGAAGAATCGCGCGGTGCCTAATGTAGCACTTGGAGCCGGAGGGGAGTAATGCACTCGCAGCCGCTTCCGCCCGAAGTCAAAAGCCGCAACCGCAAGGCGGTGATCTGGCTCGTCTCCATTGTCGTCGTATTCACCGTTCTCAGCCTGATCTATCTCGTTACCTACGGCGTAAACTTCGAGCGCCACGGCTTCCACTAACCACCAGCCTGTCTGCGTATCGCCGGACGGATTGACGCTGGCGCGTGAAGCTCGGGAATTCTCGTGCTGAATATTAGATTTGCTTGCGCCGTGATATCGTTTCTTGACAAAGTAAGATAAAAACCACATGCAGCCTAACGCCGCACACAACGGGCACGAAGCCCATCCCGATCACATTCATCTGCCGCCGCCGAGCTACTGGCCGATTTTTACGGCTACGGCTGCCGGATTGCTCATGACTGGACTTCTGCTCTGGCTGTGGGAAGCATCGATGGGTGTTTCGCTCATCGTCGTCGGATCACTGCTGGCCATTACCGGCCTGATGGGCTGGGCGCAGGCTCTAATCAAGGAGAATGCCGAGCTGCCCGACGTCGTCGAAGACGACCGCTGGATGAAAATGGGACTAAAGCTCTTTCTGGTTTCTGAAGCAGCGATTTTCGGCGCGTTCTTCGGCCATCACTACTACACCCGCTTTGATTTTCCGCAGTGGCCGCCCGTCGGCGCGCCGCATCTGGACACCACCTTGCCCGCGATTGCCACGCTGATTCTGATGACGTCGTCCGTCACGATGGAGTATGCGCATCATCTCCTGAAGCAAAACAAGCGCGACAAATCCCGCCTGTGGCTGGGAATTACGCTGCTGCTGGGGATCATCTTTATGGGTTTCCAAGGGCACGAGTACGGCTTCCTGAAAGCCTACGACCAGTTTACACTGTCCAGCGGAATGTTCGGCACACACTTCTTCGCCATGACCGGTTTTCACGGCGCCCACGTTGCCACGGGAATCATCATGATGTTCATCGTGGGACTCAGGCTCAGGCTGGGCCACTATACGCCCGAACGGCATTTCAGCTTTGCCGCGGCATCGTGGTACTGGCACTTTGTGGACGTGATCTGGATCTTCCTGTTCTTCACGATCTACCTGTTTTAAGCGCACTTCTAAACGATTATCTTGCGGCGGTCCACCGGGCCGCCGCTTTGTTTTTTGGCGTCTGCTAAGTGCACAAAAACCTTCACTCTCAAAAGAGTTATAAGACAAGAATTTTCAATACTTTGAAAAAAGTGTGACTAACTTCAAACAAGAGGCACTTGCTCTGTTTCTTATGCCTCAGTTTCCCCGCTCTTGTCCGTGACAAATTCTCTAAGTAACTGCTTTAACGTGCTATAACATCGGGTCAATACTCCTCTAAAATTTGTTTTCCCCTGCCTCGAACTCTTGCATTCCCAACGGACGTGTCTTATCTTACTCTTGGTGTGTCATGATTTTCACTCATTTCTGTCCAATAACGTGAGTATGTGCCGTTTCGCTATAGTTCTAACCTGTCTGCTTGGCCTGACATTGACTGTTGTGGCCCAGCCCGCTATTGGAACTGCTGCTCCGAATTTCACACTCAACAATGTCAATGGATCCGGGCCTGTATCACTTTCGAGTTTCCTGGGTGAGGTCGTGCTGCTGAATTTCTTCGGTGCCACCTGCGGCGACTGTATTGAGGATGCGCCGTTGACCGAAGCGATCTATCAGATGTATCAGACCAATCCGGATTTCAATATTATCGGCATTGACGTCTGGAATCTTCCGGCGGTCTACGTGAATGGCACTTTCAGAGCGCAAACGGGTGTCACCTACACATTGCTGGCGAACGGGAGGACCACCGGTTACGCCTACAACATGGAAGTAAATCCCGTGCCGTCTGCGACCGATAACGAGCACCGCGGCTACGTCATCGTGGACCGCGAAGGCATCATGCGGCATTACTGGATTTATCATCCGTTCGACGTAACTCAACAGCAGGAAATCATCTGCGCGCTGAACCGTATGTTGGCTATTCCGCCAAGCGTGCCGCAGAGAGTAGTCATATTGACAAACGATGACGGTGATCCGTTCAAGCTGTGTTGGGATCCCGTGCCTTGCGCCACAAACTATCTGGTTTTTCGATCGTTGGCGGGTGACTGGAGTGATGAAACTCTGGTTGAATCAACGACTCTTTATGTTTACTCGATTGCTGAAGTTCCGTTTGGATTAACCATGTACCGGGTTGTTGCCGTGAACGCAGCTCCGTAATCATTGACCTTCTGAATGACAAAGCCCCGTGAGTGTATCGCGGGGCTTTGTCGTTTGTAAAGTTGGACTGACTCAATTCGGTGTCACGGCATAGGGGATACTCCAGCCTGATGCGTCATAGGGAGCTTCATCGTCATAGATCGTTTGATCGTCAATGAAGTCCAGTCCGACATGATGCACGCCGTAGCGGTGACCCACCAGATAGCTGCCGGAATATACACCGTCCCCCGCGACCTGGTCGGGCCCAACCCCGTCGTCGCGCAGTGGAAATCTGGGCAGGCGGCCGCCGCGATACACATGCGGACGGAGCATACCGATCGGTGCGGGAATGTTGCCTGCCACTTCGACAAACACCGTCACTTCTTCTCCAGCGCGCACCCGCGGCAGATTTTCGCGGTTGAAATACTCGTGCAGCGGGTCGTTCATATCCACAACCACAGACCCGTTGGCGCGCACTGCCGTCATGCTGAGAATTTGGACGGTACCGGGATTCGGCTCAACACTCGAGAGTACTTCCGATGTGACGGACACAATCCGCCAATTCCGGCGCGGATAGGGCGAATCGTCAATTCGCACCGCGCGAGCCTTGCGCACGAGGTCGTTATACATCGGCTTGTCAATCGTTTCCATGGATTCGTCGGTCAATTCCGTCAACAGCCTGAAACTGCCGTCGAAACTGCGTATGCGCGTCAACGTCGCATGATCATCATCCTGAAAATCCACACTCACCTGCGTGTGTGAGCGATGGCCGATCCGCCACCATGCTATCGGTTCAAGCGGATCGTCCAGGCCGCGCAAGTCCGACGCACTCATTCCCGCCGAGCCGTCCTGCCACACATCCGGTTCTTCCAGTTCCGCATCATCCAAAAAGAGCTCTTCCAGCGCCTGCTCGTCCGTTATTTGCGCTTCATAGTCGTCATGGTGATGATAGTCCTCTTCACATCCGAACAGCAACAGCGCCAGCGATATGCCGACTCCAATCCTGGCGAGCAAGCTGATTTTCGCACTCATAGGTGTTCCTTTCTCTTTGTGTTTTTCATCATCTTACCTCAGGCTTTCAAGAGTTTGACACGGCGTGGCGCGCGAGGTTTAATCCAATAAAAATCCCCCAAAGGTCCAAGCCTTTGGGGGATTTCTTGCGGAATCCAGTGGTTCCACGCTTGCCATTGCAGGTCAAGAGACCCACAACGGCGAAAACAGTTTGGGTTCTTATTCCGCTTCGAGCGTGGCCGGAGCGGCTGCGGCGTCAATCTTCTGCAGAAACTTTTCCGGGTCTTTGTTGAACGTGCTTTCGCAATTCCCGCAGCAAAACTCTACCAGTCTGTTCTTGTAAACATGGTAAATCGGATCGCCCATGCTGCCAAGTTCTTCGCCGCTGACGACGCAGGTCTTCAGGGGATAGGTGTCCTTTTGTGCGGCGACAATTTTCTCATCGAGAATCTTCATCGAGGATTTCAAATCCTTTTCAAATGTTCCGACGCAGTTCGCGCAGCAGAACTTCACTTCGCGGCCATCGTAATCCTTGACCACGGGGTCACCCATGCCGCCCAGTGTTTCGCCGCTGACCGGACATGTCGTCAAGGTGTATTTGCCCGCGTCGCTGACGGCTTTGGTTGCAACGGCTTCGGCTTCTGCGAATGCCGTCATTGCGCTGATGCTCAGAACAAGCGCTGCTAAAATGTAAGTCTTCATGTCTTGTGTTCCTATTGTTGAATTGTTTTCTTGTGTTGCTTATGCGCCGTAGCGCCAGGTCATCGCAAGCGAGATCGTGCGGCCTAACTGCGGTCCGTAAATCAGCGAAGAGTCGAGTAGCAATCTGCCGTTCTCGTCACGCAAATAGGGATTATCGGGCTGCACCCAGTCAAATAGATTGTTCACCGAGCCGGAGAGACTAACGCTCTTCCAATCCTTCGTCAATCCAAGATTCCAAATCGCAAAGGCCGGTGATTTGTCGCGGCCGCGTCCGTCCGGTAAATACTGCGGCCCGAAAACTCCCGCGTTGACTTCTGCCGTAATCCCGCGCTGCGCAAAGCGTTTTGTTATTCCCGCGTTGCCTGTGTACACACTCTGGAATTCCGCGTTGCGAAACGTGCCGGTGCCGTCGTCATAGCGAACCTTTGACACGCGGCCGCCTGCGTCCAGACTCCAGCCCGAATTGAGACTCAAGCCAGCTTGAATTTCCGAACCGAGGCTGTAGGCTTCCGGTGAATTTGCGTACACCGTTTCGCCGTGATGCTCGCCGTAGCGCAAAATCACTTTGTCGTCGAAGTGTGTGTAAAACACCGAGACGTCGCTCGTGACCGCGAAATCCGACGTCAGCCACTGGCGGTTGACGGCAAATGATCCTGCGGTGCTGCGCTCCGGTGCCAGGTCTTTCGGTACAATCACATTTTCAAATCCCGCGTGGGCGGCTTCTTCCAGACTGAAAATCGAAACGGGACGGAATCCCGCGCCGCCTGAGAGTCTGAATCCTGTCGCGACATTCGGGCGATAGACAACCGAGCCGCGAGGAATAAACTCGACTCCGTAGTCGTTCCAATGCTCGATTTTTGTTCCACCCTGCACCGTCACGCGCTCGTTGTCGTCCAGATGAATCGTGTGTTCAAGCGTCGCGCCCGGTGTGTTGTAGAGCAAGTCCGTTTCCACCGGCAGAATCAAGTTGTCGGTGTAGTTCTGATGATTGAAAAACAGTTCGAACACCGAGGCGTGATTCTTGTTCCACTCACCCCGTGCCGAGGCCTTGCCTAAAAAGAGCTGCTGCTCCGCTTTATAGTGCGTCGTGCCGTACCACGAATTCTGATCGTGATTCACGAACGCGCTTTCCACAAAGCCGTTGAACTTTCCGCTCAAAGGGAAAGAGTATCGACCGGACACTTCACCGCGCTCGGTGTTGATGTCGCGGCCATAGACTTCGGAGCTTCCGCGCAAACCCGTGTGCCAATTCGTTTCACCGGCGTAACGGCGTTCCGTGAAATAGCGCGCCCCGAATTTCAAACTGCCGTTGGCAATCTTCGGGTCAATCCCGTAATTCAAGTTGAAGCGCCGATATTTCGGTGTATCCGTCAACCCGTCGTCGTCGTGATCCACATAGTTCGGCTCCGCGCCGTGCATGACCGACAAGCGCATCGGTACTTTGCCTGTCAATCCGGACGCGCTGGCCGAGACCGTGCTCTTGCCGTTGTTGTCCAGCGACAGATTCGTGAGCAGTGTGGGCGTCATCGACGCGCGCGCACTCACTAAGTTCACCGCTCCCGCTATCGCGCCGCTGCCGAATAAATTTGAGCCCGAACCTTTCGTCACCTGCACTTCCTTCACGTCGCTCACGGAGAGCCCGTCAAGTCCGTATAGTGTGCCCAAGCCCGACAACACCGGCAAGCCGTCCACGTTGATTTCTGTATAGGACGGATCCAATCCCTGCAGGCCGATGCCCGCCGAGCCGCAGAGTGCGCAGGGCTTCGTGCGCAATCCGGTTTTGTTTTGCAGCGCGGACAGCAAGCCGCCGTCTTTCGACTTCGCTTGCAGTTCGGGTGCCGTGATGATCTCCTTACGGACGGTGGACGAGTTGTCGAGCCCCGATTTCGTGCGCTCGGTTTCGATGTTCACTTCGCCCAGTTCGACTGCCGATGGAGTCAATCTCAAGTGCAGCATCGTCGTGTCACTCTCGCCAATGGTCGCCGTGGCGGCCAGCGGCTCGTAGCCTAACATAGACACATTGACCTGGTAGGAGCCTGCGTCCAAACCCGGAATCGTGAATGTGCCGCGCGGATTCGTGGCCGCGCCGCGCTGTGTCCCTTCTATCATTACCGTGGCGCCGATTAACACGTCGCCCGTTTCGTCATCGTGAATCATACCGCGCAATGTGCCTGCCCAAAGTTGCAGGGGCAAGACGAGCGCGATGAATACATATCCGATTTTCATGTGTTCCTCACTAAAATAGCCGCTGTCGGAACAGCGGCCATCGTTAAACCTTGGTTACCGTTCTCTCCACACCAACAGGAGAGCGCCGGACGGAGTTCTCCTGCAAAATTATGCGGTGAGAACGCGAGGAGGTTGCGGAATGTAATCAGCCAGCTCGACACCCGTGTCCTGTGCGGATTGCGGAGTGAGCGTGGCGAGCGGATAGAGTGATGAAACTGAAAGCAAAGGACTGAACACAAACGAATGCGCCGCGATCTTGCAGCAGCCTGTTGGGCAGCCCGTGTCGCAGGAGTTGTCACGGCTCGCCGTGGACGACTCGCTGCCGAAATTGTCCGCCGCCTGCTCCACTGTCTCGTTAGATTCTGAAGCACAGCAGCTCGGCGCGTCAGAAACTTCCGACTCCGAATGCTGCGTACAGCACCAGCCCGTCGAGCAATAATACGGCACCGTCGCAGTCAGAGAGAACGCGAGCATCGTAAATATCGCCAGCAGGCGGATGGGAGTGGAGATAGAAATTGACATGTAGAGTAAGATATGCTAAAAATAGGCCATTTTCAAGCCTACAGGTGTTGAACAACGATGAAACCGGAAAAGTTTCCGGACGGACGCTGTATTTGAACACATGTATAATAATATCAATCATATAAGCAACGTGATTTGACTTTGTAACTTTTTTGTTGTATATTAGGTTCCAATTTGAGCGACCTGCTCAGGTTTCCCATCTCTTTTCCCCGTCCGTTTTCCCACCACCATGCCCCCGAAAGGAGCCCACCATGATCCGTGGCTTTGTTAAGCTGCCCCGCTCGTTTTTTGCCTGCCCCCTCTGGACCGAACCCCGCCGCCGAACTCACGCTGAAGCCTATTTCGACCTGCTGCAACGCCAAGCCTTTCACAACACTTCCGTCCCCCAGATTTCCGGTCACGTGGACTTGAAAGCCGGTCAGCTCTTCATTTCCTGCCGAAAACTGGCTCAGGAATGGAACTGGCAAGGCCGCGAAGTCAAGGATTTTCTTGAATACCTCCGCGACCTGCGTATCACCAAACTTGAGGAAATGCAGGCTGGCTATCGAATTACGATGTTTGAACCTGTCGCCGACCCTTCTAAGAATATCTCTGTACCTTCTTTTTCTTCGGAAGACTCTCCTGAGACTTCTCCGGAGAATGAAGAGACTTCAAAGAAATCTAAGAACTACGACCTTAAGCATCTGCCGGACAGCCCCGGAATGCTGGAATACAAGGCGCTGCATGCGGATTTCCCGGGCGTTCTTCAAAGTGTTGAGTTCATTGAGTTCAAGGAGAAGATTCGGATTCAGCAACGAAGAACCATCGAGTATGGTCCCAAGAAACTGCGGGAATTGATTCTTGAATTCCAAAAACAGACCGCCGAAGAGGAATCCGCAACTGAAGCAGAAGGCGAAGGTTGCGAAACAGAAACCCCGGAGAATTCAGAATCTCCCGCTGAGTCCTTGCATGAGTCCGAGGAGAACGCTTAACTTATGCTGACACATGAATTCAACTGTCTGAGGATGATTGCTATGAGACGAATGATTAGCCTTTGCCTGGCCCTTGCGCTGGCGGCGCCCCTGCTGGCGCAAACCACCGTGCGAATTGCCGCCGGACTGGCGCGGCCCTTGTTTGTGACCCACGCGCCCGGTGACTACGAGAGAATTTTTATTCTGGAACAGCACGAAGCGCGAGTGCGCGTATTTAATCTGACCACGAACACACTGGAAGCGAGACCGTTTCTCGATATTGATTCCATCGTCGTAAGTTCGGGCAACGAGCGCGGACTGCTCGGCTTGGCCTTTCATCCCGACTATCAGAGCAACGGCTATTTCTATCTGAGCTACAACAACAACAGCGGCACGAGCGTCATTTCCCGGTACATCGTCTCGAATGATCCCGACAGCGCGATGGCCACGTCGCGTTTGAATATCCTGACTCAGACACAGCCATATGAAAATCACAACGGCGGCTGTATTCAGTTCGGGCCGGACGGTTATCTCTATATCGGCTTCGGTGACGGCGGAAGCGGCGAAGATCCGCAAAACAACGGACAGAACACCAACACGCTTCTCGGCAAGATGCTGCGCATTGACGTGGACTCCACCGACGCCGGATTAAACTACGGCATTCCCGATGACAATCCGTTCGTCGGTGTGCCCGGCTATCGCGCGGAGATTTGGTCGTTCGGCTGGAGAAATCCGTGGCGCTGGAGTTTTGACAGAGTAACCGGTGACATGTATATCGCTGACGTCGGGCAATACACCTGGGAAGAAGTCAACGTCGAAGCCGCGAGCGACACCGGCGGCGGAAACTACGGCTGGCGCTGCCGCGAAGCCTACGCCTGCACAGGGTGGGGAGGATGCGACTGCAATAATCCCACGCTCATTTATCCCGTCACCGCGTACCATCACGACTTCGGCTGTTCGATTACGGGCGGATACGTCTATCGCGGCTGCGCAATCCCGAGTCTCTACGGCACATATTTCTACGCCGATTACTGCTCCGCAACTATCTGGAGTTTTGTCTGGGACGGTACAAACGGCACGACCGACTCAACCAATTGGACAGCAGACTTCGATCCGGCAGTGGGTTCGATTGCGGGTATCTCAAGCTTCGGTGAAGATGCTTACGGCGAGCTTTACATCTGTGATTTATTCGGCGGTGAGGTCTTCAAAGTTATTCCCGACAGTTTGATAGATTGCAACAGCAACAACATCGCCGACGCATGCGATATCGCCAGCGGAAATTCATTGGACATAGACTCCGATGGTTTACCTGACGAATGCGACGACTGCTTTGCCGTTCCCGCGAGTGACTTAACCATCGTGATAGTCGGCGACACCGCGAAGTTCGCCTGGGAGCACGTCGGCGGCGACGCGGCCACCTACACCCTCTGGCAATCCCCCGACAGCGAAGCGGATTTCCCAGATGACTGGAACATCGTCGCGCAAGGATTGACTTCGCTGGACAATATGCGCGTCCGCTATGACCTCGCGCCGCTCTCCGGTCTGCCCGACGCGTATTTCCACAAGGTTACGACTGTGTGTCAATGACAGAATTCTCACGCATTTGTTTGAGCGTGCTCTTGTTTGCCGGACTGCTGGGTCTGGCAACATGCGCGCATGCCTTCCGCGTCGTCGGCTATTATCCAAGCTGGGCAATTTACGCGCGCAACTACCTCGTCACGGATATTCCCGTTGAGCAAGTGACGCATATCAACTACGCCTTTGCAAATATCAGCAACGGGCAAGTTGTGATGGGCGATTGGTACGCGGACAACGACCGGTATTATCCCGGCGACTGCTGGGATCCTGGCTGCGAGCGAGGAAACTTTCATCAACTGCGTATTCTGAAAGAGCAGTATCCGCAGCTCAAGACGTTGATCGCGGTCGGCGGATGGACTTGGAGTGAAAATTTTTCCGATGCCGCCGCGACTCCGGCCGCGCGTGAACTGTTTGCGAATTCCTGCGCTGAGTTTATCATCGAACATGGCTTTGACGGTGTGGATTTGGATTGGGAGTATCCCGTGTTCGGCGGTGACTGGGACGTTGAACATCGTCCGGAAGACGGCGAAAACCTCACGCTGCTGTGTCAACGCATTCGCGTTAAGCTTGACTCGCTTGAATCCCTGAACAACCGGCCCTATCTGCTCACATTAGCGACGTCCGCTAATGCCGATCACATCGCGGATTTGGAGCTTCCCGCGCTTGCGCAGGTTGTGGGTTTTATCAATGTGATGACGTACGATTTTCAAGGCGGCTGGAGCACGCACACGGGGTTTAACTCGCCGCTCTTTCCCGATCCCGCTGACCCGTATGCCGAACCCGTGCATTCCACGTACAATCTGAGCGCCGCGATGCAAAACTACATTGACGGAGGATTTCCGCGAGAACAATTGTCCGCGGGCTTGGCCTTTTATGGCAGAGGTTTTGGCAATGTCGCCAACGTCAACAATGGATTGTACGCGAGCTTCAGCGGCGTCTCGCCCGTCGGCACATGGGAGAACGGCGTCTTTGACTACACGGATTTAGCCAACAACTATGTCAATCAGAATGGTTACACACGCTATTTCCACGAAGTCACTCGCGTTCCGTGGCTCTATAGTCCGGCGGCGCAAGTGATGATCAGCTATGACGACAGCGTGTCCATTTCGGAAAAGGCGCAGTACATCGTCACCGAAAATTTGGGCGGCGCGATGTTCTGGGAAATCACGGGGGACCGTGAAAACGTTTTGCTCGAAGCGCTGAACGACGTCTTTGACAACGCGCAAAACAGTCCCGCGCCGCAAGCGCTGACGATGACTCCAATCGGCGATTCGCTCTCGTTCAGGTGGCAACCGGCCGACGGCGCGGCGCACTATTCCCTTAGGTCAAGCAACGACGCTGACATGCCGCCGATTGATTACACGCTTGAGCTAACCACCCCGGCCACCGCCGCAATGCTGCCCCGTCCCGCAGACCCCATGCGCGTCTATTTCGTCACGGCGGAGTAAACTGTTCGAAAGGTTGAATCTGAACGCTGAAATGGTTATTATGCGTGGTCACAAGCTGAATAAAAGTCATAAACTTTAGGATGGCCAGAATGAAAACAACCCTTATCGCGCTATTGCTCTGTATCGCATCCCTTCTGCCTGCCGCGGCTGTCGCGGGGGATAAGCCCGTCAATCTCGCCCTCGTGGACCCGGTGCAAATCTTCAAGAACGACCAATCCATCACGGGTCTGCGTCTGAATCTGATTTACGGCAAGAACGCCAACATGACCGGCCTCGACGCCGGAATTGCCAATGCCGCCAGCGGTGACTTCGCAGGCATCCAGTGGGGTATCGTGAACATGGTCGGTCAGAGCGCCTCCGGTATCCAACTCGGCTGGGTGAACCTCGCGGATGAAGGCGGCGCCGGTCTGCAATACGCTCTCGCCAACATCAACAAGGGGGGCAAGTACACCGGTCTGCAAGTCGGCTATTACAACCAGGCCAACGAATACGCGGGCCTGCAATTCGGCCTCGTGAACTTCGCCCGCCAGACAGAAGGCCTCCAAATCGGCCTGATCAACATCATCAAAAAGGGCGGCTGGTTTCCGGTCTTCCCGATTATCAACGGCAGCTTTAAATAACCAGCGTGCCGCTGAACTGATTGACGCTTGCGCGGCGGCCCGGAAGAGGGTCGCCGCGCTTGTTTTTCCGGTCTTGTTCGCCGAGCGGGTATTTAGCGTAGCGGTTCCCCGCCGGAATCTGCTGGAGTTGACTATCCGGACTCAGGTGTGTAGATTAGAAAAGACGGCTGGCACTGAACCACTTCCGGAGGCCCTATCATGACGCGAATTCTATCTGTATTCAAAACCTTGAACCTGATGGGGTTCGCGGTATTGTTGTTAGGGGGAAGCGTTTTTGCCCAAGACAGCCTTGGGATAAGGCGCGTTAGCACATTCGAGTATTGGCAGTCAGTGGATGACATGGTGATGCGAGGCAATACGCTATTTGCGAGGAATCATGGATCGGCATTATACATTATGGATGTTTCGAATCCCACGCATCCTGTTGAAATTGGCCGATGCCCGTTGTATGACCGTGGCGATAGCGGAGGTGGGATAGATATTGTCGGAAACCTTGCTTTCATCGGCTTTCACAATGGAGGATTGGTGTATGATATTTCTGATCCCACGAGACCACTTCGCATTACCGAGTGGGTGGATTTGGGTGGAACCAGTGGAATCTTAGTTGCGGGAGACTACGCGGTTGCGAATGGCGGTGCTGAGGGGACTCCATACGTGCTGGATGTTTCTGACATATACAATATTCATAGGATTGCTCATTTCCCAGATATTCCTGGCGAAGGGTGGCCATTGGGAGTAGTAGGAGACTATCTATTTATGACGGGACGCGGGCTGATGGTCTATGACATGACAGACCCGCATGCTCCTGTATTGGTCGCTCAGGCAGACTCAAACTTTTTTGGCCGCTTTGGAACGATATCCGGGAATTATGCCTATTTCTGTCCCCAATATCCTTTTGGTGCTGACACTGGTGGCGTAAGAATCATTGATATCTCTAATCCACTTACGCCGTTTACCGTCGCGACATGTGACAGTGGTGAGTGTATGGCAATAACCGTTACAGGCGATTTGCTTGTTGTGTCGCACACTAACTATCTATCCGTCTGGAACATCTCAAACCCAGTTTCCCCAATCTTTCAAGGGGAATATGGGATTGACAGTGAATTCGCTGGGGCATCATTCGGAAGCGGAAGGAACTGGATGGTCAGCTCAGATAATTTTGTCTGTGTCACCACGGAGTATACAGATTCCTTAGTCGCGATAGTTGATATCTCGAGTCCAACACTGCCAGTGAAAATAGGGTCTGTGGGGAAATTCGGATATATTCAAGATATGACAGTGAGCGGCAGTACTGGCTATTTGGCCGCGAATACAACACGTGGAATAGTGACTTTTGACTTCTCGAATCCCTCAACTCCTGTTCTATTGGGTGAATCAAATTTGACAAGGCGATTGACCCTGGATAGAATCGCGGCGAAAGATGATTACGCCTATGGGACAACAAGCTATCATGGACTGATCATATTTGATGCCCGGAATTCCGCCGCACCGGAGTCGTTGGGTGTTGCACCGCAGTCAGCGGCGAATGCATCTGATATCCTTGTTGAGGGTGACTATGCCTACGCGATCACTGAATCGCTTGTTACAATGGATATTCAAGACCCGGGGAATCCACTCGTCACAAATGCCTTGCCCTTTCCGCAATTCACTCGTCTGCGCTATACAGTTATCGCGAATGGTTACTTATATGGACAAATTAGCGACAGGACACTACAAATTTATAGTTTATCAACCCCTTCTACTCCAGTGCTGGTGGGTACCATTGGACTGCACCCCAAATGTTGGAGACGTTATCCACTTAGTTTAGGCTGCGGTTT
>CAZHAK010000025.1:0-38500 GCA_964530625.1 uncultured Alphaproteobacteria bacterium | reverse complement strand
GTGTTTTTGTTTGCGGAAGTGATTCACTTGACCCATGGATGGCGTCAACGATTCTGACGTTAAATGGGAGAGTCTCTGCAATTCGCGCCGCAACAACCTTCGTCCCGTCATCAGAATCGTCGTCGACAATGATCAGCTCGATTTTCGAGGGAGCGTACTTAAGTTTACGTAACGACGTAAACAATCGCGGCAAATTCGCTGCTTCATTTCGAGCTGGAACGACAATTGAAACACTGGGCAGTTCACCTTGTTGCTTAGGGCTTCGTCTCAGCAAAGCTGCAGCTATTATGGCTCCCGCAGAAAAATGTATCAAACCGACAGCTAAGGCAATCCAGCTTAGGATCATGCCGAGACCAATTTCTCTGTTTTGCCAAGAGCAACGGCGCGAAGATTCTGCTCGTCCAACGCCTCGCGCAAATAGGGCAGTTGTTCCACGAGATTAGCAGTCGTGTCGTGCCCGTCATGCAAAAGCAAAATCATCCGGTCATGCACGGATCGAACGAGGCGTTGACGTAAAAGCGACTGATCCTGCGGCTTCCAATCGGCCACATGTGCAGACCAAAGAATTGGCGTGACTTTGAGGGCCGTAATGTTTCTATGCAACTTCCAATCAATAGCGCCAAATGGCGGACGAAAGAGCGGCGCCATGCGAATGCCAAACTCTTGTAGCATGTACATTGTCTGACGCACACTTGCCTGAACAAAAGTAGAATTACGAAACCAATGCCGTTCATGCGCGTAACCATGACACGCAATCGAGTGACCCGCTTCGGACATCTCGCGCAAAATAGAAGCGTTTCCTTTGCAGCGCTGTCCAACGACGAACATCGTGGCCTTCATTCCATGCTTGTTTAACGCTTCAAGCAACAGCGGAGTCGTTTTGGGATCCGGCCCGTCATCAAAGGTGATCGCAGCTTGACCCGATGTAGAACAATGCGTTTGCCAGCCTCGAGCAAGCAACGGCGCTATCTGCGAGAAATTCATCATTGCTTTTCAAACACCTCTGACTCAGCTTTCGTAGCCAATTGCGCTTCGCGCAAGCGTATCCAGCGACCAGACAACGCTTTTGGAAGTGTCGCCGTACGATACCAATCACCTTTCCAATGATAGGGCAGGAGCAATCCCGCAAATCCGAAGTAAGGAGTGAAAGCGACGTGCAGCAATTCGTAAGGAAGGAAATAAGGTAGAAGTCGCTGCTGGCCGAAGATCTTCGCACCCGTTACGATTAGTACCGTGTCGACAGCGAGTTTACTGCCCCAAATCAATGCGGTCGGCAACAGCAAGTCCGGCACAAACAGCGACGCGATCGGAAGGGCTAACAAAGCGCAGTAGTATCCGTAAATCGCAAAAAGAAAGGCCAGCATACTCCCTCGATAGGTCAAGCCTTTCGATGCCCAACGCAAGCGCTGATGCATCAACTCACGAATAGAGCCGACTGGCAAAGAACGCACTATTGTCTCAGGCGTGGTGGCAAATATCATTTTCCAGTCCGAGTGTGCCGCAACTCGCTGTGCAAAAAGAACATCATCCCCGGAAACTACATCTGCAGATTTTCCATAACCCAGAATATCGTTGTAAACTTTGCGGCGAAAGCAAAGATTACTGCCGTTGCAGCTTGCCGCGTGATGCCAACCCAATGCTCCTGCTGCCAAAAAATTCTGCACAAAAAAGTCAAGCCACTGAATCTTTTGCCATGCGGGAACTCTGTGATAGTCAGGCAAATCGAAAATTGTCAATCCAGCCACCACGCCGACATCTTCTGTCATATGACTCACAAGCCCTTGCAGCCACATTGTTGAATATTGACAATCAGCATCCGTGGTCACGACAATGTCACCGCTTGATTCGGCAATACCGCGCGCTAGCGCGTGTTTCTTGGGCGACGCTCCGTGACACTCGTCAATGCGGATCACTCGCAAATTCGGATAGCGCTCGGCTAGCACTGCAAGCACCGCCGGGCTGTTGTCATCGCTTCGATCATCCACGACCACAACTTCCCAATGTCCGGGATAATCCTGCTTCATCAATGACCCAAGTGCCCAAGGGAGCACACCTGCCTCGTTTCGTGCCGGTACAATCACGCTGACGCTCGCCCATACAGGATGTCGCACTTTCCTGTTGCCACTTAAGCGCCGCAGTCCCAAGGCAAACAGCAGCATGATAACCGCGTACGCGGCGGTCATCAATACAACTATGGCAAGAAAAATAGTAGCCCAGCTACTTAACACGCTGCTTCCAGTCATGATGAATCGTAAACAATCTACGAATGTACCGCGCTCCAATCAGCGCCGGAATGGCGACATTCAGGCTAAAGAGAATCAGCGATGCGGCGACCGCCTGTGTGTCAGGCACTCCAAGTCCGCGCAAACATAGGAGCGCCGTCCACTCCCCGACTCCGAGATTTCCCAGCGTCAAGGGGATGTTACCCTTTAAGAAGAAATTCAAATGCACCGCAAGAAGTCCGGCTAATAACGGCACGTCAATGCCAAGCGCGCCAAGGACCAGCACAAACTGAACAAGCGAAACTACAAGTGATCCCGAAGCCAGGGACAAGTAGAGTAAGGAGGAGCCGTATGGGATCCCGCTGATCGCGTTCAAAGACTTCGAGATTCCGCGACCCCAGCTTTTGGAAGCAGTAAATGACGACAAGAGTCTCGCAATTTGCGACGGAAAAACACCCGTCAGCAGAAGCATTGACCCAAGTCCAAGTAAAGCTACTGAAACACCCGTCCCCCAGCTCGCCCATTCTACCTGCCATCCCAACTGCGGCAGAATTGCTAGCGCGATCATGCCAAATCCGTTCACCGTGATGGCACTATAGCTTCTTTCAAGTACCGTCAATGCAGTCGCTTCGCCGACTGGGACATTGTGTAAGAACAAGCCTCGTCCATACGCACCCACGCGCCCCGGAGTGATAAAACCAAGCGTATGTCCCAGCCAATAACTTGCATGGACGTCCCGACCTTCAGGTCTTACAGAGGCACGCCTTGCAATAAAACTCCATCGCAGATACTGCAATCCTTGATTCGGAAACCATAATAGCACGGCAGCGAAAAGACCAATAGCACTCGCTCCGGTCACAACGGCAAGCACTTCGCTCCAACGCACCTGCCAAGACAGCAACAGCAACACGCCGATCGTCAGCGCGATCTTTGCCCAGCGCGGCATTGCCCACGGCTTGTTTTGACCGAGTGCGACGGAGGAGGAGTTTACAGTGGTTTGTGATTCAGAAGCCATGTATGTCCGTAGACGGGATTACGGTTTGAGTCGGCGTCATCCGACGACCTCGCCACTGGAAAGTACGGCCAAAAAAACTTGCGATAGTCCGCCACAATACCCAAAGCGGAAGCAGACCAGACGCAATACATGTTTCCACGACGCCGATATCAAGCCTGAGCTTTCGCGCAAGCGTTATTCCAATCAAACAATCAATAAGAAGTTTTATCAGCAGAATGTTTACGATCAATAGTCGATAAGAAAGCATGGGTAAAGCAAGCAAGAGCGAAATCGCTGTGATGTTGGCGAGAATGCTCAGTGCGAACAACACTCTCCAATACCACGGATACAAATGCGTCACACTCTGGTGCCTCGCGGCCTGTTGCCAGCGCGAGCCACGCAGTCCGCCCATGTCTCTCACAACGCTCTGTGGGTCCGCGCAAAACCTCACTTGCCACCCAGCTCTTGCAACTGCTTGAACCGTCAAATCATCATCTCCGGAAGGCAAGTCTCGTCGTACTGGTGCATCTACTTCTTTCAGAGCTTTCGCTGAATACAATATGTTATGACCGCACGCCGAAGCAGGACGCCCCCACCCACAAGCCGAAGCCATGAGTGAATTAGCCGTAAGCCGTTCCCATCGATAAATCCGCTCGCTTAATGAGCGCTTTTCCTCCGGCCATGATGCGCCAATCACAGCGCCTGTTTGCTCATCAAACAAGGCGGACATGCGGCGAATCCATTTCGGTGGCACAACACAGTCCGCATCGGTCAATGCAACCTTGGCGGCCGTATTGTTCTGAAACGCCATTGCCAAGGCACGCTTCTTTGGACTGACAGTTCCGGCCTCATAGGCCACAGCATGAACACGCAACTTTTGATGTTCCGTGGAAATCTGAAAGGCAATGTCACGCGTTCTGTCGGTCGAAGAGTCATCGTACAAGAAAATCTCAGATAAGGTCTCGCCCTGCGCCACTAAACTGCGCAAACACACGCCAATCGTTCGCTCCTCATTACGAGCAACCACGACCGCAGCGACAGTTCCAATAGCTGTTGGTCCGGCAGGGGCATCCGACTTCCTTAGCCAGCGGAGTAGCCCGATTAGCCACAGCACGGATGGCACAACGATGACACCAGCGAGCCAGCTATTCATATAGGGTTTTTAACGATTTTCTACACAATCCTAAAATATATGAATATAGTCGCTTAGACGCAATTGCAGGATTAACACCGGAAGCCTGTTAAGCAGAAATAATGGGCAAATAGCCCCTCAACCAGTTGCCACTTTTCAGAATTTTTAGTAGTTTCCACTGCTCTCTACTTCCCTCAGAAACAGCCCCTCGCCCAAAAAACCCGAAATGGCCAGTACTAAGCAGGAAATTGAGGCACTTCGCAGGGAAATCGCCCGACATGATCGACTTTACTATGCTTTGGGCCGGCCTGAAGTAAGTGATTTTGAGTACGACAGGCTGTTTCAGCGGCTTTCCGACCTCGAAGGCCAGCATCCTGAACTAATCACCGCGGACAGTCCTACCCAACGGATCGGTGATGTCCTGTCCGAGGGATTCGCGTCTGTAAAGCACCCATTCCCGATGCTTTCTCTACAAAACTCCTATAATCAGGAAGATTTGATGGAGTTTCATAGGAGGGTAACCGAGGGCCTTGAAGGAGATATTCCGGCGTATTCTGCTGAACTGAAGTTTGACGGAGTATCCGTTCTTCTAACATATAAAAATGGCCTCTTGACCTGCGCCGCCTCTCGTGGAGATGGTGAGAGGGGGGACGATATTACCGCAAATATCCGCACGATTCGCGGCATTCCTCTCCGCCTGGCATCCGATTCGGCCAAGCCTCCGACGAGGCTGTACGTCCGAGGCGAGGTCTACATGCGGACGGACGATTTCATTGCTTTCAACGATGAACAGGTGGCAGAAGGCAAGAAGCCTCTCGCGAATCCCCGCAACACAGTTGCAGGCTCATTGAAACTTCAGGATCCTGCGCTGGTTGCGCGCCGCCCCTTACGGGTGGTTTGTTATGGCTTCGACTCGCCGGATTCACCCGAGCCCACACATTCGGGAGGCTTGGTGAAACTGAAGACTTTTGGTCTGCCGGTCAGTGATGCCGCAGAAGTTTTTCAAACGATAGCCGATGTTACAAAATATTGGCAGAAGTGGGAAGAGAAGCGCGATACACTGCCTTACGAGATTGACGGCATTGTCGTTAAGGTTGATTCTCTTTCCCAGCAGCGCAAACTTGGCAATACTTCCCGTGCTCCTCGTTGGGCAATTGCTTGTAAATTTTCCGCACGGCGAGCAACGACGAAATTATTGGGAGTGTCCTTTCAAGTAGGCCGCACAGGCGTATTGACTCCGGTTGCAGAGCTTGCGCCAGTCTTCTTGGGGGGCGTAACTGTCAGACGCGCGACGCTGCATAATTTTGACGAAATTCGCAGGCTGGACTTACACTACGGAGATACGGTGATTCTCGAGCGCGGCGGCGACGTCATTCCGAAGATTACCGGATCAATTGCCGACAAGAGAGAGAGTGGAGCAAAGCCGATCACAGAGCCTGAATCCTGTCCTGTTTGTGGCGCGGTGCTTGAGCGAGTTGAAGGCGAAGTCGCTCTGCGTTGTACCAATCCGCAAGATCCAGAAGTGATCAAACGGCAGATTGAGCACTTCGCTTCGCGTGGCGCGCTTGACATCTCCGGACTTGGATCGGAAACTATTGATTCTTTGGTCGAGCAGAGTTTGGTTCGCGAGGCCGCAGACATTTTTTCTTTGACAGTTGAGCAGTTGTTGACGCTTCCAGGGTTCGCGCAAAAATCTGCCGAGAAACTTCAGGCTTCACTGCAAACGGCCAAGACTGCGAGCCTCGACCGCTTGATCTTTGGGCTTGGAATCAGATTCGTCGGCGAAAGCACAGCTCGGACATTGTCAGCACAGTTTGGCGATCTTGAAGCACTCGCTGAAGCGGATCCTGCGGTGCTTGAGAATCTCCCGGATGTCGGTCCTCGTGTGGCTCAGGCGATCTCCGAGTATTTCTTATCAAAGAAGTGGCACGAAACTCTCGGCAAACTGAAACGCGCAAACGTTAGACTAAAAGACAGCTCACCAGTAAAACGCGGCGTCCGTTTGGCAGGAAAAACCGTCGTCGTCACCGGGTCTCTGGAAAAATACTCCCGTGAAGAAATTGAGCGTGCCATATTGTCACAAGGCGGGAAACCGTCCGGATCGGTTTCAAAGAAGACAAGTTTGGTTGTGGCAGGCGAAAAAGCAGGCTCGAAACTTGAGAAGGCCATTTCACTTGGCGTGCCCGTTTTGACCGAAGAAGAGTTTGAACAGCTCTTGAACGGTCAACTCTCATTAGACACATAAACTAACAGAATAAACAAGCAATTCATGGCAACAACAGCGGATATTCGCAAGGGACTTACCTTACAAATGGAAGGTCAGATTTTTGAAGTAGCGGATTTTCAACATGTGAAACCCGGCAAGGGCGGCGCGTTCGTGCGTATAACACTGCGAAATGCGCGCACGGGCCGTGTCATCGAGCGCACACTGAACTCCGGCGCGTCCATTGAAACGGTGCGAGTGGATGGCAAGGACCTGCAATTTCTCTACAGCGATGGCGAGAGTTATCATTTCATGGATCATGAGTCCTATGAACAACACCAGTTTACCACTGAATGGCTTGGCGATAAAGCTCGCTGGATGAAGGAAGGGGTTATTTGCCGTGTTAACTTCTTGGGCGCCGAAGCGCTCACGATGGAACTCCCGAATTTTCTAGAACTCGAAATCAAGGAAACTGCGCCGGGTTTCAAAGGCGACACCGTGTCAAGTACGGGAAAACCTGCGACCGTAGAAACTGGCGCCGAAATCAACGTCCCTCTTTTCTGTGAAATCGGCGATTTAGTACGTGTAGATACTCGAAGCGGTGAATATCTTGATCGGGTGAAGCGCACCGGATAGCACCATGGATCTATTGCGCCTGACTCTTGCCATACTGGCTGCCCTATTAGCACTTGTCTTTGTGGGAATCTGGTTTGCCAAGGGTCGGCAGCATTCTAAGAAGGGTCGTGGTGCGACACTTTTCTATGCCGGTCTCTTGTTTGCTTCCGCGGGAGCGCTCTATCTTGGGTCACAGAAAGTGCAGAGAACAGCCACAAAGAATGAGATTAGTCCTCCTCTCACAGCGAAGTCTGAGACAAAGGAGATCGTACCGACCACGTCATCTGCAACAGGGGAAATCGAATTAGATCCTGCTGAGCCAAAGTCGCAAGAAGATTTGCAAACGGCGAGACTTAAAAGTGGAAATCTATCTACTTCCGGTGATGTTGCCGCAATAACGCCGATTAAGCGCAAACCGATACCGGCTCATACAAGCAATCTCCCGAAGTCGAGCAAACCTAAGACTACAAATGCTTCAGTTGAAGACGTCATCGAATCCAGTATTCTCGGTGCGTTTGACATTATAGAAGTGTTTTTTGAAACCTATGGATATCCAGTCTCAGTCTCACGCTCCTCAACAAGCGGAAAACTGGCAAACGGGAGCATCGTGTTTAGAAGTGGAAGTGCCGAGCTAAGTCAGCAGAGTATCAGATACTTAAGAACTCTCGCAACTCAGCTCGATATGACATATCAGGATGGACAGCTTGAGATACGAGCTCAATCAAATGAACAAGTTGACTCGCCCGTGCATCGCTTTTTGCTGACGCAATCACGCGCTGAAGCAGTTCGCGACGTCCTCGTGGCGGAAGGGTTTCCCGCCAGCCGTTTGGTTCCTATTGGATCAGAAACGGAAGGCGAAACCCGAGTGAAGTTTGTACACCGGCCCAACTAAGGAGCCTACATGTCCACACGTACACTGAAAGAGAAATCTCGAATCGAGCTTTCTGAGATTCAGAAATTGATTAGAATGATCGAGCGCAGCCCGATCACCGAGTTTGAGTTGGTCGAAAATGATCTGAAGATTCGCATTTCCAAGAACCCGATTCAAAATGGAACAGTAACCGTCGCCGCGCAGCCGCAAATGATGCCCGGCATGGCCTACACTCCCGCACCGATGATCGCACCAGCAGGAACTCCTGCCGCCCCTGCTGAGACCAGACTCCCGGCAGCAAACATTGTTGAAGTCAAAGCACCGATGGTTGGCACGTTTTACAGCGCCCCGTCGCCTGACGCCGATCCGTATGCCAAGATAGGCGAGATCGTAGAGCCGGGTAAAGTGCTTTGCATCGTCGAGGCAATGAAACTGATGAATGAGATTGAAGCAGAGTTCCGAGGAAAACTCCTCGAAGTGCTTGTCGGCAACGCGCAGCCAGTCGAGTTTGGCCAGGTAATGTTTCGCTTTGAAAGATTGAGCTGATGTTCAACAAAGTCTTGGTCGCCAACCGAGGCGAGATTGCATTGCGAGTGATACGTGCCTGTAAAGACCTCGGAATCCAAACCGTAGCTGTTTTCTCTACTGCAGACCGTGATTCTCTGCACGTTAGATTTGCCGACGAGTCCGTGTGCATTGGTCCGCAATCCGCGTCACAAAGCTATCTGTCGCCCAAGGCCATAATTTCCGCGGCAGAGATAACGGGTGCAGAAGCGATTCATCCCGGTTATGGTTTTATGGCGGAGAATTCCGATTTCGCTCAAATATGTATGGCCCACGAGTTCATTTGGATCGGCCCCGACCCAAAGGTCATTGACTTGATGGGGAATAAATCCGAGGCCAAGCGAACAATGATCAAAGCCGGATGTCCGGTGATACCGGGTAGCGACGGGCCGGTCACCGACGCCACAGAAGCAAAAAGGCTTGCCGAAGAGTTCGGACTGCCCGTGATGATTAAAGCGGTTGCCGGTGGCGGTGGCCGTGGAATGCGCTTTGTTCAAGAGATGAACAATGTCGAATCTGCGTTCGAGATGGCGAGTGCGGAAGCCGAAGCCGCGTTCAGCAATGGAGATCTTTATATTGAGAAGGCTATTGTTAATCCGCGGCATATTGAGATCCAAGTCATGGGTGATGGCCGTGGAGGATGCATCCACTTTGGAGAACGCGACTGTTCGATGCAGCGCCGTCACCAGAAGTTGATTGAAGAGTCTCCATCGCCCGCAGTGGACTCCAAGCTCAGAGATTTAATGGGGAAGACCGCAGTACAAGCGGCGTCCTCCATTAATTACTCCGGCGCCGGTACAATGGAGTTCCTTCTTGATCAGGACGGTAATTTCTACTTCATGGAAATGAACACGCGAATTCAGGTCGAGCACCCTGTGACCGAAATGGTGACTGGACATGACCTAGTGAAGTGGCAATTGCTGATCGCGATGGGGGAAGATCTTCCAAATCAAATGGACATCAAGTTTCAAGGCCACGCCATTGAATTTCGTGTTAATGCCGAAGATTCAACAAGGGGATTTTTGCCCTCGCCCGGCGCAGTTGTGGCGTGGAACTTGCCCGGCGGTCCCGGAGTTCGAGTGGATACGCACGTGTACCAGGACTATACGATACCTCCTTACTATGATAGCTTGATAGCAAAGCTGATTGTGCATGGGGCAAACCGAGAAGAAGCCCTTGCACGATGCAAACGGGCGCTATCTGAATTCATCGTCGAAGGTGTGCACACGACGATACCATTTCATCTTGAGATGCTGGACACCGAGGCGTTCAAGTCCGGCCAAGTGCACACGAAGTGGGTTGAGCAATACATGGAACAGCTGGCACGAGTTTAAGAAAGTAGTCTACTCCATTAAAGGATACATTAAATGAACATCCCTGAAGGATATTATTACACGAAGGAACATGAGTGGGTGAAGTTGGAAGGCGATCTTGCCTTAATCGGCATCACTGACTTTGCTCAAGGTGAACTGGGCGACGTCGTCTTCGTTCAGTTACCCGCTGTGGGCAGCAGGGCCAATCAAGGCGAAAGCTTTGGCACCATTGAAGCGGTGAAAGCTGTTGCGGACTTGTATTCCCCGATCAGCGGAGAAGTCGTCGAAGTGAATTCCGAACTTGCCAGCACACCGGAAATTATCAATCGTGAACCATATTCTGGTGGTTGGATCGTTAAAATTCGACCCAGCAAATTTGACAGCGACAAGGCAGTGTTATTGTCACCTGCCTCCTACAAAGATCTCACCAGCGCTTAGTACTGCATAAGGCTAACTTCGATTTACACATAATGCGCTACATTCCTAATACCCCCGATGATCGCAGTGCGATGCTGCGGGACATCGGGGTATCTTCATTTGAAGACCTGCTTGAGCAGATTCCCGCTTCTCTTCGTCTGAAAAGACCGCTGAACATCGCCGACGGTCAATCAGAGTGGCAAGTACGCCGTGACCTGACGGTGCTGGCTGAACGAAATCACAATGCCATGGGGCACGCTTGCTTCATGGGAGCAGGTTGTTACGATCACTATATTCCCGCTGCCGTGGATGCACTCGCGTCCCGTAGTGAATATGCCACCGCATACACTCCGTATCAACCTGAAGTCGCGCAAGGGACTTTGCAAGTTATCTTTGAGTTTCAAACGATGATCTGCGAACTTTTCGCGATGTCGGCCTCTAATGCGAGCCTATACGACGGAGGCACTTCGCTGTCTGAGGCTATTGCTCTGGCCCGCTCACATACAAAACGCAACCGCATAGTTTGGAGCGAGGCGGTTAACCCCGCTTACAGAAGAGTCGCCGAAACGAACAACATCGCATTGGGCATTACGTTCGATTTGGCGCCTTGCCCCGACGGAACTCAGTCGCATGAATCCATGTCCATGCTGCTTGGCGACGACGTCGCGGCGCTGGTCGTACAATACCCGAACTTCTTTGGAGTCGTCGACGACCTTCGTTTGTTGGTCGAACGCGCACACGCGCAAGGCACCTTAGTTATTTTTGTCACTGACCCGATGGCAATGGGACTTATTCGATCACCCGGTCGAATCGGAGCTGACGTCGTCGTGGGCGAAGGGCAAAGCCTTGGTAACTATATGTCCTATGGCGGACCTTATCTTGGTTTGTTTGCAGTGACGAACGAACTGATACGCTTAATGCCTGGGAGAATTGTCGGCATAACCAAGGACGTGGATGGCCGTCGCGGTTACGTGTTGACACTGCAGACGCGCGAACAGCACATCCGCCGAGACAAAGCCACGTCGAATATCTGCACGAATCAAGGACTAATCGCCACCCGCGCAACTTTCTATATGTCATTGATTGGCCCGACGGGCCTTCGTGAAATCGGAGAGGCCTGTGCGCGCCGTGCTCTTTACATGATGGGCAAAATGAAAGATGTTCCGGGCTTTACCCTTCCGCATAAAGGTCCGCACTTCAGAGAGTTCCTTTTGAATGTGCCTGGTAGCGCTGAACATTTTTTTGAGTATATGTCAGATCACGGAGTGCTTGCGGGTATTCCTTTGTCACGCTTCGGAATTGCGGATGAGCGCGGTTTGCTCGTCGCTCTGACCGAAACTCGAACGTTAGAAGAGATGGACAGATACGTCGAACTTGCCGAGGCGTACGCCTCAGGAGGTGCACGATGAAGCGTAACGTACAATCTCTGCAAAGCGAAACAAAACTGATATTTGAGCATAGCCATGTGAATCGAGTCGGCTTCCAAGTTCCGCCAACGCCAGACAGTCTTCCGCAAATAGACCTGCCCGAAGAGTTGCGGAGATTCACCGCGCCCCGACTACCTGAAGTCAGCGAAAACATCGTTGTTCGTCACTACGTGAATCTCTCTGTTCGCAATCATCATATAGATAGAGATTTTTATCCCTTGGGATCTTGTACGATGAAGTATAATCCAAAGATTAACGATGAACTTGCGGGATTACCCGGTTTTGCGGGACTGAGTCCGTGGCAAACCGGCGCGACGGCGCAAGGCGCGATGCAACTCATTCGTGAGCTTTCCGACGCCTTGCTCGAAGTGACTGGCATGGATGACATTACACTACAACCTGCCGCAGGCGCGCAAGGCGAATTCACGGCGCTACTAATGTTTCGCGCTTTTCATCTGAAGAACGGCGAAGCGCGAACGAGAATAATTATTCCAGACAGCGCACACGGAACAAATCCGGCCTCGATTATCCTCGCGGGATACAAAGTAACTCAATTGCCGTCGGATAAAAACGGTTTGATGGATATCGAAGCGTTAAAACGTACGCTGGACACCGACGTCGCAGGATTGATGATTACGAATCCCAACACGTTGGGCCTGTTTGAGTCAAACATCAAGGCTATCATTGATCTCGTGCATGATGCGGGTGGGTTGGTGTACATGGACGGTGCGAATCTGAACGCTCTTTTGGGAATCTCACGTCCGGGTGACATGGGCTTTGACGCCTGCCATATGAACTTACACAAAACCTTCTCGACGCCGCATGGTGGTGGCGGCCCCGGCAGTGGCCCGGTTGCAATCAAGAAGCATCTTGCGCGCTACCTGCCCGTTCCGATTCTGACTCACAAGGACAATCGCTTCGAATGGGACTGGGACAGACCGGATTCAATCGGTTCTGTACACACCTATTACGGTAACTTCGGCATGCTCGTTCGCGCTTTGGCTTATATTAAAAGTCTAGGTGGCAACGGGCTTCGCACTATCAGTGAGAACGCTATCATAAATGCCAATTACTTGCGAAAAAAACTTTCCCCCGTCTATAAAGTATTCGTGGACAGGCCGTGTATGCACGAAGTTGTATTCTCAGGTTCCAACCAGAAAGCCAAAGGAGTACGCACAACGGACATCGCCAAACGCTTGTTGGATTACGGATTTCATCCTCCTACGGTGTACTTTCCGTTGATAGTGCCGGAGTGTTTGATGATCGAGCCGACAGAGTCGGAAAGCAAAGAAACGCTCGATGAATTTATAGAAGTGATGCACAAAATTGACCGCGAAGCCGAAGAGACTCCGGAACTGTTAAAACACGCTCCCTATACAACTCCGGTCAGGAGACTTGATGAAGCAGGCGCAGCCCGTAACCTCAATATCCGCTATTTTGACGACGCCGACTCCTGACCGAGTAGAGCCTGACTGGCTTGCCCAACTTGGTCTGAGCCGGTTTGTTGCTGTTGACGTAGAAACAACCGGCCTGACACCCTCGTCGGATAAGATCATAGAAGTAGGTGCCGTGTTGTTTGAGAATGGAAAGGTTGCAGACAATTTCCATTCTTTCTTGGATCCAGGCCAGCCGATTCCGTATTTTATTACCTCTCTGACTGGAATCACTAATCAGGATATCGCAGGTGCGCCCGTGTTTGCCGAGATTCAAGACAAGTTGCTTGAGTTCATCGGAGACTCACCGGTTGTAGGTCAGAATACGTCCTTTGATTTGGGATTTCTGATCGCGAATGGTGGTCATGACTTCCATTTTCCGGGTAGAACTGTGCTGGATACCTCGGAACTCGCTCGGATCTTCTGGGCCGAGTTGCCGAGGTTCTCTTTAAGTAGTCTCTGCCGCAGCTTTGGTGTCACTTTGACATCCGCGCATCGCGCCTCTGACGACGCAAAAGCCACGGGAGAAATTCTGGTCGAGATGGTGCGTCATCTCCCCGACCGAGTTTGGGGAGCATTGACGGCCGAAATTTATGCGGTGGCGTCGCAGGGCCATCATCGCGCAGAGTTGTTTTTTTCAGCTCTAAAATCGCTTGCGGTGGACATCGCCGTTCCGGCATCACCAAAGAGTGACGCCTTCCCGGAGCTTGAGAGTATCTCAGTTTCCGCTCTAGATAAGAGCGGCGAGTTCGAACGTGAAATTCAGCATTTTTCGCCTCGCGCACAACAGCTGCGCATGGCATCGCTCGTGCAGACTGCGTTTAGTGATGGCCAAATACTTCTCCTTGAAGCTCCCACGGGAACAGGAAAGTCGCTGGGCTACCTCGTTCCCGCGCTCGAGTGGGCGAGCAATGGCGAGGACAGCGGCCGGCAAGTTGTGGTCTCTTCACATACTCGTTCCTTGCAAGAGCAACTCATGCATAAGGACATCTCCGATATCAGCGCGGCATCGCGAGCAAAGATTCCCGCCGCGATGTTAAAGGGGCGCGACAATTATCTCTGCAAGCGGCGACTGCAATCGGCGCTTAGGGATGTTGAAGGTCGACTGTCCGAGGGCGACCGTCATAAACTCCTGCCGCTTGTGCGTTGGTCTTATTTAACTCAAACGGGAGACATCGGTGAGATCGGCGGCTTTCGGCCGGAAGGAGAGCCGCTCCTATGGTCAATGGTTTGCTCGGATGGCGCAACATGTTCTGGAGCAATGTGCGGAGCCAACCGTGGCGATTTTTTCAGGCAGGCTCTGGACGAAGCTAAGAAGGCCAAACTGCTCCTGGTGAATCATGCCTTGCTTGCCACGGACTTTACCCGATTCGTGACGAACGAAGGATCTGAGCGGCGATTAGTCATTGACGAAGCGCACAAGTTTGAGCGTGCCGTCGTATCCGCTTACACTGCCGCTTTCAGCGCTCGAGTCGTTCGAAATGTCCTTTCTCGCCTCGCGGACGAACGCTCATCACGCGGCCTGCTGATCAGACTGGTGAAGGATGTAAAAGACAAAAATATCGGGTCCGAGTTAGTCGCACTTGACGTTCTAACCAAATCGCTCTTTCAACGATCGAGGCTGAGTTTTCAAGAGGCCGCAGGAATGCCCTCGCAATCGCAACCCGATGAATCTCGTCTGCGCATGAGGCCCGAAACGCCGGAGCAAACGGCAATTGAGAACGCGCTACACTCACTGCTTGAGGAGTTGAGAGAGCTCTCAAGCAGGCTCGACAAACTTCTTTCTCTGCTTTCCCGCGAGGAAGAGCTTGCGCGCGACGCGCGTGAACGCACCCTCGAATTGCGCTCCGCTCAAGCAGCACTCATGGAGATAATCGAAGCCGGCGAACTCACGACGAAATGTTCGGACATGGGATTTGTTTACTGGTGGGAATCTTCTCAGCGGCGGTCAAACCCAACGCTCTCCTTATTCGCTTCTCCGATTTCCGTGGCGGAAACTCTGCAAGAATTACTGTGGGCTGACGTGAAAGGAGCGGTGTTGACATCTGCGACGCTTGCGCATCGCGGCGAATTCTCTACAACTGAATCTGCATTAGGCATCAAACAAACGACCGAACGAGATGTCACGCGGGTTGCGCTGGATACGCCATTTAATCTGCCGAGTCAAATGCGTTGCTTCTGTCCGTCCTACTTGCCTGAAGCGAAGCATTCCGCTCAGCACTTGGAGGGCGTCGCCGAGTTATTGGCAAAGTTGATGATCTCTGTTTCACGCTCAGCCTTAGTTTTGTGCACGTCACATGCAAGTTCTGACGAATTAGTCAAACAACTTTCACCTGTCGCGCGCGCGCGCGGAAAGCAGCTTTTTCAACAACGGGGTGGACGGGACACGCACGAAATCGTCAAGGCCTTTCGTGAATCGGCAGGCGCAATACTGATCGGATCGTCCGCGCTTTGGGAAGGCATTGATCTCGTCGGCGAAGCGCTCGAAATCTTAGTCGTCGTGAAACTTCCTTTTGACGTGCCGACTGATCCTTGGCACGAAGCTCGAGGCGAATTGGCGCTGTCACGAAAAGAGGATCCGTTCTATTCACTCAGCATTCCGGCCTGCGCGACACGCTTGCGTCAGGGAGTGGGCAGACTGATCAGGCATCCTGAGGATCGCGGCGTCGCGATTATAGCTGACACTCGGCTGCTATCCACGCGCTATGGAAAAGTATTGCAGCAATCGCTGCCTGTTCCAGTCGCGCCGATCCAGACTCTGGACGGTTTGATGACAGAAATCACGCAGTTTTTTGAGAATTCAAAATGATTCAAGGGCTTGATCATATTGCCGTCGCCGTTCCGGACCTGGACAAAGCGATTGAATTGTGGAGTCGACTGACCGGCGCGCGTGTGACACATAGAGAGCACATCGTCGAGCAAAGCACTTACGTCGCGTTCTTGGCAATTGGAGATTTCCGCATAGAGTTGATTGCACCGGACAAGCAGGAATCAGCTGTGGGGAAGTTTCTTGACAAGCGCGGCCCCGGTTTGCATCATATTGCCATCAAGACAGAAGACGGGCAGCTTTTACTAAATGAGTTTGCCGAAAAAGGCGCGAAGCTGATCAACACCACTTTGCGATCTGGTGCGGAGAGCACCAAAGTCGGGTTTGTTCATCCCACTGCGCTAACGGGAGTATTGATCGAAGTTGTCGAACACCCAGAGCACAAATGATTCCGCCTCCGTTCCCCCGGAGTTAAAAGATAAACTCGCGAATCTCCCTAAAGATTCGGGAGTCTATATTTTTCGTGATGCACGCGGCAAAGCGATCTATATCGGCAAAGCGAAAGTATTGCGCAATCGTGTCCGGCAATATTTTCAAAAATCGTCTGATGGTCGGCCACAATTTGAGTTGTTGGTCTCGAAGATTGCCGATCTGGAAGTCATCACGACGAAGACCGAGTACGAAGCGCTGATCCTTGAGAGCAATCTGATTCGTCGTCACAAGCCGCGCTACAATGTCGCACTCAAAGACGATAAGTCGCAACCTTATCTTCAGATCGCGAACGAGCCGTATCCCCGCATCTTTTTAACACGAAACCCTCCGCAGGACGGATCGAAACTCTTTGGGCCGTATGGCGATTTGCGTTATCTGAAGGGACTCTTGCACGTCTTGCGCGGAATGCTAAAGATTCGCACGTGCAATCTTCCTCTAAACGAAGACTCCATTGCCAAGGGAAAGTTCAAGGCGTGTCTCGAGTTTCATTTGGGCCGCTGTAATGCTCCGTGTATTGGAAATGAGACAATAGACGAGTACGCCATGCGCGTGCGCGACTTCTCGTCAGTTGTGAAAGGCAGAGGGGCCGACATCATTTCGCGTTTGCGTGAAGAGATGAACGAAGCGTCGGATGCCTTGCGATTTGAGCGAGCGGCACAACTGCGGGACTGGCTGGCTTCAATCGACAATCTCACGCGCCGTCAAACGATTATCTCCCCAGAACCCATTGACCGCGATATTATCGGTCTATCCGTTCAGGACGAAGACGGTTGCCTCGTGGTCATGCAGGTTCGCGATGGCAGACTGCTTGGACGGGTGCAGTATCCGCTTCGATTGCCTAAAGACACGCCGATGGACGAAGTGCTCGCGCAAGCGCTCCAGCACTACTATTCAAAATCCAGTGTGCCCGGCGAGTTAATACTGCCGTACGGTCCAGCAGATAGTGACTTGCTCTTCCATTGGTTAAAGGAAAATGCGGAAGGCAAACTACTCATTCGCATTCCTGAGCGCGGTGAAAAGGTTCAAATGGTTGATCTTGCACAGCGCAATGCGGACTTGCAGCTTCAGGAGATTATCAGGTCATCGTCTCAGCGTGAGCGCGTTCCCGCCAGCCTCACTGAATTGAAAACAAGACTTGGGTTGAAAGATATCCCGAGGGAAATCGTCGCATTTGACATTTCAACTCTGATGGGCGAACACAAAGTGGCCGGAATGGTCGTGTTCAAGATGGGTCGACCCGCGCGGGCGGATTATCGCAGATTCAAGATTAAGACCGTGGAGGGGATGGACGATTTCGCCTCTATGCGGGAAGTGGTCGGCAGACGATTCACACGTTTGCAGCGCGAACAACAACCGCTGCCTGATCTTGTCTTGATCGACGGTGGCAAGGGACAACTTACCGCAGCCTTGGACGCGCTTCGGGAAGCGAACCTGACAAACTTACAAGTCATTGGTTTGGCCAAAAAACTTGAAGAGATCTACCTGCCCGGTGATTCCGAACCGTTCAATTTGCCCAAGACATCGTCGGCACTAAGACTCTTACAGCAAGTCAGAGACGAAGTTCATCGCTATGCGATCACTTATCATCGGCAGGTGCGTCAAAAGGAATCCATGGCCTCTGAACTTCAAGATATACCTGGAATCGGTACGGTCCGCAGGAAGTCTCTGCTCATGCACTTTCGGAGTATGCAGCGATTAAGCGAGGCCACGAAAGAAGAAATAGTCGCAGTCAAAGGCTTTAGCCCGGATCTCGCCGATCGCGTAATCACATTTTTCCAAGCTCGCAAATCAAGCTCAGTGCAATGACCGTTTCCTATCCACCCGTTACGATTGATACCGCCGTTTCCCATGGGTTGTCGCGCGAAGAGTACGAGCACATTCAAAAGATTCTGGGTCGCGTCCCGACTTTTGTTGAGCTGGGAATCTTTTCAGCAATGTGGTCGGAACACTGCTCATATAAGAATTCAATCCTCGAATTGAAGCGGCTTCCCCGCACGGGTGAGAAGGTTTTAGTGGAAGCGGGAGAAGAGAATGCGGGCTTAATCGATATCGGGGATGGGCTGGCGGTTTGTTTCAAAATTGAGAGCCACAACCACCCATCCGCAATCGAACCTTTTCAGGGCGCTGCGACAGGGGTAGGCGGAATTCTGCGCGACATCTTTTCAATGGGTGCGCGTCCGATTGCGGCTCTGAATTCGCTTCGCTTTGGCGATCCGTCTCATCCCCGTACGCCGCAACTCCTTGATGGAGTGGTGCGCGGAATTAGCCATTACGGAAATTGCTTTGGTGTACCGACGGTTGCGGGAGAAATTTATTTTGACCCGTCCTACGCGGAAAATCCGCTTGTCAATGTGATGGCAGTCGGCGTCGTTGAAATTGACAAAATTATCCGCGGCGCAGCGCATGGAGTTGGCAATCCAGTGTTTGTCGTCGGTGCCGCTACAGGCCGTGATGGAATTCACGGAGCATCCTTCGCGTCGGAAGATCTCTCTGACTCTTCAAAAGAGAAGCGTCCGTCCGTGCAGATTGGCGATCCGTTCAAAGAGAAGTTGTTGCTGGAAGCCACACTAGAGCTTGCCCAAACCGATGCGCTGGTCGGCATTCAGGACATGGGTGCAGCCGGAATCTGTTGCTCATGCAGTGAGACTCCGGCGCGCGCGGGCACTGGTATTTTTCTAGACGTGAACAAAGTGTCTCGCCGCGAGAAAAATATGAATGCTTATGAAGTTAGTCTCTCGGAGTCTCAAGAACGGATGCTGGTGATCATCAAGCGTGGTCAGGAACATCAGGCCAAGGAGATTTTCGGTAAGTGGGACTTGCACGCGGACGAAGTAGGTTATGTCACGGACGACAAAATGTTGACAATCCATGAAGACGGCAAAGAAGTCGCCAGAATACCTGCGGCTTCTCTCGTGCTTGGGGGAGGCGCACCTCAATACAAGCGAGAGCATGCGCGTCCTGACTCTCTGGACTTACTATTGAGCTTTGATCCGACTCACTTGCCTGATTCAGACGACTGGAATGTAGCGTTGCTTGCATTGCTGGGTTCACCCAACATTTGCAGCCGCAAAATGGTCTACGAGCAGTTCGATCACACGATCGGAGCCGCCACTATACAGGGTGGTGGTAACACGGACGCAGGCGTTGTCCGTGTTCCGGGCACGAACAAAGGACTCTCCCTATCGGTAGATTGCAATTCAAGATACGTCTCGGTAGATCCACGCAGGGGAACAGCTCTTGCCGTATTGGAAGGAGCGCGAAATGTCGCTTGTACGGGTGCCGTTCCGGTCGGCATAACGAACTGCTTGAATTTTGCGAATCCTAATAAACCACATAATTATTATTTCTTTCACCAAGCGATACAAGGAATGTCGGATGCCTGCACGGCGCTGAATATTCCCGTGACGGGCGGCAATGTTTCGTTTTATAACGAGTCCCCCGCTGGACCAGTACGACCCACACCAGTGATTGGGATGGTGGGCGTTTTGGAAGATGTGAGCAAGCATGTGGGTATCGCATTTAAGGACGAAGGCGACTTTATCGCTCTCTTGGGCGACATTGGACCCGATTTAGGATGCAGCGAATACTTAGCCACGATTCACGGTGTTGTGGCAGGTGCGCCGCCTCGCCTGGACATGGAGAAGAACCTGAACCTGATTCGACTCCTGCCCGAACTTGCTGCGCAGAGTATTCTGGCATCCGCTCATGATATCTCCGAAGGGGGGCTGGCCACCGCCGTCGCAGAATCCTGTATGGCAGGAA
Organism: uncultured Alphaproteobacteria bacterium; assembly: GCA_964530625.1. Taxonomy (GTDB): domain Bacteria; phylum Electryoneota; class RPQS01; order RPQS01; family RPQS01; genus JABWCQ01. The sequence goes on along the minus strand of CAZHAK010000025.1, from coordinate 18,288 downwards.
ACACTGGCTGTCTCGTGACCTTCCCCTGGACAGAGCGCGTTGTGGACACACTGTTCGCGGAATCTGCTGGATGTGCAGTGATTAGCGTAGCACATGAAAAATGGCCGCAACTGAAAGAGATGTGTAGTAAACACGGCGTGAAACTGCAAATGCTCGGCAGGGTTGGGGGTGAGTTGATCGTCATCAATGATTGGATTACCCTGCCTCTGGAAACTGCTTCCGAAGTTTATAAAACTTCCTTAGTTGATCACCTTAGCCGGAAGTAAGATTTCCAGCACTGTAAGGTATTGGTAAAACAATTATTTAACAATGACATGGCTATATTGCATGTTGGGTCTAATTTGATTATATTTACAGGTTAAAGCAGGTTAAGCGCCTGCCCGTCGGTAGTCTACCCCCGTAGCTCAGTGGATAGAGCACCGGCCTCCGGAGCCGGGAGCATGGGTTCGAGTCCCGTCGGGGGTGCAATCAAGAAATCTTATGACCGAAGAAACCCAGTCGCCCCTCAAAGAGAGTATCAACGTTAGCGAGGACGAAAAGCTCCTTGCCGTGCTGGCCTATATCCCGCTGGTTTGTTTTGTGCCTTTTTTCAAGCGACATGAATCTGCGTTTGTTCACGGACATGTGCGATTAGGTATGGCGTTGTTCTTTGTCGAGGTTCTGGCGCTTTTACTGCGCTTCAAGTTCATTTGGGATCTTGTTCTCTTTTTCTGTATCGTCCTGGCCGCATTGGGAATTATGAATGTTTTTAAGGGACGCGGTTTCTTTGTCCCATATTTATCTGATCTGTTCAGTCGTAAAATCTAATCCTTATTGCGCGGAGTATAGCTTGAGAATCGCCGAGAAAGTCGCTCAGTTTCAAACAGCCCGTGAGGTTATGTCAGCGGGCATTTATCCGTACTTCCGGGCGATAGAAACGGATCAGGATTGCGTGGTCAAAATCAATGGGCGCGATATTCTCATGCTGGGCTCGAACAACTACCTCGGGCTGACCAATCATCCTAAAGTTAAGGAAGCGGCACGCCAAGCCGTAGCGGATTTCGGTGCCGGCTGCGCAGGTTCCAGATTCCTGAACGGCACCCTCAGCATCCACGAGGAGTGTGAAGAAAAATTAGCGCACTTCCTGAAAAAAGAAGCTGTCCTGCTTTTCACGACGGGCTATCAAGCAAATCTTGGAGCCATCGCGACTCTTGTCTCTCGTAATACGTGGCTGATTGCAGACGCGCTCTCGCACGCTTCGATTATGGATGCGATTCGCCTTTCCTTTGGCCGCGTCGCCAAGTTTCGCCACAACGACATGGCGGATCTTGAGCGACTATTGCGAGCCCACGAGGGCCATGAAAAGATCGTGATCACGGAAGGTGTGTTCTCGATGGAAGGTGATACCGTGGATTTGCCTGCAGTCATCAAGCTTTGCCAAAAGTATGACGCCGACATTATCTTGGATGACGCGCATGGAGTCGGAGTTTACGGGCCGCAAGGCGAAGGCACAGCCGGACATTTCGGCTTGACGAATGAAACAGATTTAATCGTCGGAACGTTTTCGAAATCTCTTGCCGCAATTGGCGGTTTTGTCGCCGCATCCGAGGACATCGTTCACTTCCTGAAGCATCACGCGCGGGCCCTGATCTTTTCCGCGAGTCCCCCACCAGCCACGGTCGGAGCGGTGATCGCGGCTCTCAAGATTATTGACGAGGAGCCTGAAAGACGTGAACACTTGTGGAGCAACGCAAACTATTTGCGCGACGGATTGAAACATCTTGGTCTTGATACCGGTCACAGCGACACGCCGATTATTCCTGTGGTCGTAGGGGACTCGGTAAACACATTCCACGTTTGTAAGATGATGCAGGACGAAGGAGTGTTTATCAACCCTGTTGTACCTCCGGCCGTTCAACCGGGTCAGAGTCTTATTCGATTCTCCGTCATGTCCACGCACACTCACGACCAACTTGATTTCGCGTTGGATAAAATTGCGAAAATTTCAAAATTGATTCCGTTCCGCGCGGAGGCTGCCTATTCCGATTCGAATTCAACCAGTGTCGGATCCGAAGTCACTGACCCGTTTTCTGCGGTTTCCGTGGCAAGTTCAGGCCACTGATCCTAACTGGGTGCCGCCGCTGCTGTTCGATCAGCGACAGCTGTTTTCACCTAAGCACCCATTCCACAAACATGCACTCGTCAAGCACTTCTTAGCCGTGGACGAATCGGCTAAGATAAAGGGACGAATCAGCGCGGTAGTGAATTCGGCTCACAATGACTTTTGGAAGGACAGGGTCGGGTTTTTCGGTTTCTTCGAATCCGAAAATGATCATGCTGTCGCAGGCGCGCTACTAAGCGCCGCTGAGGAGTTTTTGAAAAAACAGGGCCTCGATACCATGCGAGGCCCGATGAATTTTTCGACCAACGAAGAGTGCGGACTGCTGGTGGATGGCTTCGACACGCCACCTGCTGTGATGATGACTCACAACCCGCCTTATTATTCAAGTTTGCTAGAGTCAGCGGGTTTAGAGAAGGTCAAGGACTTGCTTGCCTTTCAAATGTTCGAGGGTGATTTGTCAGACCGTGTCATCGACATTGGCCGCAAACTCGAGCAGCGCATGGATATTCGTTTTCGTTTCTTCAAAACGAATGATTTTGCGCAAGAAGTTGAGCGGTTTAAGGCCGTTTACAACTCGGCTTGGGAAGAGAACTGGGGCTTCGTACCCATGACAAATGATGAATTGGACGTCATGGCCAAGAACTTCAAATTGGTTCTGGATCCACGGCTGATTCAATTCGCCGAGACCAGCGACGGTCAAGTCGTTGGATTTATCCTCGCCTTGCCGGACCTGAATGTGATCTTTAAGAAACTGAACGGATCGCTCTTTCCCTTTGGGATTTTTCGTCTCTTGCTTGGCAAACACAAGGTGGGTCGCGCTCGTGTCTTGGCAATGGGTGTGCTTCCGCAGTTTCGCAAGCGTGGGATTGATACGGTGCTTTACCTGCGAGCCTATGAAGCGGGCACCGCAGCAGGCTACAAGTGGGGAGAGTTTTCCTGGGTGCTTGAAGACAACGAGTTAATGACCAGCGCCGCCAAAGCGATGGGCTCACGTGCTTACAAGACTTGGCGGATTTACGAGAAGCGGATATAGCAGCATATGTTTTCAGATGTCACTACCGCAGCCCTGTTAGGAGTGGACGCTTACCGTGTCCGCGCAGAGTGTCATTTGGAAAATGCGACGGAGCGCAATATCGTTGTCGTCGGATTGCCTGATAACGCGGTTAAAGAAGCTCGCGAACGAGTCTCAGCCGCGATAAAGAATTCCGGTTTTGCGATGCCGGATCGCAAGATTACGATTAATCTTGCTCCGGCGAACATTCGAAAAGAGGGCAGCGGATTCGATCTCCCGATTGCCGTAGGAATTCTTGGAGCCTCAGGTCAGCTTGCTCCCTCTGCGTTGGAAGATGTTGCCCTTGTCGGAGAGCTTGCTCTGGACGGGCACGTCAGGCCCGTGCGCGGAGTCTTGTCCATCTCCGGCGCCATGCGGCGTGAAGGTGTTCGCCGCCTGATTGTTTCCGAAGCAAATGCTCAGGAGGCCGCGCTGATTCCAGAAATCGAAGTGTATCCTGTCGGCACATTGCGTGATGCGGTTGATTTCCTGAATGGACAGCTTCCCGTCTCGCGTCACGTCGTGGATCACCAGCGACTGTTTGACGAGTCCCGCGAACCAGTTGGAGATTTCTCCGATGTACGCGGACAGTCGTCCGTCAAACGAGCTCTCGAAGTCGCTGCCGCAGGCGCGCACAACGTGTTAATGATTGGTCCGCCCGGGTCTGGAAAGACCATGTTGGCAAAAAGGCTTCCCGGGATTCTGCCGGAGTTTAGCCTTGAAGAAGCTCTTGAAACCACCCGTGTACACTCAGTCGCGGGCACCTTGCGCATCGGTCAAGCCATCGTTGCCAGTCGCCCTTATCGCGCGCCGCACCACACGGTTTCCGACGCGGGCTTGATTGGCGGCGGAGTGATTCCGCGTCCCGGTGAAGTTTCGTTGGCGCATCATGGCGTGTTGTTTTTGGACGAGCTCCCTGAGTTTCACAAGAATGTTCTCGAAGTCCTGCGCCAGCCGCTTGAAGACGGTGTTGTGACATTGTCAAGAGCAGCGGTTACACTGGCATATCCTGCGCAGTTCATGTTGATTGCTGCGATGAATCCGTGTCCATGTGGCTTTGCCACTGACCCGGATCGAGAGTGCAAGTGTACATCCGAGCAGATTCGACGATATGTCTCAAAAATTTCCGGCCCTTTGCTCGACCGGATTGATTTGCATGTCGAAGTGCCGCGAGTGACTTGGAACGAGCTGTCGTCACCTGCCGAAAAGGATAACACGACCCACATTCGCGACCGCGTAAATTTAGCACGACGCAAACAGCGAGAGCGATTCGAAAGATTCCGCTCGGATTTGTATGCGAACGCTCAAATGAATAACAAAGAAATTGAGAAGTTCGCTCCACTCGATACCCAGAGCCTTGACTTGCTAAGGCAAGTTGTGGAAAACATGGGGCTTTCTGCCCGTGCGTATCATAGAATTCGCAAAGTTGCGCGCACAATTGCAGACTTGGAAGGTACGGAAGAAATTACTTTGACACACGTCACGGAAGCAGTGCAATATCGCTCACTAGATCGCTTGGGAGAGTTAGTCACGTGATCTCGGAAGTGCCGCAAATTTTGTTTTCCGCTTCAACTTGGGCGCATGGCCTGTTAACCGACAAGCCCGACCGAGTGCTTATGATTTCAGACGGTAAGCGGATAACCGCCGCGACTCTCGCGGAAGAAGTCGGACGATATAGAGCGGCGCTAAACTTCTCCGGGATCGGCGCAGGACAGATCGTTGCGATATCTGCCGAGCGTTCGGTTTCGTCTGTCGCTGTTTTGCTTGCATGTCTTTGCGAGGGCGCGAGTCCTTTCTGGGTTGATTCAAGACAGGATCATGACGTTCTTTCAAAACTGTTTGACACTCTGAGAATTCATGGATTGTATTGCGGAACTTCGCTGGACTCAAACGGATTTAAGGCGAGACTTCCTTATTTAAGGTGGGTAGGGGACAGCGGTAGTCAATTGCAGGCCAGTCGCATCAATCCTCCGGAGCCTGCGGATGACGCCAGTTTTTATCTGCATACTGCCGGGACCTGTGGCCTGCCAAAAGCGTTTCAGCATTCTGCCGAGGCGATAGAGTGGCAGGCAAAAGCTTTGACGACGGCCCTGCGCCTTGGTGCAAAGACCGAAGTGTGGTTCACGGGTTGCCTTGCTCTTTCATCGGTATTCGCGTTAGGTTTCTGTGCCGCACTCGCCGCCGGAGGAACTCTGGTGCTTGACGATCCGGAAAGTAAGTTGAACGAAGCTCCTCGGACCAACGAGTCGCAAAGAATATTACTGCTGTCGCAAACTTCGGATCCTTCGACATGGAACGCGGATAAGTTGCTGCGCGTAAAAGGCAAAGTTTCAGCGATAATGACCTCTGACTTTAGTTTGTCGGAGTCCTACGCGACGACGCTCGCTCAGGCGACTGACGCGGCAATCTGGAACGGATATAGCCTCGCCGAAGCCGCAGGTTTTCTGGCGGTGAACCCCATACCCGGTGTCTGGCCAACCGAGTCCGTCGGAAGACCTATTGGCGGAGCAGAGCTTGAGTCATGCTCAAGAGAGGGTGAACGTAACACCCTCGGTGACTTGGGAAGATTGACCTATCACTACGCTCCCGCCCCAACAAAGGTTGTCTCGCTCACTTTTCAATCAAAGAGCGAATTGCGTGCTGAAGTCAACGTGACTACGGATTGGGGAATCCATGATACCAGCGACTTTTTGTTTGTCGTCGGAAACGAAAAGATGGTCTTCTACAGGGCAGGCTTTCCAATCGATGCAGGTCAAGTTGAATTGTTGCTAAGGCAGGTAGAGGGAGTTGACGAGAGCATTGTGTACGCACTTCCCGACGACGAGGTCGAGAGTGAAGTCGCGGTCTGTGTCGCCTCCCGCAACGACTCGCTTGACCTAAAGCGAATTCACAGTTTAAGCTCGGACGTGCCGCGCTATCTGTTGCCAGTACGTGTTGCCATGGTAGAAAAACTGTTCCGGACACCGACCGGAAAAGTCATTCGATATGGTCTGCCGACTCCATCGAAGATTCCCGGCCCGTCAAAAGAATCTAAAGCATACATTGCGCCAGCAGCAGCGCAAATGCCTGCAGACGGTACATCAGAAGAGTGACAATATAAGAGAGTTAGGCCCGCTCGGAGATACATATGGTTTCAGTTGAAGTAATTGGTATATCAGTCTGCCCGCCTTATCAAGGCTATGTAGTAATTCTAAAAGAAAAAGAAGGCGAACGCTGGCTGCCGATTTTTATTGGAGCCGCCGAAGCCCAGAGCATTTCCTTTCTCTTGCAGGGACTGGAATACGCTCGCCCGATGACCTATGATCTGTTCGCCGCCATCTTGGTAGAAGCGGAGATTGAAATTCGCTCAACGACGATCTGCGATCTCCGGGACAATACTTTTTACGCCGAAGTCGAGCTGAAAACAACCAACGGCGAAATTCGCCGGATTGATGCTCGACCCTCTGACGCGATCGCGCTGGCCCTTAAATCAAAGGCTCCCATTCAGGTAGTTCCCAAAGTCATGGACGGAGCGGCGGTCAGCAATGAACCGGTGAATCGGTCTATCGTAGAACAGATTGCCTACCTGCATCAAAAGCTCAAAGAGTGCGTCGAAATGGAAGCCTACGAAGAGGCCGCCAAGATTCGTGACCACATTCGCTCCCTTGAAGTTCGCCTGACGGACCCGGAACCGCCAAATTCTGAACCATCGTCAGAAAAGGGAAGCTGAAAGTCGGAATTCCCTATTATTTTATAATTGCAGAATAAACAAATTATTAGGCAAGCAACATTGAGAATCGTGGGGCTTGCGTAACTGCTTGATATTCTGCCAAAGTCTTGTTAAATTTATTACTTCAGATTCCTTGCCGTGAAACTCCATTTGCCGACCTATCCCGCAGGAATCCACCAGATTGATCAGGAGCTTGAGCCGACCGAAATCGGGCTAAGCCCCGATGAGTTTACTCATGCGATTCAGGCGCATCTAAGGCTGGACCGTCATGACCCGTATTTCGACCTGAGGTTCAAACTCGATACTACCGCATCTGCGGAATGTGATCGTTGCCTGACAGCGTGCGATGTCCCGCTTTCAGCAGAGGGCTTGTTGCTTTTCATCTCGGGAAACGCACCTGGTGAGGATGTAGATGACGAAAGTATCGTCTATTTCAAGCCAGGCACGACGGAAGTTGATTTATCGTCCGATTTTCGCGACTTCCTGATTCTTGCTTATTCGGGCCGCCATCTCTGCCGCGAAGAGTGCTTGGGCCTCTGTCCGCGTTGCGGCTCAAACCTGAATGAAGGTCCTTGTACTTGTCAGATAACTTTGTCTAAATAACTCCCAACCAAACATGCCAGTACCAAAAAGACGAACCGGAAAGTCGCGCCGTGATCGCCGCCGCGCAAACTATAAGTTAACAGGCCCAGCCTTGGCCACTTGCTCGAATTGCAAGGCTGTGATCGCTCCGCACCGTGTGTGCGGCTCCTGTGGTTACTACAATGGCCGCTTTGTACTTCAAGTAAAGAACGCTTAAGCAGGGAATCAGCTTGTCGTCCATGGTCATAGCCTTGGATGCTATGGGGGGTGATAGCGCCCCTCGTGTCCCCGTTGAAGCGGCATGCTTGGCAACGGACGAGATGAAAGACGTCCGAATCGCCCTGTTTGGCCCTGAGAAAATATTGGAGTCAGAACTTCAGCGACTTGGCCGCTCCGTCGCTGATGGTCGGATCATGATTGAACATGCTCCGGAAGTCGTGGTTATGACGGATTCGCCGGGCAAAGTCGTGCGCTCAAAGCCGAACAGCTCGCTCTTGCGCGCGATTGACATGCATCAAACTGGTCTCGCGTCGGGCATTGTCTCAGCCGGTCACACTGGTGTTCAAATGGCCGCGAGCTACATGAAGCTCGGCCTGATTCGCGGTGTTCGCCGCCCGACGATTGGTGGTCTATTTCCGCAAGGCGAAGGCAAATTTTCAATTTTACTCGACGTCGGTGCAAACACAGATTGCAAGCCGATCAACTTGCTGCAATTCGCAGTCATGGGCGCGGTCTATATCGAGTTGCTTACAGGAATAAAGACACCGCGTATCGCACTACTCTCTATCGGGGAAGAGAAGACCAAGGGTGATGAACTAGTGCTGGCTACACACTATCTGCTTGAGCAAAGTGGATTGAATTTCATCGGTAACATTGAAGGCCGAGATATCTTTACGAACAAAGCAGACGTTGTTGTCTGCGACGGGTTTGTTGGTAATGTCGTATTGAAACTCAGCGAATCGTTAGTGCACACGTTCATCAAACGCATGTCCACGGGGCCAAATGGGAAAATTGGAGAACCGCCGAAACAATTGCTGGAGATGGTTAAGGAGTACGACTACTCGGAAATCGGTGGAGTGCCGTTGTTGGGTGTGAACGGAGTGTCCATAATCTGCCATGGCGGTTCTAACGCGAAAGCGGTTAAGAATGCTATTCGCGAAGCGAAGAATTTAGTTGAACGTGATCTTCCGGGTGCATTGAGCGCAGGGGTGGATCACTATGATGCCGGAATGTTGGCGCGCGGAGTGGCGCGTTACAAAGGCAGAGTGGAGAAGCGGGACGAGCTTGAAGTCGAGGAAACAGATGATGAGTAAAGGGGTCAAACCAGTTTCCCGGATCATGGGTTTGGGAGTTGGTGTACCGGAAACGATTCTGTCAAATCAGGATCTCGAAAAAATTGTCGATACATCCGACGAGTGGATTACATCCCGCACCGGAATCAAAGAGCGCCGCATCATGAAGAAAGGCGATCGCACTTCCGACTATTGCATTACGGCCGCGCGCGAAGCGTTAGCTGAGGCTCAAGTGGATCCGTTGGAACTCGATGCCATTATTCTGGCCACGGTTACGGGCGATATGCGTTTCCCGGCAACTTCTGTCTTTGTTCAAGAAGCGATTGGAGCGAAGAATGCCGCCGCTTGGGACGTCAGCGCAACATGCAGCGGTTTCCTGTTTGCGATTTATAATGCCGATACACTGATTGCCGCTAAGCGCGCGAAAAAAATTCTGGTCATCGGTAGTGAGATGCTGACGTCCATGGTTAACTGGGACGATCGCTCGACCTGCATACTCTTCGGAGACGCCGCAGGAGCTGCCGTCTTAGTTGCAGCTGATGACGATCGGGGTATTTTGTCCACAGTAATTGGATCAAACGGCGCCGCCGTAGATTTACTCTACTCAATTGGAGCTGGAACCGCTTCTACTGGCGACAGCATGGGAAACGGTGACAACCATCTGGTGATGAACGGCAGCGAAGTTTTTCGTCATGCTGTTCGCATGCTCCAGCGCACAGCCATCGAAACCGTAGAAAAGGCGCAATTGCAGCCTTCTGACATTGATTGGTTGATTCCGCACCAGGCGAATACAAGAATCATTTTCGCAACAGCCGAGCGCATGGGTCTGCCAATGGAGCAAGTGTTTCTGAATATCCACAAGTACGGCAACACATCTTCCGCTTCAGTTCCACTGGCAATGTACGAAGCCCGTAAAGAAGGAAAGCTAAAAGACGGTCAACTGATGCTCGCCGTGGCCTTCGGTGGCGGATTTACATGGGGTGGTATGGTTGTTCGTTTCTAACTCTTGGTTCGACAAATTTTGAATTCCCATACCGCAATTTATCTCTGTTCTGGACAAGGCTCGCAAGCTGTTGGAATGGCACGTGACGTATTCGACAAGTTTGATCTGGCGAAGCTCCGCTTTGCGCAGGCCAATGAAATCCTCGGCTACGACTTATCCGATATTTGTTTCAATGGCCCCGAGGATGATCTCCGGCAAACGCGTGTGACTCAACCCGCACTTTATGTGCATTCTGTCATTGTCGGCGAGCTGCTTCGCGAGTCTGGAATTGAACCACAAGCGGCAGCCGGGCATAGTCTGGGTGAGTATTCAGCCTTGGCCTGTGGAGGAGCACTCTCGTTTGAAACTGGACTTGAGTTAGTAAAAGTTCGCGGCGAAGCAATGCAGCAGGCGGGAACAGATCACCCCGGAACGATGGCTGCTATCGTAGGAATGGACTTTGAAAAAGTCGACGAAATTTGCCGCGACACATCTTCCGTTGGCATCGTAGTTCCCGCCAACTACAATTCACCCGGTCAGTTGGTTATTTCTGGAGAAGTTCCTGCCGTCGAAAAGGCAATGGAATCGTGTAAAGCCGCCGGAGCGAAATTGGTCCGCAAATTAGTTGTCTCAGGTGCATTCCATTCACCCTTGATGGGATCGGCGGCGGATCGTTTGCAAGCAGCGCTTTCTAAAGCTGAGATTCGAACACTACAAGTAACCGTGCTGTCAAATGTCACAGGAAAGCCACACGGCAACTCCAACGATATTCGCAAGAATCTCTACGATCAATTACTTTCACCCGTTCGCTGGACGGACTGTTTAGAGACTCTGAACGGCATGTCACCCGTACGCTGGTTTGAAGTCGGCCCTGGCAATGTCTTGGCAGGTTTGCTGAAACGCACGATACCCGGCGCAGTTGCACAAACCGTCGGTACCGCAGCCGAAATCGAATCAGTTCAACAGGGAGCGATCGTGTGAGCAAACCACTATCCGGCAAAGTCGCGTGGATAACAGGATCTGCTCGAGGTATCGGTAAATCAATTGCCGCAAAGCTTGCGTCTGAAGGCGCAGACCTTGCGCTGACTGATGTACTTGCCGGGGACCTTGAAAAAACTGCTCAAGAACTTTCGTCTAGACACGGTGTTCGCGTTACGCAACAAGTGCTCGATGTGACGGATCGCGACGGCGCGACGGCCTTTGTGCAGAAAGCCACGGATGAACTCGGCGGAGTGGCCATTCTGGTCAACAACGCGGGCATCACCCGTGACGGCTTGTTGATGCGCATGTCACTGCCCGATTGGGAGCGCGTAATCAGCGTGAACCTGACCGGCACATTCGTCTGCACGCAAGCCGCGATCAAGCCGATGATGAAAACTCGCTATGGCAAGATCATCAATATCGCGTCCGTTGTCGGTGTCATGGGGAACTCAGGACAAGCCAACTACTCTGCCTCGAAAGCCGGCATCATCGGACTGACCAAATCAGTCGCCAAAGAACTCGCGGGACGCGGCATACGCGCCAACGCGGTCGCACCCGGATTCATCGAAACTGAAATGACTCATCAGCTTACCGAAGAAACACGCGAAGCCTATTTGCAGGGTGTTCCGCTGAAGTACTTGGGCAAGCCCGAAGATATTGCGCAAGTGTGCGCATTCTTAGCCTCTGCCGCGTCGGACTATATCACCGGACAGGTGTTAGTCGTCGACGGCGGTATGCACATGTAACCCAAAACGACCCAGTTCGTTATTTTCAACCGGAGGCCTTGAATTATGTCCGACTTGGAAAACAAGATCAAGAAAATTATCGCGGATCGCCTGCAGGTGGATCTAGCCAGCGTCACCGATGGCGCAAGTTTCGTTGAAGATCTAGGAGCCGACTCGTTAGATCTCGTCGAGCTGGTCATGGCGTTTGAAGAAGAGTTTGGTCTTGAAATCCCCGACCAAGATGCCGAGACAATGAAATCCGTCGGAGACGCGCTTAGCTATTTGAAAAGCAAGACCGAACAAAGCGCCTAATTAAACAGGCAAATCTTTATGTCGAGACAACGAGTTGTCGTCACCGGTATGGGAATCATTTCGCCGGTGGGCAACGACGTTACAAACTTCTGGACTGCGATCACAACCGGAATATCCGGTGCGGGCCCGATAACGCACTTTGATCCGGCGGACTTCGTTACGAAGTTCGCATGTGAAGTCAAAGCGTTCACGATCGGTGATCTCATTGATCCCAAAGAAGCACGCAGATTCCAACGATTCACTCAGTTTGGCATCGCGGCTGCGCATCAAGCGTTGATCGATGCCGGACTCGCAGGCGATAATCCTCCTGTCGACAAAGACCGCACGGGCGTGATCATTGGCTCAGGTATTGGCGGCATCGAGCTGTTTGAGGAACAAGCCAAGGTTTTCTTTGAACGCGGGCCCAAGCGAATTAGCCCGTTTTTTGTCCCCATGATGATCTCAGACATCGTGTCAGGACAAGTTTCCATAACCTTTGGATTGGGCGGACCCAACTTTGCCGTGGTCTCAGCTTGCTCAACCGCAGGGCATTCAATTCATATGGCTACACGTTTGATTCAAGCGGGTGAAGCGGATGCGATTCTGGCTGGTGGATCCGAAGCCGCTATTACGCATTTGGCGGTCGGAGGCTTCAACGCCATGAAAGCGCTTTCGACTCGTAACGATGCGCCTGAGAAAGCGAGCAGACCCTATGACAAAGACCGTGACGGTTTTGTCATCGGAGAAGGCGCCGGAGTGTTGGTTCTGGAAAGTTATGAATCCGCCAAACGTCGCGGCGCGACGATTCACGCCGAAGTGTTAGGCGCTGGCGCAAGTGGTGATGCCTATCACATTACCGCTCCGCACGTAGACGGGGACGGCGCGCGCCGTGCCATGGAAGCGGCGCTAAAGGATGCTGGCATCGCCAAGGATTCTGTGGCCTACATAAATGCTCACGGCACGTCCACGGACGTCGGTGATCCCACAGAGATTAAAGCGATTCGTTCCGTCTTCGCGCAACATGCAGAGAAACTCGCGGTGTCCTCAACCAAGTCCATGACAGGGCACACGCTCGGAGCGGCAGGCGCAGTCGAAGCCATAGCCACGATTTTGGCTACGAAATACGATCTAATTCCCCCGACAATAAATATTGACAATCAGGACCCCGAGTGTGACTTGTTCGTGACTCCAAACGTCGCCGTTAAACGCGAAGTAAACGTGGCCATGTCTAACGCCTTTGGATTCGGCGGTCATAATTCAAGCTTGATTGTCAGCAAACCGGAGTTTCAATAGAGAGGGTTTCCGTCTGATGAGTTGGCTCCGTGACAGGCTGCTTCGATCACAGGGAGACGTTCCCCGCGAAGTGCGCAGACAGTTGCGGACTCTGGAGACTCGAATTGGTTATCGCTTTAAAGATTCCCAGCTTTTCCTGTCGGCCTTACGACATCGAAGCGTTCTGAACAAGGAAAACTTAGGTCGCCACGAATCCAATGAACGACTCGAATTTTTGGGCGACGCAGTTTTGGATTTTGTCATCGCCGAGTACTTCTACCATCTCTTTCCCGGCATGGTTGAGGGCCAACTCACCAAGCTTCGCTCCGTAATCGTCTCAGGCACATCCTTGGTCGGAGCCGCGCGACGCATAGACTTGGGAGCGCACCTGATCTTAAGTGAGAACGAAGATCGAGCGGGTGGTCGGGACCGTGCCTCGATACTTGAAGATGCGTTCGAAGCGATAATCGGCGCAATCTATTTGGACGGCGGCGTAAAACCCTCACGTATCTTTATCGAGTCACACTTACTCGACAATTGGCGCGAAATCGTCACAAAAGACGAATACGTCAACTATAAGAGCCTGGTGCTCGAGCACGCCCAGGCCAATTCATGGGACAGCCCGGAGTACCGTCTGGTAGAAGAGTCCGGCCCTGATCATTCTAAGAGATTTGTGGTTGAAATTTTTCTGAATGGTGTCTCCTATGGAAAGGGAGAAGGAACTTCCAAGAAAACCGCCGAACAAAGGGCGGCTTCCGCAGCGGCTACAAAACTTGGTTTGCTGAATGGCGACGAGTTTAACTTGGATTCGACTTCCGATTGACGGACGAAGGAAACAGACCGCGGAGACTTAATGGAACAACATCAATTCTGCACTCGTTGCGGAGAGCGACTCGACCGGAAGCTACTGGACGGCAGAGTAAGGCCGTTTTGCCTTTCATGCGGAAATGTTGTCTATTTGAACCCCTTACCCGCCGTCGCGGCCGTTCTGTTTCAGAGTGGCCGCGTTTTGCTAATCCGGAGGGGGGTGGACCCGGGCGCAGGACTCTGGGCGTTGCCGTCAGGATTCATGGAACAAGGAGAAACTCCGGAGCGTGCAATATGTAGGGAAGTTCGTGAAGAAACAGGCGTCGAATGCTGGCCGGGGAAACTGATTTCGGCTACGACACATGACGACCGTGTTTTCGGCCATGTGCTAATCCTCGCGTATACGGCGGCTTGCCGCGATGGAGATGCGGTTGGCGGTGATGACGCTGTCGAAGCGCACTGGTTTGACACCGCGCGCTTGCCCCGATTGGCTTTCGAGAGCCATTTCGAGATTATTAGGCAGGCCGAATTACTCCATTCGCTCGAGCACGAATTACAGTAGGTTAGATGGATATGCGAGTTTTATTTTTTGTCTTGGCGATTGCTGCGCTCAGCATACTTTTCGTAAGTTGCGAGATCGAGGAGTCAAACATAGTCCGCGGGAGTATCTATGTCGAACTTCATGACGACCTCGGTTCTGAAATTTTTGGCGCGCGTATCTATCTGAATGGCGTTGCGCAGTCTAAAGTCACTCCGGACACATTGAGCGGACTAGTGGCTGGCGCGTACCTCATCGCAGCGACGAAACCCGGTTATTTTCTTGCCTCACAAGAACTCACGATTTCAACAGACGAAGCCGCCACACTCTCATTAGTGACTTCCTCAGCGCCCCTTGCAGCGATCGAGCTTGTGGACGCGCCGGTTGGCACCGATCTGATAGTTGACAACACAGCTGTATCCACAATTCTTCCGCCAGTCTATGAGTTAAGTGTCGGCACGTGGAATGTGTCTGCCTATCTTCCGGACCACGCGACCGCCCCCCCCGCCAGATGGACGGTCACGCTGGCTGAGAATGACACAGCTCGCATCCATTCTGGATTCACCCCGCTTGAAAATGGTTCCGCCGTCGGCTCGCTCGCTCCGGTGTTTAGCTTGCCCAGTGATCTGGACAGTGCCATTTTCCGTCTGCAGGACTATCGCGGAAGGATCGTGTTGCTATCTTTCTTCTTTTATGATTGTGTTCCCTGTTTGGACGAGTTTCCGCACATCCAAGCCGTTTATGCGGACAATCAATATGCTGGCTGGTTAGAGTTTTTTGGTGTGAACGGCATAGACCCGTGGTTCAGACTAAATACGTATAAAGAGGGGCATCCCTCATTAGGGATCCAATTCCCCTTGTTATGGGACAGAGCCGGCGAATTTCGCACTCAACATTACGACGTTGCGGTTCACCCTACAAATTTCCTGATTGATCCGACTGGCACGATTCGCTATCGTTGGGGTAGCATCAGCGAAGGACAGCTTCGAGGCGCGATTGAAGCTCTGATCGATGAATTTGATGAACAGAACTAAGACGAGAAGGACTACTGGCATGAAAAGCATCTTTGCACTCCTAACTTTTGCGCTCCTGCTCTCGACGGCACAATCTGCGGGTCGTAATTGGACACTTTCCAAAGTAAACGGCGGCGACTTCAGCATTGCCGATCACTCCGGCGGTCGCCCGAGCTTGCTGATATTTTGGGCCACTTGGTGTAAACCCTGCAAAGCCGAAATGACGTCTTTGAAAGACACTTTCGACGATCTAAACAAACGCGGGCTGAATGTCATCTTAATCTCTGAGGATAATCAAAAATCTAAAAGTCGTGTCAAGCCCTTTCTGGATTCCAAAGGTTATGAGTGGACCGCGTTATTGGATCCCGATGGCGAAGTGCTGAAACTCTATGGGGGCACCTCTATTCCGTTTTCAGTGATGCTTGACGCTGGCGGATCGCCAGTTTTTGAACATCGAGGCGAGATGAAAGATCCTACAGAAATGCTCGCCAAAGCAAATCAACTGATTGAGACGCTCGGTGAATAAACTGCTACTTTGCCTTTGTACCTGCCTGCTGCTGATCAGCACGGCCTTTGCGCAACTTGATGATTTAGAATTCGACGGTTCCAACCAGCTACGGTTTGACAATGGCCGCGAAGTAGATGACCGGCGCGTGGGATTGGACCTGACACACCCGAACAACACCATCGCACGCAGGTTTGTCGAGAATCGTTTGCGCCTTGATTTGTTTAGTGGAGATTTCAGATTGGGCGGCAGGTATCTTTACTTCAGACCCTCTGAAGCCGATGTGGACCAGTTTCGTTTGGAAGACGAGAATCGCTTTGACAAGCGTTTTTTTGAAGGACAAATAGACCCGTTAAAGTTCCGCTTCGGTCATTTTAGTGAACTCTGGGCATCAGGATTGGTACTAAGTTCTTTTGAGAATCGCGATCTATATTTTGATTCTGAACTCGATGGTGTCCGCACTCAAGTCAACGCAGGTTCAATCAAGTTAACAGGACTGACTGGTACAACTGAGGAGGGTCCGTTGGTTCCCGTCACGAAAATCACGGCAGGTCGCATCGAGTTATCGCCAGGAGCCGAGCACCTCGGCTTTAGTTACGTCTATCATGACAGCGGTGCGACTCCAGAGGCGAGTGTCGCCGGAGTGGATTGGAATTTGACGCGCGGGATTGTGAATGTGTATGGTGAGCGCGCATGGAACGAAGTGATTTTGCAAGGTGGCAACACTCCCGGCCACGCCACATTTGTCGGTACGACGATCTCAAAGTGGGGCTGGTCATTGCTTGCAGAGTACGCGGATTACAATTACAAGCAAGTGACTCCCATTCAGAATCCGCCCACGACTCACAGAGAAGTGGGGCCGCGACTGTTACAAGGCCGCGAACCCCACGTCGCGAATATCCCAGACGAAGTCGGCATCCAATTCGAACTATCAGGCTCTCTCGGCGAGAATACGTTTGTTAATGGTCACTTTAATGCAAACAGTCGCCATTCGGAAGAAGACGAAACGGTTCCGTTGCCAACTCTTGAAGAAAAGTATCGTGCCTATTGGGAAGTCTTCGCAAATGTGGATCAATCCTTCGACGGTGGGCAAGAACTGTTCGTGGAGCTTGGAGCCAATGAAGAGGCCGCGTCCATCTGGCAAGAGCGAATGTGGACGCAAGTTAGAGCAAGTTTCCCGTTCAAAGGATCACAAGAGATCGAGGTTGAAACTGAACAGCTTTTCATCACTGACAAAGGCCGCGACGACGAAAAGTTTCACGACATGCTCTACGCGATCTCGTGGATTCCTAACGGCGCCTTTTCACTCCACGGCTCGGTTCAGTTAACCGATGACGAAGAGTTGAAAAAGAAGGAAGGTGATTATTGGGCGTCTGGCGAAGCGGCTTGGAAATTCAGTGGCGGAAAGCATCGCGCCATAGTCTTTTTCGGCAGCGAACGCGGCGGCTTGAAATGTTCGAATGGTGTCTGCCGCCAAGTGCAAGCTTTCTCCGGTTTCCGGCTGACGCTTGAAACGTCACTCTGATTCATGACCGATTCGTCGGATGCGCGTCGTAATCTACCCGGAGTTGATCGCCTGCTTGAGCGTCCGGAATTTCGCAGCTTGCGTGAGAAAGTGTCCGTCCCCTTACAGACTCGCATTCTTCGTGAAGAAATAGAGACGGCTCGAAGTAAAGTAGAGCAGGGTGGAGGTGTACCCAGAGAAGACAGTATAGCCAAGAGCGCCATCCGCAGAATTCAAGGCCACCTGAACTCCGCACCACGCAGAGTCATCAACGCCACCGGAATAATCCTGCATACAGGACTGGGCAGAGCGGCTTTATCGGAAGGCGCGATCCAAGCGATCATTGACTCGGCCGGCTACTGTGATCTTGAATTTGATTTAGAATCTGGCCAACGCGGTGACCGGCAGAGCCACGTAGAATCATTGCTGTGTTGGTTGACAGGAGCCGAAGCAGCACTGATGGTCAACAACAACGCCGCAGCGCTCTTTTTAGTATTGAATGCCTTAGCGTCACGCAAAGAAGTCGTCGTCTCACGAGGACAACTAATTGAAATCGGTGGCAGCTTTCGCTTACCCGACATCATGTCCCGCGCCGGAGCAAAGCTCGTTGAAGTCGGCACAACGAACCGCACACGAATCGCAGATTTTGAAGCGGCCATTACCGCCAAAACAGTTATGCTCCTACGAGCGTATCCGTCAAATTTTCGTATCGAAGGCTTCGCAGAAAGTGTCGAAATCAACGAGCTCTCCGCGTTGGCCCGCAGTAAGGGCGTTCTTTGCGTAGATGACCTCGGTGGCGGCTTGCTTTGGGACTGGGCAAAATTGGGGCTTCCAGAGGAACCGCACGTTGCTCAGAGTCTCGCGGATGGAGCCGATCTGGTCTTGATTTCGGGTGACAAAGTGCTTGGAGGTCCGCAGGCGGGCCTGATATTGGG
>CAZHAK010000024.1:0-42654 GCA_964530625.1 uncultured Alphaproteobacteria bacterium | reverse complement strand
TTCGGTGCTCGCGTGATTCTATTGGACGACGGATTTCAGCACCGACCCCTTGCGCGGGACATTGATCTGGTGATGTTGGACTCTGAACAACCGTTTCACAACGGCCGTCTCCTTCCGGCAGGTAGACTGCGTGAGCGACCGAGTGCATTGAAAAGAGCGACGGCTTTTGTTTCCGTGGGAGGAGGGGAGGAGGTTGCAAAATTGGCCGCCGAGTTTGATAAGCCTATCTTCCGCGCACGTGAAACGAGTCCGTTTGAGACTTGGCAGGCCAGACCCGAGGAAAAGGCGTTTTTGCTAACCGGAATTGCCCGTCCTGAGCGAGTTAGGAGTTTCTTAGAACAGTCTGAAATAGACATTGTTGGCCACAAACAGTTTCGTGACCATCATGAATTTTCAGCGTCTGATCTATACAAAGTCTCTGAAGATGCCGCAAAATCCGGCGCGACTGTAGTTATGACAACATCTAAAGACAGAATACGTATTCCCTCATGGCAAGGTAGTTTACCTATCGTCGAGATTCCTTACCAGTTAACTATTTCTGAGCAAAAGTCATTCGTTAGTTTGCTTAAAACAGCGATTTTGCCAGATGCGGTATAAGCCCCTTCAAGTCAACTACTTACCAGAGCCTCTCTTTGCGTAATCCTTCACAAAATGATTGACTTTCTGGCAAGATATAGCTATATTCAGAAATCTATGAATGTTATAGAGTTCCCGCCAAGTAACTGATCGTCATGGGTCTGGAAACAATTCTCTTTCTGTTGCTTGCGGCTGGTGCCATCTTGTCTGCGCTGCTGGTCGTAACATCGCCCTCACCCATCGGTTCGGCGCTTTACCTCGTGGGCACTATGTTTTGCCTGGCGGGTCTTTACGTCCTTCTGGCCGCCCCATTTCTTGCCGTAATCCAGATTATTGTCTATGCAGGAGCCGTTATTGTGCTCCTGCTTTTTGTTATTATGCTACTTAACATGCGACGAATTGATGAGACTCTGCCTATATTTTGGCGATTCTCAGGTCTGATCGTGGCAGGACTTATATTGTTTGTGATCTTCCTCGCGATTGTTCGCGGCAGTTCGGTTTTGCCGTCCATGCCGACATTGCCCGAAGGTTACGGGAGCGTCCGCGAGTTAGGCGGGATTCTCTTTAGCAAGTACTTGTTTGCTTTTGAGGCAACATCCGTGCTATTGCTGGCCGCAATGATTGGCGCCGTGGCTCTCATCCGCAAAGAGAGTGGCGGGGGAGGCAAAGATGCAAGTTGAGCTGGCTCACTACCTGTTGCTTGCGGCCGTTCTCTTTGGTATCGGAGTGCTGGGTGTGCTGACGCGCAAGAATCTGATTACCATTTTGATGTCCGTTGAGCTGATGCTCAACTCTGTGAATTTGACCTTTGTTGCTTTGGCTCGGCATGCGGCCGATCAGGAGGCACAGGTTATTGTCTTTTTTGTCCTCTGTGTTGCCGCCGCTGAAGTCGCGGTTGGATTGGCTATCTTGATCTCCGTTTGGCGAAAACGTGGCACCATGAATATTGATGCGCTGAGCGCGCTTCGAGGCTAATGCTCGATCTCCTTTATCTGATACCGCTCTTCCCGTTGTTGGGTGTTCTGCTCAATACGTTTATGATGCGCGGTCAATCTGAAAAACTCATTGGCGGCTTGGCCTCAGTGATGGTTGGAGCGAGCTTCATCGTCGCTCTTGGCGGACTGTTTCAGTTGATGAGCATGCCTGCAGATGCGCGATACTTTGAAATCGATCTGTTCCGTTGGGTTGTCGTCGGAAATTTCTCCGCGCAGGCGGGATTCCTCGCGGATCCGCTGTCCATGGTGATGATGCTGATCGTTACAGGAGTTTCGACACTCATTCATGTCTACTCCATCGGCTATATGCATGGCGATGAAGGTTTCCGTAAGTTCTTCATCTATCTAAATCTCTTTGTGTTCTTCATGCTCCTATTGGTCATGGGGAACAACTATCTGGTGATGTTCGTCGGCTGGGAAGGTGTCGGTCTTTGCTCCTATTTGCTGATCGGGTTCTGGTTCACCGATGAACTTAAGGCGTCGGCTGGCAAGAAAGCCTTCATCATGAATCGTATCGGCGACTTCGGCTTCCTGCTCGCGGTGTTCCTGATTTGGACGACGTTCGGCTCGATTAACTTCCGTGAGATTCAGCCGATGGCGCAAGCCTATCCCATTGGCTCAGGGGTGATTACGGCAATTTGCCTGCTCCTGTTTATGGGAGCAACTGGCAAGTCCGCGCAGCTTCCTCTATATACATGGTTACCTGACGCGATGGCCGGTCCGACTCCGGTCTCCGCCTTGATCCATGCCGCCACGATGGTGACGGCGGGTGTCTATATGGTTGTGCGCTCAAACTTCCTGTTTTCGATTTCGCCTGAAGCGATGCTGGTCGTCGCCTGGGTTGGAGGGTTGACCGCGTTGTTTGCCGCGACGATTGGTTTGGTGCAAACAGATATCAAGAAGGTGTTGGCCTATTCAACCGTCAGCCAGTTGGGCTTCATGTTTCTCGCCTGCGGGGTCGGAGCTTATACGGCGGCGATTTTTCATTTAATGACCCACGCCTTTTTCAAAGGGTTGTTGTTCCTCGGCTCAGGCTCCGTAATTCATGGGATGTCTAATGAGCAGGACATTCGCGTCATGGGCGGCCTGAAAGATAAAATGCCGACAACCTACTGGACTTTCTTGGTTGGTACTCTGGCAATTTCCGGTATCCCCGGTTTAGCAGGGTTCTTTTCCAAGGACGAAATTTTGTGGAAGACCTACGAGTCACACCATACGATTTTATGGGTTATTGGCGCTACGGCCGCGTTCTGCACAGCGTTCTATATGTTTAGACTTTTGTTCCTGACCTTCTACGGCAAGTTTCGCGGATCAAAAGCTCAAGAACATCATGTCCATGAGTCTCCGCGGACTATGACGGTGCCGCTGATTGTTTTAGCCGTGCTATCCATTATCGGCGGTTACATCGGCGTACCGCACGCTCTGGGGGGGCACAACTACTTCCACGATTGGCTTGCGCCGTTGATTGTCGAAAGCGGTCTGTCTCATGGCGGAGAACATGTCGGAGTACCGACTGCCGAATATATTTTGATGGCAGTCTCTGTGCTGATTGCGCTGGTTGGTATTTTCTTGGCCCGCAGTTGGTATCTTGGAAAGTCCGCTACGGTCGAGTCTTTAGGTAAGTCCTCGATGCGTAACTTACTCTACAATAAGTATTGGGTTGATCAAATTTATGACGGAGTCTTCTCGCAGCCCTTCGTCAAGGCGTCCGAAATCTTTTCCCGCTTCATTGATCAAGGAACGGTTGATGCAGGCGTTAATGGAATAGGAACAACTATTGTCGGGTTGGGCGGCGTTGTCCGTAAGATTCAGACTGGCATGACGCAAAATTACGCGGTCATGATGGGCGCCGGGACGGTCGTGGTGCTGGGAGTTTTAATCTGGACGGTGCTGGGATAACGATATGCTCTTGACTCTATGCATAATCATCCCCGCCATTGCAAGCTTGCTGGTCTTGATGCTGCCTCGCACGTCGCCCAACGTTATCCGCTGGACCGCGTTGGGTTCTTCATTCGTTGCGTTTTTTGTGTCGCTAATGGTTTATGCCAATTTTCAAGTTGGCGACGCGGGATTCCAGATGGTAGAGAAGATACCGTGGATTCCGTCCATTGGAGCGGAATGGCATTTGGGTGTGGACGGCATCAGTCTGTTCTTGATTATACTTACGACATTGCTTACGATGCTGTGCATTATCAGCAGTTGGAACAGCATCCACGAGCGAGTGCAAGAGTATTACTTCTACTTCCTGTTGTTGGAAGCCGGAATGATCGGAGTCTTCGCCGCACTGGACCTGTTTGTCTTCTACGTCATGTGGGAAGTAATGTTGGTCCCGATGTTCTTCCTGATCGGCATTTGGGGTGGCCAGCGCAGACTCTACGCAACCATCAAGTTTTTCTTGTTTACGATGGCAGGCTCGGTAGTCATGCTCGCGGGCATCCTCTATGTATATTTCAATACATTCGATCCTGAAACAGGTAGAAATACATTCAATCTGCTGATGGCCACGGAACAGTCCAACTATGCGCTCAATGTACAACGTTGGTTGTTCCTGGCTTTTGGTTTGGCTTTCGCCATCAAAGTTCCGCTCTTTCCGCTGCACACGTGGTTGCCCGATGCACATACCGAGGCGCCGACCGCGGGCTCGGTTATCCTTGCGGGAGTCTTGCTTAAGATGGGAACTTACGGTTTTCTGCGATTTTGTCTGCCCATGTTTCCGCAGGCAACACTTCAATTCGTCCCGTGGATTAGCTGGCTTGCGCTGATCGGGATCATTTACGGTGCGATGGTCGCGATGGTGCAAAAGGACATGAAGAAACTTGTGGCCTACTCATCCGTTGCACACTTGGGCTTTGTGATGCTTGGTATGTTTGCGCTCAATCAACAAGGATTGACCGGGTCCCTCTTGCAGCAAATCAACCACGGCATCTCTACTGGCGCGCTGTTCCTCTTGGTCGGCGTGCTGTACGAGCGTCGGCACACGCGCCTGATCGCTGACTACGGTGGCATCGCCAAGGTCATGCCAGTCTATGCTGTGCTGTTTATGATTATCGCCTTGTCATCCATCGGACTGCCCACGACCAACGGCTTTGTTGGCGAGTTTTTGATTCTGCTAGGGGCGTTTGCTTCCAATACATTATATGGCGTGATCGCGACCTCCGGAGTTATTCTTGCCGCGGTTTACCTGCTGTGGATGTATCAGCGAATCTTCTATGGCAAGATCGTCCATGAAGAGAATACCAAGCTTAAAGATGTTACATTAGTGGAAGCATTTCCGATTATCGTGCTTGTGATTTTGGCGATCTGGATAGGTGTCTATCCCGACCCGTTGATCGTCCGCATGGAGCCGTCTCTGCAGCTTGTATTGGATAGATTCCAAAACGGTGATTTCTCGCAGTTAATTGGAGTCCTGCCCCGATGAACGCGCAAGACTTTCTCGGAATTCTGCCTGAGCTGATTGTCGTCTTGACGGCTTTGCTCGCGATCATCGTGGATGTCGCCGCCAAAGAGAAGAACCCCTCAGCCTCGCTGGGCGTCGTTGTCTTCGGACTTGCACTCGCCGGAGTGCTGTCATTGGTTTCGCTTTCGGACAAAGAGATGCTTATGTCTGGACAGCTATTCAATGATGGTTTTTCATCTTGGTTCCGCGCGCTATTTGCTTTCATAGGAGTGGCGACTGCGATTTTCTCTCCTTTATATATGAAGTTTCGACACATGCGTCTGGGCGAGTATTATGCTCTGCTGACGATGTGTGTTTTCGGGATGATGGTCATGGCGGGTGCGGCAAACCTGTTGCTGTTTTTCGTCGGCCTTGAAACCATGTCAATCTCGCTTTATGTGTTGGTTGGATTGCGACGGGGTGATTCAGATTCCGTTGAAGCCGGAATGAAATACCTTATTTTGGGAGCTTTCTCGTCCGCGTTCCTGCTCTATGGCATGGCTTTGATTTACGGCGGCATCGGATCACTTGATTACTTGGTCATCGAGCAAACTCTGAGTGAAAGCTCGGGTATCGGTCCTATGACGGTCAGCGGTATCGCTTTGTTGCTGGTCGGTTTTGCTTTCAAAATATCGGCTGTGCCGTTCCACTTTTGGACGCCGGACGTCTATGAGGGCTCGCCTACGACCATCATGGCGTTTATGTCCACGGGCGCGAAAGCTGCGGCCTTCGTGGGGTTGATTCGTGTTTTTGGAGTGGCACTGGCCTCAACTTCTGAGCATTGGATCGGTGCGCTGTCGGTAATTGCTGTGCTGACGATGACCGTCGGTAATGTGGTCGCGTTGCGCCAGCAAAGTGTCAAGCGCCTGCTGGCTTATTCGTCCATCGCGCACGCGGGCTATCTCCTGGTCGGTATAGTGGCGGGATCTCACGAAGCGTTCGCCGCGTCAGCTTACTATTTGATCGGTTATTCTCTGATGAATCTCGGCGCTTTCGGTGTACTCATACTTTTGAATCAGCGTGGTAAGGGCGACTATTCGTTTGATGCCTTGCGCGGCATGGGTGTTGTGCATCCACTACTCGGACTGACCATGACGGTCTTCATGCTGTCTCTAATTGGTATACCGCCAACCGCTGGATTCTTTGGGAAATTGTATGTCTTCTCTGCGGCGATTAATGAAGGCTATTTGCTGCTGGTGATTATTGGATTGCTAAACAGCGCCGTGGCCGCCTTCTATTATTTGAAGATCATCTCGATTATGTACATGGCTAAACCGGAAGGCGACGTCGAAATTCCGCAGCCCGTTGGTTATAAAGCGGTGTTGGCAGTTTCCGCGATTCTAATTTTGGCTATTGGCTTGTTTCCCGAGCAGCTGATATCCGCGATGCTGATTGCATTGCCGTAAGAGAAATAGTGTTCGTATGAAACTTAAAAAGCCCTTGCGAAACGCAAGGGCTTTTTAAGTATACCTAAAAAATGATCAAACAGCTGCGGTTGCATATCGCGCGATAAACTCTCCGATAAGACTGTAGGCCTTGCGCAATGTTTCTTCCTGCGGCAGGAACACGATTCTGAAGTGGCGTGTCCCGGGCTTCTGACCAAACCCAGAGCCATGAACCGTGACCACTCCTGTAGTCTTGATTAACTCCTGCACGAAGGTTTCATCTTCCTGCTCAATATGAAGTCTGGGGAAAGCGTAAAACGCCCCTGTCGGCGCAACGCACGAAACACCCGGAATAGCGTTGAGCATTTCCACTGAAATGTTGCGTCGGCGCGAAAGTTTCGCCTTCATCTCAACCAGATGTGACTGATCACCGTCGAGTGCGGGAGCAATGGCGTACTGTTCGGGGTGATTCGCTGAGAGCCTCGCTCGCAGCAACTTGTTGATGGCTTCAACGTAGTCGCCAACTCGCGCCTTGTCGCCGGACACAATACCCCAACCAATTCGAAAACCCGGAGCGATGTAGGCCTTTGACAAACCGTTAAACGTGACGATGGGATGATGTGAGTCCAGCGACGCGATCGAGATATGCTCGCCGCCGTCAAGAATTAGCTTATCATAAATTTCATCCGCGAAAATCACGAGGTTGTGTCGCCGCGCCAGTTCAAGAATTCCGAGCAAGGTTTCGCGAGCGCATACTGATCCCGTCGGGTTATTCGGATTGATTAAGACAATCGCGCGTGTTTTGCTGTTAATCTTTCTTGCGATGTCATCCAGATCAGGCTGCCAGCCGTTTTCCTCGTTGAGGTAATACGGAACTTCCTGCGCTTCGAGCTTGGCCAAAAGCGCTGTATAGAGCGGATACCCGGGCGTCGGTGTCAAGACGTTTTCGCCCGCATTCACAAGCGCCGACATGCACAAGTCAATCGCTTCGCTGGCTCCCGTCGTGACGAAAATATCCTGAATGTTCTTAACTCCGTTGCGCTCCGCGTCTCGTCCAATGGCCGCTATGGCACCCGGAGTGCCTGACGACGGCGCGTAACCGTTCAAGTTGTCGCGCATCGCTTTTGTTGTTGCGTCTATGATGTGAGCAGGCGTTACAAAATCAAAAAGATTTGGATCACCGATGTTCAGATAAAGCATTTCCCGGCCAGTCGCTGCGACCTGCTTTGCCAACACCACAACGTCGCGGACGGCGTAAGTCACCCGCTCAGTTCTCACTGCAGGCTGTATTTTGTCTTTGTTGTTCATTTCGTCGATATTAAGTGTAATACGCGTCTGCGCCCTACACGTCCTTCTCTTGCCATTTGTGTGCGAAGTGTGAATAGATTGCGATTCCGATCGCTGAAATTACTCCGATGGCTGCGAATTTGTACCATAATTCATAGGGATGATAAGTGGACCAGAGCGTATGCGCCACCTGATTCGCGTCCATGCCAGAAATCGTACCGAGGAAACTCGTTGCGTGAGTACGAGCAATGCCTCCGCCCTCGTCAAACGAGTTAGCCACAGCTTTTGCTGCCACGCCGGGGTCTATACCCGCTTCCTGCATCTTTCCGAGAATCATCTCTTTTGAACTGTCCGCCGTTATGCCGAACTTGGTAGACAAATAGTTTAACGACAAGTTCGCTTTATCGCCCATGCGGTCATAAACTTCGCCTCCCATCAATGAGCCATAGCTCCAGCCAATCGCCAACGGAATGTTCGCGTAGCCCATGTAAAGCGCCTTTTGACCTTCGGGCGCAATCACGCCGAGATACTCGTTCATTTTAGGACTTGCCAACATTTCACCAATGCTGAAGCAAAGAATTCCAAGTAAACAAAGATAGCCTGACATCGTGAAGCCGGCGAAAACGAGTCCCGCGGCAGATATCGTCATGCCCATCAGTATCGCCGTAAGCCGACGCATTCGTGAAACCAAATAGGATACAAACACGACACAAAGGACGATCAATCCTGCATTGGCGTTGATCATCCATTCCTGCGTGATCATCGTGCCGCGCGGCGTTACCGTAGTCATCCAAGAGGGAAGGTCGAAGGCCTCGACGATCATCGAGCTATCCACCCAGTCCACTATGAAATTCGGCAACATATCAAAGAGCTGCATGAACATCAGCCAAAACCCTGACATCAGCCAAATGAAGGCACCCACCCTTGTTGTGCGAATAATAAGGGCGGCCATCGAAGCCCCCACAACCACGAGTCGAGCTGTATCAGAAAGCGGAAGTATGTAGACAAGAGCAATGGCGATCGCCGCCAACGGCACAAGCCACCAGGGGCGAGCCATATTTACGCACGTCGTCTTGAAAATGGTCCAAGGAGTACCAGTTTGATCTCCTCCTGCCGGAACTTCCTTGTACGTCAACAGCATCAAGAAATTCAAGCTGACAATCACTGCACAGCCGTAGAATACCGCCGGCCACGAGATTCCATAAAGAAAGTGGGCCAAAGGCGGACCAAGAAATCCACCTATGTTCACGACCATATAAAAGGTTCCCCAACCCACCGAGGACGTTTCTTTCCGGATCGATTGCACAAGCGTGCCCTGAATACCGGGTTTGAAGACGGCCGTACCGAAGGCAAGTACGCTGCAACCAAGCATGAAAGGAAGATAATCACGCTGCGTAGCCATCAGAAGATAACCGATAGCCTTCAGTGCGATACTCCAGGCAATTGTTTTTTTGTAGCCGTAGCGATCCGCGAAACCGCCGGAAAACATCGGCACTAGAGATTGAACCAACGCCCATACAAAAAATATCTGACCTTTTTGTATCTGCGTAAAATGCAAACCGTGAATTTCGTCGGCCTGCGCGATATAGATGGGGATGACCACGCGGACGCCATAGTAGGCCAGGCGCTCTATCATCTCCATGATGTTCAGCATCCAGAAGGCTCTGCTGAATTGGGACATTTGTCCCCAAAGATTAACTCTGTTTTCGCTCACAAGAATACTCTCATAGAGTTAAGAAGGTTCTATAGCAAGGTAAGTATGATCAAAACCTGGGAAATCAAAAGCGGCAGGGTGGAGGAGCTGCGCCGTCAGCTCGGCTGAGTCAATCAGCCTAGGGCCGGGCCGGTTGAAATACGCGTTGCCGTCAACTGCATAAACATTGCCCGACTTGAAAGCGCGAAGCATGCGCCACTTGGGGTCCTCAACAAGTGCGTGAACGTCGCGAAGTGTGCGCTCAAGTGAGAACCCGCAGGGCATACAAATAACAACGTCCGGGTCGGAGTCAAGAAGTTCGTCAAACGTAATCATACTGGATCTGCCTTGCGCATCACTCAATACTGCCACACCGCTAACCACTTCTACAAGCTCAGGCATCCAATTGCCGGAAATCATCAATGGATCGAGCCACTCCAAACAGGCCACGGTTCGTTTGGGAAACTTCAGCGTTCGCTTGCGTAAGACATTGAGTCGATACTTAAGCTGGTCACACAACTCAAAGGCCGGTCCTTCCAGTCGCAGTGCGCGAGCGGCGCGAAGAATGTCCGTGAAAAGATCGTCAAGTCCGCGGGTGTTCAACGGAACAATTTGCGGTGCCACTTCAAGCTGTTCTAAACCAATGCCTTCAAGATCGCGGGGACTAACCGCGCACATCTCGCACTGTATTTGAGTCAGAATCACCGTCGGCTTGAGTCGCAAGAGTTTTTGACCGTCTACTTTGTAGAGTGACTGACCGGATTCCATCATCTCACGAACTTGTGAATCAATCTCAGAGCTTGCCTGCTCTGAAGAAATTGCAGAACTCGTACAGCACGGTTTGCTCAATACGCTTTCTGGATAGTCACATTCGTGGCTGATTCCCACCAACCACTTCTCTGCGCCGAGCGCGCAAACAATCTCTGTTGCGCTGGCGATTAAAGAGACGATGCGCGGATCAGCCATCGATTTCGGGCGCGGGCTTCGGACTCTTAAAGAACACCGCGCCCAAAGGCGGAACGGTGATGTGCATCGAATACGGACGACCGTGAGACGCGCCGTCCTTCGTTTTCACCGCTCCCATGTTGCCGACCCCGGACCCCCAATAGGCCTCCGAATCGCTGTTTAGGCTTTCAACCCATTCACCGGCGATTGGAACTCCCACACGATAATTATATCGCGGCACTGGAGTGAAATTTAGCGCAACCAAAATCACTTCGTCCGAATCTGACGCACGTCGAAGGAAAGTAAACACCGATTGATCGCTGTCTTGACAATCAATCCACTCGAATCCGCTTGATGAAAACTCGTTGGAATGAAGAGCTGGTTCATTGCAATAAAGCTTATTCAAATCCCGGACCCAATTCTTCAGGCCGTGATGCGACGGAAAATCCAATAAATTCCAATCCAAGGAGTCGTCGTGATTCCATTCGCGCCATTGCCCGAACTCTCCGCCCATGAACAAAAGTTTCTTGCCAGGCATGCCCCACATATATCCATACAGCACACGCAAGTTAGCAAACTTTTGCCACATGTCACCGCTCATTTTACTGAGCAATGAACCCTTGCCGTGCACGACTTCATCATGCGAAAGCGGTAGCACGAAATTCTCCGTCCACGCGTAGATCATCCGGAACGTCAATAAATGGTGATGATACTTTCGAAAGATTGGATCGAGTTTCATGTACTCAAGTGTGTCATGCATCCAGCCCATGTCCCACTTCATGCGAAATCCCAATCCACCAATATAGGGAGGACGCGAAACCATTGGCCAAGACGTGCTCTCTTCGGCAATTGGAATCGTCCCTGGATAGGCTGTGCAGACTTCGTGGTTGAAGCGCTTCAAAAACTCAATGGCTTCCACATTTTCTTTACCGCCGTACTTGTTAGGAATCCACTCACCGTCGCCTCGAGAATAGTCAAGATAGAGCATGGAAGCGACGCCGTCCACTCGTAATCCGTCCGCATGATAGAGTTCCATCCAATAAAATGCCGAGCTGATTAAAAAGCTCCGAACTTCGTTTCGCCCGTAATTAAAAATGAAGCTTCCCCAATCAGGATGAAACCCCTGTTTGCGATCCGCGTGTTCGTAAACGTATGTTCCGTCGAAGAAGCCAAGCGAAAACTCGTCCGTGGCAAAATGCGAGGGCACCCAGTCAAACAAGACTCCGATGCCATGCTGATGTAACTGATCGATCAAGTACATCAAGTCCTGCGGCGATCCGTATCGCGCAGTCGGAGCGAAGTATGAACTCACTTGATAGCCCCACGAGCCATAATAGGGGTGCTCCATGATCGGCAGAAACTCCACGTGCGTGAAGTGATTTTTTGTCAAATACTTTATCAGTCGTGGAGCAAGTTCACGGTAGTGCAGGGATCGGTTATTGTCGTCGCGCACTCGATCCCAGCTTCCCAAGTGCATCTCGTAAATGCTGATCGGAGCGTTGTCCGCATTTCTCTTTGTGCGAGTGCTCATCCAATCCTGATCGGCCCAAACGTACGCATTGTCATGGACAATAGAAGCGGACCTGGGCGGCATTTCTGTGCGAAAAGCGAACGGATCAGCTTTGTCAACCTGATAACGCGACGTCCGCGAACGAATGTGATACTTATATGAACTGCCGACTTTTGCTTCGGGCAGGAATCCTTCCCACAGACCGCTGGATTCAATCTGCGTCAAAGGATGCTTTCCCGCTGTCCATGAGTTAAAATCGCCAATCACCGAGACATCACGGGCATCCGGCGCCCAGACTGAAAAATTGATTCCGGGGATGCCGTCGCGAGTGTCAACATGCGAGCCTAGCTTCTCGTAAAGACGAAAGTGGCTACCTTCGTTGAATAGGTATCGGTCTTGGGGAGTCAGACGTGAAGACATGATGGGAGTTGTGAGGACTATAATTTCTCCTTCAATATAGAGCGAAAATTGTTGAACTTCAAGCTATTTTCTCCTTGGATTCCCCCGGATTTCAGAGGATTTCACAATCTTGCCGAAAACAAAAATGCCGACGAATAAATCGTCGGCCAACTTTTGCTCCGGAGGAGGGATTCGAACCCCCGACCTAGTGGTTAACAGCCACCCGCTCTACCGCTGAGCTACTCCGGAAAGAGCACGAATCTAATGATTTTCATGGAATTTGTCAAGCTCACCGCTGTAATGTGACAGTAGTAAAGGAGCCCATAGGGCTTGAATTTTTGCCCAAGTTCCCTTATATTGAGAGACTTAAGTCGAAAACCCTTCTATTGAGGAACCATGGGACGCAACAAAACCCGCATGAAGCGCCATCATCGCGCCAAACTTCGCAGAATAAAAGCAAAAATTCGCGCCGCTAAGAAGGCTGCCGAGAAATAACATGAGTTCCACCATTTTCGGGAGAATGATCGCCGGAGAAATTCCAGTTGATAAACTCTTGGAAAATGACGATTTAATAGTGATTCGTGACATTAACCCGCAGGCCCCGCTTCACTTGCTGGTGATCCCGAAGAAGCCCCTCGTTGGTTTGAGTAACTCTGAACAAGCTGACAATAATCTGTTGGGAGAGTTATTGGGGGCAGCCCGAGATGTGGCCGAACAGCTGGGATATGCCCAGGACGGCTACCGGGTCGTTATCAATAACGGTGAATCTGCCGGGCAATCCGTACCCCATTTACACCTGCATGTCCTCGCCGGGCGTGAGTTTCGGTGGCCTCCGGGGTGATTTCAGTGTTTGAAACTATGAGGTTCCTCCCTATGCGTCGAACAATCGTTCGCCCCGCTATTCTTGTTCTCTTCTCTGGACTCTTGCTGGCCGCTGGATGCAAATCCGGTCCGACTGAGCAACAACTCTTTGATACGGCGACCTCGGCTCAAGAGCAAAGCGATTTCCCGTCGGCCATCAAGGCTTACGAAGAACTGGTACAAAAGTACCCCAAATCGAATTTTGCGCCCAAATGCCAGTTCATGATTGGCTATCTGTACGCCAACCATCTGAAGGACGAGGCAAAGGCTCGGACCGCGTATCAGGATTTTATCAAGAGCTTCCCAGAAGACAATCTTGTCAAGGATGCTCAATGGGAACTGGATCATCTCGGACAGGACGTCAATCAGATTGACGAGTTGAATCAACTGATCGGATCACCGGACTCCCTCGAGAAACCACAAGGTTGATTCACTTTTTTCACCAAAAGTGCCACTTAGATCCCCGTCAGGGGGTCTAATTTTTTGTGGACGTTGGGAACCTCTGAATTGCTTCCGGTGTTTATTCTCATAACAGCGACAATATCTTGATAACAACATAGAAAGCAGAAACTTGTATGGATGCGGATATCCGCGAACTCACGTTACGAATTGAACGGGAAGCCGAGCTGGCCGATAGAATCCTGGCCGAGGCCGGAAGAGTCGTTGTGGGGCAGAAATACATGCTCGAACGCCTCCTTATCGGATTGTTTAGCAATGGCCACGTTTTGCTCGAGGGTGTCCCGGGCTTGGCTAAGACCCTTACGATCAAAACTCTCGCCTCCACCGTTTCAGCCCATTTCCAACGTATTCAATTTACGCCTGATCTGCTTCCGGCGGACTTGGTCGGTACGCTCGTTTATAACCAAAAGGACGGAGCCTTCACCACCAAGAAGGGCCCAATTTTCACGAACTTCGTTTTGGCCGACGAAATCAATCGCGCCCCCGCCAAAGTGCAGTCCGCGCTTTTGGAGTCCATGCAGGAGCAGCAGGTGACAATTGGCGACACCACTTACCCCTTGCCTCAACCGTTTCTTGTCCTGGCGACTCAAAACCCCATTGAGCAAGAGGGAACTTATCCGTTACCTGAAGCTCAAGTGGATCGCTTCATGCTCAAGGTTATCGTGGATTATCCCCGTAGGGATGAAGAAGCCCGGATTATGCGCACCTTTTCCCGCAGTGAGGTACCCAAGATTTCCGCTGTGGCGACTACCGAAGAGTTGCTTCGAATTCGCGCATTGGTCGAAACAATATATGTGGATCCCAAGATTGAAGAGTATGTGCTTGATCTGGTGTTTGCCAGCCGCAATCCTGATCAACACAAACTACCCGAGTTGAAACCACTGATTCAGTACGGCGCTTCACCGCGTGCCTCTATCTTCCTTTTAAAGGCTGCTCGAGCTCACGCGTTTCTTAGACACCGCGGCTATGTAGTTCCCGAAGACATTCGCGCGATCGGCATGGACGTATTGCGCCATCGCATCGGAGTCACTTATGAAGCCGAAGCCGAAGAAGTAACTACGGAAGCCATCGTTGAAAAAATCTTTGGTGCGGTAGAGGTGCCGTAAGCCAGTGCTGGAAACCCGCGAAATTGTCCGTAAAGTTCGCCAAATCGAGATTAAAACTCGCGGTTTGGTTAACGAAGTTATGTCCGGTGAGTACCATGCAGTATTCAAAGGACGCGGCATGAATTTTTCCGAAGTGCGCGAATACCAGATCGGCGACGATGTTCGTACGATTGATTGGAATGTCTCCGCCCGCACCGGCAGGCCGCACATCAAACTCTTTGAAGAAGAGCGTGAGCTGGTCGTCGTGCTGTTGTGCGACGTGTCAAGCTCTTCGCTTTTTGGTTCGGGGCGCGCTCTGAAAATGGAAATCGCCGCCGAACTTGCCGCGGTGCTCGCCTTCTCTGCGATTAAGAACAATGATAAAGTTGGGCTGTTACTCTTCACTGATCATGTCGAAAAATTTGTTGCACCACGTAAGGGACGTTCACACATTCTGCGAATCCTGCGCGAGCTGATCACGTTTGAGCCGCAGCGGAGCGGCACCAGCTTAAACGTCGCGTTGGAGTATCTCCTAAACGTTCTTAAGAAACGCGCAATCGTCTTCTTGATTTCTGACTTCATTGATGACAGCTATATCAAGCCTCTTCGTGTCTGCGCTCGCAAACATGATTTGCTTGCGCTTCACTTGATCGACCCGCGTGAATTCGAGTGGCCCGATGCGGGTTTAGTCAAATTGCACGACGCAGAATCCGGGAAATCCCTGTGGATTGACAGCTCCTCGAAAAGCGGCAAGAAAATATTAGTTGCCGAGTTCCGCCGCTGGCAGGACTCTGTCAAGCAAACTATGCAGCGCTCGGGTGCCGACTATTTGCCTATTACGGTTACGGAAGACTATGTGCGCAGTTTGGTCAATATGTTCAAGAGACGCGAATCAAGACGGTGATGCTAAAACGATTTCTCGGATTCGCCTTATTTTGGTCTTTGCTGAACTTCGCGATTGCGCAGGACGTTCTGCATATCGGCGATCCGGTTCCTTATTCTGTCGCGATTCCAGTGTCTGATAGCGTGCTGGTGCTTGAGCCGAGCGGCATGCCCGTGCGCATTTTGCCGCTGACTCCGAAGAAGAAATCCGACACAAGGTCACTCGAGTTTTCCGCAGCGGTCTATGACACTGGATCGCATGTCATTCCGCCGCTTGCGATTTTGATCTTTCAACAGGGCATGGTCAAAGATACCGTCTGGACTGAGGCGCGAGAGGTCAGGGTTGAGTCTATTCTCCCAGACACAGCGTCCGCGCCGAGGCCGATTAAACCTTATGAAGATCATCCGCTCAGAGTCATGGACGTCATGCGTGAATTTTGGCCGTGGGCGCTGGCGGCGCTTGCATTGGGTGCGTTAATTTTTGCTTGGATTCGATATCGCAACCGTCCGAAACTCAAAGCCGCTGAACTTGTTCCGCCGCCAATTCCGCCTTACGATCTTGCCTTGCGTGAGCT
The DNA here is from genome assembly GCA_964530625.1 of uncultured Alphaproteobacteria bacterium. GTDB lineage: Bacteria > Electryoneota > RPQS01 > RPQS01 > RPQS01 > JABWCQ01. Next base: position 26,566 of record CAZHAK010000024.1, on the reverse strand, counting down.
AATCACGCTCCGGGATCAAAAGTATCCCGAACGTGGGATGTTGAAAGAGCAGTATAGCGAATTCTCGGAAATCCTACGCCGATACATTGAAGGAAGGTTTAAGTTTCCCGCGCTTGAAATGACCACATACGATCTTGCCGCAGAGCTGAAAAGAGACGACCTGCCGTCGTGTTTGCGCACGGAATTGCTTCCTGTTCTGCGGGAATCCGATCTCGTAAAATTCGCAAAGGAAATTCCAACGCTCGCACAATCTCAATCTATCATTGACCTCGGTTTTTCGGTTGTCGAGAGAACGAAGCCGCAAGCAGAAACCGAGACGGAGATCGCCGCCGCATGAGTTTCGCGCATCCTGAACTCTTCTGGCTGTTCCTGCTCCTGCCGGTGATGGCGTATGTTTATTTTTTTCGTGAGAACAATCGTCTTTCAGATTTTCGCTTCCCGACGATTGAGCATATCCGCTCTCTATCAAAGAGCGCGCGGGTAAAACTGCGGCATGTGCCGTTCCTCTTTCGCATGGCGGGACTTGCGCTGTTGATTATTGCACTGGCTCGACCACAATCGTTCGACAGCGAGAGCAAGCGTTCGATTGAAGGCATTGATATCGTGCTTTGTATTGACATCTCAACCTCGATGGATGCTGAAGACCTGAAGCCCGACCGTCTGGAAGCCGCCAAAAAAGTCGCCGCGCAATTTGTCGAGAAGCGCGAACACGACCGTATTGGCGTTGTTCCGTTTGCCGCACAAAGTTTTACGCAAGTTCCACTCACAACCGATCATAAAGTTGTTTTGAGTTTGCTTAGTCAAATCCAGATGCGGATGGTAGAGGACGGCACCGCGATCGGTATGGCACTCGCCACGGCATCCAATCGTTTGCGCGAATCGGACGCGAAATCAAAAGTTGTGATTCTGCTTACGGACGGTCAAAATAATCGAGGTGAGATCGATCCTGTCACCGCAGCACAAGCGGCCAAAGCGCTGAACATTCGAATTTACTCAATTGGCGTCGGAACTCGGGGCACGGCTCCTTACCCCGTCGAAACAGTTTTCGGGAAGCGGTATCAAAATGTGCAAGTCAATATCGACGAGGATATGCTTAAAGAGATTGCTACGTTGACCGGCGGACGCTACTATAGAGCAACGGATGAAGCATCGCTTGCACATATTTACGACGAGATTGACAGACTCGAGCGCACGAAGATTCAAGTTGAAGAGTACAAAGAGACTGCCGAATTGTTTGCTCCGTGGCTTGCGTCCGCTTTGATTTGTCTGGCTATTGAAGCGTTGTTTGGCTTAACTTGGTTCAGGAAGCTGCCGTGATCAAATTCGAGCACCCTGAATTACTTTGGCTGCTTGCGTTGATTCCGATCATTGCATTGGCTTGGACAATGTTGATTTTCCGAAATCGAAAAGATGCGCGGCGAGTTATTCCTAATCCCCTGCATGACCGTGTTGCCTATGGTCAGAGCGTTACACGCAAATGGATTCGAATGACGCTATGGTTGGTCTCTGCTTCATTGTTGATTGTTGCCGTGGCTCGTCCGCAGGTCGGCACTCGACTGGAAGAAGTCAAACGAGAAGGTGTGGACGTCTTAATCGCGGTTGACCTGTCTACCAGTATGCTATGCGAAGACTTCTCGCCGTCGCGGCTCGAAAGCGCGAAGTTCGCGATTCAAAAATTTGTCAATGGGCTGAAGGGCGACCGTGTCGGCTTAATCGCATTCGCCGGCAGCGCTGTTTATCATTGTCCATTGACCACTGATTACGGCGCTGTTAAACTGTTAAACAGAGTATTGTCGCCGTCAATTGTCCCCGAACCCGGCACGGCGCTCGCCGACGCGATCAACATGGCTGTGCAATCTTTCGGCAAGGATCAAGAAGCCAAAAGCAAAGTCTTAGTCATTATCACCGACGGTGAAGACCACGAAGAGGCCGCATTGGAAGCAGCCGCAAAGGCTCATGATGAAGGCATTGTTGTTTACACAGTCGGCATGGGGACTCCCAACGGCGCGCCGATTCCCATCCTTGACGCAGCAGGGCGCAAGTCGGGATACAAAAAAGATCAGCAAGGACAGGTCATTGTCACGCGGCTGAATGAAGAGCATCTTTCAGAGTTAGCTGAATTAGGCGGTGGAAAATATATGCGTGCTACTCCTGGCGGCAAGGAACTTGATTTGATTTGGAGCGATTTAAGCAGAATGGAACAAACTGAGTTCGGTCAGATGCAATTTACAGGGTACGAGGATCGCTTTGCGTTCTTTGTCTTTCCTGCGTTGCTCTTGCTCGTGCTCGAATTTCTGATCGGCGAGCGCGCCGGACAGTTCGCCGGATTCACTGGCAGGTTGGGGAGGAAGACTGCATGAGACTACTCATGCTGCTGCTAGGCGCATCTATATCCTTTGCCGCGTTGCCTTCACGCGAGGTGAGCAAAGGTAATAAGGCCGCGCAAAGCGGACAGACCGATCAGGCGCAATATCACTATGTGAAAGCGCTCGAGAACAAAGCCGACACGTCCACAGTGATGTATGATCTCGGCAATGCTCTCTATGACGCGGGCGAGTTCGAGCGCGCGATGAAAGTTTACATGGGCGCGATTGACAGCACACGTAGTCCGAAACAGTTGGATCATGTGTTCTATAATATTGGAAATGCCGGATTACAGGCGCAAAAATTTGACGAAGCGATTAGCGCGTATATTGAAGCCTTACGGCACGATCCCGATGACCAAGATGCCAAACACAATCTTGAACTCGCGATGCGCATGAAACAGCAATCCGAGCAGGAGCAGCAAGAGCAGGAACAAAATCAGGATCAAAATCAGGAAAAGTCCGAAGACCAACAGCAAAACCAAGAAAATCAGGATCAGAAGCAACAAGATCAGCAGCAGGAGCAAGGTGAACAGGATCAACAGCACCAGGATCAACCGCAGCAGGATCAACCGCAGAATCAGGACTCCACAGAGCAGCAGCAGGCGCAGCCTCAACCGCAGCAGATGACCAAGGAAGAAGCGGAGCATCTCTTGAACGCTTTACTGCAAGACGAGCAGAACACACTTGAGCAAGTTCGCAAGGCCAAAGTCGCACAGCGTAAGAAGAGAGTGAAGGACTGGTGATGCTGCGTGCACTTTTGCCACTTCTGCTATTTGCTCAGGTTGCTTTAGCACAGATTCAATTCACGGCTACGGCGAACAGTACTTCTGTGCAGGCTGGTGAAACAGTGGAGGTGACGTTCACGTTCATCGGAGCCGCGACAGGAGTGCCCACACCCCAGCCGGGTGACCTGTTGAATCTGGATCTGATAGGTGGACCGTCCACGTCAACGCAAACTTCCATCATAAACGGAAAGATGTCGTCTTCAAAGAGCTTCACCTATTATTTTCGAGCGAAGGCTCCCGGCAAAGCGACCATTGGACCTGTGCAAGTAAATTACAAACGGCGAAATTATACAACGTCGCCGATTCAAATTCTTGTGTTAGCATCGGGCCAGCGGGCAAGTTCCGGTCAAAAGGAAGAAGTGTTTATTCAGGTGATTCCTGATCGCCGCGAAGCGTTCCTTGGTGAGCAGATTGTTCTGACCTACAAGCTCTATTTTTCGACTTCAGTGTATGCACCGGAGTTCAAGGAGTTACCGAAGTCCACTGGTTTTTGGACGGAAGAGTTTGAAATGCCGTCACAGCTTGTTCCCCGAGATGAAGTCCTTGACGGACAAAGCTACAAATCCGTGATTGTTCGCAAAGTTGCGCTGTTTGCCACTACAGTTGGTGAATTGACGGTGGAGCCCCTTACTGCGATGGTGCAAGTTGAGCGCAGAAATAATGGCAGAGGAAATCGCAACGATCCGTTTAATGATCCGTTTTTTACGTTCAATCGTCGTCGCGAAGCCATTGAAGTCTCCTGCCGCCCTATAAAGCTTAACATTAAGCCGTTGCCCGAAGTCGGCAAACCCACAGGCGAAATTGCCGTCGGGAAGTTCAGCATCTCCGCTCGGCTTGACAAAACGGAATGCGAAACCAACGATGCCGTGACGCTCTCCGTACTCGTTCGTGGCAATGGCAACATCAAAACGTTGCCCAAACCGTCGTTCATCATCCCTCCGGACTTCGAGGCCTTTGATCCGAAAACAACGGAAAACATCAAGCGAGGTCCGGATCGCATCTCGGGAAGTAAATCTTTTGAGATTGTGCTGATTCCTCGCGCACCGGGAATGCAGAGCCTTCCTTCCGTAACCTTCCCGTACTTTGATCCTGTAACTGAGACGTATGAAGTGGCCAAGACTGCGCCGATGGTATTGAACGTTGTGCGCGGTAGCGGGCGGGCCGGAGACGGCTCACTACCTGTTGCCAGTAAGCGCGAGGTGCAGACCATCGGACAGGATATCGCCTATCTTAAGACCAGTGTCGGCGAGCTTGTGAAAGTCGGGCAATTGCCGCACAACGCTATGTCGTTCTGGTTCGGATTGGGGGCGCCGTGGATCTTGCTGGCGAGCGTGTTGTTTGCGGTAAAGCGACAGGAGAAAGCCGGACAATCGTTAAGCGCACGCCGTCGTCGTGTCCTGAAAAAGGTTCGTGCCGATCTTGATAATGCGGAAAAGTCTGCGACTCATGATCAGGTCGAAGACGTGACACGCACTCTGATTAACGCCGTGCAATCTATCGCCATCGAGTGGCTAGGTATCCGTTCCGTAACTACGACCATTGAGGATTGGGAAGAGATGTGGCGCGCAAAGGGATATTCTGACGAGCAATGGAACAAGCTCATGGCCGCTAATTCTTTGAGCGAGCGCAGCAGATTTGCAGGATCAGCTTTGAGCCGATCCGAAATCGTTGAGACCATATCGCAGGTTCGGTCCGTCTTGTCTGAACTCGAGGGCGCAATGAAATGATACGCGGGCTGATCATCATAAGTGTAATGTTTGCCGCCATCGCTTGGGCAAACCCGGCCTTTGAGGCGGGCGCGCAAGCTTACACAAACGAAGATTGGGACGAGGCGATCGGGCAATGGAAAAGTATCACCGCAGGCGGACAAACTAGCGCCGAGCTTGAATACAACCTCGGGAATGCTTACTTTCGGAAGGGCGAGATTGAGCGATCCATTTTGCACTATGAGCGAGCGCTGAAACTCAATCCTAAAGACGAAGACACGCATCGAAATCTTGTGCTTGCCAATCGAGCGATCGTGGATCAGATTCCGCAAGCTCCAAAGCTTGGATTCTGGCTCTACCTTGAATCTCTTCGTGACACGGCCAGACTCTCGACTATTAGGTCTTGGTTGCTCGTACTTAATGCGCTGTTTGCGGTCTCAATTGCCGCGCTGTACTACACATCAGGGAAACTACGCGACGCCGTGCGCCGATTCGCGATTCTGTTCGGAAGCTTTGCCGTGTTTGCTCTGTTCATGTATGGCTGGCGTTCCTCGGCGATGACGCAGACGTCGGCAATCGTCATGGCTGAGAAAAGTGACATCTACTCGAGTCCGACCGACAACTCTACGCAACTTTTTTCGCTCCATTCCGGCACCAAGATTCGCACGAGTGAATCGCTCGCCGGCTGGACGGAAATTCAACTTGCCGATGGCCGTAAAGGCTGGATCTCAAGTGCTGATATCGAAAATATCTAATGCGGGATCGTTTCGTTGGATCCTCACTCTTTCTCTGGTTACCGTGGGCGGCTGCACGTCCCTTAATTTTTCTAAGTCCGGACGGCAGAACACAGCGGAGTTGGATTCCAGCAAGACCCCAAATATGCCGGTTGATCCGTGGTCGCTTGGCCCAGATGTTTTTGCACAAGCACTACCAGATTTTGTGCCGGAGGTTAAGCAGGACGAGCTTCCGTTGCCGGACTCGCTCTCCTCGCAACCTGAGCGTGCGCCACAAATTGACGTACCCGATGCCCCAACTGAGGTCATATCTAAAGGTGCGGCTCGGCGTGACTCTGTCTTTACCGTTCAACTTGGCACTTTTCTGGATCAAGACAAGGCGGAGGAGCTAAACAGCAAAGCCTCGGCAACGCTCGGGCTTCAAGGAGTTGTGCATTCAGATTGGCCCTTCTTCAGACTCCGCTTCGGAGCATTCGTTTCGCGGGACGCTGCAGACTCGCTTCACCGGGTTGCGATGTCGCGTGGTTTCTACGATGCCCGAGTCCTTAAAACCCTCGCAGACAACTAACATCTCTGTCTATCTGGATGAGCTTGACATTCCCTCGGATATTGCTTATTTTTTTACATTTCCCGCCTTCTGGGGGCCGATGACCCCGCGCCCACTGGTTTCAATCATCATCCTGAATTTTAACGGGTTAAAGTTTCTACCACGGTGCTTGGACAGTCTGACGGCCACAGCGTACGGTCCGACTGAAATTGTCGTGGCCGACAATGGCTCCACTGACGGCAGCTTAGCCTACATTCGAGACCAATTTCCTAACGTTAGAATCATCGAATTCGGTGAAAATTGGGGCTATAGCGGTGCCTATAACAGGGTAATCCCCCTTGCTGACGGAAAATACTGTGTTCTTTTGAATTTCGACGTTGAAGTCGAGCCAAACTGGCTTACGGAGGCTATTGAGGCCATGGAAGCCGACCCTCTAATTGCCGCTGCCCAACCAAAACTAAAGCAGTATCAGGATCATAATAAGTTTGAGTATTCGGGCGGATCCGGCGGATTCTTGGATGCTTACGGGTTTCCATTTGTCAGAGGCAGGCTGTTTGATTCAACTGAGCCTGATTTGGGGCAGTATGATGACTCCTGTGAAATCTTGTGGGCTACCGGAGCCTCTCTAATCGTCCGTCGGGATACCTACTTGGCCAGCGGGGGACTGGATGAAGACTTCTTCATGCACATGGAGGAGATTGATTTCTGTTGGAGGCTCTGGCTGACCGGACACCGAATCGTCGTGGCACCTACAGGTACGGTCTATCATTGGGCTGGCGCCGCACTTTCTGCCGATCGTGTGCGAAAAATGTATCTGAATCATCGGAACAGCTTAGCCATGATGATCAAAAATTACGGCTGGGCCAATCTACTGAAACGGTTACCCGTCCGCATCCTGCTGGATTGGGTTGCCCTGCTGGTATCCCCGCTAAAGCGGGAACCGAAACGCTCTATTGCCATTATCTGGGCACACTTTTATGTGTTGTTTAATTTGCCCAGAATGCTGATGAAACGCCGAAAGGTGCAAGCTACGCGGGTTGTTCGTGACTCTGACTTAGATCATGTCATCCTACCCTTCAGCATTGTGTATCGCTATTATTTGAAGAAGCAAACTACCTACAGCCAATTGAAAACGCGCCTGTGAGATTTGACACAAAATGGTGGTTTGCCGCCGCTGTTTTCTCTATTTCGCTCGTGGTCTATTCCCTGACCATGGCCGATACTGTTTCATTTTGGGATTGCGGCGAGTTTTCCGCCTGCTCCTATACATTATCAGTTCCGCATCCGCCCGGCTCCCCCTTATTCTTGATCGTGGGACGGGTGTTTTCGATGATTCCAGTCTCGCCGGACATTGCCGTGCGAGTGACGTGGATGTCTGTCCTCTGCAGCGCGTTTGCTGTGCTATTGGCCTTCCTGATTATTGTTCGCATGATCAGAATGTTCCGTGGCAGGGAAGAGACAGAAATCGAAAAGCTCATCGTCTATGGCGCAGCGATGGTCGGCTCTTTGTCATTGGCCTTCTCGTATTCGATGTGGTTCAATTCCGTTGAATCAGAAGTCTATGCTATGAGCCAATTACTCACGCACTTGGTCGTTTGGCTGATTCTCGTCTGGCATGAGAAAGCCGACGATCCCGGCAACGAGAGGTGGCTGCTCTTAATCGCTTACGTTATTGGACTTGCTACTGGAGTCCACTTGCTGATGATTTTGGCAATACCCGCGCTGGCGTTGGTCATGTACTTCCGCCGCAGGGAATTCGAGCTGAAAAGCTTTGCGGGCTTGGTGATTGCAACCGGCGTGGTCTTTATTTTTGTCTACCCGGGTGTAGTCAAGTGGCTTCCAGCCTTAGCCAGTAAGTTTGGAAGCTTGTACGCACCGTTCATCGTCGTCGCCGTTTTGGGCGCCGTCTTTTGGTGGGCGGTTAATAATCGCCATGGCATTATCGGCACCGCGACGGCCGGACTGTTGTTGGTGATCATCGGCTACTCAACTTACACGATGATTTACATCCGGTCGGGACTCAATCCGCCGATTGACGAAAACGACCCGGAGACTCCAGCTGCGTTCTTGAGTTACTTGAACCGCGAGCAGTACGGCGATAGAGACATGTTCCCGCGTATGTGGAAGGGTGACCCCGCCTATTCCAGCGAGTTCAATTATTTCTGGGAATACCAGATCAACAAGATGTTCAACCGATATCTGCTTTGGCAGTTTGTCGGTCGTGAAGGCGCTCCGGAATCCGAGTTTCAAGATGCCGGAGTCGCGCCCAATTACTCCATCATTGGAATACTTGCTTCCAACCCGACCGGGTTCCTGCGCTGGCTGGCAATCCTGACGAGCGCGCCGCTGTTACTTGGATTGTGGGGATTCTTCCATCAGTACGGGAGGGATCGAAAAGGCTGGCTGATTGTGGCCACGATCTTTTTCATGACGGGCTATGCGGTAATTCTGTATCTTAATCAGGATGATCCTCAACCTCGCGAACGTGATTACTCTTACGTCGGTGCTTTCTTCGCCTTTTCGCTGTGGATCGGTTTTGGAGCCTATGCCGCGCTCGAGTGGATTGCAAAAAAGACCCAAAACTCAAAAGCCATTGTATCAGGAGTATTGGCATTACTGCTTGTTCTGAGTCCGGGTATTCTGCTCGCGCGTAACTATACCATGAACGATCGTTCAGGCAGCTACGTTGCTTGGGACTATAGCTATAACATGCTTATGTCATGCGGACCGAACGGTATCTTGTTTACTAACGGCGACAATGATACCTTCCCGGTTTGGTATTTGCAGGAAGTCGAAGGAGTGCGCAAAGACGTCCGTTTGGTAAACCTAAGTCTGCTAAATACAGGCTGGTACATCAAACAATTGCGAGAGCGGGACCCGAAAGTACCCATCTCGTTCAACGACGCCTATATTGATCGCTATATTGACGGACAAGATGCGCAAGCCTTGTTGTCCCGTTATTGGCCTGCGGAAAAGCGGCGTGTTGAGTTGAATACTCCTGAAGGCAAGATGTCCTGGGACGTGCCGGGCGCGATGTACATTCCGTACAAGCAAGGCGAGCCGCGTGATCCGAACTTCTTAAGAGTTCAAGATCAAATGATCCTTGATATTCTGCGGACGAATTATGACCGCGCGAAAACACCGAATCCTAGACCCATCTACTTTGCGGTTACCGTCGCCAACTCAAATATGGTTGGCCTGCGCGATTTCCTGACGATGGAAGGGCTGGTCTTCAAGGTTTCACCCGGAGGGTCGAGAGGCATTGACGCGGAAGTGATTAAGAACCATATCATGAATACTTTTGATGGACACTTCAGAGGTATCAGTGATCCTTCCGTGCACTTTGATGACAACGTATCCAAGCTCTTGCAGAATTACAGATCCATGTTCCTGCAATTGGGATACTACTATCGCTCGCAGCCGGACGCGCCCGGTTTTCAGCCGCGTAAGTTCGATACACTGGCCGAGCAGATGGAAAATTTTGAATTGCTTTCCAATCGCGACAAGGCCCTGGCACTTTTGCGGCGAATGGATGAATTGATTCCCGAGGAAGTGCGGCCTATATCGAATATCGAGTTGTCTCTGCAGATTGGGAGGATGTTCAGTGAACTCGGAGCCAACGATGAAATGCGAAAACGTCTCGACTGGGCCGAACAACGAGAGGACCTGCCGCTCGAAACAAAACTTCGGGTGGCCGCTTCCTACGCAGGACAGATCAAGGATAAGGAGCGGGCGGGTGAGATTGCCCGTGCCGCACTCGGCGATAATCCCACTGTCGAGCAGCTTTATTCCGCAGGCACAACCATGTACAGTTCCGATGCGTTTGAAATGGCCGCCGAGTTCTTTGAAAGAGCAATGGAAATTGATCCCCGGAACGGTCAAGCCATCGGTGGACTGCTTCAGTCCTATGATAGGCTAGGACTGACCGACAAGTCCATTACGCTTCTGGAGAACTGGCTTGTCACAACACCTAATGACGTCAACGCACGTCGCAGGTTGGAAGACCTGAAGAGCAGGGCAGGCGCACGCGATACCAGTGCCGCCGCTCAAGCGACAACACCGAACTAAGCAACTTACTTTTCTTTTATACCAACCTTTGGAATCCGGAGGCAGAGAATGAACCGACTAATGGGACTTTTGTGCATCGCAACGCTGTTGACGCTGTCGGTCACAACATCAAGTTTCGCCTATGAAAGCGCACGAAAATATGGTGTGCAATTCGGAGGCGGTTTTGGCGTCTATGATATGGGGGACGTTTCGCTCGGTACGGACTATATGTTACGGCAAAGGCCCGGCAATAAAGCCACGACTGGCGACGCCGGCCCCATGGGTAACATTGCCATTGTCTATCGTACTGCGCGTCATCAAATGTGGGAGGTCGGTTTTAACCCGTTGTTTGATGTCGAGAATCTTGTTGAAAACGCCTCAGGTGATTCTAGCGGCCAGATTCTCATGCATTCAAACGAGTTCTATCTAAAGGCGATAATCGTTACACACCCGTCAGAGCGTTTAAATCTCAATTTTGGAGTCGGACTGGCTTACTATAATACCGAATTGCAAGTGCAAGATGACTTTACGCGCCGCTTCTATTACGACGCCGTGGGTCGCTCTTTTGGCGCTATCGGTTCTCTAGGTATCGAGTTTGGCTTGAGTGAGCAAACTGGGCTCATTCTTGGCGTAGGCGGACGCTTGACCAATTCCAATAATTTCTCGTATGAGTCTTCTCCCGGTGTCAGATCCGGCGTCACCGTGCTCGGTGGCAACCGCCCGATGGAGGTCAATTTGACCGGCGGATACGCGCAACTCGGTCTACGTTTTTATTTTGACCAAGTGACTAAACCGATTGACTTCAGCCGCTAGTTACTCTCGATTTTTGCCCCAGAAATTGACCATCCTGGCCTTTCGGCAGGGTGGTCTTTTTCCTAATTAGACACGGAGATTTGTTTCTTGACAATGAAGACCGATATTTTGATTTTGTTAGGTTCGGATAGTGACAAAGAACAGTTTGATGAAACCGGGAGATATGCTGACTACTTTGGCCTGTCGTGGTCACTTGAGGTTATTTCTGCCCATCGTAATCCGGAAAAACTCGTAGACCGACTCGCCAAAGCCGAGAGTGAAGGCACTGAAGTCTTGATCGCTTGTGCAGGAATGGCTGCGCATCTTGCCGGAGCATGTGCCGCTCACTCCATACTGCCAGTCATCGGAGTCCCCGGAGCAGGTTCGACTTTAGGAGGATTGGATGCGCTGCTCTCGACGGTACAAATGCCCGCGGGAGTTCCCGTTGCAACGGTTGCAATCGGAAAAGCCGGTGCGCGCAATGCGGTCATTCTTGCAGCTCAAATCATCGCTCGCAAACGACCAGAAATTCAAGACTTACTTCGTACATTTAAGAAAGCGGGAGCGCGCCTGTGAAAGCGCTTGTTGTTATCCCGACCTACAATGAGAAGGAAGGGATTGAGGCCATCGTCCGAGCCGTTCTCGACCAGAAACTTGGCGTGGACGTTCTTGTCGTTGATGATAACTCACCCGACGGAACAGGTGACATCATTCGCAATCTTCAGAAATCGGAATCGGGGTTGCATTTGCTCCAGCGCTCCGGTAAACTCGGACTCGGTACGGCTTATGTCGCTGGATTCAAATATGCTATCGAAAATGGCTACGACGCAGTCTTTGAAATGGATGCGGACTTCTCGCACGACCCGCTGGTACTCCCGGTGTTTCTGGAGAAGATTAAGGACTACGATTTTGTCTTGGGCTCGCGTTACATTAACGGAATCTCTGTCGTCAACTGGCCGTTGTCGCGTTTGATGCTGAGTTACTTCGCGTCATACTACACTCGCTGGATTACCGGCATGCCGATCAAAGATCCAACCGGTGGATTCAAATGTTTTCGTACGTCGACACTAAGAGCAATTGATTTGGACGCCGTTCACTCGAACGGATATAGCTTCCAGATTGAAATGAGTTTTAAGGCGTGGAAGAAAGGGTTTACGTTCATTGAAATTCCGATCATCTTTGTTGACCGACGCGCCGGACACTCAAAAATGTCCAAAGCAATTGTTCGCGAAGCCGTGTGGATGGTTTGGAAACTTCGCTTCAAGTCCATTTTCGGTCGACTATAAATGACTCCGCGACGTTGCGTGTCAGCGGTCGTCGTGACCTTCAACTCTGAATCCACGATTGCCCATTGCATTGAGTCGGTAACTGACACAGCGTCAGAGTGGATTGAAACGCTGGTCGTAGTGGACAATGCTTCCAGCGATCGAACATGCGAAGTCGTGCGAGAATTCGGACCGACCGTAACACTTATCGAAAACAAAGAGAACCTGGGTTTCGGCACAGCTTGCAATCAGGGAGCGAAAATCCATGATTCTGAATTCATCCTTCTTCTGAATCCGGATGCGCGGGTCGAACAGGATACAGTAAGAATCCTCGTGGCATTTCTCCATGCGCGTACAGCCGCTGCTTGTTGTGGACCACTCATACGTAATGAAAGCAGTATCCCCGATCCAGCTTGCCGCCGTGGTTTCCCGACGCCATTAAATGCGACTGGAAGGCTTTTCTTTCTCGACAAAGTGTTTTCCGGTAGCCGCGGAATTGCGGGTTACAATATGCCGTGGCTTGGTTTTGACCGCGAAGCAAGAGTGGATTGTATCTCCGGTGCGTGCTTGATGATGAGGCGAAAAGACTACGAACGATTGGCAGGATTTGACGAAGCATTCTTTCTGTTCGGCGAAGACGTGGATTTGTGTAAGCGAGTTTCCCTCGCTGAGCGTGAAACTTGGTTTGTACCAGCCGCCTGCGCCACGCATCTCGGTGGACACAGCATGAGGCAGGCAAAAGAGACAGCCGGATACGAGTTTTATAGAGCCATGCGAGTTTACATGGCGAAACATTGGCGACACCTTCCGTCTCCGATCTACAAATTGGTTGATGTCGGAATTGGAGTGCGCGCTTGGCTGGAAAAATACATCGGCCACTAAAGGCCGTGAATTAAGCAATCCCAATAAGGGAGGGCAGATATGAGCATTACAACTACTCAAGAAAAAAATCGCGCGTCTGCCACTGTGTCACAAAATGGCACGGCGGCTACGGCAAAACCGGGCTACGCGGCCGGATTTGTTCTTGAATTCGAGAAACCCATAGTCGAGTTGGAACATAAGATCGCTGAGATGAGAACCCTTGCCGAAAATTCGGGAATGGGAAACTTGTCCGTCGAGATTGACCGGATGCAGAAAAAGGCCGTCCGCATGCGCGAAGAAGTCTTTTCTAAACTTTCGCGGTGGCAAAAGGTTCAACTCGCTAGACACCCTCGTCGTCCGTACACGCTGGATTACATTGAGCGTATTTGCTCAAGCTTTTTGGAGTTGCACGGGGACCGTTGTTTTGCCGACGATCATGCGATCGTTTCGGGCATCGGCGAAATGGACGGCAAGAGCATCCTGATCATCGGCCATCAAAAGGGTCGAGGCACGAAAGAAAATATCTATAGAAACTTTGGGATGGCAAATCCCGAAGGTTACCGTAAAGCTATCCGCCATCTTGCGCTCGCTCAGAAATTTAAACTTCCTGTTGTCACGTTTATTGATACGCCGGGCGCATATCCCGGGCTGGGCGCCGAAGAGCGTGGGCAGGCAGAAGCCATAGCGCGCAGTCTTTATGAAATGGCGCGCTTAAGTGTGCCTATCATGACTTTCGTCATCGGCGAAGGAGGCTCCGGCGGCGCGCTCGCGATCTCAGTCGCGGACCGTATCTTCATGCTTGAGTATTCGATCTATTCTGTGATCTCGCCTGAGGGTTGTGCGTCCATTCTCTACCGCGACGCAGGACAAGCCCCGCAAGCTGCCGAGGCGCTCAAGTTGACCGCCGATGATTTGCTTGAACTCGGTATTATTGACGGTATTATTCCGGAGCCTGCCGGCGGTGCGCACGAGAATTATGATGAGATCGCAACGCGCTTGAAAGATCGCATTGTCTCAACATTGCCGGAATTGCAGTCGACAACGCCGGATAAATTGCTGGAAGCGCGGCACAAGAAATACGAACGCATCGGATTCTACCTCGAATCTTGAAATCACCCGTCAAAGAGTCTGTCTCACGTGTTCGCGTTCGCTTTGCTGAAACCGATGCTATGGGCTGGGTCTATTACGCCTGCTATCTAAATTACTTTGAAGTTTCCCGATCGGATTTGATTCGCACTCTTTGGAAATCCTATCGCAAAATCGAGGAAGACGACGGTCTAAAACTGCCTGTCATTGAAGCGAGTTGCAAATACATCAGTGGCGCACGCTACGAAGATGAAATTGACATTACGGCCAAACTATCTGTTGCTGGGGTTACGCTTCACTTCGAATATGAGGTTCGCCTTGCCGAAACTCAAGCGCTCTTGGCAATAGGCTTCACCAAACACTGCTTCATTGACGCGTCAGGCAAACCGACCCGGCCACCCGTGTCGTTTAGAAAGTTTATGAAGTCCTGAGCAATGCGAGTACTTGTCACTGGCGCGACGGGCTTTGTCGGAAGCCATTTGGCTGAAGAGCTGCTGAGACAGCGGCATGATGTGCGCTTGCTTGTGCGCGAACCGCAAAAATTGAAATGGTTTGATCAACAATCTTTTGACATAGTACAAGGCGACATTACCAATGATGAGTCCATCACAGCAGCAGTGCAAGGCGTTGATGCCGTGGTCCACTGCGCGGGAGTAACGAAAACGGCAAGGCCTGAGGAGTTCTTTCAGGTCAACGATGCCGCCACGCGTTCGCTTGCGGCAAAGTGTGAGAGAGCCGAAGTCCAGCGATTCGTTCATTGCTCGACCCAAGCGGTCTGTGGTCCGTCAGGCTCCGAACATCGAACAACCGAATCTGAACAAGAGCTTCCGATCACAAACTACGGAAAGAGCAAACTCGCAGGCGAAATCGCTGTGCGTGAAGAGTGCAAGCGAGTAGAGTGGGTGATTCTCCGGCCACCGTCGGTGATGGGGCCGCGGGACGAGCAGTTTCTGCCGCTTTTCAAAGTGATGTCGTCTTGGAATGTATATACGGAAGTCGGACGCGCGACTCGCCGCTACAGTTTGATCGGAGTATTTGATCTGGTGCGCGCACTTTCATTGGCGGTGACAACAAATCACGGACTGCGCGAAGCATATTTCGTTGCCATGCCCGATCCCGTAGAGTGGAGCGCGGTCGCCAAGACTTTTGGCGCGGTGACAGGTAAATCGCTTCGGCGAATCGTCGTACCGGAGTTTGTGTCACGACTTATCGGACTGTTCGGCGACTTGTCCATGAAAGCGTCTGGAAAACCAGCGCTGCTAAACTCCGAGAAAGTACGGGAGATTCTTGCCACTGGCTGGATCTGTAATTCTAGCAAGATTGAGCGCGCGTGGGACTTTCACTGTCAAGACTCGCTGCTGGATGTTGTACGTGACACTTTGGCTTTCTACAAAGACCAAAAATGGATTTAGATGTTTTCTGAATTGGCCAAGAAGCCTAACAAAAGGAAGACCGTCAAGAAACGAATTCCATTGCCGTTGAAACCGCCCAAAGCGGAGCCGAACCCGAAAGCATACAAGCGGCGCGACAAGCACGCGCAGGATTGGCGGGAAGGGGACAATCGTGAGAATGGAAAAACTCGCGAAGGCGATTGACGATGACGGACTGCTTCGGAATACGCTGATCTACCGAGGAACTCTAACGAGTCGTGATGCGTACTTTCGGGAACCTGCCTTGCCCTTGTCCGAGAACTTGCAATCCGCGCTGACGAATCTCGGACTTCGCAATCTCTATTCTCATCAAGCCGAAGCTCTTGACAGTATTGATAACGGGGAGAACATTGTTGTCGTCACTCCTACCGCCAGCGGAAAATCGCTGACTTACGTTCTTCCGGTTCTAAAGAAAATCGAAAATGATCCTGACGCTTCTGCGCTGATTTTGTTTCCACTAAAGGCGCTCGAGCAGGATCAGGCAGCCAAGTTGAAACTTTGGCAGGTTGCACTTGCTGATAAACTGTGCTTTTCCTCTGCGATCTTTGATGGTGACACTGCCACGTCCGATCGACAAAAAATGAAGAAGCGCCCGCCGAACTTCCTCATCAGTAATCCTGATATGCTGCATCAGGGGATGCTAGCGTATCATTACAGTTGGGAAAAGTTTTTCAAGCGATTGAAGGTCATTGTTATCGATGAATTGCATGCCTATCGCGGTGTCTTTGGCTCGCACATTCTGCAGGTGTTACGAAGACTGAGAAGACTCCTTCACTACTACGGCGCGCACCCGCAATTCATCTGCTTGTCGGCAACCGTCGCGAATCCGATTGAATTCGCGAGCACTCTAATCGGAGCGGATGTCCGTGCGATCTCTGAATCCGGTGCGCCAATGCCCGAACGCGAATTCTGGGTGATGAATGCTCCCGATGTGTCCATGACGGGAGCCGTCACCCGCACTCTGATTTATGCTCTCGACCAAGGGCTAAAGACAATCGTCTTTACGAAATCTCGCGTCGCCACGGAAGTCATTTTCCGGTCCTTAGGTGATTCGAGGCCCGATCTCGCCAAGCGAGTAAGCTCTTATCGCGCAGGATTCCTTCCCGAAGAGCGGCGTGAAATCGAGAAATCACTTTCGAGTGGAGAGCTCGACGGTGTGATATCCACAAGTGCGCTTGAACTGGGGATTGATATCGGTGGACTTGACCTTTGCATTCTTGCTGGCTATCCTGGCAGCATGATGTCGCTTTGGCAACGCGCCGGCAGAGTGGGGCGGAGGGGCGAACCCAGCGGTGTGTTATTGATTACGGGCTTTGATCAGCTTGATCAATTTTTTGCGCGCAATGTTCAATTGCTGCTGGATCGCCCGTTCGAGCGAGCTATTGTCAATAGGAACAACGATCATATTTTAAAACAGCACTTGCCTGCCGCCGCCGCGGAGTTACCGTTGATGCAAGGCGACCCGTACATCAATGTGCATGATCACATGGCGACGATCGAATCGCTTCAAAGTGACCGTTCTTTGCTACCCAGTGCTTCCGGTAAACAATGGTTTCCCGGTGCACCACGCCCACACACGCGGGTGAATCTCCGAAGTGTTGGCGGTATATTTAACATCATTGATACGTCGCGAAAGGGCAAAACCGTCGTCGGTACGATAAGCGGTAGCTCGGTTTTTCGTGAGTGCCATGAAGGCGCTGTCTATTTGCATCGAGGAGAACCACATCTGGTGGAGTCGCTTGACCTGAAGGGAAAGATCGTGCAGGTGCGACCCTTCAGCGGTAATATCTATACGATGATTCGCACGCAGAAGGAAACCGAAATTTTAGATGTGCGGCTAACACGTTCTGTGAATTCGTTCGTGGTACGTCTCGGTTTGCTTAGAGTGACAGAGTACTTTGTTGCCTACGAAAGACGGCGGCTTTATTCGCAAGAGCTGCTGTCCGTCGAGCCGCTTGACTTGCCCCCGCAAAGCTTTCAAACGATTGGTTGTTGGATCGAGCTTCCGGAGAGTTTGCAATCCGAGCTTGCGGAAGCGGATAGGCATTTTATGGGCTCCATTCACGCCATCGAACATGCCGCGATATCGTTGACCCCGCTGCTTGCGCTCTGTGATAGAAACGATCTTGGCGGAATTAGCTTTACGAAGCACCCGCAGTTACCGAATGGTGCAGTCTTCTTCTACGACGGGTATCCCGGTGGAGTAGGGATTGCCGAGTGCATCTACAATTCGTTTGAGGATCTGCTCCGCAATACGTATGATTTGATCTCGAATTGCGGATGCGACGAAGGCTGCCCGTCCTGTGTGCATTCTCCCAAATGCGGCGCGGGTAATCGGCCTCTTGACAAGTTAGGCGCAATGATGGCGCTTTCGTTGTTGTCCGTCACGCCCGTAGTGGATCCCGTTCCTGAAGTCATCATCACGGCAAGTGAGTTTCCCAAGACTGCTCTGCCGGAAGAATTTCAGCCACAGCGAATTCCGATCGACAAACGTGTTGTGGTCTTTGATCTCGAAACACAACTTTCCGCCGAAGACGTCGGTGGATGGCGCGAAGCGAGACAAATGCGCGTCGCCGTCGCTGCTGTTTGGGACAGCATGGACGATCAGGTCTCGCTCTATGATGAGAGCACGATCGAAGACTTGCTGACACACCTAAAGCGCGCTGACCTAATCTGCGGCTTCAATATCCGGAGATTCGATTTTGAAGTACTGCGGGGCTACACATTTGAAAACCTGCACGCATTACCTGTCTTGGATCTACTTGAATCCGTAACCGAGTCTCGCGGCGGCAGACTTAAGCTCGATTCCATTGCGAAAGCGACCCTCGGCGTCGGCAAAACCGCAGATGGATTGCAGGCCCTCAAGTGGTTCAAGACCGGACAAATTAAGTTGGTGCGAGAGTATTGCAAGAAAGACGTTGAAGTGACCCGGGATGTGTTACGCTTTGCTCTGGAGCACGGTTACGTCCTATTTGAAGATAAATCGGGTGCGACTATAAAGCTCCCACTACTCATAAAATTAGAACCGTTCCTATCTGCCAGCTGATATTGAAATGAAATCTATTCTTATTGCTAATCGCGGCGAGATTGCCGTGCGCGTTGCGCGGACGTGTCGCGAAATGGATATTAAAACTATTGCAGTCTATTCCGACGCCGATCACGATGGCTTGCACGTACGAGAAGCTGATCGCGCCTACCCATTGGGGGGTTCAACTCCGGCGGAAAGTTACCTTGTTCAGGACAAATTGATTGAGATCGCCAAGAAAAGCGGTGCCGAGGGCATTCATCCTGGCTACGGTTTCCTCTCCGAAAATGCAGGCTTTGCAAAACGTGTCAAAGATGAAGGACTGGTTTGGGTCGGACCGCCAGCATCCGCAATTCGCTCTATGGGTTCAAAAACCGAAGCTCGCGCGCTGATGATTGCCGCTAACGTCCCGGTCGTCCCCGGTACAAAAGGAGCTGTCGCGTCTGCTGATGAAGCGAGCATGTTCGCTCACAAGTTTGGTTTTCCTGTTCTCCTGAAAGCTGCAGCTGGTGGCGGTGGAAAGGGAATGCGAGTCGTTCACAAGGACGCCGACCTCGCTGACGCGCTCGCAGCAGCGCAGCGTGAAGCCAAGTCCGCATTTGGTGACGAAGCCGTGTATGTCGAAAAATACCTCGAAGAGCCTAAACACATTGAAGTGCAAATCTTTGCGGATAAACACGGTAACGCAATTTACCTCGGTGAGCGTGAATGTTCCATGCAGCGTCGTCATCAAAAAATAATTGAGGAATCACCTTCAGCTGCTGTTACTCCTGAATTGCGCAGGCAAATGGGCGAAACAGCGGTCATGGCTGCCAAAGCTTGTGGCTACGTCAATGCCGGGACGTGCGAGTTCTTGCTCGATAAGAATGGTGAATTCTACTTCTTGGAGATGAACACGCGCTTACAAGTTGAGCATCCCGTTACCGAGATGGTCACGGGCCTGGACCTTGTCCGCCTACAAATTGAAGTTGCTCGCGGAGAAAAATTGAAGCTTGCTCAAGAAGACGTGCAATTACGCGGTCATGCCGTCGAGGTACGTGTATACGCCGAAGACGTCATCGCGGGATTCCTTCCTTCGACAGGTGTTCTTGAACTCTGGAGGCCGCCATCCGGACCAGGCTTGCGTGAGGACACCAGCATGTACGAAGGAGCGGAGGTCAGTCGTTTTTATGATCCCATGATTTCAAAACTTGTCGCTTACGGCGAAACGCGTGAGGCAGCCATAGATCGTATGCGTCGTGCATTGCGCGAGTATTTTATCGCCGGTGTAATGACAAACATCGGATTCTGTTACTTTGTTCTGGGTCGGGACGAATTCCGCAGTGGACATTTTGACACAGGCACAGTTGAGCGAATTCTGCTTCCAGCTTATCGTGAGTTCGTAATCAGCGAGGTACAAATCCAAGACTGGCTCCCCGCCGCAATCGCCATTGCAAATCGCGCGTTCCATTCTGATGTTGCCCCGTCAATGTCGCCGCTAAATGGAGTGTTGTCGACTTATTCAAGCTGGAAAAGTGCCGGACGCACAAGAGCATTAAGAGAGCGTTAGTAAAATTATGTTTGAAAGATCCTCAATTAATGTCGGTGGGGCCGAGTTTGAAGTCAAGCGTTCGGATGGCGAAATTCAAGTGAACGGTAAGACATTACCCCTTCCTATTATCGCTCTTACTAATCGTCTTGTTACGGTAAAACTTCCCGATCGCGTCGAGAGATTTGTCATCAACCGTAACGGTGATGATCTCTGGATGTCACACTGCGGACGAGTGCTTCCACTCACGATTGAAACCGAACGCGATCGTTTGCTGAAAGCTGCAGCCCAAGCTGCGGCAGGAGAGGGCGGCCGTGCGATGATTCGCGCTGCGATGCCAGGAATGGTTGTGCGCGTAATCGTCACCATCGGACAAACCGTTAAGCGCGGTGATCCTGTTGTCATACTCGAAGCGATGAAGATGGAGAATGAAGTCCGGGCACCGGCTGATGGCGTGGTGCATGCGATCATGGTTACAGAGAGAGACTCCGTGGAAAAGGGTGCCCAGTTAGTGGCTCTCGTGCAGTAAGGAGTCGCTTAGATATGACACAAAGACAACAGTGGTTAGACGCCCTGAGTTCGCTAACCGCAAAACATAAGGAAAGACGGAAGAATTTCGTCACCGATAGCGGACTTCCGGTCGAGCCACTTTACGAATCAAGTGGATCCAGCGGTGATATCGGCTATCCAGGGATTTTCCCGTTTACCCGCGGCGTGCAGCCAAATATGTACCGTGGCAAATTCTGGACGATGCGGCAATACGCTGGATTCGGAACAGCCGACGAATCGAATGCGCGCTATCGCTATCTTCTTACGCAAGGCACGACAGGTCTTTCTGTAGCCTTTGATCTTCCGACACAAATCGGATACGACAGTGACGCGCCAGAAGCGGCTGGTGAAGTTGGGCGCGTCGGCGTCGCAATCAGTAGCATTGATGATATGCAGACGCTCTTTGATGAGATCCCTTTGCAATCGGTTAGCACTTCGATGACCATCAACGCAACCGCCGCGACGCTGATGGCGTTCTACATCGCAGTCGCAAAATCGCGCGGTATCTCCGAAAGCGATCTCGAAGGCACCGTGCAGAATGATATTCTTAAAGAGTTCATCGCGCGAGGCACATACATCTATCCGCCGAAGCAATCGCTCAGACTCGTGACGGATGTCATGGAGTATTGCCGTGTGAATCTGCCGAAGTGGAACACGATTTCTATTTCAGGGTATCACATCCGTGAAGCAGGTTCCACGGCGGTGCAGGAGCTAGCTTTCACGTTTGCTAATGCCATCGAATATGTTCGCGCGGCACAGGCTCGAGGGATGAACGTGGACGAGTTTGCACCGCGCCTAACCTTCTTTTGGGGTTGCCATAATAATTTCTTTGAAGAAGTTGCCAAGTTTCGTGCTTCTCGCAGAATTTGGGCGAGGATCATGCGTGAGAAATTTGGTGCGAAGAATAGTCGCTCGCTCATGTTACGTTTTCACACGCAGACTGCTGGATGTACGCTGACGGCGCAGCAGCCCGACAATAACTCTGTCAGGGTCACGCTGCAAGCTCTCGCCGCAGTCCTTGGCGGGACACAAAGTTTGCACACGAACGCGCTTGACGAAGCACTTGGCTTGCCGACAAAGAGAACGGCACAGCTTGCCATAAGAACTCAACAGATTATTGCGCTAGAATCAGGCGTGGCCGATACAGTTGATCCACTAGGTGGAAGTTACTTTGTCGAGTCGCTGACGAATAGACTCGAAAGCGACGTTTTCGCCGAACTTGAGCAGATTGAAAAGTTCGGCGGATCTGTCGCAGCGATTGAAAAGCACTACTTTCAGGACGCAATTGCTTACGAAGCATATCGCTACCAGAAAGAAATTGAAGGGAATGAACGATTCATTGTTGGAGTAAATCGTTTTCAGACTGACGATGACACCGAGCACCCTGTCCTGCGTGTTGATCCATTGCTAGAGGAAAGGCAGAGGGCGAGACTTGCCGTGCTTCGTCGGGAGCGAGACTCTGCAAAAGTTAGTAACGCGTTGACGGAATTGTCGCGCGAAGCGAAAGGCGAGCGCAACTTGATGCCCCTATTGATTGATGCCGTTGAGCACAATGTCACGTTGGGAGAAATCTCAAATTGCCTGCGCGACACGTGGGGACTTTATCACGACGCATGATCTGGGACGAGAAACAGCTTCACTGGCATCTGACCACACGCCGATTCGGAAGGCAGTTTCGCTACTTCGAGGAAATTGACTCGACTAATCGCTGGCTGATGCAGCATCCTGAAGCGTTCACGCTGAGCGGTGGAGTTGCCGTTGCCGGACATCAGATTAATGGGCGAGGACGAAATTCGCGCGAATGGCTGGATGCATCCGGTGGTGCATTGTTGTTCTCGATATCCTTGAAACTTCGAGACAACCAATCTGCAAGAGGTTTTCTCTCACTCATCCCCGCCATTGCCTTAGCGCGTGTCTTGAAAAAGCACAATCGGGAACTCGATGTCTCTCTGAAATGGCCTAACGACGTTTTGATTGATCATAAAAAGGTCGCGGGAATTCTGGCGGAAACAACTAAGCACGAAAATGATGACGTTGTAATTATTGGTGTGGGTATAAATGTAAGTGCCATTCCTCCGCAGAACTTCATCTGGCCGGCTACGAGCATCTTCGAGCAGACGAAGTGGCATCCGAGCCGCGAAATATTGCTCGCTGAACTTTTGAATGAGTGGGAGCCGCTTTTCGATATTTATTTGGACGGTGATACTCAGCTGTTGCGCGATGCATGGGAAAAGTTGGGTCCGCCTCGTGGATCAACAATCAAAAGAGTGGATGGACAGCATACGGTTGTCGGCGTGTTTGAGGGTCTGGGAGTGCAAGGACAGCTTGTTGTAAAAGATAGTGTAGGCAACTTGCACGATGTGTTCAGCGGAGATGTCGTCCCCGCATGAGTGCCTTCGTTGGCATTGATATCGGTAACACTCACATCACTGTTGGCTTGTGGGAGGGTGGAAAGTGGCGCTATGAGTGGCATCTATCAGCCAAAGCCCGTCGAACAAAAGACGAGTGGACTATTCTGTTGGATGGCGCCTTGAGACGCGCTGATTACAAACAGCGTAAAGTTACCGCAGTGGCTATTTCCTCCGTGGTCCCGGCGTTAACGGAGCAACTGCGTTTTGCCGCGCGAGAACTCGGATTTTCTCCGGTTGTCATTGATGCAAGTTTGATTAAGAGTGTTAGAATTGAGTATCATCCACAGCAAGCCGTAGGTCCGGATCGGCTTTGCGGAGTAGCGGCGGCGCTACATCGCTTTGGAGCGCCGATTATTATTGTTGACTTAGGCACGGCAACTGTAATTGACGTCGTCGATTCGACTCGAGTGTACAGAGGCGGTATCATTGCACCTGGAGTTTCCACAGCCGCCGAGAGCTTGCACCAGACTGCCGCGCTTTTACCCAAGGTAACACTCGAGTTTCCGAAGTCGGTCGTCGGAAGCAATACAACTCAGGCTATCCAAAGTGGAATCTTGTTTGGATCGCTGGCGATGATTGATGGCCTGATTGAACGAATTCATGCTGAAATTGGCATTGTCCAGGTGATTGCAACCGGAGGATTCGCGGACTTGTTGCGAGACAAGAGCAAGACCATCACACATGTTGACCAGCAGCTTGTGCTGGAAGGAATTCGACTGTTAGCGACCGGTGAATGGTCGTGATACGAGTCATTACACTGTGTCTATTGACAAGCTCGCTGTTTGCGTCGGAAATTCACCTGATATATCCGCGCTTGGAAGCGGGTCAGGACACGTTTCGTTACGAAAGATCGCTCGATTCGACCTTTATACTGGGTCATATTACCGAATATCGGCCGACTATGTCGTTGACCTGCGAAGGCGTAGTCATTCCTTTGACTTCTGACGGCGCGTTCCTTGCATATTTGCCCATTCCCTGGTATTCTGAAACATTCGGCTGGAATCTCACTCTAACTAATGGAGGAGTAGAGACTTCCAAGCTGTTCTTTGCGTTTTCGCCGACTTCCGCAAATGTTGAACCTGCATGGCACGTCTTGCCTGAGCCTGCATCGTTTGTCGTCAAACAGCGAAATACGCACACTCGCACTGCCGTTGGTGGCAGCTACCACTTGTTCCCGGACTCGGGAACTGTCTTGAAAGTTATTGCAACGTCCGACTTGTGGCTGAAGTTTGTGCTTGCTGACGAGTGGACTGGCGTAATCGAGCGCCGGTTCACAGACAGTCTCTTCACAAAACTACACCTGCCGGAACGAATCCGGCTCGGTAATGGTGAAATAGCCGTGAAGGCAGAGAGCGTCAAAATTGCGTTTGATGTGCAGCGCCAACCATTGTTTGAAACAGCAGTGGAAGCCGACGGCAACGAAATCAACTTGACCTTGTTTGGGACCACAGCGTCTCTCGATCGTATTCGCTATATTGGACAGGCGCGTGATTTTGTTCAAGACGTCACGTGGAGCCAGAGAGCGCACGGTGTGGATATCGCGATATTACTTGCCGAACCAACCCTGCACGGTTTTAGTCTCGAAACTACCGATTCGAGTTTGACACTCAATATCTTTAATCGTAAGTATGCGACCAAGACTCTTCGCGGGAAACGTATCGCGCTCGACCCCGGGCACGGCGGGGTGGCAGACGGCGCCATCGGTCCGCTCGGCAACAAAGAGAAAGATGTCGTCCTGCGCTGGTCAGAGATTTTGGAGAAGGAATTGACATCCTATGGCGCAATCGTTCTGCGAACACGCACGGACGACACCGCAATTGGATTACATGATCGTGTCAAACTCGCGCGCAACTTTAATGCTGATGTGTTCTTGAGCCTACACGGCAACGCGCTTTCTGACGGCGAAAATCCATTCGAGCGGCGAGGGTGCGGTACCTATTACTATCAATCTTTGAGTCGTGGTCTGGCGGAAACAATACAAAATGCCGTTTTAGCTAAAACAGGACTGCACGATGACGGAATATCTGACGCCAATTTTGCCGTGGTTCGTCCCACAGATTTCCCTGCGGTGCTGATTGAGGCCGCATTCATGATGCATCCGGATGAAGAGTTGAAACTAACTGACGAAAAGTTTTTGCTTGATTTGTCCCGCGGAGTCGCGAATGGACTCCTCGATTTTTTTAGCACAGCACCCGCGAGGTAAAATTTGGAGACACAGTACTTATCGAAAGCAGGTATGGAAAGCCTGCAGGCAGAGTTGAACGATTGGAAATACACCAAGCGTCCGGCGATGGTCAAGCAGCTGCAAATTGCGCGCGAACACGGAGATTTGTCCGAAAACGCCGAGTATCATGCCGCTAAAGAAGAATTGGCGCGAATTGACGCCAAAATTCATAAGCTTGAGGCCGTCATGTACTCTGCCGTCATGATTGACTCGAGCAAGATCATTGCAGATCAAGTCAGACTTTTGACCCGCGTTAAAGTGCTTGATAAAAAGAAAAAGACTCAGCGCGAGTTTACCATCGTCTCCGCTGCTGAGGCCGATCCCGCGGAAGGCCGGATTAGCCTGCAATCTCCCATCGGACAAGGATTGATGGGAGCGAAAGTCGGAGAAACTGTTGAAATCACAATTCCAGCTGGTGTCGTGGAATGGACTATCCTGGGAATTTATCCGCTGGAGTGAGCGGTAGAAAGGAAACACCATGGAAACTACGGCGAAACGCCTGACTCGATCCACACGTGAGCGCATTTTCGCAGGTGTATGTGGCGGTGGTGCAAATTACCTCGGTATTGATCCCGCGCTTGCAAGAATTCTCTTCGTCGCGATCACGTTGGTGACCGGAGTTGGCCCCGGCCTCTTGGTCTATCTTGCCGCATGGATACTTGTGCCGCCGGATGACGGAACAACGCATCGTGTAAGCGCTGTTGTTGCCGCCAGCAATCGTCGTGTTATGGCTTTTATGCTATTGGCCATCGGACTGCTAGGCTTGGGTGTCGCTGCCATCATGAACGAAGACAGCGGTAATAGACTCGCCTATGTGGGACCGATCCTTGTCATTGTGTTGGCCATTGTCTTGATCGCTCGCAAAACAGATGCGCCCGTAAATGAACACACTTATTCAAATGAAGGAGACGCTATGAGTAATGCTGAAGGTCAAGTTCGCCGTCTGCGGCGTTCCAGCAAGGATAAGAAAATCGCCGGCGTGTGCGGAGGGTTCGGCGTGTACTTCAATGTTGATCCAACATTAGTTCGGGTATTATGGATTCTTGCGATACTCATGGGCGGTACGGGATTGCTCTTGTATCTTATTTTATGGATTGTGATGCCGCTTGATGCGGATCCCGATCTCGTCTCTCGTGGCTAATTACAAGGAACTGCATGCCGCCTGACGTCCGAAACTTCTGTATCATCGCTCACATTGACCACGGCAAGT
>CAZHAK010000023.1:19502-43495 GCA_964530625.1 uncultured Alphaproteobacteria bacterium | reverse complement strand
CGCAAAGTATTTACATCCGGCTCAGCAGGATATGGGTTCCAATTTAAGGTAACGTTTGCACATGAGTTCGAGCTTGCGGTCAAACCGGACACACCCGGAGGAGTCAGACAGCCGCCACAGGCTTCCTCAACACAAATAAACAGTCCATCGAAATCATAGTCGGCCAATCCGTCAGCAATCGTAAATGAATTCGTCCGCCAATGCCTCGCCTGTCCCGGCACACAAATACGAAGCCAATATCGTGATGGTTGCGGAGTGTTGGTTGAGATCGTAAAGGCCGGATCGGTTCCAAAGCCACCTTCACAACCGAACAGCTCAAGCCCGTTCATCGCGAATGTGTTAAAATTACATTCGGCGAATCCGTTGCCAACCACCGGTTGCTGGTCATCTGCATCAGGACCGTCGTCGTCCGCGTCCCAAAAAATCTCGACTGAAGCCCCGTCCGGAATCGGCCCGCCCGTTCCATCACAGTTGATCGTCAACGGAATAGGATCACAAACGTAATAGAGAATCGCGTTAAACTGCGCATTCGCTAATCCGGAAAACAGCAAAATGCATCCGGCGAAAAGCATAAATCTAAACTTTTTCATATTACCTCCACTCGGTACGACTTTTCACGGGATGAACACGCGCGGAACTCATTCGGCATCCGCGGGGTATTGAATTCGAGACGGGTCTGAAGTCCGTTAACTGAGGGACAAAAAGCCCGCGGGACAGGCAACTTTGCCGTCCACGGGACGGAGCTTAGGGATTTCCGCGCCATGTCTTGCAAATCCTCGTTCAGGTGTTTATCTTCTATTGATTTAAACAAAAGCAAAAGTGCCGTGAATGGAAGCGACTCCATGCAGGACTTAGAAAGATAACCATTTCTCGTGAAGCAGTCAACCCTAATGGCCCCGCAAGTTCCACGAAATTCAACCCTTGAAAACCTCCAGACCCCCATGCGAGAATCCGCACACTCCCTTAGCCCCAGTGTTTCGTCTCCACGACGACCTGTGCTGGCCACTCTATCACTAATATTTGTTTTTACGAATCTTACCTTTTCAGCTCCCACAAAAGTCGCCGATTTCGTTGGCCGAGGCTGCTCAGCACCCCTCTGGAGCCCCGACGACCGCTTTATCGCCTACACGACTCTAGACCGTGACGAAATCTATGTCGTTGAGCTAAACGATATTAAGCCGAAGCAATCTTTATACCGGGTCGTCAATACTGAAGGCGTTGGCCGTCGTTTCGCCTTTGTCCCCGGAGAGGAAAGGATCGCCTTCCGTCGGCTGGCCGGTGCCCTTCCCGGTGCTCCCGACCGAGTCGTCTCAAGCTCCTATTACTCCTACGACCCCACGATGATGAGCCACAACAACACCGCCATTCTCGGTCCATATCGCATTGAAAATAAGCTGTTTATCCGCGAATCGTTAACCAAGCCACTGGTGAGCTTGGACGGCAGCGAATGGAGCAACTCAGTCACTCTTGACCGAGGCAAACTGGAAATCAGCAATGCCTCAGGAGTCATAACTTTTGCCTCAAAATCGGAGGAACCCGTCGAGGGCTTCGAGATTTCGCCCGACGGCCTCTGGGTGGCCGCTGTCCTACAAGCCGAGTCCATCCGGCAAGTTCGCCTAATCCACATTCCGGATGGCAACGTCATAAATCTGGGAGAGGGCCGCTGGCCGGGCTGGTCCCGCGACTCCAATCGAATCGTCATCGTCCGCGACAAGTCCGACCTGAATTATGCCGAGCTTGTGGTCTATGACGTGGAGGTCGGCCAAGCTCGCTCTGTCCTCGGGCTGAATCAGTTCTGGCCCAACGAACCGGCCCTAAACAGCAACGGCACCAAAGTAGCCTTTGTCCATGAAGGTGAAATTTATCGCACCGAAGTAACCGGTTTCTAACACAAATTGCTTCCACATTGAAAAAGCCCGCGTCACTGCGGGCTTTATTTGTTACAATCTGTGTGGCTCATGCCTTCTGCAAACAAACCGCTCGCAGTGCTTCCGAAAACATCTCGTTCTGCTCCGGTGTTCCAATCGTCACTCGCAAGCAGTGCGGCAGCATGAACGGCCTAAGCGGTCTTACGATCACACCTCTCCGTTCAAGTTCCGTCGCGATTCTCATTGCCTCGCTTTCGCTTTCCTGCGGCAGCAAAAAGAAATTCGCGCCCGTCGGCACCCACGATAGTCCAAGTTCGTCAAACAACTTCGGAAGCTCTTTTCGTTCCTTTCGATTCGCCTCCTGCGACAGCTTCAAGAACTCGTGGTCGTCCAGCGCGCCCACTCCGGCAGCCTCCGAAATCATGGATGGCTCAAACGGTAGTTTCACCTTAAGCACGTTGATACACAAATCTTCATGCGCGAAACCGTAGCCGATCCGCAACCCGGCCAGTCCGTACACCTTGGAAAAAGTCCGCAGCGTAATCACATTGTCCATTCGATACGACATCGAATCCGGATAATCAGAAAATTCCTGCGCGTATTCACAGTAAGCTTCATCTAAAATAACCAGAGCGGAAGACGGCACTTGCGACATAAATTTTTCAAACTCGGTCTTCGAAAAATATGTCCCCGTCGGATTATTCGGATTCGCCAGATAAATGATTTTCGTCTTCGGAGTGATCGCGGCGGCGATCGCTTCAAGATCAAACGCATAATTTTTGAGCGGCACGGTCACAAGCTTTATGCCCCGTGAGCGCGCCAGCACATAAAGTCCGATAAACGTCCCTTGAGCGGTCAAAACTTCTTCGTCATCGCACAAAAACGCGCGAATGATATTCGCCAAAATAGATTCCGAACCGGATCCGACCACGACGTTATCGAGCCTCACTTCAAACAATTTCGCAAGCTTGTTCCGCAGCGTCAATCCGCCGTCGGGATAAAGATGCACGTCCGCAAACGACTCTTTCGCCCGCGCAATCGCCGTCGGTGAAGATCCAAGCGGATTCTCGTTAGACGCAAGCTTGACAATTTTCTCACATCCGTACAACTCACGAATCTGCGCCGCAGATCGTCCCGGCGAATACGGAACTAGTTTTTCAATATAAGGAGGAACTAAAGGCATAATTTGGGGACTTAGCTAAGCTCTTGTTTTCTGGTCAAACGCTAACAATTGACGGAACGGAAGTTTTTTATAAACAAATCTACTCAAGTCAAATTTGGGTGTCTTTATACATCACTATTTTGACTGGCAGTTTTTAATATACAGAATTTGAACATTTGTGTCAAGGGAGATGTCAGCAAAATTTGGGCATAAAAAATGGCGGCATCGTGGCCGCCCTTAAGAATGTTCATACGATCAGTTTCTTAAGGCTCCTACTTAGGCGTTGTGTCCGCCGGTACTGTCAACGTAAAATCTGAGCGTTCCATCGAGGAAGAACTCGATGCGGTTGTTCTGTTTGATCATGCCGCAGAAGGACTGTCCAGCACTTGATACGGCCACGCCATTCTGGTGAAACGTGCGCGCAACGAATATAGCTTTGTCTTGAACGCTAAGCTCGGATTGCAGACTTGTAAGCCCGTCCACAGACAGTTTGCCGCTTACATTGGCGTCTCCGTTAACAGTGGCAAGGATCGGAGCCTGCGTCGTGCCCATTGTCACATCTTTAATGAGCGTCGTATTGTTGTTTACTTGAAAGCCCTGCTCGCAGTTCACAGGCAGCGAGCAATTGATCTCGCTGGAAGTCACTTTCAATTTGTCTATCACACTAAATTGATCGCGCACTTCAAGATTACCGTTCAACGTGGTATCAGCAGGCTGTTGCTGTGTGCCGACGGTGAAATTTCCTTCTGAAGTCGCATCGTTCTTAACCAACAGGTTACCGTTTAGCGTACTGTTTGCAGACTGCTGCGCCGTTCAACCGTGAGATTTCCGTCAATTTGCGCGATGCCACCAATATCAACAGCACCATTTAGGTATGACACCGCACCTGCAGTAAAATTTCCACCACATGATAACTGACCGGGGACAATCATGTTGCCAGGATTTGTCACATCGCCGGGTTGGATCGTCAAATCACCGCGAATGTTCACTTGCGAGCCACGTCCTGATGCGGCACCTGCTCCTTCACCAATGTTGATTGTAGTGTGATTCCCGGCTGTTCTGTTTGTTTTGCCGATTTGCATGACATCTTCGCCAGCGGGGAGTTTCAGCCCTGTCGAGATGATCAGTCCTTCAGTCTTCATTGCAACTTCGTCGCCGGGAAGGCCATTTAGTCCGCCAACACAAACCGGTCCATTCAGCGCAACAGGATATGTGTCATTAAACTCATCGGCAGTTCCGTTGCCGCCAACTGAAACAAGCCGACTTCTGATCCAGCAGACGTTGCCACCTGGAGGATTCGACTCTGCTTGCCCGATAATAATGCTCCGGTCTGCCGGTTGACCAGCCCCATTTCCATGATTGATGGACAAGATTCCAAGGAACTCACCCGCATCCGGACTAGGCTTAATTCTGCCAATGAGATTGCCGCCTCGCCATAAGTGCTGCTCGCCATCCACTTTCAGAGCATTACCAACAATGTTTGAGTCCGAGATTTCTGTTTGGTAGTTTGTGCCTCCACCTGAGTTGCCGTTAACCTTGAGTTTCTGGCCAGCAGAGTCCATGTCCTGCTGAAATTGCGAGTTTTGGCTGTTGCCCCATGATGCCATGATCTTTCCCTTTCGTTTCTAATTAGTTAGTATGCATCCGGTCCTCCAAAAGGACCAATATCCGATCTAGAACTATCAATGTCGAGAAGTGTTGGGTCGCCACTATCTTGACACGGAGAAGACGGAAACAAAGTTCCTAACTCAATATCTATGAGTGGATCTGAAAAAATATCCCCGACGCCGATTGGCTCTCCCTCTCTATAATTCGCGCCGTTGTTCCAGAAAATGTTGTAACTGTATTCAATTGGATTAAAAGCTATCGCGGCGTTCCAAAATGCTACGCCACTCACATTTACAAAGGCATTATTCCTCACCTGCCCCAAGAAATAGCCGATTTGAAAACCATATTCGGTACCGGAGAAAAAGTTATTACGGAATTCTCCTCCACAAAAATCCGTAATAACAAAATCCTCGCCGTCAGGTGAAATGATCATATTGTTAACGAATTTAACCATTACCCCTCCGTCAACGCGAATAATATGGCCACTCCCATTGAGCCGAAATCCCCGAATACCAACGCTTCCACTTCCAGAAGGAAGGTAAATTGCATTGTTGCCAAGACCTGCATCAATAAACGTCATCGTCGGCCCGTGTTCCGACTCCAGCAAGATTCCTTTACCGAATGTATTGAGCGTTTCATAGTATGTACCCGATCTAACACGAATCGTATCAAAATCCGTGCTTGCGTTGATCGCATCTTGTATTCGCTCGAAGTCGTCAGGCACCCAGATCAGCCGTGGTCCTTGCGCGAAGGAGTTCATGACACGAACGCGCAGGATAGTGCTGACGCCCATGTTACCGTGTTCGTCCCACGCGCGGGCTTCAAGCAGGTGGAGGTCGTCGTCCAAGGAGTCGGTGATTATCTCAAATCTATACGGCATTAAGACCAACGAGCCAAGTTCAATTCCGTCCACATACAATACAACGCTTTCGATTGCAGAACTATCCGAAACCATAATGTCGATTCCGACCGTTCCGCGCAGCTCGGAGTCAGGTGGAGTAATCCATTGGACGATAGGTGGTTGCCAGTCTTCAGGAGAAATGATATGGGTTACAAACGTATCACCTTCCTTGCATCCGACGAAAGTGATAAGAAGAAAAACGATGAAAGCCAATAAGCGTAGCATGATGCCCTCCTTGGGTGTATGTCAGAAAGTACTCCTTGTTTACGAGACCTGCAATCGCATTTACCCGCCCTGAACAGAAAAGGCTTGTTAGACCGAAACCACGCAAAAAACAAGCGCCCCCCAATTCGGGAGGCGCTTGTGTGACTAAGTTCTATTTCCCCCCAGTCCTCTGGGGGGACAAAGGGGGTAAAACTCCAAAGGCAAAGGGTTCAGGATTCTTACCTCATACCTATTCTGACTTTTGACTTACTTCAAAAGCACCATCTTCCGTGACATGCTGATGCCGTTCATCTCCAGCCGTGAGAAATACACACCGCTGGCCAAACTGTTGCCGTCAAACGAAACAACATGCGCGCCCGCAGTCATCGTGCCGTCCACAAGCGTCGCCACCTCACGCCCCGTCACGTCAAACACCTTTAAACTAACTTCCCCTGCGCGCACCAAATCAAACTGAATGTTCGTTGAGGGGTTGAAGGGATTCGGATAGTTCTGATGAAGCGTAAACTCCCTCGGCAATCCCTCGCGAGGATTATCCGCGGATACAGGGAACGGGAATCCCGTCGAGTCCGCGCGAAACGCCCAGACTTCCTGCAGCGGCACGGTCGGAATATCGCCCACCGGAATCATCATATAGATCATGTCATTGTTACTTGTCGGACCTTCCGGACCGCTCGA
This sequence comes from uncultured Alphaproteobacteria bacterium, assembly GCA_964530625.1. Classification (GTDB taxonomy): domain Bacteria; phylum Electryoneota; class RPQS01; order RPQS01; family RPQS01; genus JABWCQ01. Next base: position 37,056 of record CAZHAK010000023.1, on the reverse strand, counting down.
TGCAACCGAGCTGCCTGCGGCATAGTCGTGCATGTACAGCGTGTGTATGTATCCGCCGCTGATGTACTTTGCGGTATTGATGTCGCGTTCACTTGGATCGTTGCCCGTCGGTTGAGCAGGCATACCGGGCGTATTACTGACGTTCGTCGGAACCGCCCACGAATGCCCGTTGTCCGTGGATACACTCATGTAGAACTCGCCCATCGGATATCCGGCATCGCTGTAGGCATGCTGATCGAACTGCTGGAATGAGCAATAGAGATAACCCGTCGTCGTGTCAATCGCCAAGCTCGGGCGGTGACACATCAGATTGTTCACGCCCAAAGCCACCGAATCATTCGCGAAATAGGCATGCTGAATCAAGTTGAACTCTTCGAGGTCTTGGCCCCAATGCCACAGCGTCGCATAGACAAATCCGAACGGCCCGTTGGTTCCTTCCTCGTCAATCGCAAAATAGGCTTGGCCGGTAAACGCGATGTGCACGTTGTCGTTATCGTCAAAAATCAGGGACAGGTCAAGCCACGGGCGGAATGTGTCGCCGACGCACGTTTCATAACTGCCGCCGTTCCGGAAGCAGGTCGTATCCACAGCCGGGATATTTGTCACCGGAATGGTCTCACCCCACGTCACGCCGCCGTCGTCGGAAATCTTCAGCATGATGTTTTCGTCGTCTACAAATCCCGGCGGATCAACCGGCTCGGCAATCCAAGCCACGGCCACGCGGTCAGAAATCCTCGAACAGGCGACGTCAATCGTGATAAACGTCGCCGATTCCCATGGAGTGTCAAACGGCTGCACCCAATTGATGTTGCTGCCGAATCCCTGCTCGTATTCTGGCACTCCGCGCGCGTAATATTCAGCGTCCGCGCCCGCGTTTTCAGTCGCGACCATGTGAATTGTGCCGTGACGGTCAATGTCAATGTGCGGCCAGATAATGATCGGCTCATTCGCGGGATAAGGAACCTCAATTCCCGTGAACGCGCCAGCCGCAGGCAAAAAGTCTATCGAGGCCGCCGCATGGGCGTTGCCGCCGGGCACATCATGGTAGGCAGGAAAACCGAATCCGTTCGCTGCCGCACCGATGTTGCAAAAACCGGCTCGCGAGCCGCTGTTCACACGTTCGCCTCCGGGAGAAAAAAAGCTGTCGGCAGCGGGAAACCAGCAATTGTAATAAACATGACGCTGCGCCGAGCCGTCAGCCTCGCCCTTCGTCCAGGCGATATGTGCGTTACCAAGCGGATCCAGAGCAATCGTCTTGCCGTGCGTCCCGTTGGTTTGATAGTCGTACCAAGTCGTTCCCACAATCTCGTAAATCGAGTTCGGTGTTCCGCCTTCATCATCCAGCGTACGCCCCGGCGCTCGCTGAACGGACGGTGCGGTCACAATTTCACTTCCGGTCGTCACAACCGGACCCATCACTCGATCCTTAGCCGGTTTGGCTAAGGCAAGTGTAACTAAAGAACAAACAACCACTAAAAGCAATAAAGCTCGGCGCTCCATGGGACACCTCCGCGGAGTTAAGATTATCGGGACCCTGTTTAGAATATGAGAATTTAGAGCTAAACCTCTTAAAAGTCAAGCGCCTCCCCGAAGGAAAGCGCCTTTTCTGAATCAGTTAGAGGACCGCCTCAATCTTCCAGTGTATCCGTCACCATAATATCAAACGTGTCACACCCGATCGCGCAAAACACTCCCTTGCCGCCCTGAATGTTCGACACCGGATCGTTGCGGGTCTCGCCCACAAAAATAGTCGAAACGAAGTTCCACCACGCCGTATCACAAGAGAACACACGCACTCGTGTCTCCCCCGTGTAACAGAGCGTAATCCACGGCAGATCAATCCCCGAAACGAACCGCGTGCTCCAGATGAACAGATAAGATCCCGGCCCGTTGTCATTTCCGAAGTCACAACTCTCGCCATATTTTGCGTCATCCAAGGCTTCAACAATTACCGCGTAACCAAAATTCACAGGATCAGTGGTCCACGAAAGCCGAAGCTGATCACCTCCGTATTCAAGCGTGTCAGGATTCGGGTCTGTGACCTCTTCACCCAAGTCAACCAACGCCGCTTGCGTGAGAGTAAGCGGAGCCACCGCCGTCGAATGCGCGCGTAACGTGTCACCGTCAAGCGCGATCATCAAGTCGTACCGTTTCCCCGTGGTCACGACTTGCACAGAATCATGCGCGGCATATGTCCCGGGCACACCGGAATGCGCTTCCGTCAACGCCATCGTCTGACCGTCCACCGTAATCGTCACGTCAGCGTCAGTCACCTGAACGGAATCCGCGTAGTAAGCCTGACCGATCGGAACAACTTTCGTCAAACTAATTTGCATCCGTTGACCGACCCACATGAAGCCATCCACCACAATTTCTTCGTGAAAATCGCTCGCGGATTCATCGTCACACGCGGCCAACAGAAACATCGCAAAAGCAGCAAGCAGGATATATGAGAAGTATTTCATAGTCTAAAACTCCGCAGTGAAGCCGACAGTCGGCAGAAGTGGAAGCTGGCCGTTTGTCGCAAACCCGACCGGATTGCTGGACAAATCCGTCGACAGCGAAAGCGTGTTTTTACGATTGAACAAGTTGATCACCTCGACATACGGCGCGAATGTACACCAATTCCAGTAATACTTCAAACGGTAGGCCACGTCCACGCGAACATAGGCGTCAAACCGTTCTCCGTTCTCAAGTCCCTGTTGAAAGAAATGCGCCGGCAAGTTAAGCCCCGGACTGTATGAACCCGTCGGTTTTGTATAAGGTAATCCGGAAGAATAGTTTATCCGCGTTTCTAAACTTCCACGCGTGCGAATCTTTCTGCTGACAAACAAATTCGTGCTGCTTTGGCGGTCAAAGAAAGCGGGAAATGATAGACCGTTATCAATCGCAGGAAAACCCTCAAAATCCTTGAACACTCGCCGCGTTCGTCCCCAACCATAGCCCCAGCTCACTTCATACGCGCCGAAATTTCCGGCAATCGTCGCGTCCATTCCGTAAGCATAACCCTTCCCCACTCGCACATAATCCTCAAGGTCTGTATCGCCGTCATCCTTGGCATTGAAGAGATCCAGCTGCACGATGTTCTGGAAGTTCTTATAATAGGCGCCGCCCGTCAGTTTGAATCGTCCCAGACTGTCATCCGAAAACGACAGCGCAAACTGCTGTCCGCGTGCGATGCCGAATCGGTCACTCAGCGGAGCATACGAATCAAACAAAGACTCCTGCTCTCCCACTCTCATCTGCTGCAGGTACTGAGTATAAAGCCCCCACGCTCCGCTGACGTGCGCTCCTGCCCACAAGTCGCGCCGCGCGGCAATCCTCGGTAAGAACTCCTCGGATCGCGTGATACTGTAATGCTCAAATCGCAGACCCGGACTGAACGTCCATTTGTCGGTCAATCGATAGTCGTCCGCAGCATATACTGACAGCAATTCACCTGAGTAATCGTTATGTCCGAACAGATAGTCGGACGAAACACCCTCCAAAAACGCGTCGAAGAACTTTGCCTCGGCTCCGAACTCAAACGTATTGCGAGCGTTGGCGTAGTAAGTGAAGTCTGTTTCACCGGTCACGTCCGTAATCTCGTTGTTCCACTCAAACCACGAGTCCGACGATTCAAATCTTTGCCGTCCGTAAAATTTGCTTCCAGCCAGCGTCGTGTGCGAGTACAGCTTCGGTGTAAAGATATGAACATAGGGAACGCTAAATGTCCGGTTTCCCCATTTCAATCTAAGTCGGTCGTCGGTGCTGGACACCAACTGCAAAACATCGTCGCCCCAATATCCCGATGGAGAAATTCTGTCTCCATTCGAGAAGTCGCGGGTGAGTTTCGCGTTGAAATCATAGAAGTAGTAGGGAAATTCGTCTTCGATGATACCCGAACTCTTAAACAACTTCGTCGCCGCGTCAATATAGGTTCTGCGTCCCGCAACCAGCCACGAACCATGCGGCAGCGGTCCTTCCAGAAGTCCCGTCGAAGACAATAGCGACAATCCGACTTTGCCTTGGACCTTGTTGCGATTGCCTTCACGATCAGCCACGTCCACCACAGCCGACAATCTGCCGCCATACTTCGCGCCGAATCCACCCTTGATTAGCTTGACGTCCTTGATCGCGTCCATGTTAAAAATCGAAAATAGTCCGCCCAAGTGCGTCGGCTTGTAAACATTGATGCCATTCAGCAAAATCAAATTCTGATCACCCGATCCGCCCCAGATATTCAACTCAGCGGAGAAATCGCTTGACGGCAAAATCCCGGCGGTTGCTTGCAGCGCGCGAAACAAGTCCGGCTCGGCAAGCTGCGGCAATTTCAAAAGTTCTTTCGGCGTCACTTGAATCTGCGCGACTTTGGGAGCATACTCAGGTTCGCGGTCTCGAATACCGATAATCTCCACCTCTTTGAATTGCAGCGCGGCATCCTTCATTTTCACTTCGATATTCTGATCCACACCGTCTTGAAGCGAAATCGCTTTCCGCAATTGCTCGTAACCGAGAGATGAAAACACGAGCGTGTAGTCACCGGGTTCAAGGTTCGGAATCGAGAAAAACCCCTCCACATTTGCCGCCGCTCCGCGATTCTGCCCCTCCACCACCACGGCCACAGCGGGAATGGACTCGCCGGTTGCCATATCCTTTATCTTCCCTGAAATCGTCACCTTGCCGAAGGCGACGACGGCCATCCCGCAAAGCAGCAGAACGGCGAAACAACTTCGAATCATACTCTTCACTTTTTCCTATTTTGATTCACAGATGGCCTTGCGGCCTTCCAAAAGGATTGTTACTTTGTAAACAGATTGCTCAGGCGCAAGAAGAATCGCGCATCCCCATTTCACGTTCGCGGTCGGCTTAGGGCCCATTGCCTGTCCCGTAGGGACAACCCGCCCGGAATCTGATTGAAGCTTTCACAAAGGAAACATGTCCGACGCAAAGAAATCAACGTTAACGTTCTGGATCCTGGCCGCGCTGGTAGCCGGGCTGCTGTTCGGTATTATCGGTAACGAGGTCTTTTCGGAAGCCGCCAACGCAGGATTGATCAAATGGCTGTTCAAGCCCGTGGGTGACATATTCCTGCGCGCCATCACCATGCTCGTCGTACCGATTGTCTTTATCTCGCTGGTCTACGGCGCGGCCACGATCGGCGATCCGAAGAAAATGGGTCGCGTCGGTTTGCGCGTGATGCTGATCTATCTTGCGACGACTGCGTTGGCCGTCTCAATGGCCCTCTTTGTCGCGGAAGTCCTCGTGCGTCCGGGAACGGGAATCACGCTCCCCACTGATGCCGCGTTCACCCCCAACGATGCCCCGTTTATCATGGACGTTTTTGTGGACATGATTCCCAGGAATCCGTTTCAGGCGATGGTGGAGGGAAACATGCTCCAAGTCATCGGCTTTGCGCTGCTTTTGGGAATTGCGCTCGCTCATTTGGGAAAGAAAGCCGAACCTGCCATGAAGCTTGCGGAGATCGGCAATGACGTGATGATGCGAGTCGTGGAAATGGTAATCTGGCTGGCGGTTCCGGGGGTTTTCGCGCTGATCGCGAAAGTCATGCTCGAGCAGGGATTGGAGGTGCTGCTGCCGTTGCTTGCTTATGTATTGACTCTCTCGGGCGTGCTTTTGTTGCAGCTCTTTCTCGTCTATCCTGCCCTGCTCTATCTGCTGACAAGATTGTCGCCCGTTCAGTTTTTCAAGAACCATATTCCGGTCATGACGGTCGCCTTTTCCACTTCGTCGTCCAATGCGACCTTGCCGGTCTCAATTGGCGTTGCCGAGCGTCGCCAAGGAGTGTCAAAGGGCATCGCAAGTTTTGCCCTGCCACTCGGCGCGACCATAAATATGGACGGCACGGCCATCATGCAGGGTGTCGCCACGGCTTTCATCGCGCAGGTTTATGGCGTGGATTTGACGTTCATGCAACTCTTGACAGTCGTGGTCACTGCTTCCTTAGCATCAATCGGAACCGCCGGTGTGCCGGGCGTCGGACTGATTACTCTGTCAATGGTCCTAATGTCGGTCAATCTTCCCGTTGAAGGCATCGCGCTCATCATCGGAGTAGACAGATTGCTTGACATGCTCAGAACCGTCGTCAATGTCACCGGCGACGCCACCGCAGCCGTCATCATCTCCAAAATGGAGAACGAACTTGACACCGAAGAATTCTACGCCGAAAATGTTGAAGCAGACTAAATATTCTTACAAGAGTCCAATTAAAAGGGCGGCCCGTAGCCGCCCTTTTTCATTCTACAACTTGTAGAGTGAGCCGAACTTATCCGTCAAGTAGCCCAGATAGCCACTCGTTCCAAGCGGCTTACCGGTCGCTTTGATGAGCAATTCATCTCTCGAGTAGCGTCGCCCATGCAAATGCACATGTTGTGAAAGCCAGGACAATATCTCCGCGAACTTCCCCGCTTCAATTGCGGTCTTCATGTTCGGCATATCCTCGTTCATCTTCTTCCAAAGCTGACCGGCGAAGATATTGCCGACGCTGTAATACGGGAAATAGCCGAAACTACCGCTGCTCCAATGCACGTCCTGCATCACACCCTCTTTGCCGTCGTTCGGCGGCGTTATCCCAAGATAGCTTTGTAGTTTCTGGTTCCAAACTCCAGGCAAATCCGAAACAGAAATCTTCCCGGCAAACAAATCGCGTTCAATTTCAAATCTCAAAATAATATGCAAGTCATAGGTCAACTCGTCCGCCTCAACGCGCACAAGCGAGCGCTCGACGTGATTAACCGCCAAAGTCCAATCTTCCACCGACATCCCGCTAAGCTCCGCTTCAAAAAACTTCAGAAGCATCGGATAGAAATGTTTCCAGAACGGCAGACTGCGGCCAATGTAGTTTTCCCACATCCGGCTCTGCGACTCGTGCATTCCATAGCTCAAAGCCTCCGACAGCGGCGTGCCATAGGTCTCAGCCGCCACTCCCTGCTCATACAGCCCGTGACCTGTTTCGTGCAGAATTCCGAACAGCGCCTGCGTCGGCAGATGCTCATTGTAACGGGTCGTCATACGGACGTCGCCCAAACCTCCCGAGCAAAACGGATGAATCGAAGTATCCAGTCGTCCGGCCTGCTTGTCAAAACCGACCTTTTCAATCAACACTTCACCGAAAGCCTTCTGCTTCTCCGCGGCAAACCGCTTTTTCTGATAATCCAGCTTCGCCTTGACCGGCGAGTTTAGCACCTTCTCGGCCAGCGGCACCGTCACAGCTTTCACTTCGTCAAACATCTTCGTCAACGAATCCACCGTCGCACCCGGTTCGAAATCTTCAATCAGGGCATTCAGCGGTGTATCTTCATACCCATATACGTCAGCCAGTTTCTTCGTCAACGCGACGAGCTTCTCAAGCTCCGGCGCAAACATCTGAAAGTCAGCCTTCTCCCGCGCCCGTCCCCACACGTCATGCGTCAAAGACCTCTGCCGCGAAAGTTCTTCCACCAACTCCTTCGGCACTTTCGTTGCGCGGTCATAGTCCTTGCCCATCTCCCGCACATTCGCCTTCTCAGCTTCCGACAGCGACCCGTTAGAGCTCTTCAGCTTTTCAAGCATCTCGCCGATCTTCGCCGAAGTCAACCGCTCATGCGCCAATCCGCTCACCAGCGCCAGCTGATTCGCCCGCTTCGGCGCTCCCTTGGGTGGCATGTTGACCTGCATATCCCACCCCAATACCCCGGCGATACTGGAGAGCGTTGCATACTCCTTGAATTCCCGTTCAAGTTCCGAATAAGTCTTTTTGATATCCTCTGCCACGTTCATAATCCTTTCCGTAACACAGCCGTCCCATAGCCGGGTTCGGCCTCAATTTTTTCCCACATTAACTTAGGGTTCAGTCAAATTCTGCTGACGCGATGCCTCTCCACCGGACTGCCCAGCCACAAAACGTCGATAGGCCACACCTCTCCCTACTTCCACGACATGATGCCGGTTTCCAACATTCCAACCCAATAACCCGCAAATTCAGACATTACTGGCAATTGCTTCGCCGACGAAGCTGGCCGAAACCCTGAGCAATTCTCGATTTCTCTGATTTAAGCACTAAAAATAATGATTTTCTCCAACATTCTCAATAACTCAAGCAACTTCCGCCGGGTCAATTATAATGCACGAAGCTGGTCTTTAAGACATAATTAATTGTAAACTTGTCCAGAATTCCTTGCATCGCCGCAAAACTTGTATTACCTTCCCAGGTGTATAATTTCGTTCGCATGTACTGTCCCTGACGAAGTGACCGCATGAACCGATTGATATTCCTTTTTAGGGCAATCACCCTTTGCCTGCTGATCCCACTGTCTTCTTTCGCGTCCCTTTCGGGATCTTTTACCGTAGGTCCCGGCGGCTACTTTCCAACGCTCGTCAGCGCGTTGGACTCGTTAGCTCGCGGCGGCTTGACTGGAGACGTGACGCTGAAGGTTCATTCAGCCGTTCAAGTGGGTCCCTTCTTGATCGGAGACATGCCGGGCTCCGACCAGTTCACCCTCTCCGTGACACCGAACAACGTGTCGGTGATCATTTTGGTAACACCCGACACGACTCAGCCAATTCTCAAGTTTGACAACGCGCACAGAATCAATCTCTCAGGTTTGCGCATCACCTCTCCCGCAGTTTCCAGTCCCGCCGTCAGCATCTCAAACTCCTCATCGAACATAATCCTTGCAAACTGCTCTCTCTATGGCAGGGGATATGGTCGCGTGGTGGAAATCACAGGCCCTCAAACCGGAAAAGTGTTGCTCGATAACTGCCAGATTCTTCGCGGTGGTGACGGCGTGTATCTGCATGGCCAGGCCGGTTCCGCCTCGGGAAACATTCTGCGCGACTGTGTTATTGACAGCGTACGGCAGGGCGTCTATCTGTCCAGACAAACAAACTGTCGCATTGAAGGCTGCGAGATTCGCGCGAACTCAGGCGACTCCGGCGGTTCGACGGCAATCTCAATCGGCACTCAGTCAGCATTTGACAGCGTGTATGTGCTAGGCAACAGTCTTTCTGAAATTCGCGCAACCAGCGGTTATGCCATCGCTATCCGGCATAACCCTATCACGTCTACCGCCTATCTTCAAGTCAGTAACAATTTCATCTACGGTTTTCAGAACACCGGTTCTTCACAAGTCCGCGCGGTCTATTTGTCGGGTGGGCAAAACCACGTCATCAACAACAGCATTCTGGTCAATGACGTCACCGCCACGGGAACAGCCTACGCGATTTACAACGGTTTGATTACCCCCGCTGCCAGTCTGACGCTGCTGAATAATATTCTGGTCAATCAGGAAGCGACGCGCACTGCCTACAATCTCTTCAACTTGACCTCCGCCGCGCCGCTTGTCTCAAATCACAATCTGTTCTTCGGCACTGGATCAAGCTATCAATTGGGCTGGTATCTCCAAGCCTACCCCACCCTCGCGGCATGGCATACAGGCACGGGGTTCGATGCCAAGAGCCGCCAGGGGGACCCGCAGTTTGTCTCCTCGACGGATTTGCATTTGTTGGAAACATCGGAGCTTCCTCATCAGAATGGCGCGGTAGTATACAACATCGCGGCAGACAAAGACAGGGAGCCGCGCTTTCAACCGCCTGACATCGGCGCGGACGAATATACCTTCTTGGCGCCTTCGCACGATGTGGCGATCTTGAATGTGCTCGGCATGCCGGAGGCTTTCCCCGAGTTTTCATTGTTGCGTCTCGAAGTCGTTGTGCAAAATCGCGGTTCGGCAAGTCTCGCGGGGCTGCCCTTGAGACTCTCCTATGATGACACGGCTCGCGCCGAAGTCTTAGTCTCGATTCCGCCTTCCGTTGCCGATACCTTTCTCCTCTTGTGGAGTACCGGAGCGGCGCATCCCTCCTCGGATCTGATCATTGAAGCCGTGTTAGGCACGGACGCGAATCCGTCCGACAACGCGCGCCCCTTTAGTTTTGCAATCACGGGCCAACCGCTCTCCGGAATATTTCAAATTAGTCCGGGCTCGGAGTTTACGACATTAACCGAAGCCACACAAGCCCTTACTCGCCGCGGCGTGAACGGCCCCGTCACTCTGGAGTTGAATCCCGGACTGTACAATGAGAGTCTAATTCTCGAGTCCATCTCAGGCTTGAACGCAGCAGCGACCTTGACGATCCGTCCGGCGCCAAATTTGGAAGGAATTGTTCTGATTGCTCCCGCAAGCGGAGCACAGGTTGCCCTGCTTTCCAACGTATCGCATGTTAACATTGAGGGAATTATTCTGCAGGGAAATGGCGCAATCTTGGAAACCGTCAAGCTTGCAAACAACTCGCACCACAACGGGATTCGCGATTGCAGAATAATTTGCGGATCCATTGAGCAGACCTCCGCGGCGGCAGTGCATGTGTCGTCAGGCTGCTCGCACAACACGTTTGAAGGACTTGACATTAGCACGGCCTATCGTGGCCTTCGATTCGAGGGCGGCAGCGCAAGTTCCGATTCATCTAATGTCGTGCGCGATTGCAATATTTATGATGTTCGCACCGCTATTTATGCCGCGTGGCAGAACAATCTGCTGATAGAAGAGTGCGATATCGCGCCGGGTTATGCGAACGCGCAAGTCTCCTGCTATGGCATTCGTGTCAGCAATCTCCGCTCAGCCGATACCGTTCGTGTCCTAAACAACAGAGTAATGAACGGTCAATCGGCAGCTACTGTTATTGGTATATCTTGCGAATCCGGCAGCGGCGCTCTTTTTGCCGCCAACAACTGGATCGGACAATTTCAACCGACCACGAGTGGCCCGGTTACGGCGCTGTCTGTCTCAAGCGGAACAGCTTACTTCTATCACAACAGCATCAGCCTTGGGAATATGGCTTCCAATCAAGTGACAGGTGTTGCTGTTTCGGGCGCACAAACAAGCGTGCGGCTGCTCAATAACATCATCACGATTTCAGAACCGGATGCGACCGCTCGCTTTATCGAGTGGACGGGCGGCGCAATCACCTCCAACAATAATTTGTTTGACGCTCCGGGGTCCAACACGGAGTTTCGTTTCGCCCATTCTTCGCTCGATGGTGAGTATGCCTCACTTTCGGCATGGACAGTCGCCACAGGACAGGACAGCAATAGCGTCGCCACTCCTGCAGGTTTCGTCTCCGCGACGGATCTTCACATTCGCCCGGATGCGTCAGGTTCATCGGGGCGCGGACAATTCTTGCCAGAGGTCATGTTTGATATGGACGGCGAAGCGCGTGACGCAATGCCTGACATCGGAGCGGACGAATATACTTTCACGGCAGTTATCACGGATTTGGCGGTCGGATCCGTTGGGATACCTGAACTTCCGGTGATGTCTGATACACAGGTTTATATCCTAACGGCCATATACAATGTCGGCCAAAATCCGGTTGCCAACGCGAGTGCGACTCTCTATTACAATGAAATTGCGATTGGTTCGCAAGCAGTCTCGTTGGCAAGCGGAGAGTCGGTAGAATTGATCTGGGAATGGCTGACGCCGGTTACGAGTTTGTCCAATGGAACCTTGCGTATCGAGGTCGCCGCTCAAGGAGACGCGATTATTGAGAACAACTCGCAGAGCCAAGCCATTGTTGTTGCCGGCCAACCGCTCGCAGACAGTGTGAGCGTTGGTTCGAACGGATTAGATTTTACGACACTTGCTGAACTTGCGGAACATTTGAAATGGCGCGGTATCGACTCCGGTCTTGAAGTTATCTTGACTGAAGAGACATACGCTGAGCCACTGCTTCTTGATCGAATCCCCGGTGCCGACAGTTTGCGCCGCGTGGTAATCAGGCCGCAAACAGGCGTAAGCCCGACCGTCACGGCCTCCAACACGAGTGCCGTGATAACTTTGCGAAACGCGGATTTTGTAGAGCTTCGCGACCTCGAAGTGGTCACGGGATTCAATACTCAAGTCGGTATTTTACTCGATCTCCAATCCTGTTATAACTCAATTGTCCGCTGCATCGTGACCGGTACAGGCTCAGGGAATCTGAGTTCAACTGGTATCCGTGTCGCAGGCGAGGCTTGCCATGGAAATCAGATTCTCAATTGCTCAATTTCCTCATGTTACATTGGAGTCGCCTTGACCGGCAATGTAGCCCTGCTCTCGCGGGATAATCTGGTCGGCGGCAACGACATCCAGGATGTCTATTTCGGAGTATGGGTGGATCGTCAACAGGACGCGATCATTTCTCAAAATCAAATTCGACCCGGTTCGACAACTGGGCCAGCCGGCGCGTGTTACGGAGTCTATGTCGTACAACTTGGCGAAAGCGGTTCTGCTCGCGTGAATGGTAACTGGATTCATGACTTCAGGGACAGCGGCGGTCCAGGCACAAATCGCGCGACGGGAGTTTATTCGGCGCCGGGAATTTTGTCATCCGTCGAAATTGTCAATAATTTCATTTACGGATTCTCGCAATTGACCACTCTGCGCGTCCGGGGGATTTATCTTTCGAGCGGCACGCATCTGGTTGCGAACAATAGTATTCGCCTCGACAACACGGCATCAAACAACGAGACAGCAGGCATTTTTGTGTCCACCGGCACGCAGCATGAGGTGTATAACAATTGCGTGATGGGGTACGAAACAGACGTGCCCTCCTTCGGACTCGACATTGAAAGCGGCGCCGACGTGCTTTCCGACTATAATTGTTTCTGGGGCAACTCGGCAAACTTCTCCTTTGCTGCAAACGGTGCGCAGACTTATCCTACTCTTTCAGCTTGGCAAGCCACAGGACAGGATGCTCAAAGTCTGAGTCAACACGCGAGTTATGTGTCGTCTTCCGATCTCCATGTTCGCGTCACGGATTCGACATTGTTCGCGCGTGGACTCTCGCTGCCGGCGTTGTTGTACGATATTGACGGCGACGCGCGCTTCGCGACTCCGTGCATCGGTGCGGACGAATACCTCTTCCAATCCAGTCTCGACGCCCCACTTGGTTTGACGATTCATATTCTTGACGAAAATGACGTAGGCCTGAATTGGCAAGCCGTTCCCGGTGCGTCACTCTATCGCGTTTTCGGAGCAATGACAATTAGTGAATTGGAGTCTGCTCCGACTGAAGTGGGCTTCACTTCCGAAACAACTTGGGAGTGGGATTTTTCGGCTGATCCGGTCGGGATGCGCTTCTTCAACGTACGCGCGGAATAACTTCTTCATTTGACAAATTTCCAAGGCCGCCTCGATGGGCGGCCTTTTAAGCATCTGTCACTATTAGTCTTACAAAACTCTGTGCGGTCTCTTGCCGACGCGGTCCAGAATTCTTATCTTAGTGATGATTCAACAACTCTATTGGACTTAATCATGCCGACGTCAAGCGCTTCCTCTCCCTTCTCAAAACGCCTTTGCGACTGTACTCAGGCTTCGCCTCGCGGTCCGGTTGTGACGCGGGATGAAGCCGACGAAAAGAGATTTCTCGAGCGACTCAGAGCCGGAGTCTATGGTCACGGCGCGGAGATTGAAACTCCTTACGGTCGCAAGCCTCTTCGGTATTTTGATTTTATCGCGTCGGGAAGATTTCATCGCGACATCGAAGAAGAGATTTCCGAGCGGGTTCTTCCCTTCATGGCGAACACTCACACGGAGAGTTCGTTTACGGGCCGTCACATGACGCGGTTGTTTGAATTTGCTTTTCAAAGAATCACTAAGTACATGAACGCGTCGGACGATGACGTCGTGATTCCAGTCGGGTCGGGTTCGACGGGGACGATCAACCGGTTGATTCATGTTTTGGGTTTGCGTTTGCCGGATCAGTTGGACGAAAAATATAATCTTAAGTCGCACATTCCGGCGGAAGACCGGCCCGTTGTTTTTCGCTCGATGATGGAGCATCATTCGAACGATATTTGCTGGCGGGAGACGATCGCGGAAACAGTGTATGTCGAACTGAACGAGCGCGGCTGTATTTGTCCGGTGGATTTGGCTGAGAAGATGCAGCCCTATAAGAACCGGAAAGTGAAGTTCGGGACGTTCAGCGCGGCCTCGAATGTGACGGGAATTTTGAACGATTGTCACGCGCTGGCTCGTGTGCTGCATGAGCACGGCGCGTTTGCATTCTTCGATTTTGCTGCGGCGGGGCCGTATGTTGATATTGACATGCACCCTGAAAATGATCCGTTGGGATATTTCGACGCGGTGTTTCTCTCTGTGCATAAGTTTTTGGGCGGACCGCGGACGCCGGGGATTTTGGTGGCAAACAAGAATTTGTTTACGAATCGGGTTCCGGCGGAGCCGGGCGGCGGGACGGTGCTCTATACGTCACCGTGGGATCATCGGTATTTGGCTTCGATTGCTCATCGTGAGACGGGCGGGACTCCGCCGATTGTGCAGAGTATTCAGGCAGGATTGGCGTTTGATTTGAAGGCGGCAATTGGGCAAGAGCGGTGTGAGCGGATTGAGCACGACTTTATGGAGCGCGCGCTCAAGGAGTGGTTGAACAACGATCAGATCTTAATCTTGGGCTTGACCGACGCGAAAAGACTGGGAGTTTTTTCGGTCATCTTCAAGGAGCTGCATCACAATTTAGCGGCGGCGTTGTTCAATGATTTGTTCGGGATTCAAGTGCGCGGCGGCTGCATGTGCGCGGGGCCGTACGGCCACTTACTGTTGCATATCGAGCAGAGTCACTCGAGTGAAATTCGTGAGCGGTTAGACCACGGACATATTGGAGAAAAGCCGGGATGGGTGCGGATCAGTCTGTCACCGACGGTCAGTGAAGACGAGTTTCAGTGTTTGTTGGAAGCGGTGGATCACATCAGCAAGCACGGGAAGAAATACGAGTCGCAGTACAAGCTGGTGGATGATACGGGGGAGTGGATGTGCGAGAACTGTGGAACAGTATTGGAAGGATAGGAGACCGCCTTCTGAATCCCTCGCAAACAGAGGAGGGCGTGAGGCGGACGTCCCATTGGATGCGGTGTTTGCTGAAGTAGTGGATCGTTTTCGCCCGTTCTGAGTTACTTGACGTTACCAGCACAACAAGGTTCTTGCTGACCTTCTTTACCTCCCCTAACCCCCCCGCTAAAGCGAGGGGGAAACGTCAGGCCGGACACGGTTGATCACTCCGCCGGGTTCCTCTGTGGGTGGTTTGGTTGGTTAGCTGTGCATAATATACGACATGAACGAGCGTTTGTCAAGTGTTTTTTGTGTTTTATTGGAGTTAGTAAACGTTTGTTCAAGTTAGGATTAACGAGAAAAGTGGATTCTGAGGAGGCTTTCTGGCGTGCCATTGCGGGTCCTTCACTTCGTTCGAGGACAAGCCTGGAGACCCACAACGGCGGGGGCGGTTGGAGGCAGGCTGACCCCAATCCCCCGGCCCCTTCCCCCGTGAACGGAACAGAGGAGAGAAGAGGTCGCGCTTGGAGGCGCGACCCTTTGACATCGGAGTTGATTCTCAGACGATCCTATTTTAGGAGAACCATTTTTTGCTGTAAGGAGTGGTTTGCTGATTCGAGGCGATAGAAGTAGAGTCCGGATGGAAGATCATTCGCGTTAAAGTTGACTGTGTGCCGCCCAGCCGATTGCATGCCTTTTGCGAGTACAGCGACTTCTTGTCCTGCGAGATTGAAAACTATAAGCGAAATGCTCGTTGCTTCGGGCAAGGAATACTCAATCATCGTGGATGCATTGAATGGATTCGGATAGTTCTGCGCGAGTGAGAATTCACTCGGCAACATTTCGGCGCGCGGAGTAGCTTCAACCGTTCCATGGACAACACGTGACCCGTCCAAGTCCACCGAGGTGAGTGTATAGCTGTAGGTCTCGCCATTGGTCACATCTTCATCGAGCCATGTGTACGAGTGACCGCTTGGACGATTTGCTGCTGTCACATGTGCCATCGCAGTTCCATCACGCTCAATTTCGAAATGGCTTACGCTGCTCTCGGAACCTGTGCTCCAGTTCAATGCGATACTGTTGTTGCCGGGTACAGCGTTAAAGGAAAGGAGTTCGACGGGGAGCGGAACGTCACACTCATTCCAAAATACGCCGATGTCAGGCAAAGAACCATCAGGATCGAGCGGCATGCTCGGATCACCTGCGCCGATCAAAACAGATTGGCATTCCAGATCTGTGTGGTAGTCAAATGGCGATCCGCCAAGAAAGAGCGGATTACCATTAATGCGCACCTGATCAAACTGAGTATCCTGTTCGTACGGTTCAGCTATGTTCCAATACGCATTGTATTGATACAATGCATTTACCATAAGGCCGACTTGCGGAACACGTCCGCCATGGAAGGAATTGTTGCGAATTCGTACCGAAATCGTACCGCCCGTTGCATCGCGACCACACCAAATTGCATTGTCAGAGATGCCCGCCCAACCAGAATTCCTAAAACAACAATGTTCGACGACAAGATGTCCATCTTCGCATTGAATTCCATAGTGCTGTGTATTCTCAAAGATGCAACGAGTCACTTTCATCGTGTCGTTGCTTTGCGGACTGTGCGGATAACTGTAAGTACCGACGAGAAGCCCCACGTACGAGTCGGATAATCGAACACCCGAAATTTCAATGTCGCCTTCAAACCCATCATAGACAAAGAAGCCGCCAACTTTCCAAAAATCGCGCAAAACAGTACCACCTACGATTTCGAACGTCAATCCTCCTTCCAACTTGCACGACTCCATTCCTGTCCCCTTGATCAAACGTGGGCCATATCCAAGAAGTGTAAAGGCAGGTTGATTGTAGACACCTGCATCAAGCAGAATAGTATCGTGTGGCAAAGTCGCGTTAACAGCATCTTGAATAGTTGCATATTGAGATGGCACGTTTACCGTACTTGACGATGCGACAACAACACATACTAACATCAGAGCGATCACGAGTTTCATTTCAAACCCCTAAAAAGGTAGAGTTGGTCTAACTCCTCAATTTACGAGGGGGGTCAGCACATTGTCAAGCGGTTTACCAAAGATTGTTAAAGTGACCCAGCCTTTTGGGTGGTTTTTGCACCGTCAGCTAAGGACGATGAAATTGAAGCGTCTCGGCAAGGGGAATTTGCCATGCGGGGCAGGCCAAGGACCTTGGCCCTGCTTGGCGAAAAACGAGTGGAGCGGTCGGTGTGCGATTTGAATGTTTGCCTTCTTTGAAAAGATCCCTACGGGATGACAAGTGTTGGGGATGGTAGTTTGTGCTTGGAGTCGGTGGTTTGTTTGGGTTGGTCCTTGCGGAGGAAGGGGAAGACTGCCGGAGGGCGGCGGTAGTGAGTTAGGATCGATTATGTGAGATGAATTTGCGGAAGCCCCATTTTATACCCGCCAAATCTGCGGACAGATTTGGCGGGGGGAGCGGAAGCGGAGAGGTCCTTCAGCCGCGGCGGCTTCAGGATGACGAGTGGTTTGGGTTTTCGGGATGTGATTTGAGATTGTGGCTCCTTTGACTAGGGCCCTGCGGCATGATACGCGTTGGGAAAGACGGCCGGGGGGCGACGGTAGTGGTAGGAATTGGCTATGCGGGATGAAGTTGCGGAAGCCCCCCTTTTATCCCCCCAAATCTGCGGCAGATTTGGGGGGAGAGCGGAAGCGGAGAGGTTCTTCAGCCGCGGCGGCTTCAGGATGACGAGTGGTTTGGGTTTTCGGGATGTGATT
>CAZHAK010000023.1:0-19402 GCA_964530625.1 uncultured Alphaproteobacteria bacterium | reverse complement strand
TGAGTTTGTGGCTCCTATGAATAGGTCCCTGACGGGATGACACGCGTTGTCAAGTTGTGGTTAACGAATTGGATGCTAACGTCCTTTGAATAGGTCCTTACAGAGGATGACAGAATCAGAAGCCCCCCTTTCATCCCCCCAAAATCGTTGCGCGTGTTTTGGGGGGAGACCTGAGCGGGCGGGTCGGGGACCCGCCCCTACAGTCGGTTGTTGGGTTTGGAAGCCCGGCCTTGTTATGGTGGGCCTAGACGCGGGCGGCACGCCTGCCGCCCCTACGACTTGACTGTTTTCCATTGCGGGTCAGGAGACCCACAACGGCGGCGGGGGGTGGATTGAAATGACAATTCTGTGACAACTTGAGTTTCGGGAATTTGTATACTCTGTTTGAATTACGGACTTGTTTATCCGAATTAAATTTGTATTTGAGTTAAGGCTATGGATATTGTTGAATTAGCTAAGACGGTGAAGAAGCCTCTGCCGGGGACGGCTAAGGGGAAAATGCACAAAGGGTTTTGGACGGCGAGGCATATCACGCAGCTTGCTTTTGCGGGGCTGAATGTGGTGTTGGGGGTGCAGTTCTACTTTTTTGTGCGGGCGCTTCAGGTTGGGGGCGACGGGCCGCTTCCCTCCCGCCCTGCCGGAGTTGAGGCTTGGCTGCCGATATCGGGACTGATGGGTGTGATTGATTGGGTGGCGCGCGGCTCGCTGAACTTGATACATCCGGCTTCGGCGATTTTGATTTTGTGTTTCATTGTAATGGCCTTTCTGGTGCGAAAAGCCTTTTGCTCGTGGGTGTGTCCGATTGGAACGATCAGCGAAGGGCTGGCGATGCTCGGGCGAAAAATGTTCAGACGGAATTTCCTGCTGCCAAGATGGTTGGATTATTCTTTGATGAGCTTGAAATATATTTTGCTCGGACTGTTTTTGTTCGCGTTTTATATGATGGGCACGGCGGGGATGGCGGCATTCATGGGGAGTCCGTACAATCAACTGGCCGACGTGAAGATGCTGTTGTTCTTTGCATCGATGGGTGTCCTCGGGATAGTCATTATGGCTGTACTAATTGTCGGGAGTGTGTTTGTCGAAGGATTTTGGTGCCGGTATTGGTGTCCTTACGGCGCGATGCTGGGGCTGGTGTCGTGGGCAAGTCCGCTAAAGATCCGGCGGAACGTCGAGACGTGTATTGATTGCGACCGGTGTACGAAGGCTTGTCCGTCGAGACTTCCTGTGGCAACCAAGCTCAGGATTATCTCGCCGGAATGCACGGGCTGTCTGCAATGCGAATCGGTCTGTCCGATCAAGGATTGTATCACGCTTGCTCCGACTCCGCGGACGAAGGTGAATTCGCGGCAGTTGGCTTTGGCTGTGGTGGGGATATTTTTGGCCTTTGTGCTGACGGCGAAGGCTACGGGAGTTTGGAATACGTCTTTGACGGATCAGGACTACCGCCACCACTTTAATAACCGGGAGATGCCGCAATATGGCCACCCGGGAATGGATGGCCGGTGACGAGTGGAAATATCATTTGCAATTTTGTATCTTGTAAGTTGTGATTGCAAGCGATACTTGCGGTTACATGCTATTGTACAGGATTGTATTGCATTCTATTTCAAAACGCATTTATGAAGACAACTAAGTGAGATCATTATCTATTGGGGAGTTGGTTGCCCGCGTGCCGATTATTCAGGGCGGCATGGGTGTGGGAATTTCGATGGCGGGACTCGCGTCAGCGGTGGCCAATGCCGGTGGAATCGGCGTGATCGCAACGGCGGGTGTGGGGATGGCCGAGTCAGATTTTTATTCGAATTTTCTGGAATCTAACATGCGCGCACTGCGGCAGGAGATTCGCAAGGCACGAGCCGCGACGCGGGGGATTTTGGGCGTCAATATCATGGTCGCTCTGACAAACTATGCGGATCTGGTGAAGACGGCGATTGAAGAGAAGATTGACATTATTTTTTCGGGCGCGGGTATGCCGATGAATCTTCCGCAGTATCGTCCGGCGGACTCGAAGACGAAACTGGTGCCGATAGTTTCGAGCGGACGCGCGGCGGGGATGCTGTGCAAGAGGTGGAAAGACAAATTTTCTACTTTACCGGATGCGATTGTGGTTGAGGGACCGATGGCCGGCGGACACTTGGGGTTCAAGCAAGAGCAGCTTGACTCGCCGGAGTTTGCGCTTGAGAAATTGGTGGTGGACGTAATTGAGGCGATGCGACCGTTTGCCGAGCAGGCGGAGCGGCCGATTCCTGTGATAGCCGCTGGCGGAATTTATTCGGGCGCCGATATTTTGAAATTCGAAAAACTCGGGACTGCTGGTGTACAGATGGGGACGCGGTTTGTGGCGACTCATGAGTGCGACGCATCGGACGGGTTCAAGCAGGCTTACGTGAAGGCTAAGCAAGAGGATCTGACGATCATCAAGAGTCCTGTGGGCATGCCGGGGCGGGCGCTGCGGAACGGATTTATTGAAGCAATTGAGCGGGGCGAACGAGTGCCGATCAGTTGTCCGTATCACTGCATTTTGACTTGCACTTATCCTGAAACTCCGTATTGTATCGCGATTGCGCTGCAGAATGCGAAGCGGGGGAATTTAAAATACGGTTTTGCTTTTGCCGGGGCGAATGCATATCGGGTGACGGAGGTGATTTCGGTGGCGGAATTGATTGAGTCGCTTGAGCAAGAGTATGAGGCGGCGGTCGAAGCATTAGCTTGATTTAGTCGCGACAAATGGCTATACTCAAAGTCTTCTTTGGCGCGTTCGTCTAGGGGTCTAGGACGCTGGCCTCTCACGCCGGTAACACGGGTTCGAATCCCGTACGCGCTACCATGCGCAACAATGTTGCGAACTTGTCCGCCCGAGCCTCCGCTGGAACCAGTGGAGGCTTTTATTTTTGTTTCAGTTAGAAGTTCGAACTTGACGGCAATTCGGTCATCCGCTTGACGCTTCAGGCGCACCTCTTTTACGATCAGTCTGATTGCCTTCCGTCGGTCTTCCGGTGGCATATCCAGCCACACAGACCAGAAGTATCGATAGGTTTCTTCCAGGTCGGGGAGGCTAGCTACGGGCTGCTTTAGGGACTGACTAGTCCGATCCAACGCGGCTAGCTCGGACTCCATATCCCGAATCGTATCATTGGCCGACCGAATTCTGTCTAAGATGTTGTCTTGTACATCGGTAGCCTTCGGATTCTCCAACACCTTCATCAAGTTGTCTGCCTTTCGGCGCTCCTCAGTGATTCGTCGACTGATTTGATCACGATTCTGTCGCAGCGTTTTCATTTCATCATCGCGATTCCCGCTTACACGTTCCAGAACAGCTTTAAGAAGCGAACTGTCGAGCGCCAGTAACCGAAGAAGTGCAACACCGATTGCCTCGATATCAACACTGCTGACTTGCTTCAACGGACAAGCACTCGATGAACGCTTCATTGCATTCTGACATCGATAGTACGAATGTGCTTTGTCGTTTTTGTATGCGCGATACGGCGTCATCGCCGAGTTGCAGTGTTCACAACGCAGGATCGACGCGAACAAAGCTTCATTCGGAAGCGTCTTGTTAAAGTAGTGATTGACACGGGTGACTTCCGCCACACTTTCCACTTTGGAAAACGTCTCCTCGTCAATGATTGGTTGATGAATACCTTGCACAAAACTCTTTGCGTCTTCAGGATCACGAAACTTTCCGATGTATGCTGGATTCTGCAGAATGCGCAACACCCCCTGCGCAGACCATCGATTTCCTTTCTTCGAAGTCAGGCCTTCTTTATTCAGAGCATCGGTTATCTCGTAGCTCGACCTGCCAGAGAGATAGTCACTGAACATTCTGCGAACTATCACAGCTTCATTCTCGTCGATTTCGAGACGCCCACCTTTACTATTATAACCATAGGGCGTGGGACCACCCCGCCATTCACCGCGAGAGATTTTCGCACGCATACCTTCGGTCGTGCGCTTGCGCGTCATTTCGCGTTCGAATTGCGCAAATGCAAGAAGGATGTTGCGCATCAATTCTCCTTCTGGACCTTTCGTACCAAAGATGCCTTGGTCAACAGGGTAGAACTCGACACCCAGCTTGATCAGTGTCTCGTTTGTATTTAAGAAGTCAAGTATACTTCGACTGAATCGGTCGACTTTAGTAACGACAATCAACTGAAACTTCCCGGACTGCGCATCTTCAAAAAGTTTGCGTAGACTTGGTCTGTCCATTGTACCGCCACTGGCAACATCTTTGTAAACCTCCATGATGTCGTAGTTCTCGAATCGGCAGTACTCTCGGCAACGTTTCTCTTGCGTGTCTAAACTTCCACCTTCTTCACGATCCTGCTGATCTGTGCTGACACGGCAATAGATAGCGACTTTGCGCACTTCCTTGGTGGTTTCCTGTTTCTTTCGAGCCATCTTCGTATTCGCGGTTAATTGAACAAACTTTTCTTGACAGCCAAATTTACCGAATCTGACGAACTTCGTCAAGGGCATTACAATCTTATTCCCTTTTCTTGGCATAAGAACATACTAAACCTAAAGGCCTCTCATTGTGCGGGGCCTTCTTGTTGATCAACTATGCAGGAGAATCTCATGCGCGTGAAGGTATTGTGCTTAGGCCGTTCGGCCAAGGAAATCAACGTCAACGAAGGAACCACGGTCGAACAGGCCATCGCTGAGGCTGGTTTCCCGAAGGACTCCAGCTACACTCGGCACCTGAATGGCAGCCCGTGCTTCGACACGGATGTCGTAGTGGATGGGGCTGTGCTGACACTGGTACCGCAGGTCAAAGGGGGCATCTAGGAGGGTGCTTCAGACTACCTGTCCTACGTAGTCTCAAGTATGCAGAGAGGGCTGTGATCCACGTGGTCATGGCCCTCTTTCCTCCGGAGGAACGCCTATGATAGAACAACAGATTCGAACGCTGTGCGACTTCTATGCACAGAAATGGCACACACCGATTACGCTGATGACCAAGGAGGCCAATATCGCGGCTTGGCATGAAGTGGGGATTGCCGTGTTTGTAAATGCCGAGAAGGATTCGCAATTCTCCAAAGACATGTTTGCTGATCCGATTGTGATGGAATCGGTGCTTGTCGGCAAAGTGTCACCGACGTGGTTAGTACTGTACGGTGCGCCGCGTGTCGATGTGACATCAAACATCCTTGATGCACATCTTCCGCGAATGTGTCGCGCATTCCGAAACAGCCAACGTCAAGCACTAATCGACACCACGCTTTCAGTTGCTGCCGAACGTAAGCAGGAACTTGCACGAACTTTACGCGACGACAAATACGAGCTCGAACGACTTTGCATGCAAGTGATGACATTGTCTCGCAAGATTGAAGGCGACAACGAGATTCTGAATCTGTTTAGCAGAGCACCTGAATTGATTAAAGCCAAAGCAACGCGGGCATTCGTCGAGATGATGAAGTTGGTGCCAAGTTGCTTCGAGTCCATCAAGGTCGAGGATTCATCTGTTCTTGCGACGACGTATCCCATTGTGCTTGAACATGACGGCGGAAGATACGATTTCGAACCATACACCGTAGAGGTTCGTCTTGACACCGGTAAGGTGTTGATTAGCGGCGGAACAGAATGCAATGGCTATGTGCATCCGCACGTAACCGATGATCCGAATAACATTTGTTGGGGTAACATTGGACATCTCGTCCCACGTCTCGCAGGTGAACTTGATCTGCATGGATTGCTTCAACTGGTTCATCAATTCTTGAATAGCTACAACAGCAGTGATCCATTTCAGAAAATCGAGAAGTGGGATCCAAACTGGGTTGAAGATGAAGACGATGAACCCTACTGCAGTTGGTGCGATGACTACGGTCATGACATCAGCGACTGCGAGTCATGCTGGTGGTGTCCGCACTGCAATCAGTACGATGATCACGATGAAGACGATTGCCCCAACCGTCCACAAGAAGACAACGAGGAGGATGCCGATGCAGAACTTGCAGAGGACACCGCGACAGCCGGTTGATTCGGGGATTAAGATTCAGGTGGAAGCAACAGCGATGCAGAAGCTTTGGCTGTGGACGGACATGGCAAAGGGTGAAGTATCTTGTCTCGGACTGGTCGATGAAGTTGTGAATGCCGACACGAAGCGCATCACTGCATTGGTCGTCACGGACTTTCATTTAGTCAAGCAGAACTGTTCCTATGACGAAACAGACATGGACATTGGAGACGTAGCCAGATTGATCACAGAACTTGAATCCAATGGCATTGATTCACGAAAACTCCGGTGCTGGGCGCACTCGCATGGCAGCATGTCAGTGTTCTGGTCAGGGCAGGATGAGTCATGCATCAGCGGGCTTGCCAATGGTGAATGGCTTCTATCTTTGGTTGTCAACAACCGCAGAGATAGCCAGATGCGTTTGGATCAGTATCATCCCGGTCACATGTTCCTTCCGGATGTCGTATGGGAGACGAAGTATCCACTGGTGGACGGTCTTGCAGAAGCATGCTTTTCAGAGTTCAAAGCCAAAGTGCAAGAGGTAGCCTTTGTTCCAAGGAATCGTGACTACGGACCTGCAGGTCTGCGACAATCTCGCGCAGAGCTTCAAGATGCTGAAGCACGCGGCGCACTGACGATGGACGAATTGAACGATGAACTTGATTGGCTGGGATTGGACCGTGATGAACTCGAACCATTTTAGGAGACAACATGAACGACATGCGATTTCTAAGACAGCAAGATGTTGTCGATGCGGACAAGCTTGCGAATCTGCAAGTAACTTTGATCGGTTTGGGATCCATTGGCAGCGTCGCGGGGCTGTTTCTTGCCAAGATGGGCGTTTGCAATTTGACTTGCTTCGATGCCGATATTGTCGATATTCACAATGTCAGCAATCAGGCTTATGGGATGTCTGATGTTGGACTGCTGAAAGCTGACGCGTTCTCGATTCTCATAGAGAATCAGACTGGCGTGATGCCAAACTGTATTGGCATGCAATACGATGGTCGGCAGCTATCAGGCGTCGTCATCAGCGCCGTAGATTCCATGAAGTCACGCGAAGCGATTTGGAAGTCGATTCGTGACCAACCGCAGGTGCGACTGTACATCGACGCTCGCATGGGACTTGAAACACTCATTGTACACGCCATTCGCCCACAAATCCGAGAAGACCGAGTTCGATATTCGCAAACAATTGTACCCGATGATCAAGCATTCCAAGAACGGTGCACAGCCAGAACGATATGCTATACGCCGTTGATGGCTGCTTCCGTTGTGTGCAACCTTGTGAAGCGGTTTGTGAATCAAGAACAGGTTCCGAGTCAAGTAACATTGGATCTAGCAACGTTCACGTTGATAGCCTGAGCAATTCTATTCAGTGGAATCACTGAGAAACTCGTGAGGTCAAATGACTGGCAAGCCACTGACTGCGACATAAAGGGGTTAGAGAATAAGCAGGTTGCTCGGGCGAAGACAGGGTTGCGCCTGTCTTTTTAGGTTCTGTAAGACAAACATTACTAACAGTTTCCACAAGCGAATTCCTTCATGTTGCTATTTCACGTCGTAACGCATAAATTTGTGACAATAGTCACGCAAAGGCAGCAAAAACGAGGCAGGAGCCCGTTGCGCTTTTTGCCATGTGGCAATGATAATTCAAAAAACATAATTGCTGCAAGCACTTGCATCGATTGGAATTCAGAACATATTGGTGCGAATCGTACTTCGCACTAACATCCATTCAACCTAAATTCAGGCTAACAAAAATGCTCTTGACTCACTCAAAACGAAGAATTATCTTGATCTCAGGTCTTGGGAATCTGATTAGACAACTTAGCTCGGAGGCCCTGAACATGAGAAAGCGAATTCCAAACGTCTGCCGATTTTTCGGGCGATTGGGGTTCGCTTTGGTCGTTTTGGGGATTGCTCTCGCAACTACTTCAAGTGCTGGCCCCACAAAGACCAACATGCCAAATGGTAGCTACTGGATTGAAAACACGGGCCAATGGGAGGGCGATTTTCAGTACAAGTGCGAAGTAGGCAATGACGCGTATTATGTTACTCCGAAAGGAATGACTGTTGACTTTCGGGAGTTCCATCGATACCCGAAAGCTCGGGATTCAAGGGACCTGATGGATAGGTTTGATCAGGACAGCGAACGGGATTCCGTTACGGTTAGCGGGCATGTGGTGCAGATTCACTATGTGGGTGTGGAGTCGAAGTTGGCATCTGGTGAAGGACTATTGTCCCACTATTCCAACTACTTCTTAGGCCGCGACAGCACAACGTGGCGCAGCCGAGTCCCGCACTACCAAACCGTCATCGCTGAAGAAGTCTGGCCCGGCATAAACGTAGAATACCGCGCCGACACAAAAGGCGTAGAAACCATTTACCATGTCCAACCTGGAGCCGATCCCACCCAAATCCAGATAGACTACATCGGCATCGATGCTCCGCTACGAACTGATGCGCAAGGCAATCTCATTCTCGCCACATCGCTCGGAGACGTGAACGAAAAAGCTCCCTATGCGTTTCAAAACGATGGCAGAACTCAGAAGACTGTACCGTCGCGCTATCGTATTCTTGACTGCAATCGCGTTGCGTTTGAGTTTGACGGATTTGATGTAAGTAAGGAGCTTGTGGTTGATCCGTTGCTTTACGGAACTTTTTGGGGAGGTCATGGTCCTGACAGGGCGGAAGGCGTTGACGTTGCTCCCGATGGCGCTGTTGCTGTCTGCGGAACGACACAGGCTGATAACTTTCCGACCACGCCGGGAGCCTATCAGGAAACGTTCAATCCTGGTCCAAGTCAAGGGTTTATCTCATTGTTCTCGCCTAGCGGGGATACATTGATCTTCTCAACGTACATTGCGTCTTCAGGAGGAGCGACGACCTTATTGCGAATCGAAGCGACGTCTTTCGGTATCTGGGCAGGTGGATACACGAGTTCAACGAATTTCCCTACGACGCCAGACGCTCTTCAATCGGAGTTTCACGGTGTAGTGGATGGCTTACTTAATAGCATTAGCAATGATGGAACAGATCTCACCTACGCAACTTACATCGGTGGTGCGTTTTCAGAAGGTCTGTTGGTACTCGTTGAAACAGAAGAAAACAAGCTCCTTGTCGGCGGTGGCACATCTAGTTTGGATTTTCCTACTACGCCAGACGCTCTTTTCCCAGACGCCGATCCAAACCAAGGGGATGGGTTCTTTTGCGTTTTTGATTTGGCAACCCGTACTTTAGAGTACTCATCGTACATTGCAGGTAACGGCGATGAAAGCACGAACTGGATTTGCGACATTGGAAGCGGCGACATCCTGATGAATTTGAGTTACACCTATTCGACAAACCTCCCGATTACACCAAATGCCGCTATCTCGACCAATCAAGGGGATATCGACGGCTATATCTTGTGCTGGAATTACTTGACCAACACCATTCACTACGCAACCTATTTAGGTGGATCGACAGGCGACTATGTTGGATTTCTTGCTTTTGATGAGTCCTCGCATATCGTTGCCGGGGGAGGGACACAATCCATTGATTTTCCCGTGACGACGAATGCGTTTGACACGTCGCTGACCGACATTTACTGGGCGACTACCGTGACGGTCATTGACACTCAATCGGGAATTATTGCCTCAACGTTGTTGGAAGGAGGCGATTATCATGATTACCTGGACGGTATGCTTGTGGGATCAAGGGGGATAACGCTTGTTGGCGAAGCCAACAGTTTCGACTTTCCTGTAACACCAAACGCCGATGACACACTGTTTAACGCGAACGGTGAACCGAGCTGGTTCGGCGGTGATATTTTCGTCGCTCGTTTAAGTTCGGATTTGTCCACATTGGTTTACAGCACTTTTCTGGGTGGTGATGGTATAGAGCAGTGGCTAAATGCATATTTTGTGAATGAGAATGACGTTTGGATCGTTGGCAACACAGGATCAGCAGATTTTCCAACGACAGAAAATGCCGTTCAGCCGCAACCGGGCGGCATCGGCGACGGATTCCTGCTGCACTATGAGTTACCGGACACGACAAATGCTTCTTCGCGTCACAGATCGGTCGATCCCGACGTGCTTGATCTGAAAGTTGCTCCCAATCCACTCAATTCTGCTACTTCGATCTCCTTCTCTCTCCCGCGTCACTTAACTGTTTCACTCGACTTGGTCAATGTTTTGGGTCAGACCGTGCGGTCAATAGATATCGGCACAAAAAGTGCGGGAATCCACTGGTTCACCATTGACATGTCGGAGCTTCCCAGCGGTTACTATACCCTTATTCTTCACGCAGAATCAATTTCGGAAAGCACCCCCATTATTCTTTTACGCTAACTGATATCTTCTAGGAGAAAACAATGAAGCGCTATTTTGAGATCGCAATGTGGTTGTGCAGTTTGCTAAGTATTTTGTCCGCTGCAGTTGCAGGCTGGAACGATGTGACACCGACGATGCAGTACATGACAAATTGGATAAACAATACTCCACAAATTAATCTTACCAACACGATCACAATCACATGGGAGGGAGATTCCACCGTTGAATGGGCTGCCGAAGAACTTGCTTACCAACTGGGTAGGATAGGACATCAAGATATTCGCCTCCTTGAGGTGGACACGACCTACTATCAAAATCCGCCGACAAGTGATCATATTATTATTCATATTGCCTACTTGGACGCACCTTCGTCTGGACAAATGCACAATGTGTTTGATGCCCTGGGCCTCTGGGTTGGCAGAGGTGGCGGAGCAATCGATCCGGAGGGTTATACGATTCTAGTGAATGACACAATTGATGCTCGCCCAATTTACAATTTCCATCATCCTTGGCTTCGGGCGCTCTTAACCGCATCGAGTCCACGCGGCTTGAACTACGCTGTGACGTCTTTCTGGCAGGCTATTGACTCAACGGGCGGACAGCAATGGGCCATCGAGACAGGGCATTGCATAGATTACCCAACTTTTCCACGTAGGTATTGCGGAGATCCTGGGAACACATACTCATACTCATCCAGTTCGCAGTTCCCGAATGCGAATTCCCACGGTCGCGGATTACTGAGATTGGCGCGTGAGGTACTCCTCTATAACCGGGGAAATGGAATTGTTCAATATACAGATGCCGCTCAGTTCCATAATGACAACAATTCAAACGAAATTGCGCGCATGGATACTGTCACGAGTGTCCTTCAGAATGGATATGCAGGGTCACCGCATGACGATTGCTGGGGCGTATTCGATTTTGATTGGCTTCAGGGTATCGGTAGAACAGAGGACGAAACCAGTCGCCAGAGGGAGCTTGCAAGTGTGTATATTCAGAAGAAATGTAGAATTGATACGACCAGTACGGCTGGTGAGTTTAAGCTCGTGCCCAATGGTACAATACAGGTAGACAACTGGAGATTTGAAGACCAACCAGTGGGAAACCCTCCTGTCCCAGCAGTATGGGGATTCACGGGCACAGAGGGCATAGGTTGGAGATCAATTCAAGAAGCTGGTAATAACTTTGGTCGAGCGCAGCTTAGCGGAGGTCAGTCGGCATTCATTGGAAATACGTTCAAGGTGCAGGACACAACAGGCATTCCTTCACGGCTTCTTGTGTTTGAGTGCTCAATTCGCAGCAGTCAGGATTCCCTGGATGTCCTATTTCGGCATCTGATGCACAAAGACAGCAATGGTTTCGCCAGCGCGGATTGGAATGACGACATTGCACGGGGCTTCCATCGCAACGAGCCGGTTGCCACGGCAACTGTATCAGCGACGGGCACGTGGCAAAAGATTCGGTATCAGTTTTATACGCTCGGATCACAATGGGACTCGCTTCGTGTTGAACTCAAATACCGTGGGGTTGGCAGTGTCAACGCAGACATTGATTCTGTGAGAATTTATGAATCAGACATCTATCACTGGTACTTGATACCGGACAAGTCCCTTGCAACCATTGACATTTTGCGTAACGGCACATTGTTCTCAACAGTTGATACAAGTGACATTGACATTTCAGTACTAAATGCCGGACAGGGCTATGTTCACAAGCGCGTTCGCGTCACCTTTGATCCTGACGTGGATAGCACGTATGATGATTCGACGCATTGGTCTGCGGTTTTGAAATATCACGCGATTGCCAATAATCAGATGCCCCGATATCTGGATGATATTGCCAATCCCACCATAGGGTACAGCCGGGAGTGGCAAACAGCACGTCCTGATATTGTTGATACAATGGTTGTTCAACATATGAATTGGTTTGAGAATCGCTTCACTGATTCATTCACACGCCCTGAAATGCATCTAACAGGTTACTTCAATAGGGACAACGAGGTGCGATTCAGAGGCTTTTCTCTGGACGACTTATTGCTTAATCAGGCGGAAAATTGGTCATGCACGGAGATAGAAGCTAATTTCAACTCTGAGCTGTGGCAAGCACTAGATGATGCAAATCCAAGCAATGATGTCCGCCCGCTTCTCTTGTTCGCCGACATGTTCAGCCCTATCCACAGCGCAAAACGGTTAAAAGAACTAAACAATCCATTTGCCCCATTTGACGGATTCCTTAAACCAGAGGATGAAATACCTGGCGCTGATCCTGAAGCACACCTAGTGTTTGTAGATTGGTGGGAAAAGGAAATTAGAGATTGCACACAAGCGATTTCATTGTTTGAATCATGGGAGGAGATTCCAGATACAAACGAAAATAACTGGGAGGTCATGTTTGTCATGACCCCGGAGATTACTAGACTGAACGATTCTACATTTCAAGCTCGCAGAGGCCTTTATCAGGACATCGCAGATGCTGCGGCTTCGCGTAGATATGATGGACGGAGTTTTAGTGGAGGAGGGCTGTTTCTTGATGCCTCGGCGACAAATGATACCACTTGGAGCATGTTCCACCGCAGAATTGAGATGCTCCAGCAGTGGTGGAAAGGAGATCCATATATTGCAGGTATCCCCGGACTCACGCAGTGGGTAACAGCGACTGATTCCGTATTACCAATTGAGTTTGAATCCTATCCTGTCCCGTACCCGTCTGATAGCGAGGCCAAAATCGACAGCGTGCTGCTATGCTACCGATACGACGGTAGTAGTACATGGCAGAAATCCAAGTTGATTCATCAAACGGACAGCACATATGACTTCAACATTGCATTGCCTGATTCGGGCGGGTATGTAAAATATCGCGTGTGGTCATTTGATGATCTCGGGAGGTACTGTTCATACCCGCCATTCGGGACCAACCTCAAAGACCCTGAGGCGGGAGCTACTTTCTTTCTGACCTTCGAGCGCCGCAAAGACGTCCCGATCTCGAAACCCGATACATTCTGGCTACCGGGTGTGATTAGCAAAGAACACATCGTCAAGGGCGGTGGGCGGCTTGTATTTCAGCCGTTACCGGGATACAAACATGCCACTCTTTACGTTGAAAACGATGCAAAAATACGTGTGCTTGACAATTACAGCAAAGTCATCTTTAACGGCACCGATACGAGCTACATTCACGTCAAGCCAGCCTGTCCGACATGCACGTGGAAGGGAATAGAGGACAGCATTGGTGTCGTGAAGAAGAGCTATGTGACATTTGAAGAAGGCACGGGCACTGCAATTGAGTTTAAGTACGCTGAGTCTGATACGTCCGTATACTTGGAGTCAGTCGCATACAAAGATACGGTCAAGATCATTGGCCCGACGAAGATCTCTGGTTCGGCGACATTTAACAAACTGATCGTAGATTCTGGTGCAACATTGACGATTCTACCAGGCAGTGAGATATCGTTCTTTGAGGGAGGACAATTACTTGTTCGCGATGGTGGACAGTTGGAGGCGTTTGGCAATGATTCGACGGAAATCGTTTTCAAGGCTGCTGTCGATGATTTGCCTTGGGAAGGCATTCATTGCGAAGTTGCCTATCAAGCCGAAGCCTGCTCTTTGGAATACGTCACGGTATCGGGTGCAGTTGCAGGATTGCTTGTGGATCGTGGGCGCGCACATGTTAAGAACAGTACGTTCGAGAACAATAGCTACGGCATCATGGTGAACAACAGCGGCTGGTTGGTGGCGGAAAGTTGTTCATTAAGAGCTAATACAACGGGATTGCTAGCAACCAATCTGTCGAGCGTCGAATTGACCGGTGTTGTTGCGAATCAGAATACCGGAGTTGGCGTCAAGGCACTTTCGCGTTCATCGCTCTATTTGTCAGACTGTCTGATCAATGAAAATGACGGCGACGGCCTGGCGGGCGGCATCGGTCTCTATACTGGATCGTCAGCGTTTCTTGAATGCACGGAGGTCGCTGCAAACGTGGGATCAGGGATCACGGCCTACGGCGGCACGGTGATGATGACGTCCGTGGAAGAAGTCGGCGATAC
Organism: uncultured Alphaproteobacteria bacterium; assembly: GCA_964530625.1. GTDB lineage: Bacteria > Electryoneota > RPQS01 > RPQS01 > RPQS01 > JABWCQ01. The sequence continues at coordinate 5,085 of CAZHAK010000023.1, read as the reverse complement.
GCTTGGTCAGTGGCGCGGGAACCGAATCGAACACAACGAGACGATTCCTTACGAAGGCCAAATCACGCTGCGAGATCGCGTTGCGCTGGCCTTGTGGAACGGCCACAACTCTATTCAAGATACGTCAGGCGAAGGAACGTTGATTCACTGGGAGGATCAAGTCGGCTCGGATCGCTGGGCGGACATGTACTGGGGCACGTTGGACACTTCGGATATTAAAGACGAGTTACCAGCGAACGTGACGCTGGTGAGAATTGACTCATCTGCATCAAACTGCCCGACATTCTCGGAAGATAACGCAGTGCACGATTCATTGGTTCAGATTTTCCTGAATCCGCACAATGCAGAGTTGTCAGCACAATATGACATCGCCAGAACGGACTACAAGGCAATTGTTCGCAATGCACAGAGCTCGGACTATGCGTTTACGGCTTGTGACCGGTTGTTTAACATCAATGTGCTTGACAACAAGCCCTTCAGTTCGCTTGATGATACGTTAGAAGTGTTGTTTGGCAACGTGAGTGACGCGTCCTTGAAACGCTGGCTGAGAAACTGCAAAGGTTGGGCGTTTGCTGAGGATGGTGACTTTGTGAACTGCACAAAAGTTCTTGATTCCTTGGCCAAGAACACTCCCACTCGCTTCGACCGTGTTGCCGCTAAAGTTCAATTGCAAATGGCGGAGATTCTCGAACTACGAGCGGATTCGACGACCGAGTACAAAGCGTCTGAGTGTATAGCCTACTTGGACTCGGCGCAGAAGGTGCTTGAGATCATGAAGGTGTGGAACCAGACGACCATCAGTGATAGTGTCGTGATGTACGCGCCTACGACGGTGGAGGGGTTAATTACGATTAACCAACCTAACGGTCGTCTGACCATTCTGCCTCATCCCGGGTCTGAAGACCCCACCGTCCGGTTTGTATCGTCAGGCGGAATTCAGGTCATTGGGTTTAACTATTCATTGGGGCGCGGAAAACTTTATGTTCAAGGCAAAGCAGACAACCGTATCAACTTGGACTGGGATTCCACGAGTGCGTATGGCAACATCTACTCAACGCGTGGATATGTGTCTCTCAAGCATGTTAACCTACGGGGAACGGGTTGGGTAAACATCAATGAAGATATCTTAGAAGGGACCGGCCGAACGCCGATCCTGTTCGCGGACTCTTGTACATTCAGCGGGTTCGATGAAGGACTATGGATCTATGGAGCTTCGGACTCGTGTGAAGTTACAAACTGCACGTTTGAAGCTCTTGGTGGGGGCGCGTACGAATACTATACGGGCATGGATGGTTCTGGAGTCAGCATTATCTTTAGCGATAATGTCGTGATTGATAATTGCCAATTTATAGACAATATCGACAATGGCATCTTCGGTTACTGGTGCGATAACGTGGACATGAGCGAGGTGGATGTGTCTGGCAGCGGAGACTATGGCTTATTGGCGTGGGATGCTGCAAACATCGATATTACCTGCAGCAATTTCCACGGGAATGGGGATACTCTTGCGGAAATCTGGGTTGAAGACGGGTCGGTCAATCTTGTTGACGGGTACACTCAAGTTTCTGATTGTGATGGCGTGTTGATCTATTCCGGTCATCCCTCCTATATGGCCATTGAAGATGGAGAGAACAATCTTGAGCTTCTAGGTGAAACGGGGCTTTATCTTAAATCCGGTGACACGACGGCAACATGGGACATCACCTACAACGCATGGGCGCCGTTGACTCCTGCGGACAGCGGCTTCTTCGGCAAACTTTATCCATCTACCCCGAGCAAGTGGACCGTGGACTCCTCGCTCGCGCTGTTTCTCGAGTGCGGAAGCGGCGGTGCAAGTTCAACAGGCGGGCAGAACCTCCTCGTCACCGGCGGCGAGGAGACGTCCGGAACTTTCTCAACAGAATCTGATGGACTGACAATGAAATCTACGTCGCTCACGAAGTCAACGGCGACAGCAAAGTCAGGTCTTGTCGCCAAGAGCAGCAAAGTCATCGACCATCATGCAGAGCTTGCGAAATGGCGCGAATTCAAGGATGCATCAAAGTCACCGGCGAGCCGCCAGACCGCGATAACGATTGGTAAGCAGTTCTTAAATGAACATCCGAACTCCCCGCTTGTCCCGGCGGCAGTCGTTCAATTGACATCCTTGGCAAAACGCTCCAATGGCAAGTCTGAGATCTCTTCCTATCTTGCGCAAAAGGCGCTGACAACGAAGAACGAAACACACCGCGCGTTATTTACTCGCAAAGCGTATGTAGCCAAAGCGTTCGAAGTTAATCCCAGCGACGCAATTACGGGCCTTGAGGGACTGCTCGAAACCTCTTTAACGATACGTGACTCGATCTGCGCACTGGCGGACGCGATCGGCATCTACGCAGCTTTCAAATCGAGCCATGATCTGACACCAAAGCACGACTTCGTCAAAACAGCGACGTTGCCGGACCTCAAGCATCGCATCAGAGAGTTGTCGCGCCAGCTTGATGGTGGTACGTTAGAAGCGGCGGAAAGTGAAGTCCCGGTACCGACGTCCTATGCGTTGTATCAGAATTACCCGAATCCGTTCAACCCAACGACGGAAATCCGCTTTGATCTTCCGGAAGCGGTTCGTGGGGAACTGAGGGTGTTTAACATCCTTGGACAAGAGGTAGTAACGCTTGTGGACGACGTCCGCAATGCGGGAGCCTACCGCATCCTCTGGGACGGCAAGAACGCCGCCGGACTATCTGTGGCATCCGGTGTCTACATCTACCAACTGAAGACTCCGAACTTTACCGATGCCAAGAAAATGATGCTGCTCAGATAGCATCGACCTGATTTGAATCAGAAAGCTTCAGCAATTAGCTGGGGCTTTTCTTTTTCTGGCATAAGAATCAGTCCAAGGACAATAAACGGAGATTACTGAATGGCAAATAGTGGCGAACTACTGAAAGGGCTTCTAGCGGGGCTGTCCAAAGTGTTGAAGGCAGTTCTTAAGCGCCTGTGAGGGTCAAACGACCCTCACTTGACTTCCCCGCAGTTCCTTTGTATCTTTTGGCGTCCTACCAAGCGGGGATCCTTTCTGGATTCCTGTACAACTTGTTTCATGCTGGCGGCCAATTCCCATCTGGGTTTTGGCCTCTGGTCGTTCGAGTTGTGCAGGTTTCCCGCTTGGTAGGACAAGTAGGTAGCCGCCAGCAAGACGCCAGAGGTCTTTTTTGTGCCCTAGACGATGATGCGGCCTATCAGGCATAAGAAAGGAGTGAACGCGAAGATCCTATCAAACGGAGGTCAAACTACATGACTTGTATAAAATGCGGTTCCGAGATCGAGCACGACTCCACATTTTGCAAGAACTGTGGACACAAGCAATCTGAAGCAGGAGATGTTCAGATGAAGCAACGAGACCGAACAATTGCAGTTTTTTTGATTTCTTGCATTGGTGCGCTTGCTATCCTGGCTGCAATATTCTTGACCTCGCCAGAGTATACGTCGAGGTCTTCCGTCCCTGACCAAACACACCGCGACTGGTCGGGCGTACAATCACGGGGACCTGCCAGCTATATCAAGTATGCTGGTGCGGTGAAGGAGGGGACGGGCGGATTCGTGGTAGCACTCCGATTGGCCAATGAGCAGGGGGAGTATACCGCTGACGATGGAAGGCTTGAGGTTTGGTTGACCCAGTGGCGAGTCGATTGGACTCCGCTATCAACGAAGAAATGGAGTGTTACGCTGTTTCATCAGATATTTGAAGTGTCATCTCCAGAGTTTCAGATTGATGAACATGGTGATACATTCTGGCTTTCGAAGAGGATTACTTTCGACAGATTGACAGAGCAACCGTGGAATCTTGAAGGCCAAGTAATGTCTCAACAAGAATCTGCTGGGGGAAAAACAAGAGCATTGTTCACAAAACGTAGTGGTGAATCATTCGAAGGAGAAAGCAATGACGTTCCATGGCAATAGAATTGGCAGAGTGATACATTTCGGCAAGAAACCATGCAAGGCATTTGTCCTTACTTTTGCTCTTCTCGCAACAGTATCCACATGTCTAGCTCAGCTTGATAAACTCGTCTATGAGCGAATTGCCAGGGAATATCTCGCCAAGTACGTAGAATTTCAGAGCCAAGAGCAAGACATACTCAATGCTCAAATTGATGTTGGAAAGGCTCGTGCATTGGGCCTCGATCCGACGGATTACCAGAATCAGTTGGAGCGAATCAAGGCGGAAAACATGTACGCCTTGTTCGATGGTGTGGCCGGGCTTTACAATAACTGGCACGAGAGTGAATTGGGTTTGCCTGGTGCCCCGGCAGAGTATCGCCAATCAGCCATTTTGATTGACTCGTGCTACTTCAGATACATGATTCATCTGATCGGAATGTGGGAGTTCATGAGCGACGAGACCTATTCTGGAGTACCAACTCGATGGGAAGTACGCGCGAATCGAAGAACAAACCTAGACTTGGCAAATAACCTCCGAGATCAAGCCTTTGTCGCTCTAAACAACCCACTTTCTGAAATCATTGACTTCATGAAAGGCATGTCATGGGAGGATAGACTTCCTGACAGCGTGTTCGAGATTTCGCTTGACCTCGGAACCGACCATATCTACTATTTCACCCGAAAGGAGCCGAAGAAATTCGGCAGCATTGAACTTGATGAGATATACTATGTGGAGGTTGGTGCCTCTGGCTTGTCGGGTATTGAGGCAATGGGTTCAAAAGAGAGTCAGCGCGATGCTCTAATCAATGCGCTGGATGCTCAATACGGGCCATCAGTCGCACCCAACCCTGATTACAGATCAGGCGCCGACATCCACATGAAGTGGATTCTCAAAGACAAACATGCCTGGGCAGAAATTAGATGGTGGAACAAAGGTTCGCCAAACGGAACTAAACTCGGATTTAAGGTTCAGCAACATCACTAAAATAAATAGACTCCAAGGACGATTTTGGAGCCTATAAGACTGAAAGAAGACCTGAATTACCGGGTCTTCTTTTATTTTTGAAGTCACACGAAAAATACTAACAAAAACACGATTTTGGGACATCATTAGGGCATACCCAGAGACCCAAAAAATCCAACAAAAAAATCCAAACATGGGTT
>CAZHAK010000022.1:0-43957 GCA_964530625.1 uncultured Alphaproteobacteria bacterium | reverse complement strand
GATGACGGACGGTGATTGCGAAGTACAGGAAGACTGGGCGATCGATATTGCCCGGCACTTCACTCCCGGTGTAGGGTTGGTGTGCGGCATTACTCTCCCTGACTATGAAGGGAGTCCCCATGGCGTAACGCGTTTTGAATCCGTGGACTGGTCGCTGTTGCTCGGCGTCTGCGCGGGTATGTGCAGGTTGGGAAGCCCGTTAGCTTTGATAGGTAACAACTACGCCGTACGGCGCGATTGCTATGCGGATATCGGAACGTTTCGCACCATTGCACACAATCGAATTGACGATATCGCGTTGTTCCGTGCCGTCGCTGATTCAGAAAAATGGAAGATCGCGTTTGCCGTTACTCCGGGGGCGTGCAACACGACTCTTCCCGTTGGCGACAAGGCTGCGATTGTAAAGCAGCGATACCGCTGGATGGAAGGATTTGCCGCAGTTAATCTGACTGGAAAACTTCTTTTTGGATTCGGACTCTTAACTCATTTGCTGTGGCCGCTGGCGTTGTTTTTGGGATGGCCGATTGGTGTCTTGACCGCGCTTGCTATCGTCTTGGGCGATTGGGTGATCATTAGCGCTTGCCTTACTCGACTAAAGAAAAAGAACCTTTCAGCTTATGTGCTGGCCTATCCCGCCTGGGCATTTGGCTATGGATGGCAACTGCTGATTGCACTGTTTCGTCGTCCGGAAATTACTTGGAAAGAGCGGCGATTAGCTTAAGATATCTTAGAAATAAAAGGGGCCTCCAATGCGGAGGCCCTTTTTACGTATCAAAATTGCGAAGCTAATTGATTCGATAGGTTAGACCAAGTCCGACTTCGCGGCGAATGAAACTCTTCACTCGTGATACGCCAGGCACATCCGATCTTGAGTCGCGCTGTTCATAGGTAAAATATCCGTCCAGGTCAAACGCGGAGTTAAGACTCCATGTTAAGGCTGGCGTAACATCCCAGCGGTTGTCCAATCTCCCGCGATGAAACGGATCCAGCTCGACAGTGCGGTCGGTCGTGTACACGCGCCTGCGAAGCCTTGAACTTAGTGAACCGTCCAGAACCAATCCGTCGCTGAAACGAAGAGGTGAGCGGATCGCCATACGGAACTCATCTTCGTTATTGTCACTGTCGCCGTACTCGTTATCTTCAAGCACTTGCTCAGAATCAAAAGACGGTACTGATTGAAAAGCCTGATCCTTGCCTACATTTATGGCGGCTCGCCGAGTATAGCGGACGGTAACGGTGGGTTTCCATGGGGTTGCGATTCTGGCCTCAGCTCCGATTTCTGTATATTCGCTGTCGTACTCGGTGAACTTTTCGCCATAATAGTAGGTGCCGAATCCGCCCTGCAAAGAAAACCAAAGGGACTCGGCAGGGCGCACCGAAAACTCACCGCTGTACTCCCAATTCGCGAAGCGAGCATCCTCATACGTCCCGTAATCACGGTCTCGATACACACGAAGATAGAATGACGGGATCGTAAACACGGATGCTTTGGCCGCCCACTTGTAGCCCCGAACACGCGGGCGAATGGTCGCCGACAAACTATGAGTTTGATAATTCGTAAAATCGTTCTCCTTGCGCTGTACGGCCTTGAAGCGATAGTAGCCGCTGACCATCATGTTGCTGGGCGCGCGCCATTGAATAGACGGTGCGAGTGAGACTTCTGTTTCACCGTCGTCAACGGTCTCTAAGGGTGTGCGGAAGCTCGGATTGTAGGCGCGAAAAGAGTTTTGATCCGGTCCTGAAAGCCTGAGCACGTTGTCGTTATAAATCGCATTTAAGCCGACTCGAAGCCCCCACTCCACCGAAGGAAGCTTGCTTCGCTTGCGGGCTTCAGTCTGTTGGGGGCCAGCCAGTACGACGCAGGCCAAACCAGCATAGAGCAGTAAACGCACTACTCCTTTTCTCCTGCAAGTTCCGTCTTTGGTAAGAGGAATCTTAAGAGTGCGGATCGCGGATCACTCTCCATTCTGAACTCGTAAACGTGCTCGCCTTCCGGAACTTCAACAAAGAATGTCTCCGCTCTACTAGGAAGCAGCGGCGCGGGATTGCGATACTTGATCACATCGCTTTGGCTGGCAGACAGATTGAAACTCTTCTTCAATTTGCCGTCTTCAAGAACCTTTACTTGCCACTTCTGATTGCCCTTCATCTCGGGGCTGAATTCGATTCTACTAAGGACCTTCAATGTCGCCGGCCCTACCAGGCGCAGCGCGGCGCGGTCCGTGCTGCTTACGCGATAATATGGGTAGATTTCTTCGTCAGCGACTAGCTGAACTTCGCTGGAATATTCAAACGGAGTCATCGCAACGACAGCTGTTCCTCCTGTGAATTCATTCGTCTTCTGCGACAACCTGACGTACAACACATCAGTTGACGCGTCGGGGACACGAATGATAACGTTGTGCTTCCCTGAGGGGATGTCCAGCACTTTGGAGCGTAGTACGCCGATAAAGGCAGGGCCTTCCGCGCCGGACTCGGCTTTCTCGGAAAGCTTGCTTGTATGGTGTATGGTCCGCACTTTTTTGTTGCCCTCGATTTCAACCTCGAAAGAGTACTCGGGTTCAGATGCCTCAGATTGAAGCGCCAACCGGGTCATGATCTTCAATTTTGAGGGGCCCTCAACCGTCACACTGACTCGATTATCTTTGTCGAGCATAAAATAGGTGCGAGATTTCCCCGCTATCATCAACTTTGTGCGTTGGTCGTACGTCGTGGGTTTCAAATACATAAAGCCCGACTCGCCCGCGGCAAGTTGAGCAAACAAAAGAATGGTCAACGCAAAGAAAAGGTAAAGGCTGCGCATTATTTATTCATCCAAAAATGTTTACAAAAGTGTTTCGGGATCAACTCCCGCATCGGCCAGTCTGAAATACTTGGAGTCAAACCACACCAATACGAAAAGTGCTGACAATGAGAGAATCAAAGCCACGACCGCGACTCGAACATCGTAGCGAATGGTTGTAAAGACGTCGCCCTTACCTGGATCGGCGAGCGGGATACTGGGTGATCCTAGTCCATATTCGCGTGATATGTTCGTCACGTTGAAGATTTGAATCACCGGAATACCTTGACGCGCGGCCATGTGCATTGCACCCAGAGCCGGCCAGTTTCTTGCAGGCAGGGTGCGATGAAGTCCGTCACGAAGCAACCTGCCATTCTCCTTATGGCCGAGACTTGCGAGGCCTTCTCCGACGTTGATGTAGGCCGCATATTTCTTGTCGTTTGACGAGTTGTTGAAGGTCTTCCACCAAAGGTCTGCCGCCTGTGTTACTGAGGCGGACTCAAGTAAGCGTCCATTAGTGCGCACTGCCGCTTCCGCAAGCTCGGCTTTCCCCGCTCCGGAAAGACCAAGAGCGTTATCGTCCAAACCTCCTCGTGACACAGCCAAAACGTTTGACGAAAGTAGCTTCTCGTCAACCAAGAATTTCTGCATGTCCGCCCAAGTATTGCGAGGATCACTTGCGCCCCACCACGTCGAACTCAAGGCGGAAATCGTGTTTGCCTTAATCCCTAACGCGTCGCAGGCGCATAGCACGGCGAGATTTGCGCCGGGATTAGATCCCGTCAATGCGACTGCAACGACATCGCCTTTTTCGACACGAGCATCAAGCAGCAATTCCACTATCGCTGCCGCAAGGTTTGGATTCGCACCCGCCATTTTCTCTTCAAAACTTGCAATGTCTGTTGTTATTGTCGAGAATTGCTGACCAATAATCGCGTCTAATCGTGGATCACCGTAAGACTCAAGCGTCTCGACGTCGCGGCTTCGATTTGAAAGAGCTTTCAGTGCTTCATTCATGCGGTTGGCCGCGATCAACTTCTGTTCATAGTTTCCGCGCCGCACTTCCACACGGCTGTATTCTGCCCACAAATATAATCCGTAACAAACTACCGCCATGGCGATAAGCGTCCAAATGGACCGCAGACTCGGTCTAAATGCCATGGTAAATCTCTCCGCCAGTCATCACGATGACCAAGAGTTTCACTAGCGGAGCCGCGATCAACATCGTCGCAAGAGTCTTGATCACACCCTGACGCTCAAACCAGTTGGCAATAAGCCCGGGGATGATAAATCCGATGGCTTCCAACCGCAAGTCAGCGACCCACATATCCTGAGTAATAAGATTGCGGCTGATATATCCAAAGACAAAGCCAAACATAATTGCCAAGACCATGCGGCGTCTGCCGTAAACGAACATGAACTTGGAAACTAAGCGGATGCAAAGATACGCAATAAAGGCGACGGCAAATGTGCCCAACAGCTTGGTCGGACTATTCAAATGCATCGCAATGTATCCAGGAACCACGATTCCGCCGGCGGCAGCGCCGACAATCTCGTGGAATAGCAGGCTGACCAGAACGCCTAGCCCTATCGTCAGTTCAATCATGGTTTGTTAGCAAGTGCTTGATGTGCTGGTCTTTTCTGCCGACGTTCCCAGTCGCACGCGGCGTTTCCGTGAAAAATAATTTGCGATATCCAGCCCCCCTTTACCGACGTTCCCTATTGCAAACACGGTTCCGATGCTTTCAATACGCTCGAACACCGCGTTGTACGTTACGAGTGGGTCTGCCATGCCAATTCTAACCGCCTTCGTTTGATCCACGCCGTAGTCGAGCAAGCTGCCGTAAACTCGATCAACGTTTTCTCCGTTCAAGAACAAATAGTCGAACTCGCCAGTCAAGTTATCTCGGATCATTTCAAGGAGCTGAATCGTACGGTCATATCGATCAGCGCGTGTGTTCAACATGAAGCAAACTTTGCCTAAATCAGTGGACAGTATTTTGACCTTCTGCCAAATCGCATACGTCGATGTGGGATCATTGGCAGCCAAAGCGTTGATAAATTGAACGACGCGCCCGTTTTCTTCTGCCTCGATGACCTTTAGTGCGCCCGGATCGGGAAAAGCTTTGTACATACCCTCCAGTGCAACTTCACGCGGGACATGATAGTGCTCGCAGACGGCAAGGGCCAAAGCGATGTTATCAGCGTGTTCAATATAGGAAAATTGACCTAACTCAAGATAGGACACACTATCTGTGTTGACACGAAAGAGCTTACAGTCAACTTCTTCCGCCTCTTTTCGCATCATCCAGAACATATTCTGCTCGGCAGTGAAGGCAACACCGTTGGGGGGAAGTGTGTTGCACAAAGATCGAGTCACGTTTTCAAGTGTTGGCCCCATTTCAAGGATGTGATCGAGGCGTGTGTTCGTGATAACTCCAACCGTAGCATGAACAAATCGATGCTCGCAAATCCACTGATACTCTGGGTTCACCGCCATGCACTCGATGACAATTGCGTCCGGTTTTCGTTTGCCGAAAAAGTTGAAGACCTTGACCTGCTCGATGATGTTCGCACCGCCCCTGCGGACAATCGGTATCTCAAGACCGTCCGTGTCGATTATGCGCGGCAAGGTTCCAGTCGTCTTTGCTACGGTCCTGATTCCGCCGTTACGAAGTCCAGCGGCAATTAGGCGTGTAACCGAGGACTTTCCCCGAGTACCGTTAACATGGATCCGAATGGGAATGTTGCGAGCCAGACGTTGATGGTTGTAGAACTCAACGGCGGCGTAGGTGAGGACGGCGAGGAAAGTCAGAAGAAGGTAGACCATTGATGCAAAAAAGAGGTTTCAGCCCAGGTCCGGCGGCGGAATACAAAAACATAATATAACAAGGAGTTCGACGCATGTCAACCTTTTGCAGTTTTAGTCAAAAGCGTCGAATCAGCTGCTATTTCTGCAGCGGCGTCCGGAAAGCAGAGCCAAGCGGTCGTAGAATCCTTGGTAAAATGGAGGGAAAGGGTGTCTTCTTGGGCAATCAACAAACCACTAAAATATCGGCCTACAGTGATACGAACACCAGAATTGTGTCTAAGTATTGCTTTATCATGTGGATAGAGTATCACGGTGGGTCCGGCGATAATTCCCCAATTTATGTCAAATTCACAAGTATCGAGGGCGACCAGAACACTCTCATGGACTGTTCGTAGGGAGCTCGGCCGTAATGAGTCGGGCGGAACCTCCCAAAACTCAAATCGGCAATCTGACCGAAAGGAGGAAACAGGGGCAGGTACATTTACGTTTTGAGGAGGCGTTCTTGAGGCGTACTCACTCACTTCGCTCCATTGAGAGGCCAAAACCAGCCCCACCAGCAAGATCAGGACCGTTAGGGACCAATGTAGGAACCTGTTGCCAGCAATTGAGGCAAACCACTCGGTCCGGATTTGAGCGCGGGTCATGCCGACTGTTAATCGATCACGCGATAGCCAGCGTGTGGTTATAGTGCTTACTTGGGCTGGCGGTGGCTTCTCGTCTTGCAGCTCTTCCAAGCGCTTAAGCACTTTGTCCGCATTCATGCTGGCGGTCTGCGCGTAGGCGGAAATGACTCCTCTGCGAATGGGCGCGGGAATTACATCGAGGCGTCCCTGCTCGAGCGCGACGAAGTATTCCATTGAGATGCGCGTCTTCTTAACAAGCTCTTCAAGTGAAAGGCCCTGGTACTCCCGGGCCTTTCTTAGTTCGTCACAAAAAGTCGCAGTCTGAGAAGTGCGTTCCAATGTCCTCTCGTATCTTTTCTATTGGCAATCCAACAACGTTGTCATAATCGCCTTCCACGAGCTTCACAAATCTACCCGCGCCGCCCTGAATCGCGTAACCGCCAGCCTTGCCTCGCCATTCGCCTCCGGCAATGTAGCGGCGAACGTCTTTTTTGGAAAGATCGTGAAACGTGACCGTGCTCGCCACGGCATGATTGATCACTTTGTGCGGTTTACCACTCGAATCGAATCCAGTCAGACAGTATCCAGTCACTACTGTATGCTCGCGACCGGACAAGAGTCTTAGCATTCTCTCCGCGGATTCTTTTCCGGCAGGTTGGCCCAGTGTTTGATCCTCGACGCAAACTACTGTATCCGCACCCAACAGTAGACGACCCGCTTTGCCGTACAACTCTGAACTTCGCACCTTTGCTTCGGCGTTCTTCTTGGCAATGTCTTCTGCGGAATCACCAAACCATCGCTCAAACGCTGAAACCGGTGCAACGTCAAAAGGTATATTCAGCTTGGCAAGCAGGTCTTTCCGCCTTGGTGACGCGGAGACTAAGGTTAACCGAACGTTCACATTTATGAGGCGATGAACGCTAAGACGTGAATCAACCCGAGCACAGGGGCGATGCGATTGAATCTAATCAATGCGGTCTTCGCGCCCTCGAGTTTCGGCTGGCGAATCCGTCCCCAAAAAAATGCAAGCGGCAAAAGAACACCGACCAGCAGCAGCCAGAAGTAACCTTTTCCATACATGTCTCCCAGCCATGGCCACAGACTCACTGTTCCGAACAGGAAGAAGATAACCGCCGTGATCGCAAGACGATGGCGATAGTGCTGCTCGACTTCCATGTGTTTAGAGTCCGCGTGATTCTCAAACAAGTCTTCTTCAATCTCGATCGTTGCCCGTACTACGGCGATGAACAACGCGCCGATTACGGCTGGAAACGCCCCAAGTGTTGGAACACCGAGCGATCCTGCCGTGAACATGAAAATCGCTCCGAACATGAGCGGAATCATGACGTGTCGACAAAGGCTTGAGTTACGTAACATCGCTTGATTCATAATCACTAATGTGGGTAGCAGCAATGCCCAAAGAAAATTTACGGCATTGAAACTCTGCTGAAGAAACAAACTTGCACATGCACCTAATGCGCCCGCACCTACAAGCAGGAGCCATTTCTTGGAGCGTGGTTCGTCTCCAGCCTGTGCGAAGCTTAACCTCCAGCCGGTGAAAACCAAAATGGCCGCAACGGCTGTTACAACAGCGCTCATCATACTCGGTGGAGTTTCACTACGATAGGCAAGCACAATAGGCACAAGCCCACATAAGATAACAGCTATCTTTAGAATTGCCGGAGGAACAGGAGTGTGTTCTTCTTTAAGAAATGGAATGTCAAGCATTGCGAAAAGGCAGTTCGATTTGAAGTTTTAGTTTTAACAAGCGAAGCGACTCCTCGAAGACGTCATTTTCATTCGCTCCCGTCGTTGTGTCAATTGTTGCGATCAGTAACTGGTTAGACTTTCCGGCGCTCCATTGCTCATAGGCCGAGTTAAGATCTTCAAGATAATTTATATCAATGGACTTCTCAAATTCGCGGCCACGCTGTTGAATGCGTTTGATCAAGCTGGGTACATCACTCTTCAAGTAAATCACAAGATCCGGCGTCTTCAACTGACCAGCCATGGAAGTGAAAAGCGATTGGTAGTTGTCCCAGTCGCGTTCACTCATGAAACCACGTTTTCGGAGCGTGTGAGCAAATATCCGTGCGTCCTCGTATATTGTGCGATCCTGAACGCACGATGAGGCGTCCTGTTCAATGTCAATCTGATTCTGAAAACGTTTGCTCAGGAAATAGACTTGCAGATGAAATGACCAGCGCGACATGTCCGCATAAAAGTCCGGCAAGTATGGATTGTCAATGACCGGTTCGAGATAGCATTTCCAACCCAATTGACTTGCCAGCCGTTTGGCAAGCGTCGTCTTTCCCGCCCCGATGTTTCCGGCAACTGCAATAAAATAGCGGCGTAGGTGTTGGTCGATCATTCAAGATTACTCCGAAAGCAGCCGCAGTCCGGTGCTCTCTTCAAATGTGCGGGTGCGAACACGATCCATCGGCCAGACGGCCAACTCAATCGTTAGTGCTACCGTGCAGGAAAGCAAATGCCCTCCGTAGGTCTTGCCTGTGGAGTCCGCGACAATCGCGTGCAAATGCCAAAAGGGTTCATCATCCGGGCCCGTCAAGTTTCCGTTCAGCGCTACTAGCTCTACGATTCCGTCAACTGTAAATGGTTGATATTCCTTTTTTGCCAAATCATAGTAGGCTAAATCAACATCAGCAACACCACCAATGGCAGTGCATATCGCCGACAACCACTTCCGCTCCTTTGCAAGTGAAACCAACGCGTCAGGAATACGGACTCCCGTCTCAAGCCGTATCAACTCAGGCGAAGTCATGTCTGTTCCTGCATTAACGCGTCACGGCGAAATCCGTCCGCAATCGTGAAGTTGCCGCTATCAGGAAAAAGCGAACGCAGTTTGTTTGTACAAAATGAACCGTCGACATGGAACGTGGATGCTTGCGGGTGTGTCTTCATGGATACTGACGTCAACAGATCTGGGGAAAAATTGTAGGCTTTGGCAAGCGTGAGTCCAGTTTCGTAACGGCTGAGTCGCTCCGGTCCGCCGACATGTAGTACGCCTGAAACTCTATTCCGAATGCACCCCATTATTGCTGATACGATTGCAGACAGATGAACGGGGCTGCGATACTGGTCATGAAACAACTCGACTGGTTGTGCCTGGGTGTGTTGCTCTAACAGCGAATCCGTGAAGCTTCGTCCCCATCCGGAATTGCGGCCCACGATGTTATTGCTACGGAGAATCAAATGCGTCTTGCTTGCCGCCTCAACAAGTAGTTCTGCTTCCCGCTTGGTCTTTCCATAGATATGCGTTGGCGCGGGTGTGTCTGTTTCGGAATACTCTGCTCTCCTTCCGTCGAACACCTGATCAGTGGAAATGTAGATCACATATGCGCGTGATTCTGAGGCAATGTCGAGCAGGGTCTTAGTGGTTTCGACGTTTTGCGCATGAGCCTGTCGCGGATTTGCTTCGCACTCAATGACCTTTGAAAGAGCTGCTGCGTGGACGAAAGCGGTAGGCTTGAAGTCTCGTGCGATGTTTGCAACGGACGTCTTATCCAGTAAGTCGAGCACTGCTTCCAGATACGGCAAAGAGCGCGGGTGACTCCGGCGAATTCCGAGCACGTCTTGACCTGACTTTGACAGCGTGATCCCAAGACTCGCACCAAGCAATCCGGACGCACCGGTAATCAATACGCGGTCGTTCACGCGATTCTGCTACCACCACATTGAGAAGTTTACCACTCCGCCACCGCTCACCCGTTCCGGGCTGACTCGCCACCCCACTCTATCGTTGAATTTTCCGGACGCTTGTGTTTGAAGTCGTGCCGCATGAAACGCGCTGACGAGATGATTGACACCGACTAACGCGACAGCGTAGATTACGCGATTTAATGATCTATCTGAGGTAACACGCATCTCGTCCATGCGAGCGCGATTGGCTTCGCTGTCCCAGTACCAATACTCGGCCTCCGTATCATAGATTGCACCAAAATTGCGGTCGGCCATGCGTTGATCGTTGTAGTCAAATACATTGATCCAATTCGCCACGTCAATGTAAAATTCCTTGCTGTGAGATCCGGATACACCTGCGTGAGTCGAAGCAAAAGCCTTATAGTCCCGCTGTAATTGTCGACCATGATGATCTAATGACAGCGCCGCGCCGATAAACAACAAGTCCGCGCTAAAGAATGCCAGCGCATGGGTCGAACGGCCATGTTCGTATTGACCCCAACCCGGAATCACCAGCGACTTTAAGAACGCTGCCTTGCCTTTTTGTTCAGCATGTGCGAACGGCATTCCCACAGAGAGAATGACCAGCAGACAGATAGTTATACGAATGGCTCGCATTTTCCTTCTATCTGATAGCAGGCAGTGGTATGCTTAGCGTCAACGTGCGCAGCGCATCGCCTTCGCGTGTGTGCTTGATGTCATACTTCAGATCCATTGAACCTAAATTCGCCGCTTCAAGCTTTCGATTGAAACTGCGCGCCGCGAATGCCGCATCCAATGCCGACAACACGTGATTGACCAGCACGATTTCCATCATCGTGTTGCCCTTTTCTAACAGACTGTTGGCGTCACCGCGCATGTCGCGGTAATGGAAGAAAAACGAACTCGTACCATCATAGGCAACCGTCGCAGGAATGTCATTCCCAAACGCTGGGCCCCAGATATGTTCTGTAGAGCCTCCGTTTACTCCTGCCGGATCATATGTATCGTTCCATCCGTAGCCGAACTGCTCGTAGTACTTGCCAATCATCTCGTAGTACTGCTGGCGATCATTGGTGGTGATGTCGTGGGTATATGGAGCGGGCAGGTGCGGCGATCTGTCTACCCAGTCTAAGTCCACCCAATCTGCATAGTCACCTTCATACTGGACAGGAGCAAACAAATCGTTTGCCGCGACTTGATACTCGCGCATCATGTAAGCGTCAAAGTTGAAGTTACCATTTCGAGCTGAGCTATTGCCGGGCCAATCACCGGCGTACTTTTCAAACTCATCTGTCTTGTCGTTGCCATCCGCGTGATACTTCGAAAACAACGCCCATCCCGCGACTTCAACTGCCAACCACGGGAGCGCGCGCAGCCATGAGCCCGAGTAAAATTGTCCAGTGCCGGGGATGACCAAGCTGAACATTACTGCGCGTCCAATATTTTTCTTGCCTGCCAGTACAGGAGACGTCGTTTCATCGGCGGGCGCTTGCTCAAATGACGGCGCGGCGAACTGCGCTCGGTGTGGCGACAATCCGAGTCCTTTCGCCGACACGATGGACGGAAGGAAGACGAAGCAGAGCAACAAAGTAAGAATGCGACTCAGTTTTGGGGAATGCATGGCAGTCTCCATATATGTTATTGATTCTAATTAATCGAACAATGTGAACATCCGCAGCTAGACGGGTGTCGCGCCGGAGGGATGATCGGTGTATAGAAGTCGAAGAGGATCGTCAGGTAGTAGCGAAGCTCTTCACCGTATCCTGTTCGTACGCCATCTTCGACGACGTCAAACTTATCTAAACCATACGCGACGTCAAATGAGATTGCAGTCGGATATGAATAGAATGAATGTAGTTGCATGCGAAGTCCCGCGCCGACGTCTTTCTTGACGGTTCGGTCTTCGTAGTCGCCGACCCACGCGTCACCGACGTCCGTAAACAACGATCCGTAGATTCGGTTGATCGAGAGCGGCCAGAGCGCAACTGCTGCGCGCTTAACCAGCGGAAAACGATAGGTGAACGTTCCGACGGCTGTACGCGTGCCGCCTAAACTATAGAAGGAATAGCCGCGCATTCCGGGAAGCCCGCCCGCGTATTGATGGAAAAACGGATCAACGTTTTCATCAATGAATCCGCCATGAAAACGGATTTCCGCTGAGTGGCTCTTGATTGGCGATTTGAAGTACTTCTCAAAACCCAATTCAAAGAGATTGTAATTATTGGGATCGTAGATTTCCCGTAGTCCGATTGCGTCGCCGCCGATCTCGATATCCGTTATGAAATCGTGATTCGCGCGGGTATATTCAAAGAATCCGCGATACCCGCTTGACGGACTGACTTGCGTCAACATGCCGGGACGTCTTGCATCCATGTAAAGCCCGGTCTTCCAAGACCAACCGCGAAAATAGGTCAAGCTGACACTTGATTCATCGTCGAAGCGGTTATGCGCGACATATTGGTCGTAGGTCGCACGAGTCTTGATATTCGTGGCGGCGTTGATAGGAATCCCCATGCCAACACTGATTTCATTCAAATTGTAGCGATAGCGAATGCGATACTGATCATAAATGGGCGAGAGGATTTCGCCGATCTCTTCCTCGCCGATAATCCGCGAAGAATCCGCGAAATGTGACGTCAGCCGTCTCTGTATGTTAAAATACTCCGCAAAGATCGTTGGGTAAAATTGTTTGTACTCCACCAACCCGTAAAGATCGTATTCTCGCTTCTGATTGACTGCCGCTCCGCCGATGAATGTCATCTTGTCCAACACGTCATTCAAAACCAAGTATGCGCCCGGCTTAAATGTATTGTAGTCAAATGCAATGCGCGGAAACCAGTACAGGCTTTCGAAGCGCGGGCGGTAAGGTTCCGCAGGTCTGGCTTGTCCGCGAAGAGGAACTTCGTCAGTAGGTATTTGCGACAAATAATCATTGCCAAGTTCGTCCAGTGAACTGCGCGGCAAACGAACTGCGTCGAACGAGTCCAACATGCAGATCCGGAATCCGTCGTCACAGAATTCTGAATATGCGAGTCGCCCGTCATGCACGTCGGGATATAGTGCACTTCCCAGAACGACGGTCAATCTGTCCATCGACTCGCTCTCCAGATTGATCCGATAGATGTTGGCGATCCCGGATTCATCATAGGATACAAAAAGCGATTTACCATCTGCGCTCCATGACGGATCGCGCAGTTCGGCGCCTCGTCCCTCGAACGCTTGGTGAAGCGTTAGGGTTAAGGATGCCTCATCAAAATCGTACACTCTAACGTCGCGACCTTCGCGCAAATGATGCGCGACCGCGATCTGCTTTCCATCAGGTGACCAGCGCGGGTGATAGTATTGTTCATGCGGCAATGACGGAAAGCGAAGTAAGACGTCTTCGCCGGTAATCGGTGTAACTTTCTTCGTCATATCCGGCATACTTGCAATTGCAATCTCACGCTTCCCGGCTTGATTAACCGTAAAGAGCAGAAAGCGGCCATCAGGGCTAACGTCAACGGACTCTGTACGCAAACCTTTGCTTAATCTGCGCTCCTTTTTCTTTTTGATGTCGTAGTGATACAGATCATGCAAGAGCGCTCCATGCGGATTATTCGTCGTTCGCCGCGCAAAGACAAGTCCGCTGTCGTCAGCAAGCCAAGCGGCGCTCCCCTGCACTCCCCCTGCAATTACCTCTATGCTATCGGACTTTATATCGAATACATATAATGAGGACTGGCCAAAATAATCTTTGCCTGCGTTCGAAATGAAGACAAGCTTTGATCCATCGTGTGAAAAGCGCGGAAACGCTCCGACGAACCCTTTCTTGTCGAGCGTGTCGGCCTTGGTCAAGTAGGGCGCGAGCGCTGATCGCTTGGCTTCGTATCTAGCTTCAAGGTCTGCTTTCCAATCGCGATACCAAATGATTCCCGACTTTCCAGTAACCGAACCAATCGCGTCGTTCAATGTCACCGGAAATGGATTGGACATCTTGCGCGAAATTTCACCCAGAGTCTTTGCGCCCTCGCTGTTGTCCGCGATGTACTTTGTCAGCGAATACCCTTGGTTGTAAACTCCTTCAGATTCAAGGCTTGTCTTTCCGAAGAATCCCATATCCTCAAAACTCAAGAGACGATTCGCAAGCGTGGCCTGCCGCAAGAGCATGTCACGATGACTGTCCCAGAAATCGTATCCGCTCCCGTCAAATTGATACTGCGCGGTGCCTTCAGCGAACCACGCGGGAACAGTAACAGAGGGCAATGGCCAACTGATCAACGCATTCGGATAACCATAGAGCACGTCGGGTCTGCGCTCTGGCTCATAGCCCAGTGCTTGTACATAAAACGCCGGGAAGCGACGTGACCATTTTCTCGTCGCGCCAAGCTGAATCATATGCGTGTACTCATGCGTGACGACATTTCGCAGCCAATTATGCGTGCCGCGAAAATCCCATGCCATGGACGTTGCAAAAAACTTAATCTTATTCGACTGAAAATAGGCGCCGGCATTCGCGATATCGTCTTCATCAGAAAAGATTAGCGATACT
Organism: uncultured Alphaproteobacteria bacterium; assembly: GCA_964530625.1. Taxonomy (GTDB): domain Bacteria; phylum Electryoneota; class RPQS01; order RPQS01; family RPQS01; genus JABWCQ01. Next base: position 29,531 of record CAZHAK010000022.1, on the reverse strand, counting down.
TTCGTGTCCGGTCGGTAGTCATAAATTTCACAGAGCGGTTCATGCACCTCTTCCGCGATGTCCGCCGCGAGATAGGCAACTTCTTCGAGACCTACAGTATAGTGAATGACGAAGTTTTTCGTTTCAAACGTCATCCACTCCAAGTTCGGACGAGTAAACTCTGCGGTTTGGGCCGCAGCCAGTGACGCGAAGACAATACAAAGCAGTCCGATAGGAATACTTCGCATCAGCGCACCACTGCAATCTTCAATTCCGCACTCTGAGTTTGTCCACCACCCGTGGCTTCCACTCTGCCAATGTACACACCGCTTTGAACGCCGCTCGTCTGCCAATCAATTTCAAACGGTCCTGCGACAGTTGAACTGCCCTTTACTTTTGCTACCCGGCGACCCGCTAAGTCAAAAATCAAAACATCGGCAGTCGCGGCATAGGGCAGAGTGACTCGTATGTGCACAGTTTCTGTGGCGGGATTTGGCCACACATAAACGAAACTATCCCGCGCGTGTACTTGAGGACGTAGCGTACCAATAATGATCAGATTATCCGGAGCCTGATAGATTTCTTGAATTTGAGCGTCCGGAGTGACAGGCAAGCGCATTAAACTGAATCGCACATGTTCGCTTGCTCGGTGAGTCGTCAACATGTGAAAGCGGAACTCACTGTCATTCATTCGCAGTAACTCAGGTGCTCCGTCAAGTGCCAAAGGGAAATTTGGGTAGCGGCGAGTGTCGTGATCCAATGCGACCAAATGCCAGCTTAAAACATTTCCCGCTGTGTCCTTGGACACTGTGACTTGCAAAATGTCCGGCTCACCGTCGAAATTCAGATCATGAACAGAAACTTCGCCTTCTTTGGGAGTGGTGTAATTCTCACGCGGCGTGTAATCTACCCCATTAGCGCCGCCGCCATCCACAAGGCCATCGCCATCCCAATCCACTTGCGGGGGAAGGCAATCGTTGATGTCACAAATAATCTCACCATTCGTTGCGTCCAAATATCCAATATCTTCCAAAAATACCAACGTGCGCTCCGGGTCGATGATGACAACTGGAGGCTCGCTGCCCGCTCCAACTGTTTCCCAGCGAACGCTGAGGGTATCATTCACATCGAAGTAGGCAACAGAGTGATTTGCGGTCCAGCCAATCAATGCTTTTGCGGGATACAGTTCGGCATTCGTAAAATCATTAACTTCTGGTGAAAGATTGATCCTTGCTGAGACAAGTTCAAAATTTTGATTATAAATAGCATAAGCTTGAGGCGCGGTAAAAACTATTCTGATATTCTGGTCACTGAGGCAATTGAATACCCTATCTACCCTTGCACCAGAAAGAGGTGGAACCACAAAGCTCGAATCGATCGCGCCGTCCTGCCAGCCTACAAATCCGATGGGATTCCCGGTGAAAAGGAGCTTCTCTTTGCTTTCACTGCCAATCCCGAATGCAGTATCAAGAGTTGCTCCCGTCGGAACTATCAGCGCCAATTCCAAACCCAATGAATCGGATACCGTAAACAGTGAATCATACGACTGTACATAGAACTCGCGTATGCCGTCACCATTTAGATCAGCAACCGCCCAACGCGCGGCTGTGTCCGAAACCGTAACAGGAAAACCATTGGATGTCAGAGTGTTGCGGATTCGGCAGGACATTATAGAATCCACATCTGAAAAGTCACTGATCTCAAGAAATGTGTAACTGTTGTCGTGGAGTCGCGCAGATGGCCTGGTATAATCATTAAAGCGAACAAAAGCGGTGCCGCCGTTTGCCGCGCGAAAGGCGCGGTTGTCGCGATACCAACAATCTTCTTGAATGCCTAGTTCCGTTCCCGAGCCTGCCGTTGCGAAGCCATATTCACGGCCAATGTCCTGTGCCCCATCGGCCTCAACCAACTCAACTCCGCGATTCTGGCGATCAGAGTTGACGTGATTACTCGGATACTTTTCGGCAATCACACTCTCGTTAACTCGCCAAAGCAAAATGCCGCTGCCGGGAATGCCATAATCGTAATGCGAAGCGCGAATGGCGATCTTGAATCCTGTCTCCACTGAGACATTGCCGAATCTATCCAGCCGCATCTCGCGATCGTCGCGATCGAATACGGATACATACCCGATTGAGTCACTATCTGAGTCTCTATTCTCAAGGAGATAATACTCTTCTCCAGACATTGGAATCCTTAGAATTTCAGGAGCGCCTAATCCGTTGAATCGTGAAACCTGTACGGTGTCACTTTGTCCTGATGGAATCACAACTTCCGCTTCAGACCATCCCATAAATAAGCGCGACCATGCATCCGGAAGTGCTGGCACCAAGGCATTGACGTTGCCCGAGCCCTGATCCATCATACCCCAGCGGCCAATCCCACTGGCACCGGTTTCCGTGTTGAAGAGATCGGGCATACCCAGCCAGTTGCCAAAGAGCTTGATCATCACTCCATTTAGCGAAAGTTCGACGCCAAGATTAAGAGTCTCGGTTTGATTCTGCCCTTCAGGGAGCAGAAGTCCGCGTGTTACGCCTGCCGGAATCGAAACTCCGTAGCGATGCAAATCCGTCTCCGAAATATATGCTGAAGGGATATCAAACGGAGTGTCGTCAAAGCCTACGTTGAAGTCTTTGCCAACTCCGGCATGAAAGATCAAGATTGCATCATACTGCGCGAAATCCACATCAGAAACTGCAAGTGTGACAGATTCCGCGAACAGTTCCACCAGTCTTCTATTTAACAGAGCCGTATCCGTGTTGAAGTTATAGTGCCACATCGGATACGGCAACCGATATGCGCCGTTTGCTTCTTGTGGATATACATCAAGCTGGTCGAAAGTAATGCGCCCTTTCGATGCTGTCTCGAAGTAGTGCGACAAAAACGAAAGATGATCCTCGAAGTATTCCCGGTCGTGCGGTAGCGGGTCAATCAATAACGAATCGGGGAAACCCGAGTTGAAGGAACCGTCACCGGTCGTGCCGGTTAGATTGTCGGGCACAAAATCAACGCGAATCGCGCACAAGCGAATCGGCGTGTCCACGGGCCATGGATCATCGAGCTTTGACGCATGACCTCGACTCTGCGAGAGTGGCGCAAACGGCACGGCCCAAGCGGAAACTTGGGCAAGCGCAAAGACTAAAATGAAACGAAAGCTCAGTTTAGAAATCCACAGAAAGTGAGTATCGCATCGTGTCCGTTAGCGGATGGTTTTCGCCGGCGGTTAAATAACTGAAGTCGAAGCGATAGGTGCTGTATTTGAGCGAGACACCAAAGGTATACGGGAACACGCGACCGAGGTGGTCATTGTAGTAACCACCGCGCAATCCGACGAGAGTTGAGTACCAATACTCCGCACCGAGATGCCAAATCAAGGACTCCGCCAAATCGCCGTCACCCCATGCTGAGAACAGAGCTTCATAGAACTCATCCGACTGGCCAAATTTATCACGCTTGACCAATTCTTTATCCACGTCGGATGCAATCGTCAGCTTATTGTATTCTTGATCGAGCACTTTGTACGCAACACCGAACTTCAGAGTCGTGGGCAGAGGATCCGCTTGTGCGCGGTCAATGTACGATACCTTAGGACCCATGTTGGAAAGATTTGCGCCTAAGGAGAGCCCCGGCATGAACGTGGCTTTGTGCAGCAATCCAATGTCAGCGGCAATCGCCGTCGCCGTACCTTTGCCCTGTTCAGAACCCGCACCAACCGGCGACAGATTACTGTACGCTAGCTTCAAACCCACACCCATGGACGTATTGTCGTCAATCAGTGCGCCGTACGTTCCGGTAAGCGCCATTTCATAGGACGAAAACGTACCCAGTGTGTTTCCCGATGCGTCGGTACGGACAGTTTCACCGAGATTCAAGAACACGATGTTACCGCCGAACGTTCCCCACTCCGGCACTTCATACGTCCCGCTGACGAATGCGTAGTAGAGATCCGACAGATTAAATTGCGGTAGCCAGCGAGAGTACATCATGGTCACTTCGTTGCCACGCTGAAACGCGAGGCCAGCAGGGTTCCACCACGTCGCAGTTGCGTCATCCGCTATGGCGACAAAGGTCTCACCCATACCGGCAGGACGCGCGCCGGGCGCAATCTTCAAAAAGAGCAGCGTCGCCTGACTGACGCTAGCGGCGTGAACGGGCAGAGCCATCAGACCCGCAACCGTTACGTATAGTGCAAACATCCATTTCTTCATTTGCTCTCCTGCAATCTATTTATTGTTTCTGATTATCGAAGAATAACAAGCTTGCCCGTCGCTTCGGCTGAATAGCCGCGCTGATGGCGCGCGATGATTTTGTAAAAATACACCCCGTTAGCTAGCTCGTAGCCATCGCGATCCCGGCCATGCCACGGGCGCGCGCTGTTGCTGTTGTATAGCTGACGAGTGCCCAAGCCATCGAGTTCGTCTACGAGCTTTCCTGTCATCGTGTAAATTCTCACTTTGACGCCGCTGGTTCCGTCCTGAGTTAAGGCGTATGTAAAATACGTCTCAGACGTCATTGGATTAGGCCAATTGAGAACATCACGAATCGCGAAGCCCTCTTCGGCCGTCTGACCGACAATAAAGTCAAGCGAATAAAGGTTCAAGTTGTTGAACGAATCCCATGCTTCAACGGTCATGCGATGCGATCCCTCAGACAGTGGCCCGATCGTCCGCGACAATTCACCTTCCGTGTAGCTGTCCACGTCGTAATTGAAGAATTGCGTTATGTCTTCCGATTGAGCGTCATCAATTCTTGCCGTGATCTTATGTCCGACTTCGCCCGAAAGATTCAAGCCTGATTCATCGGCTAACTTGACAATCAAGAGCGGCGTGCGGCTGACCTGATCACCGTTGCGGAACGAGGTGTTCTCCAGCCATGCTTCAATTTGAGGCGGAATTGTATCTTCCACGGCTGCTGCGGCATTGGCAATTCGTAACGGCTGCTCGATTCCGATTCCGTCAGCAGAGTCCGCATCGCTATCTGATTTTCCGAAAAAATACAAACTCACTTTAGCGTTTTCGCCGCCGTACTGAATATCGCGGGGAACGCGAAAGGTGACTTCGAAGCGACCGTTAACAATTGAAGAGCGGCCACGGAAAATTGCGTTTCCGGGCAACCCATAGTAGTAAGGATTCGGTGACGGTGTGCTGCAATCCGACCAAAGCGGAAAGTAGTAAGCCGCAGAGTCTTCCGAATCAAAAACCCGCGCTTCCACGATGCCTTGAAAATCGGACCAGACCTCGTCGTCAATGGAAAGACGTGGCAGTTGATGATTTATATCTGCAATGGCGTTGTTTGTGCGCGAGACATAACCGTTCATATGGAATAAGCCGCCCGCCTGGAGTGAGTCGTCGCGCTCTTCTACAAAGGCAAAGTACTCGGGCGTCGCCAGCCGCAAGACTGGATTTCCGAGGACGTGGTAAAGATTGTTGTTGGACCGAAGCGGCTTGACCAATAGCAAAGCTTCACCCAAACTACGGCGACGTTCTATACCTTGACGGAATATCTCAGTATAGAATTGTTGAGTCAAATTTTGATTCTGCCCAACAAATGTAAACCTTGTTGCGGCAATACAGGCAATTGCCCCGACACCGTTCGCACCCAGTAACAACTCAGGAAAACAACGCTCCGTCGGGCGATCAAATCCTCCCCATGTGCATGTTCCTGCGACGATGACAGGCCAAGTCCGTTTATTGTTGATAAATGGAAAATCCCGTTCCATCACAAAAAGCTGTTCATCGGTCCATATTCGCTCGTTCCCGTGACCAACGTAATTAATCAGCAGCGTGCCGTTGTTAAACGTCTCAAGCAGGTCGCGAGTCGCGTCCGGCTTCTGTGACGTTGAACTCGACTGCCTGAACGGATACAAGATTTCGTAGAGCTTTCTGAACGTGAAGTAGTCAGGAAGAACGTTGTTGATCAAGGTTTCCGAATCATCCGTATGAACGGACTCCGAGCATGAACCTTGTTTCCATTCGTCATCCGCCACAAATGTTGCCGTGTTCTTCCATGGCCCATAAAGCGGACGCGTCGCGTATTCAACGGTCTTCTCAACGATAGCTGTGACTTCCTGTGCCGACTGAGCCGGCCAGCGGCCGGAAATCATATCTGGTAAAGAGGCTGCATTATCAAAGTCAACAAAATAGTCGTCCGTGCAGACTTGTCCCTCTTCCCACGGCGGCATCCAGTTGTCATCCGCGCCGGACGTCAGATTTCTGTAGTCGAAATCGCCGTCTCCGACAAAAAGGACATAACGAGGCGGCTCGGCGCTGCCCGTCGCTCCTCGCCAATTCCCGAACGCATAGCGGAGAAAATTGCGAATCGCCGTGGGATCCTTCACACCCCACGAAAACTCGTCATAGATGTGTGTCAGTTTGACGCGTACGGCTCTAAGCGGTTCCTCTTCGTAACTCGCGTGCATCTCCACCAGAGGCTCTAGCTCATCATACCAACTATCATAGGTGATGATAATGATTCCGGCTTCGTTCATTGGATTGCGCAAACTCGTATAGTCGTCCGCCGCAAAGTCTTTGCGCCCACGATAAACAGGCGAGCGCGTACGAGTCGGGCTAGCCCCGAAATAGCGGCGGGGTGACGACGCGTACGAGGAATCTCTGAACTGTACCCCACGAGTGACTCGAGGTTGGATGATGTTCGTAACATCCAATATGTAGGCATCTTCAGAAAGATTCGTGGCGTACTCAAAGCGACCCGTCTGTGTCTCCGGAGCCAAAATCTCTAAAAATCCCGTATTAGTCTGCAAAGAGCGGTCAAACTCTGCTTCAATAAAATTCAGCAGCACCTGCCGAGTCGTGTTGTTGGTAAGTGTGATCGTGTTGCTTCCGGGATTAAAAGTACCCGCAGGTACCTCAATTACGAGCGGGCTTGTTGAGGATGGAAACACACCGGAGCTTACGACTCTGCCATTTACTGAAACATTGAAATTACTTCCAGACCCCGAGATGGAAACCATGCGAAGTCGAAGCGTACCGCTTCCCGTGGTTGCACTTTCAAGAATCATCGGAAACGAGCGTTCTGTACCACCGTCAATCGTTGCCATGAACCAAACCACACCGGAATTTGTTTGGTAAGGGCCCGTTGCGTAGATGAACTGCTCCTGATCCAGATATGTGCGGCCGTTTATCGTGGTTACTGGAGTTGCCGACGCATAGTCAGGAATCGCGGCCATTCTCTGACCGGGAGCACCGGAAGCGTCAATCCCAACCCAGAATATGTTCTCAGTTGAATATGGGCTTGCGTGTCCCAGACCATGCAAGAGACTTTCGTCACAGTAATCGAAACCCTTCAAGCCTTCGGCGTAGAAAAGAACTCGATCCCCTTGATCCATGCGTCCGTCGCCACCGTCTTCTATCAAAATTGCGACTTCCCGCAACACGGAATCAGGCACGGAGAGCAAACCTGCCGGAAGTAATCTGCCGCCGTTTCCGAACATCTTTAGTTGTGAGGACTGAACTCCTAAAGCAGGAATTCCCTGCGACTGCATCCACTCGGTAGTTATCGCATAAAGCCCGGTCTCCGTAAGCCCAAGCTTATAGAGTTGAAACTCGGGCCACGAGTCCAATGCGTTGTCTAAGGTTGCCCGCGATGTAGTCTTCAGTTGCCACCAGCGTGAAGCTTGAACACCGTTTACACAGAGCGCTCCCAGCATCTCAGTTTCTCGAGAGGTTGGTGCGTCTGCCGCACGTGCGCCTGTAAACTCAACGGTCACACGAGCCGAGCTTAGCAAAGATGCGCCAGCCGGAAGCGACTCCGCCACGCGCATTTCGATATGAGCGATTTGAAAACCGCGCCAGCTTTCGACGCTCTTAACTCTGACTTGATCTTGACGCGGTTGCTTCGCTGAGGGTTCAGACTCATTAAGTGGCAAGGGAACCGCATACTCCGAATACGATGTCGAATTGATCGTCAAGCGTGGTGTCGTGCCGATCGGGCACGCTACCAGAACAACTTGATACGGCGTCAACACGTTGCCGTCCGACTGCCAATCGACACTGGGTAAGTAAGTCGTCCAATCGCCAGGTGACCGTAATGACGAAGTTTTTAGGTCCGCTGTCCACTCGAACGTCACTGCACCAGCATCCGATGCCAGAGCCTGCACTGCAGCGGCGCGGGCTACCGCAGCTGACAAAAGAATTGCAGTCACAATGATCAGTGAAGAAGTGCTATGTGTTATGCGATTAGTCATAGAAACATAAAAGCCGAACGGAGCACAAAGCTCGTTCGGCAACAAATAGTCACGAACCGGAGCTTACATACACCGACGTTAGAGGGTCGTTAAACATCACAGACTGACGATAATCGGGCCTATCCCGGAGAAACCTCTAACGAAGGGTCATTCAGCTCCTAAAAAACAATATCCAAGACACAAGGCTTAATATAAGCAATCGCAATGGCTTGCGCAAGTCTTCGCACAAGCTTGCAAGAATCGTTCACAATTATAGTAAAATATTAAATGTTTGGTTTTTATGACTTTAGTTAGTTTCTAATTGTGCGGGTTTGGGAAAATGTATCCATCTGGTAGCCGATTCCCCTACCCGGCAGTATCCCGCTTTCGAGCTGAGTCTCTATAACATGCAGAACCGCCTGCACCGCGACCGGGCAAAACTGGCGTTCCATTTCGCTTTCAATCCAGCCAACCGCTTCCTCCGGTGTCAGTGGGCAGCGGTAAGGCCGCACGTTACACAGCGCATCAAAAGTGTCCGCAATTGCCAGTACCCTGCTCTCGATCAGAATCTCGTCCTCCGCCCTGCCCCCTGGGTAACCAGTCCCGTCAAATCGCTCATGATGCTGGAGAATAATCTCGCGCACCCTAGCGAACTTCGGCAACGGTGTCAAAATATCCGCACTAAGCTCTGGATGAAGGGTGACTAACCCACGCTCCCGCTTCGAAAGCTTGCCCTCTTTTTGCAGAACATGATCGGGCACACCAATCTTGCCAATGTCATGTAGCAGCCCTGCAATCTGGAGTTCTTCCAAGGCACGAAGATTCAGTCCTAGCGTTTGCCCAGCTCGTGCCGCTAGCTCAGCGACGCTGAGGCTGTGTCGATACGTGCTGGGGTCACGGCATTCGAGCGCCAACAACAACGTCTGCACGGCTGCCCACTCAACTGTGCCAAACGTGGAATTCTGGTATATACCTCGGGAAAAATCAATTGATTTGTGCATCGCCTTTACGTTCGCAAAGGCAAGGCCAAAATCAGTCGTGAAATGCCGACGAATCCTCGCCGATTGCACGGAGAAAAACCACTTCAAGCTGTGAACTACCGTGACGCTGCTGTAGTTCCACGACGGCCCCGGTGTCCTTGACCACTCCTTGGTGGATCAGAATCATTCGGTCACACAGTAACTCAGCTTCCCGCATCACATGTGTAGATAACAGGACACATTTCCCCCGACTGCGGCTCTCGCGCATAAACTGGACAATCTGCGCAGCGGCAAGAATGTCTAATCCACTGGTCGGCTCGTCAAAAATCAAGACGGGAGGATCATGCAGTACTGTTCTGCCGATACTAACTCGCTGACGTTGCCCCGTTGAGAGTTTCTCGCAACGGCGATCCAGAAATTCATGCAAGTCGAGTAGATCCGTTACTTCCGCAATTCTTTGGACCGCGCGCGCAGGTTCAAATCCATGCAGCGCCGCGAAGTAGTGCAGCATTTCGCGGGCGGTCAAGCGGCCGTAGATCCCCGTGGTTGCCGATAGAAAGCCAATTGAACGCCTGACATCCTGCGCATGCGTACAAAGATCAAATCCAGCGACTGAAGCAATCCCTTCGGTCGGCTGAATCATGGTGGCGAGCATGCGAAGCAGAGTGGTTTTCCCTGCGCCGTTCGTGCCAAGAATACCGAATATTGCACCGTAATCAGCGCTGAAACTGACATTCTTGCAGCCGACTACAGAAGATCCGCTTGAGTCGCGGTAGGTCTTGCCAAGACCATTTACTTGGACGGCAATCTCACTCACGCAGGCCTCGTGATACCGGATTTTGGTTCTGTTGAGTGGAGAGTGCATTCGGATTGTAAATCTCGCCACGTTTCGTGGAATGTACTAAGTCGAGATCCCCGAAACCCGAACGATCCACGAAAATAAACAAGACGCCGCCTTCAAGCTTGTCGTAATACCAAATCTCATGATCGGACCCCGCGGCATCCGCATAACGCCTATCAATATACTCGGGTTCGCCAAACAAAATGAACACGCGGCCCCTGTCGGTCCTCCATCCTTCCCGATTCAGAAATCCGTAACGGCGGTTCGCTTCGGCCACCCGTGCAAAGTGTTTGTTCGGGGCATCCGGATCATCCTTATAGGTCGTCTGCCAGAACTCGATCATCAGTTTACGCTTGCCCTCGGAATCCATGTTGCGTGCGCGTCGTATCTCTTGTTTGGGCAGGACGTACTGCATCAAAGTCAAACCGCTGTCCGGGTCAATCGTATTCAGAATATCTGCACTGCCTGTCAGTATTGCTGTGGAAAGATCGCGATCGAACCGCAAGTCTCTCCCTTGCGCACTATCTTCAGCGCGATAAACATAAAACTTCTTAGACACTATGCGATTGGGCTGCCCATCTCTATGGACAATGAGCTTAAGTAGATAGGTCCCCGTTCGCAGTGTGTAGGCGGGAAAACCATCTGCTATAGCCATCGATTCACCCGGAATGGCAAGTTTCTTGGTTGTTGCGGCCTTCGCCGCCCGTCCATCGTCGGCAAACACTATCTGTCGAGTCACAGTCACAGATTCTGGCATTGAACTGGTTGGATTCATGCCGTAACACTCCGCATAGTAGTAGAGCATCGGCAAGTCAGTCCCGTAGAACTTGGATGGGTTTGGCACGAATCGCAAGCCATGCTTTGTGAACTGTGAAGACTCCGCGTCGTACGTCAACTCTGCCCCTAATGCCATCTCCGAAATACCCGATTCACTGCGAATCTGCGGCACATCAACGCTCAGATCCACCCATGTGTCCGCCCTGCCGCGCTCTTGCAGCAACTCAACATAAAGAGAATAGCGACCCGGCAGAAGCAGGTATCGAAAGATGTATGGAAAAAAGGCTCCGCTACCCTGCGAGACTTCGCGTAACGAGCGATCTACGGTGTCCACTGTGTCAGACAAGAACATCGTATCGTTTCGACTGATTGCGGACACTACGCTGAACACGGCAAACATGCTATCCATGGTTCCGCCTTCATACATGACTGCATTGCGCTGCACTCCTACATACGCCTCGCAATAAGTCAGGCTGTCGTCACCAAAGTAATACACAACATCGACATCAATACCCGTAGAATTGCCGCGGGTAGTGATGCCAATCATGCACAAACAAACCATCGAGAATAGCAGACCTCGCATACTCTACCCCTATCCGGTCGCTTCCGACATTGCTTCCTTTGCGGCGGGTTCACCCGCCTTAAGCAATCGGACGGACACGGTTTTTGAAACTCCTTCTTCCTGCATGGTCACTCCATACAAGTTATCGGCAATCTCCATAGTCCGCTTGTTGTGGGTGATCATAATAAATTGCGTGTGATCGCTATGGCGGTGAATCATGCGCGTGAAGCGATCAATGTTGGCGTCGTCAAGCGGCGCATCCACTTCGTCCAATACACAGAAAGGCGACGGCTTCACTTGATAAAGAGAGAACAACAATGCAATCGCTGTCATTGTTTTCTCGCCTCCCGACATCAACGTCAGCGACTTCAATCTCTTGCCTGAAGGGTTTGCCCACATCGTGATGTCCGCTTCGAGTAAATCCTTGCCGCTCAAAATCAAATCAGATTCGCCAGCCGGAAAAAACTCCGTAAACAAAGATTGAAAATTTGTACGCACGGCTTCAAACGTGTGCAAAAATTTTGCTTCCGCTGTCTCGTTGATCTTGGCAATCGTCTCCTCGAGCGTCGCCTTTGCCGCTAACAAGTCAGCGCGATTGGCGAGCATTTCGTCCAGACGCGCGGTCTCGTTGTCAAATTCCTCCACAGCTAGCAAGTTCACGGTGCCGAGATTCTCGATCTTAGATCTTAGCTCCAAAATCTTTTCCGTTCCTGTCTCGACGTCGCGGTACTCGGCTAATGTGGGGGAATCGGTTGATCCAAGCTCTAGTCCGTACTGATTTCTGGCCGTAAAAATGAGGGATTCAAGTTCACCTTCAATCTTGGCAATTGCAACCTCGAGTTTCCGCTGATCATCTACAGCAGCTTCGCGACTGGTGCGAAGTCGCTTGAGCTGCTCCTCCATTGCTCGAACTTCGCCTGAGGCTGCGTCCTTCGCGACCTGCGCTTGATCAACGATTCGAAATCTCTCGTCTCGTATCACAAAGAGGTCTCGCAATTTTCCCGCCACTTCCCGAAGCTTATTCTCCGATTCAGAAATGGTGTTGGCAGACACTTCGCCCTGCTCAGCATTTGAGCGAATCGCGTCACTCAATTCGGACTCCGTCGTCGTCAAGCGCTCAGCCTCGGCATCCAACAATTGTAATCTGTGTTTTACAGAATCCAGCGCACGGGCTTTCTCATGAAACAAATCTCGAGCCGCACCGTTTTCTTGTCGTGCCTGCCACACCTCTTCTGACAACCGCTCAATCCCCGTCTGCGCCTCCGTAATCGAAAGTCTGCTGGCTTCGAGTGCCGTGATAAGTCGGTTGATGTCGGTTCGTAAGGAATGTTCGGCATCTTCGCTTTCTTCGATCAGTTGTATCGCCGTCTTGTCCCGTTGGTCGAGTGTGTGGAGCTGAGTCTCGATCCGAAGCTGCTCTGCCTCGATCTTGCTTACAACTTGCGACTTGCGGTCCACATCTGCTGCGAGTTCGTGAAGCGCTTCCTGCCATGCTGTTTGCTCGTCTTTCAAAGTTTCAAACATCTCACCGAGTTCCGCTCGCTCAGACTTGACTCGCGCAATTGTTTCCTTCAGCCCATCGATTTGTTTTGAAAGACCCAAGTCACTAGGCATATCCGCATCCAAGCTGCCAACATAACACAACCCAGTCCAGTCAAACCAATCTCCGGTTAGCGTGACTACGCGGCAACGGTGCTCTTCTATGAATGACCTCAGACTTAGCGCATTGTCAAACGTCTCCACTACAAGGCAGTTTTCCAGAATTGACGACAGAATTGCCGAATCCGCGCTGGAGTCAACCAACTGAGAGGCCCAACCGACACTGCCTTCCGGTGCAGGAAGTGTAACAACAGATCTAATGTTCGTAGGGAGCTTAAACCCGCACTTACCAGCCTCAGCGTTTCGCAAGGTGTCAATTGCCGTACGAAGCTCCTCTTCAGAGTTTAAAATGACGTGATAAGCAGCGTTACCCAAAGCGGTATGAATTGCACGACTGAACCGCTCTTCCACTTCTGAAATATCGGCAATCAATTTGTGAGCAGGGATCTGATCACGTATAAGCTTAAGCTGCGCTGAGCCTCGTGGTCCTCGCTGCTCCAAAGTGTGCAGCAAATTCATGTGCGACAGCGTGGCGTGCAAAAGACGATCGGCTTCTTCGATACTTGCAGCCATCTCTTCTCGTTTCACCGTCAACAAGTCACCCTTCGCGCGATGATCTTGATGAACTTTTCGGGCTCCGTCTGCTAGGGACTCAGCTCGCGCAATATGTGATCTGACTTCAGCGATGCGAGATTCGAGCTCAGATTTCTCATCGACAATCTGCTCACGAGTTTGAAATGCGGATTCACGCCGCCCCTTCTGCCTCGCCACTCCTTCAAACAACTTAGCGCGCTCACCTTCAAGTCCAGCCTGTTCACGATTTCGCGCCGCAAGCTTAGCGTCTGTTTCCTTATATGTCGTCTCAAGCTGTTTTAGCGCTGCTTGACACGTTTGAAATTTTGCTTCTGCTTCACGCAACGTAGTCTGTGCTGCTTCCAATTCTGCGTTTGCCTCGTGCTGGTCCTTGATCAAGCCGATCTTTCGCGACTCAAGCGACCCCAGTTTATCCTTTGCCAATATCACTTGCCGTTGCGAGCGTTCTAACCCCTCTTGCGCAGCAGCCAGTCGTGCTTCCGCACCAGCCTTATCCGCTTCCAATGTGGATATTGCCGCAACAGTCGACTGGAGATCTTGCCGAAGCTTTGAGAGACTTTGATCACTTTGAAGTTGCTCGACTCGTAACTGCTCCACTTTCGCCTCAAACTGACGTAAGTGCGAGCTACTGCCCTCTGCGTGTCCTAATGCATCGGCAAGCGCCTTGCGCATCGGGTCAATTTCTCGCTGCAAACGATCATATTCGTAAACTGAATGAGCAATCTCCGTGCGCTTCAGTTCTGAACTCAGTTCCTGATATCGCTTGGCGCGGCTCACTTGACGCTTTAACGACGCTACTTGGCGCTCGACTTCTGAAATGATGTCAGCCAAGCGAAGCAGATCGTCCTCGGTTTGAGCGAGTTTAGCAAGAGCCTGACGACGTCGCAACTTGTATTTGGCAATCCCGGACGCTTCTTCAAAAAGCTGTCTCCGCCCTTCGCCATCTTCACGCAAAATATCTTCGATCATCTTCAATTCAAGGATCGTATAGGCGTTCGGGCCAAGGCCGCTGTCCTGCAGCATATCTGTAATGTCGCGAAGTCTACAAGCATTATTGTTTATCAGGTACTCGCTTGTGCCGTCGCGATGCAGCTTGCGTGCGATCTCAATCTCGCTGTACGGAAGATTTATTCTGCCGCTCGCATTGTCGAATTTCACCCTCACTTCAGCAAGATTCATCGGCTTGCGCTTTGCCGTTCCGTTGAAGATGACGTTTTCCATCCGTTCACCGCGCAAGACAGACGAACGCTGTTCGCCCAGCACCCAACGCAGCGAATCAACGACGTTTGATTTGCCGCAGCCGTTTGGACCGACGACACCAGTCACTCCCGGAGCAAATTGGATCTTGGTCTCGTTTGCGAACGATTTGAAGCCTGATATCTGAAGTGAAATTAGTTGCATATGTTTTCCTATTCCGTTGCGCCGAGCAGTTCCATCAACAGGTCCTTCGCCAATTGTGGATCCGCTTGCCCCTTTGTCATTTGCATGACTTGCCCCATAAAGAAACCAACCATCTTCGTCTTACCTGCTCGATACTTATTCAATGCATCAGGATGCTGTTTAAGAATATCGGCTATGATCGTCCGGATCTCTTCACTGTCACCGATTTGTCCCGCGCCCGTCGCCTTTATCAGTTCTGCAACAGATCTATTGTCTGTCAACATCATTTTCAATAAGTCACGACCGGTCGCTCGATTGATTTGTCGCGACTCCACGGCATCAATAACCTCGCCCAACCGTTCCGCGTCAACCGGAAACTGACTTAAATTCCACTCATTCTCTTTTAGGAGGCGCTGCACGTCCCCCTGAATCCAGGCAGCAACCGCCGCAGGTGATCGTTTATCAGCTATCAAAGATTCATAGTAATCGCTTAGTCCGCGATCCGAAGCTAGTAAATATACGGCCTCATCATGCAGTTTGTACTGATCACGATACTTTGCTCGGCGAACGTTTGGGAGCGCAGGCATGTGAGAGCGAATGTCGTCAACGAAAGGCTGATTGAGTTTCAGCTCTGGCAAGTCTGGCTCAGGGAAATACCGATAATCGTCCGAGCCTTCCTTCAATCGCACCGGGATAAGTATCTCATCCTCCTCATCCCAATGCAGCGTCTGACGAACAATTGCGCCGCCTTGCTCGTAGATGTCAATCTGTCGCTTGGCTTCCGAAGCAATGGCGCGCTCAACTCCGCGAATAGAATTTAGATTCTTCATCTCGCAGCGTTCACGTAGGTCGGTCTCTCCACGTTTGCGAACTGAAACGTTTGCATCACAGCGAAGCGATCCCTCGGCCATATTGCCATCACAGACACCTACAAAACGCAAAAGTTCACGCACGGCGGTTAAGTATGCTCCGGCTTCTTCGGCTGAACGAAAATCCGGTTCCGACACAATTTCAACCAGTGGAATTCCGCAGCGATTTAAGTCAACCACAGTAGAGCCGTCGGCCAAATGCATGGATTTCCCGGCATCTTCTTCAATATGTGCGCGGGTGACACGAATTGTCTTGTCAATGCCATTCACGACAATTTGAACCTCACCCCCGGTGGAAAACGGCCTATCAAACTGCGAAATCTGATAACCCTTCGGCAAATCCGGATAAAAATAATGTTTTCGGTCAAACCGCGAATGCAAGTTAATCTGCGCACCAAGAGCAATCGCCAACCGCGCAGCCTGCGCAACAACTTCACGATTCAGAACAGGCAGCGCGCCGGGGGTTCCCAAACACACAGGACAGACAAGTGTGTTTGGTTTCGCTCCGTAAAGACTCTCGCAACGGCAGAAAGCCTTTGTTCTGGTTTGAAGCTGCGCGTGAATCTCGAGGCCGGCAACCAGCTCGTACTCGCCCATCAACGTAACGGCCTCAAGTCTTCCAAAACCGTCCCCGCGCTAAGCAAAAGCTCCTCAGAAAAATGCGTCGACATGAACTGCATGCCGATCGGCAATCCGTCTTCATCTACGCTCCACGGCACAGAAAGCGCGGGAATACCAGCGAGACTAGCAGGTACGGTGAAGATATCCGATAAATACATCGAAACAGGATCGTTTATCTTCTCCCCGATCTTGAAGGCCGTACTTGGGGTGGTCGGAGTTAAAAGAACGTCCACGTCCGCTAGTGCGGCCATGATTTCGTCTGCAATCTTTCGCCTCACTTTAAGTGCGGTCATATAGTACGCATCATAGTAACCTGACGACAATACAAACGTTCCCATCATAATACGGCGACGAACTTCGGCGCCAAATCCGCTGCCGCGCGTCATATCATAGACTGAGGCTAAATCGTTAGCTTCCGCGTTGCGGTAACCATAGCGCACTCCATCAAAACGAGCAAGATTTGAACTGGCCTCCGCCGTTGCAACAATGTAATACACCGGAATTGAGAAACTGACATCCTGTAGTTTTACTTCTTTCAACTGATGTCCAGCACTCTTTAATGCGGCGATAGCATCGTTAGCAGCTTTTGCCACGCTCGGTAAAAGCGCTTCGTGTTCCAGAAAATCCATCACTAAGCCGATTCGCAACGGGCGCTCAAGTTTCGCTAACTTCTTGCGCTTTGGTACGGGCTTGGCCGATGACGTTGCGTCTCGCTGATCGGCACCAGAGATAATCTTTATCACATCATAAAGTTCATCGCATGTCCTTGCAAACGGAGAAATCTGATCCAAAGAAGATCCGAAGGCAACCAAACCGTAGCGCGAAACCCGGCCATATGTCGGTTTCAATCCGCAGATTCCGCAGAAAGCTGCTGGTTGCCGGACACTTCCGCCAGTTTCACTGCCCAAAGCGGCGTGGCAAATTCCTGCAGCAACAGCAACCGCGCTACCGCCGGATGAACCACCCGGTACACGCTCGGGATTGTGCGGATTCAGCGTCGGGCCGAGCGCTGAGTTCTCCGTCGATGAACCCATCGCGAATTCATCCAAGTTCGTTTTTCCAATAATGACGGCGCCCGCCGCCTCTAATCTTTCGATGGCGGTTGCCGAAAACGTTGCCGGATACGATCCAAGAATCTTTGAACCGCACGTCAAAACTTCGTCTTGAATCGCAATATTGTCTTTAACGGCGAGCATGTACCCAA
This sequence comes from uncultured Alphaproteobacteria bacterium, assembly GCA_964530625.1. Taxonomy (GTDB): domain Bacteria; phylum Electryoneota; class RPQS01; order RPQS01; family RPQS01; genus JABWCQ01. The sequence continues at coordinate 11,943 of CAZHAK010000022.1, read as the reverse complement.
AAAGAGGCAGCCCATCACCTCGCTCTAACTTTGCAACAGCCTTGCTCGCCTGCTTCAACGCGCGCTCCTCAAGCAACGACACGAAAGCGCCCAGAGAATCTAGCTCACGGGCGTTGGCTAAGGACTGGCTGACGACTTCAGGAAGACTGCGGGGGCTCTTCTGTATCTCTTCTGGGCTGGGTATTGGGAGGAGCATTCAGGCTCTCAGAATCTCGGGGTGACGTTGGAGTTTGAGTAAACGGGTTGGTGACTTCGCGTTTGATGTCTAGATAAGATCTACGCAGATCAGAGATTCCACGACCCAATTGTCGGGCAACATCCGGCAGTCGTTTGCCGCCAAATAACAGCAGCACTACCAATAAAACTAAGAATATCTCGCTTGCGCCAAGGCTCATGATCGGTTAAAACGAATACTCAATGGAGGCTCGTTCCATAGCTGCTTCCGCAAAGCCCTGTAAAATCGGCAATCCGTCGCTTGATCCAAGAATTGACTCGATGGCTCGCTCGGGGTGCGGCATCATACCTAACACATTGCCAGCATCATTGACGATTCCGGCAATAGACATGGCACTGCCATTGGGATTTCCATCTGGTGAATCGCCTCGAATCGGCCCTGTATACCTAAAAACGATTTGTTGATTGGTCGCAAGTTGTTCAAGCGTATCCGTGTCGGCAGTAAAGTTTCCCTCGGCATGAGCAATCGGCATTCGAATAATCTGATCTTGCCACAGATGACGGGTGAATATCGTGTCACTGTTTTCTACACGTAGTTCAACGGGCCGCGAGATAAATCTTAGATTGCGATTGAGCATTAATGCTCCCGGCAATAATCCTGCTTCGCATAAAATCTGAAATCCATTGCAAACTCCAAGCACCGGTCCGCCCGCATCGGCAAAGCGGCGAATCGATGGCATGATGGGCGAGATCTTCGCCAACGCACCAGCCCGCAAATAGTCTCCGTAAGAGAATCCACCCGGAATCAAGACTCCAGAGCATTCTCCAAGGTCTGTCTCTTTATGAAAAATCTGGCGTGTCGGCGCCCCTACAACATTCCGCATCGCGTGAATGCTGTCGCGGTCGCAATTGGAACCCGGAAAAGAGACGACAACAATGCTCAATTTGTCTCAATCTGGTAAGATTCGATGACTGGATTCGCAAGAAGCGTGTCAGCTATCTCGGCTAGCATCTTCTCACCCGCCGCTGGGCTAACTCCCACAAGCTCAAACTCGACAAGCTTCGCTACTCGCACGCCAGCAACTTGTGAGTATCCACGCTGTTCTAATAGTTGGTGGATTGCTTGCCCCTGCGGATCCAGCACGCTGTCCTTCAATTTTACGATGACCTTTGCCTTCACAGTTTCTTCCAGCCTGTTGGGAGTGGTTCTACTAATTCGTCGTCAATATCACGATGCTGTTTGCGTGACTGAAACTGACCCGCGACAATAGACATAATGCACAGCACGAGCATGATGGGAAAGGCGAACAGAGGTGGATTTAACGCGCCGATGCCGATTGCCGCCGCGAGTACAAACACCTTACGCAAGTTCCTGCCTTGTTCGCGTAGCGTGAAGCGCGGCAAACCAGCCAACGGCAGCTTGCTGACCATTAACAACGCGCTCGCGATCAAGATGCCCGCAAAGACTTCCGTCGCCGCGATTTCGCCCCAAAGTGCGAAATTCATCAGAATAAACGTTGAAATCAAGCTGGCATGAAGCGGGGATGTTAACCCTTCGTAAGTGCTCATCCGGCTCGCACTCTTAACGTTGAATCGAGCTAAGCGATAGGCCGCAGCAATGACTGGAATGGTACACACGACCATTCCTAAAATCGAGTCCTCGCGAAATGCCGCCGCATAGGCCAGTATCGAAGGAGCAACACCCATCGAAACCACGTCCGCCAGAGAATCGAATTGCATTCCCATGGGTGACGACGCCCCAAAAAAGCGCGCTGCTTTGCCGTCAAAAGCGTCCATGACCACAGCCAGAATGATTAACCATGCGGCAATTTGAACATGCCCATCCATGGCGAGCATCATGGCTGAAAAGCCAAAGGCGAGATTTAGTCCTGTCAAAATGTTTGCGAGATGTCGCAAATTGAGTCCCTCGTTATTGTTTCACGCCAAACACCGCGATAATCGTCTCACCCGCCACGGCACGATCACCCGGCTCCACAGAAATCTGTACATCCTTCGGCATCACGATTTCCATCCGTGAACCGAAGTAAATCAACCCGTATCGTTCACCTGTCCTTAGGCTATCACCCGGTGATACTCTGCACGATATTTTGCGTGCGACAAGTCCGGATAATTGGCTGAACTTAATCGTACCGCGCTCACTTTCAAGTTCAACGTCTATTCTTGCATTGCCCTTCGCGCCTTCAGGTGAATTCGCGTGCAAGTACGTGCCCGGCTTACTTACCACACTTGTTACGATACCCGCATAAGGCGATCGGTTGACATGCACGTCCCACACCGACAAAAACACGGCGACGAACTTCTCCCCAGTCTCAAAAGTTCTTGTTTCCACAATAACTCCGTCCGCAGGCGATACGATTTGCATGTCGTCTGTCGGCGGTGTCCGATGCGGATCACGAAAGAACAACAGAATTGCGACAGCCAACAATACAAGAAACACTCCGCCAAACGACAACCACGCCATCGAAAGACGCATACCCATAATGAAACTTGCGATGCCAAACAATAATGGCGGCAAGACTAGTGGCCATGCTTCACGCGCAAAATGCATTATCTCTCGCTATGCCGCGCTGGTCAAACGTTCCAGAAGCTCGCGATACGCCCTTTCTACACCTGCTTGATCCTGCAAGGCGCGATCGCGATCCAACTTACGATTCGTTTTGCGGTCCCACACCCGGCACGTATCCGCCGTCAATTCGTCACCGATACAAAGGTGGTCACCGGCGTCTCCAAACTCCAATTCAAACTCAACCAAAATCAAGCCGCGGCGCTCAAACAAAGATTTCAAGACCGCGTTTGTCTTTGTCGCAATGCGCTGCATGGTTCGAAGATCATCTGACCGCGCGTATCCCAATGCGACCGCATGGCTCTCATTGACCATCGGGTTGTTCAGCGCCGCATCTTTAAGAAAATATTCGACGACTGGATAATCCAAAGGACGCCCATCGTCAAGTCTGAATCTGCGCGCGAACTCGCCCGTCGCAACATTGTACACGATTGCTTTAATATCGAACATGTCCACACGGCGAACAGCCATGTCTGTGTTCGACTGTCGCTCCACAAAGTGTGTCGGGACGTGATAGTTCTCAAGGTATTGAAACAAGAAACTCGACACGCCGCAATTGATCTCGCCTTTTCCTTCGAACGATGTCTTTCGGGACTCACGCGGGTTTCCAGCCTCGTCCGTGAATTCAAGAATCGCGTAACTGGGCCGATTTGTAGCAAACAGCTTCTTAGAGCTGCCTTGTACCAACAGTTCAAGTTTATCTAAGTTCATCAGTGTCTCTTTTACTCCACAATTCCGAGTCGCCGGAGAATTTCGTCGGAGCTGTTGTAGTCCGGTTCAAGTGTAACCAATCGGTCTACCTCTTCGACGGTAAGCGCTTTCATAACCAAGTCGTCGTCCTTCAACAAATCAGCCATCGGACGACGCTCCATAATCGCCGCACGTGCGGATTTCTGAACGACAGCATAGGCGTCTTCACGAAGCCAGCCTTTTTCAATCAAGGCGTGCAGCACCCTTTCAGATGCCAAGGCGCCTTGAGTCATGTTAAGTGTGCGTGAGAGCTGCTTTACGTCCACTTCGAGTCCGTCCATCACTTTGAGCAGTAAATGAAGCATATAGTCAAGTGCGATACACGCGTCCGGAAACACGACTCGTTCAGTTGATGAATGTGAGATATCGCGCTCATGCCACAAAGCGATGTTTTCAAGTCCGACCAATGCGTAGCCTCTAATCATGCGCGCCATGCCCGTCATTCGTTCACATAGGATCGGGTTCCGTTTGTGCGGCATGGCCGACGATCCCTTTTGCTTTTTGCCAAATGGTTCAAACGCTTCGCTAACTTCTGTCCGCTGCAGATGACGAATCTCCACGGCGATCTTCTCAACTGTCCCGGCAATCAACGCGCAAAGATTTAAAAACTCTGCGTGCAAGTCGCGGCTCAAAACCTGTGTCGATATAGGTGCGACGCCAATTCCCAGTTGCTCCATCACTCGCATTTCAAGGTCAGGATCAGTATGCCCATAGTTGCCAACGGCTCCAGAGAGCTTTCCAACGATGACGCGCGACAGCGTCTCATTCATGCGCGTTACGTGCCGAGTAAACTCATCCGCCCAGAGTGCAAATTTTAACCCAAAGACCGTAGGTTCAGCATGAATGCCATGCGTTCGGCCAACGGAAGGCGTTCTGCGGAATTCAACTGCTCTGCGGCGCAGAACAATTTGCAGCGCTTCCATATCCTCAAGTAAAAGCACTCCCGCGTGCTGAATTTGCAGCGCGAATGCCGTATCCACGACGTCAGATGACGTCAAACCTAAATGTACAAATCTCGAGTTCGCACCAATATAACGCGCGACCACAGTTAAGAAAGCGATCACGTCATGATGAACTTCCGCTTCGACGTCGTGAATCTCGGCCAATGTAAACTTTGCGGACAATTCAATTTGATCAACGATACTCTGTTCGATCTCGCCACGCTCCGCACGTGCACGCAAAGCCGCAAGCTCGACTCGAAGCCAGCTTGCATAACGAGACTCCTCCGTCCATAGCGAGGCCATAGGCTCTCTTGAATAGCGTGCGATCATCCGGGATTATAGGAACGTGATTTTGGAATAGGAATCAATTCAACCTGTTTCGTCAGGACTTGTCCACGGCGGCTCACCTGAAACGTCAACTTGTCGCCGACCCGAAGATCCGTGTTGTTCACAAAATCCTTCGCATCCTGCGAGCGGGTGATGACCCTGTCATTAATTTTCAAAATAACATCTTCAACTTGAATGTCTGCGCGTTCCGCAGGACTGCCCGGATCTACACCGGTGACAACTGCCCCACGATTCTCGTCAAGCTCGAGCATCTTCCACATCATGCCACGCAAATCATTCGCGCGAATCCCCAACCAATAGTTGCGGTCAACTCCGCCTTTGACTAAATCATCGATCGCGTTGATTATTCGATTGGACGGGATAGCGAACCCGATACCTACTGATCCGCCTGTCTCGGTGAAGATCAGCGTATTCATCCCGACGGCTCTGCCCTCAGCGTCAACCAACGGACCACCTGAGTTTCCGCGATTGATCGCAGCGTCCGTCTGAATCATATCCGTGTACAGTCGTCCGTCAGAGTCGCGCTCAAAATCTCTGTTTAAAGCAGATATGACTCCGACCGCGACAGAAGGTTGATCGTTTACGTCAAACAAACCGTACGGATTTCCAATTGCAACAACCCACTCACCCACAATCGCTGCATCGCTATTGGCCCACTCAATAAAAGGCAGGTTTGCGGCCTCGATTTTAATGAGCGCCATATCGAGCAGCTCATCCGTGCCGATGATCTTCGCCTCATACTTATTCCCCGCTGTCGTAGTCACAGTGATGGAAGTCGCGTCGCGCACGACGTGTTCATTAGTTACAATGTAGCCGTCAGACGTGACTAAAAATCCTGACCCCAATCCGGAAGCCTGCTTACGCACCGTACGAGGCCAGAACCGCTCGTCCAGAAACATCCTAAACAACGGGTCTCGCGGGACAAATGGATTCTTTACCTCTGTGACCTTTTCCACACTGATTCCAACCACGGCGTTCGACGTGCGCGCGATCGCTCTAGTTAATGCATTCTCGCGCGAATGATAAACTTGGTCCTGCATTTCAGGAAGTGCTTCTGGTTCGTCGTCGTGCCCAATTGAGCGAGAAATAGAGCGGTCGGACATCGCCCATTGCATTGAATCAACACGCTCCATTAGCTGACGCACCTCTTGCCGGTGTGCTGTATCCCTCTGGACTGCCCAGAAAACAAATCCACCCGCAATCAATCCAATTATGAAAAATTGTAAAAACTTACTCAATTTCGAATCAGGCTCAGTCAGCTAAGGATTAGGCCACGTAGCGTAGCCAACAGTTTCCAATGTCAGTCCGCAGGCAGGTGCTTTTGTTCCGGCATTGCGATTGTCCCCGGATTCAAGAATTTCTGATAAGGTGCGTCCGCTGCGACGGTCGCAAGCATAATCTACCATGGATCCCACGAGCATGCGAACCATTCCGTGAACAAATCTGCTCGCGTCGATGGAGTAGATCAAACGATCCCCATCCTGCTGCCACTCGGATCGAAACACAGTGCATTCGTAGTCATGGCGCTCTACAGGACTATCGTGAGAAAACGCCGCGAAACTGTGTGTGCCAAGCACCGACTCCGTTAGCGAGACAAGTTTGTCATAATCAAGCGGCTGATGGTATTGCCAAACATATTGCCTGCCAATGGCTTGCGGTTTTCGCGAGATTCTATAGCGGTATCCTCGCCACTTTGCGGAAAATCTCGCATGAAAATTGTGATCCACGGCTTTTGCGGAGCAGATTCTTATGTCTTCGGGTAGCCTGACGTTTACTGCTCGCACGATCGAATTTAAGGGCCGCTCTACAGGCACGTCAATGTGAGCCACCTGCTGCGATGCGTGAACTCCTGCATCCGTTCTACTTGAGGGGATCACGCGAACCTTTGTTTCAAAAAGCGGCCCCAAAGCGTCTTCGAGACAACGCTGGACGGTGCGACGCTCCGGCTGCCATTGCATTCCATGAAAGTTTGTGCCGTCATATTGAAAATCCAGACGGTAGCGATAGCGCTTACCGGAGTGGACCAGCTTATCGGCTACGGCAATAGGGTGGTCAGACAAAGTATGCAAAAGCCGATTGCCGCGACGATCCAAGCTGACCTCATTTTGTGCCGTTTTGTCAAGTGAAGTGCGCGAGTCGATTCGAAACCGCGAGACCAAAGTACAATAGCCAGCACATTCGAATAATCAAGTGCGTAGTGAAGCGCAGCGCTCAGTTCTGATCGCGCATACTCGAGTCTGCCGCCGATACCACTTGCTGCGGAAATTCCGCGCAGCTTTCTGGCGAGTTTCCGTTGAGACATGTGTTCTTGAATTTGCGGAAGCATGGAAAATGACATCATTACGATGTGGCTCGCATGTCCCGCCGTTCGCTTGCCAAGCACAAGCGTAAGCCGAGATGCGACTGACTCCGCATACTCTGCCGGAGTGAAGACCCGCAAAAGCACGAAGGTCATACCAATTAGCAGCAGTAGGCGACTGACAAAAAATGACGTGTGCCAGAGCGCAGGAACAAGGCGTTGTCCCTGCTCACTTGGAAACCAGAAGCTGAAGGCAAGGTGAAAGACCACGGCAAAGACGATCAAACTCCACGATGACTTAACAGCCCGCAGATAAACCGCAGGTTTCACCTTTAGTAAGAGACTGCCTAAGCCGAGCAAAACAGTCAGAAGTAAGATGTCACTCCAACTGTTACTGGCTGTGACACAGGCGAAATACACGAGCGCACAGAGCAACAACCATCCAGGTGAGGCAAAAACCGTATTCAGTCTTCCGTCACGAGTCGCCGGAGAAAACTCCATGACTCTCTACTTAAAAAAGAAATCCGTCTCTATAACGCCGTTTTCAGGAGAGTCCGATCCGTGCACGGCATTTGCTTCGATTCCTGTGCCATATAGTGCGCGGATCGTGCCAGAGTCGGCTTTCTTCGGATCGGTTGCGCCGATGACTTTGCGCCAATGCTCGACCGCATTATCGCGCTCCAAACGGCCAACGACTACAGGTCCACTGGTCATATAGCTTACCAAGTCGCTATAAAACGGACGCTCTTTATGAACTGCGTAAAAGCTTCCGGCTTGCTCCTTTGTCAAATGAACATAGCGCAAACCCGTCACAAGAAATCCTTCTTTTTCTACACGAGCCACGATATCACCGATGCGCTTTGCGGCCACGGCGTCGGGCTTAATAATCATTAAAGTCTTTTCCATCGTTCCTTGTCTATGCGATTAAGTTGCTAATAACTCTGCCATCGTGGCGCCAATGTCCGCAGGCGAATGCGATACTCGGATTCCTGCGCGCTCCATCGCGGTAACTTTCTCCTTAGCCGTGCCTTTCCCACCCGCTATGATCGCTCCAGCGTGCCCCATACGACGACCGGGAGGAGCAGTTTGTCCGGCAATAAAACCAACCACGGGTTTCTTGAAGTCGCTTTGAATATATTCCGCAGCTTCTTCTTCTGCTGATCCACCGATCTCTCCTATCATAACGACGGCATTCGTATCCGGGTCTGCGTTAAACAGCTTCAGCGCGGCCAGGAAATTCGTTCCCGGAATAGGATCACCGCCGATACCGACGCAAGTAGATTGACCGATCTTACGATCCGTCAATTGCTTTACAGCCTCATAGGTCAACGTTCCGCTGCGGCTGATTAAACCACATTTCCCCGGCATATGAATAAATGCCGGCATAATTCCCATCTTCCCTATGCCGGGTGTTATCACACCAGGACAATTCGGTCCGATCAGACGGGTCTTTGTGCCTGCAAGTGCGTGCTTAACAGTCACCATGTCTCGTACTGGCACACCTTCCGTTATCGCGATGATTAACTCAAGTCCGGCATCGATCGCCTCAAGCACGGCATCTGCGGCAAACGGCGGCGGCACAAAAATGATGGATGCGTTCGCACTGGTCCTTTCAACCGCGTCGCGCACCGTGTTAAACACGGGAACGGTTTCTTGCACCATCGTCCCGCCTTTGCCCGGTGTAACCCCTGCCACAATGTTGGTCTTGTACTCCAGCATCTGCTGAGTATGAAAGGACCCTTCCGAGCCAGTAATACCTTGGACAACAATCTTCGTATTCTTGTTTAGGAGAATGCTCATAACGCTATATCCCCTTTCACGGCGGCGCAAGCTTGTGTTGCCGCGTTCGTCAAATCCGTCGCGGTCAATAGATTCAATCCAGACTCCTTCAGCATCTTGATTGCAAGTTCGGCGTTGTTTCCTTCAAGTCTGACAATCACAGGGACTTGAACACGCTCCGCCTTGGCTGCCTCAATCACTCCTGCAGCAACTCGATCACAGCGAACGATTCCACCAAAAATATTAATAAGGATCGCTTTGACGTTTTGGTCACCCAAAATTATCTTAAATGCCGCAGACACTGTTTGCGCATTCGCTCCGCCGCCGACATCTAAGAAGTTCGCAGGCTCTCCCCCGTGTAGCTTAATAATGTCCATGGTGGCCATCGCCAAACCCGCGCCGTTCACCATGCACCCGATGTTTCCATCAAGTTTGATGAAATTCAATCCCGATTTAGAAGCCTCGATTTCAGCAGGATCTTCCTCTGACAAATCCCGCAGCTCCACGAAGTCCGGATGGCGGTAGAGCGCGTTATCATCGAAAGTGACCTTTGCGTCCAATGCGATTATCTCGTCGCCCGAAAGAATCAACGGATTTATCTCGAGCAAGCTGCAATCTGATGCGCAATAAGCTTTGTAGAGTTTCGTAAAACACGACACCGCCGACTTAAATGCTTTGCCACTCAAACCCAACGCAAACGCCAATCTGCGCGCATGAAATGGTTGAAAACCCGAGGCGGGATTAATTGTGACCTTGACAATCTTCTCAGGTGTCTTCGCGGCAACTTCTTCAATGTCCATGCCGCCCTCAATGGACACCATAAACACATCTCTCGATTGAGCTCGGTCGAGTAAAATACTTGCATAGAACTCGCGATCAATCTTCATTCCCTGCTCAATCAATAGCCGCCGAACATTCTGCCCGACCGGCCCGGTCTGATGAGTCACTAACTGCATTCCCAATATCTGCGATGCGTACGTCCTTAACTCCGCTTCAGTTTTTGCCAGTTTAACGCCGCCGCCCTTTCCGCGACCTCCTGCATGAATCTGCGCCTTAACAACAATCGGAAAACTTCCCAGCGCCAATCCTGCTTTCACCGCGTCTTCGACGCTCATTGCCGCCGAACCTTGAGGAACCGGAACTCCGAATCCAGCAAGAATTTTCTTAGCTTGATACTCGTGAATTTTCATTTACAATTTTCTTCTTCTGCAACTAATCGGGTAAAATCCAAGTGCCGGATTTTCCGTCAAGACTTTCAACGAACTTATCCAAATCACAAATCAAGACCCGCTCTCCGCCTTCGCGAAGAAACTTGATGGCCGCCTCAATTTTCGGCCCCATACTGCCCGCAGGAAAATGTCCTTGATCAAGATACGTTTGCGCTTCACTCACCGTTATCGTGCGCAAATCCCGCTGTTCAGGCGTTCCGTAGTTAAGCGACACAAAAGGAGTCGCCGTCACAATGAACAAATCCTGAGCGTCTATCTCCCGCGCCAGCACCGCCGAGGCGCGATCTTTGTCAATCACTGCATCCACGCCTTCCAACCAGCCGTCGGCTTGTTGGTAAACCGGAATCCCACCGCCACCGGTTGCAATCACTACGGTGCCATTATGAACGAGTTGCCTGATAACCGCGCGATTCAGTATCCCCAGCGGCATCGGACTCCCGACAACACGGCGATACCCGCGGCTCCCTGACTGCTTAACCACCCAGCCCTGCTCTTCGGTCTTCTGCTTAGCTTCAGCTTCTGAGTAAAACTGCCCTATAAATTTTGTCGGGTTCGTCAGAGCCGGGTCTTGTGGATCAACCACCACTTGCGTGATGATTGTAACCACTTCCACATGGCCATAGCCGCGCCGCAAGAAAACATTCTGCAAACATTGCTCGATCATGTAGCCTATTCCCCCTTCGGTATCGGCTACGATGATTCCCAAAGGAAGCACAGGGGCGCGTCCCGCCGCAAGTTCCACTCTGAGTAAGGCGTTTCCGACTTGCGGGCCATTGCCGTGACTTACTGCTAACTTATAGCCACGGTGAATCAGCTCGGCAACTCCTTGCAGAGCACAACGGGAATGCTCGAACTGATTTGTGATCGTATCCGCCTCGTCCGGCGATGAAAGGGCGTTGCCGCCGAGGGCTACTACCGCTACCCGGGAGTCGTCCGGCATGTCCGTAAATTCTGGGGTTAGTTATGGTAAATACTTAATATAGCACCGTTGCAGGGGATTGTCAAGCGATTCCCACGCCTCGCGCATTTTCAAGTTCTTTATTCTTAACTACTTCTAACTTCCCTAACTCAAGCTCCGCCTCTTGCCACCGTTCGTACAGCTTGGGCAACTCGGTCCGAACGGCCTTATATTCGGCCAAAACTTTGCTCGACTTATCAGGGTCCTGATAAAAGGTTTCCCCGGCCAATTGCTGTTCAATCTTGAGCTGTCGGCTTTCCAACTGCGCAATTCGCGCTTCCGACTTTTCGCAAATCTCGCGCAGCGACTTTGTCTGCGCGGAGTATCGATTCCGGATTTCTGCTTCGAGACGCTTCAGGTCCTTCTGCCTTGTACGCGAATCGGCATTTGTAGAGGCAGCCACATCGAGCCGCGCCCCACGCTGCTCACTTCCGGGTTGATCAACCAAACCTTTCTTCGCCAAGTAGTCGCTGAGAGTGCCCGGCCAATCGCGCATTTTCCCGTTTTCCATTTCTATCACACGCTCGACCAAGCGATCTAAAAAATGCCGATCATGGCTCACGACCAACAAAGTCCCACCATAATGCTTTAAGGCATCAAGCAAAACATCTTGCGACGCCATGTCAAGGTGATTCGTCGGCTCGTCCAGAATCAGAAAGTTCGCTGGACGTAAGAGTAGTTTGGCTAAAGCAAGCCGCGACTTTTCCCCGCCGGACAACACACTGACCTTCTTGTTGACGTCGTCGCCTTGAAACAAAAACGCACCCAGCAGACCACGCAGCTCAGAATAGGTCAAACTACGATTGTCCGTCTCAGCTTCCTCCAAGACTGTTGCACTGAGATTAAGTTTCGTTTCAGCTTCCTGCGCAAATAATTCGACG
>CAZHAK010000021.1:0-44339 GCA_964530625.1 uncultured Alphaproteobacteria bacterium | reverse complement strand
CCCATGATGTTAAACACGCTGATCGAAACGTGACCCGCGTCAACCATGTCGAACGTCAGGTTTGTCGTCGGGTTGAACGGATTCGGGTAGTTCTGATGCAGAGCGTATTCAGTGATCACCGCAGCACTGGCATTCGGGCTCGCCGACAACGTCGCCAAAGCCTGACGCGCGCCATTCACATCCACCGACACGAGGTCGTAGGTGTAGGTCGTGCCGTTATTCAGGTCAGCATCGGTGTAGGTATAGGTCGCGCCGGTCGCGTTGTTCTGGGCTGTCACGTTCGCAAGCAACGATCCATCACGGCTCAACTCGAAGTGATCCACATTCGATTCAGATTCCGTGTTCCAATTCAACGTCACCGAACCATTACCCGCAACAGCGTCAAAGCTGCCAAAGGCAACAGGCAGAATCTCGTCGTATTCAAACTTCAAGCAAACGCCGAGAATCGATCCGTTATCGCCGCCATACAAGTCTTCGACGCAGAACAGCCAATCGCCGACTGCGTTCTCGCCGTCAAATGCCGACAACGCTTCATCCGGAATCCAGGAGCCGTTGAACGGACCAGAGCCGCCGCCGACCGGATTGACAGCTTCGTCGTCAAACTCCGTGCAAAGCATGTTGTCGCTGCTGCCGCCATTCTGGTCGGACAAAACAACAACCGTGCCGTTCGGGGATTGAAGAGTTAAGACCATGTCTGAATCATACGTATGCAGAATGTCGACGCAGACATTCAAATCCGTGATATGATATTCAAACGGTACGTTGATCGTAACACACGTCGTCGGAATCGTGCTGCTGATCGGATAGGTCGTTTCATCAGCTGCAATCACTGCATGAGCGTTCGCCTGCGTTGCGCACTCACAAACACAAAGACGCGGGCAAGGATTCGCTTCGCAACTGCCTTCTGCCGTAAACACACCGCCCAATGCGGCACAGTCTTCGACAAATATCTCGTCAATACAAGCCACGTCACAAAGACCGCCGCCCGGTATGTTGTAGCAACAGCTTCCCAAAACCGGCAAACAAATCACAGATGGCACACAAGGCACTCCGTCATCCGTGATGGAAAGCTCATACTGGCCATTGCCGGTAGACCAGCCGTCCACAACTACATAATACGTGGCGCCCGCTTGCGAGCAGAAGGTCTCGATCGAACGTGTACCGCTGAATGAACAGCCCGTCGAGAACGCGTCGTCATTGCCGCCTACGCAAGTCAAAGCTTCGCAAGGTCCGCAGTAAACCACAATCTGCGTGTCAAACAGCGTGTTCGGGCTGCAAAGCGACACCCTGATCGTATTGCCTGTGCCGACAATGCTGTACCACTTGTCCGGCGCGGTGTTTGAACCGACATAGGGATCGCCGTTGAAATTCGACGGGCAATCCGCGCCTAAGTCATCATCCGTGCCGCCTGTCGTCGTCGCTTGCACGCTCGATGGAATGGCCAGAGCAACAGCAGTCGCGCAGTTGTCGCCGCCCGGAGTGATGATCGGGCAAGGATTCGCCGTACAAGTCAATGTCGATAACCAGCTGCCGGCCAAAGCATTACACTCCAATTCCGTAACATCCGCACACGACGCGCCGTTGTCATAGCAGCAGCGGCCGATCGGACAAGGATTGTCAGCGCAGTTCAAACCGGAGGCCCATGCGCCACCTAAGGAAGTACATTCCAACTGAATGACCGTTGCACACTGCGCTGCGCCTGCCGCGTCAAGATAGCAGCAGCGGCCCAGCGGGCATGGATTGGCAGCACAAGTCGTGCCCGCACCGCCCCATTGACCACCCAGAGCTAAACACTGGTCTGCTGGCAGGTCATCACACGCCCCGGCGCCACCGCTCAAATAACAGCAGCGCCCGCTCGGAGCCTGCAACGGGGGTAAAAACCAAACCGCGCGATTAAACAGAGCGGCAGACGGCGTTGACGCTGTCGAACAAAAATACGTCAGCGCATTGCCTGCACCGACGCCCTGAATCGCAATCGTCGGCGAGGGCTCGGTCGTCGAAGGCGCATAACGGCTGATTTCACGATACTGATACAAGATCCGGCCATTGGGATAAATCACCGCCTGGAACGTGTAGGTATGCTGGTACTGAGGGCTGTAACGGCCAACAGAGTCCCACTGGAAGACCGCATGCGTGCCGAAATCCTGGAAATAAACAGAACCCGAGTCGGCAACCGAACCACCCACGCCCGTGCCGCCGCGACGCGTATCCAAGTCATCCCAGAACACAAACAAGGCCGGGCCGCGAGATGCCGACGGAAGTGTACAAGAGTTCGAAAATGATCCCGAAACTACCGTGAATTGAATCAAGCCGTCGGCTATCACATTCGCGCTGGTGTAATTCGCCCCATAAAACGGAAAATTCCAACCCCATGAAACAGGACTTGATCCACCGTCCGAGGCACTCGCCACTGCCAACAAGGTTCCGGTCGACGCGATGTCGATAAAATTGTACGTCGCTGTATCCGGAGCCTGGTCGTCAACCCAAGTATAACCGTAAGCATCCGGCCCGCCTTGAGCGTCCAAACCATCATGGCGCGGAGCTGGAAGGGACTCTTCCCACGAAACAAGCATGTCCTTCTCAGAAACGGTCAGGTCGTGACCCGCTTCCAGTTTCGCGTACAATTCCTCGATTTGAAGCTGATAAAGACGGGCTTCATCTTCTTGAAGCGCCCGTTCTTTATCATAATCCACGCCGGCGAAAGCCACACTCGCAGCCATCACCAGCATAATACATACTGTCCATACTTTCTTCATGGAGTCTTCCCTCATTTGGTTAAACTTCTTCCCATTCGCACAGTTCTTTGCAATTAATCGAACATATCTAATATATTCACCACACTGCCTTCTTGCAAATGTTTTACATATAACGATGAAGTTTTTCCCCGTTCCCATCACTGGGTTCGTAATATTCTAAAACATTGTTAAAAGGCCGCTTATCTGCGTAGCTGTTCGTCCATGAAAGGACTGCCATGCCGGATGAGAGGCTTTTGCTTTAACCTGCGCTATTTCCCCACATCACGCTGACCCATGGCCCTAATCTTGCGCTAAGTTCACCAATACCCTTGACTTTCAAGGCCTAATTCGTTAGTTTTGGACGCTGAAGTACTTGGCAAGCACTTTACTCGCGGCTTGCCTAAATCCAGCCCCTATTGAATTTGCACTCCTTAGTCAGTTCGTTCTGCCAAGGAATATCCCATATCAGATGTCACAGAGCGACAAGTTGACTCTAAATTCCCGATTCTTACTCGTAGTTTTCTGCCTGTTCCCGCTTGCACTTTGGGCACAGAGTGTCAAGGTCCCCATGACCCTGAGCACCAACAGCGGCACCACTGGCGCATCGGGAACGATCAAAGGCTATCTTGGCCAACCCATCGTCGGCAGCTTCGGCACCACAAGCCCCGGAGCCGTCGCGCACTCAGGTTACGTCAAAGTCTTGATGCAGGTCACGGCACTCCCTACGGCCTCACCTGAACAGCCGGTTACAACTCCTTTGTCGTTCGGCTTACACCAGAATTTTCCCAATCCCTTCAACCCCAGCACCGTCATTCCCTTCTCTCTGGATAGACTCGGACAGGGCGAGCTGGTGATTTTCAATCTGCTCGGACAACAGGTGCAAGTCTTCGATCTCAGTTCCTATTCACCCGGTGACCACCTACTGACATGGGACGGAAAATCCCGGCATGGCGGCTCCGTGCCCAGCGGAGAATACTTCGCCCGGCTCTCGCACGACAATCGCGTCCAAGTCCGCAAGCTCACTCTTCTTAAGTAAACAATTCTCTTTTTCAGGATATTCTCTCCATGAGACTCGCAGCACTGTTGTTTGCCCTCGCGCTGGTCGTCGCCCCCTCGTTCGCCAACGGCCCGACCATGATGAACTATCAGGCCGTCTTCACCGACGCCGACGGCAACATCATGCCCGACGGCGATTACGTCATTGGGTTTCATATCTACACCGGCCCCTTCGGCGGTCCGCCCATCTGGTCCGAATGGGATTCTGTCACTGTAGAAAACGGCGTCTTTGAAGTCCTGCTCGGCTGGGGTCATCCACTCCAAATCACCGACTTCCCTGCCGCCGGAGCATGGCTTGGCCTGTCCTATGACGATGTCTACTTGACTCCCCGTCAATTCATCGCCGCGGTCCCCTATAGCTTCTGGTCATGTTACGCGGACTCTGCCAGTAAAGCCGATTCAGTCGGCAACCACGATGCCGCCAACCTCGATCAAATGGAATCTGACATCGACACCTTGCAAGCCATGGTTATTGATTTGCAAAATCAGATCAACAATATCGGAACTTCTTCGTTGCCAGTGATTCGCGAACATAATGCCACAGGGTTGATCAGCTTTACGCTCGGAGGAGACACCTTGCTCTGGTCATCCGCTCCCGAGACATTTACTTTAACCAATGCAAGCCCCGTGCTCTTTATGGTCGAATTCGGACCGCTGGCCTTTGACGGAAACAACTTTGACTACTGCTGTGGCTTTGCATCTATTCAGTTAAGACTTGTCAATACCGGCACCGGCTTGACGGTGAATCTAACCAATTGGGTAGGTTGTGCGAATCCGGGTAGTCCACGATCTGTGGACATTGTTCAAGCGGGTTCTGTTCCGCCGGGCAACTATCGTGTTGATGTCCTTTACACTAACTCGATTGATGACGAGGAAGTCACGACAATTGTTTATCAAGGCATTTCGTTCAAAGCTTGGTATTTCCCAAATCCAACGTTCCGTTAATCCTTTGACCTTTCGCAAAAAACCCTGCGTCGCTTCGCGGGGTTTTTCACTTGGATGATCATGCGCCACTCTCACACCTTCGGTCAAGACCAGCCCCGCGCAGGTGAAAAGCGCACCCTAATCGTCGTCGGCATCACGGCCACCATGATGGTCGTCGAAATTGCCGCCGGCATTCTCTACGGCTCGATGGCCCTGCTGGCCGACGGCTTGCACATGGCCTCGCACGCGCTCGCCTTAACCCTCAGCTGGGCGGCCTATGTGCTCGCTCGCAAATATGCCCATGACGACCGCTTCAGCTTCGGCACGGGAAAAGTCAATTCGCTGGCGGCCTTCACCAGCGCGCTGCTCTTGGCGGTTTTCGCCACGATGATGGCTTGGGAGAGCCTTCAGCGTTTTCTAAATCCCGTCGAGATTCTCTTTAATCAAGCCATCTTTGTCGCCGTGCTCGGCTTAATCGTCAACGGAGCAAGCGTGTTTATTCTCGGCATCAAACACGACCACGGCCAGGAGCACGGACACTCGCATCATGAGCACGATCATCATCATGAAGATCACAATCTGCGCGCGGCTTACTTTCATGTGCTCGCCGATGCCCTGACATCCATTCTTGCCATCGCCGCGCTGCTCGCCGCAAAATTCTACGGCCTAACCTGGATGGATCCGATGATGGGCATCGTTGGAGCAATTCTGGTCGCCAGATGGTCGTGGGGACTCTTGCGCGACTCCGGAAAAATTCTCTTGGATCGTCAGGCTCCCGCTGAAATCATCGAGCACATCAAGCATCACATCGAGCAAGAATCCGGCAGCACCGTCACTGACTTGCACGTCTGGTCCATCGGCCCCGGCATCTTCGCTTGCGAACTCTGCATCACCACTGCAAACGGCCACCCCCCCGACCACTACAAATCCCTACTCCCCCAAGACTTGAACATCGTCCACGCCACAGTCGAAGTCCACCGGAAATGACAACAGTAATTCCCCGCAGTTTCCCTCCACTCCTCTGGGGGGCAAGGGTGGGTCAATCATCCGCACACCAAACTTGTAGGGGCCAGGCGGGCCGCCCGCCCCAAGCAAGATCGAGCTTTCAAGCCCTTGTCATCCTGAACAAAGTGAAGGAACTTGCCAAGCAAATTACAAACTCCAAGCGCAACCCCAAACACATGTAGGGACGGATGGCCATCCGCCCATCCCACGCTTTATGGGCAAAATTCCCAAAAACGTAAATACAGAATATCGGTTTGACGGAAGCAGCTTATTACTCAAAGAGATACAGCGAAAAAACTGCGAAAAATTTTGCGCATTGACAAACCGACCTCTTGGGTCGTATATTAAAGCAGACCCGCACAAAGCGTGCGGAGCAACCAACCAATGAGGTGAGTTATGCAGAAGGATTCACGTAAGTTCAGGGGGGGCGGTACTTAGCTCTCCTCCTAGTTGGATCTGTTGTCTTGATCGCGAACCTAGCGAGTGCTTTGCGCGTAGAGAACACACACACAACTTCTGGCACTATCGACAAATTCTTTGATGTCACTGTGAACACGACTGTGACCTTGCAGGTGAAGGCACCGGAAACAGGAAGCATCGCAGCTGCAATCTTGAAGTACGACGGAGGTGAGTACGAGGCCGTTGACCAGATTTCGCGCAACAATGGTCTCTGCGGCTCTAAAACCGTCAACCTCGAGGCCAACGATAACTCGTATTGCTTAAATTCAATTGCTGGTATCACAACAGGAGAAGCACATGCATGTGCCTTCACCAGCGGCCAAGTTAATTGTTGCGCAACTACAGGAAGCTAAGGAGAAAGCCCCGGCCATATACAAGTTTGGCCGGGGCAACTTGTCTTCATGCAAAAATTCTTTTTAGCTCTCATTATCGCCTCGTCTGCCCAAGCCACAATTATTGATGTGAATCTTGGCGATAATCTGCAAATGGCAGCAGATACGTCTCAGTCAGGCGACACGTTGCTCCT
The DNA here is from genome assembly GCA_964530625.1 of uncultured Alphaproteobacteria bacterium. Lineage (GTDB taxonomy): Bacteria > Electryoneota > RPQS01 > RPQS01 > RPQS01 > JABWCQ01. Next base: position 37,634 of record CAZHAK010000021.1, on the reverse strand, counting down.
CCAAAGAGGAGATCACTCTACGTCACTTATTCTTCGTCTGCACAGCTTAACAATTGCCAGCTCATTCGTTTTAGACGGCGACACTTCGCATATCTCGCAAACTCGATTACTGCCATCTGACGAATTGCTGGATACAGCAAGCTGTGTAATTGTCCATAATCTACCTACTGACACAATCAGATTCATTGGCGTGACCGTCGCAGAAGGTATTGGGACTCTTGACATTGGAAATCAAATTGTCGGTGGAGGAATTTTGGCGCGCCAAAGCCACATTGTTCTCAACAACTGTGGCATTAAGAACTGCAGCGGCGAGAGTGGTGGAGGAATATATATTTATGGCTTTCCATCGTGGAATCCGATTGCAAGTCTAACAATGGTCGATTGCGTGATTGATTCGTGCACATGCGGTGCCTGGGGAGGAGGAGTCTACGCAAATCGTGTCTCCGTTAGTCTTGAAAACTGTCAATTCAGCGGAAATCAGTCTTTTCAGGATGGCGGTGGGTTAATCACTCTTGATTGCATCGCTGAGCTTGACAGATGCATGTTTGCTGGAAACGCAGGCACAACTGGTGGTGCCTACCTCGCAGGTCGCCGTCAGGTTGTCAGAAACTGTGTTTTCGTGAACAATTCTTCGGACCAGTTCACATATTGGGCTGCGCATCTGTCAGTGAATCTTGGCTATTTCATAGTCGAGGGTTGCTACTTCGGAGAAACAGACAGTCCAGCAAGGTCGGTGAACACGTGCTGTGATTGGCGCGATACTGTCGTGTTTAGAGGAAACGTTCTTGAGAACAATGAGGATACCGCACTGCTACGTACAGGGAATTTTTCATCATGCGGCATAATGGGAGAGGTGTCGAACTGTATCTTCCGTAACAACGTTAGCGGTGGAAGCCAAATCTATGTCTTTTGTGGTTCAAGTGTTAGAATTTTCGAGAATTTGTTTAGCGAGAATCGCTCGACGTCACCGCTTCGGCCATCTGTAATTCGGACCGGAACTCAAGGACGCCCAGAGATATTTAACAATCTCATAGTTGGGAATTTTGGGCAGACTATTGACTATTTTGTTGATTATCCCGCCACCATCGACGCTCGCCAAAACTGGTGGGGACACGAAACAGGGCCGTATCATCCAACACAAAATCCGTTCGGCCAAGGCGATACCATCTTGTCCGATAGTGTGCTGTTTGATCCATGGTTGCTGTCGCCGCCGGATACATCCACTTCTGTCACACCTCCGCGTCCCGAAACTCCCGCCAATTGGAAACTGATGAACGTGTATCCCAATCCGTTCAACAGCGAGCTGACGATTTCGCTGGCAGGAATCATGGGAAGCGACTTCTCGCTGAAGCTGTATGACACGTTGGGCCGCGTGGTCGCGATACTGCACGAGGGACGGGGACACGGACAAATGATTCACTACTCCGCACCGCCCAGTCTTGCCACCGGAGTCTATTTCCTGCAAGCCTCAGAAGGACCCGCGCGAAACATCAAAAAGGTAGTCTTCCTGAAGTAAACCAGCCGAAAATCCAGATACTGAGCCTCGCGCGCACAACAAAAAACGCCCCGAAAAATTTCGGGGCGTTTCTATATCCTACACCCAAAGCGCAAGCGTCAGCGCAAAACTCGCTGAACAAGCGGTTATGACGCCGATCGATTAAACTGAAGTTCAAGCGCTATCTTCACTGTGTCACCAACCACAACACCGCCGGCATCCAGCGTGCTGTTCCAACTGACTCCAAAGTCATGGCGGTTAACTGACGCCGTCGCCGAGCCGCCCACCACATACCGTTCGGCCCCCGGTGCCTTAATCTCGGTATTCAAGCCTTCCACGTCAAACGTCACTTCCTTCGTCACGCCGCGAATCGTTAAATCACCCGTCAGCTTCGCAGCGCCCGGGCCGGTTTGCACGGCTTTCTTCGACACAAATGTAAGCGTCGGCGCCTTTTCCGCGTCAAAAAAGTCGCCCGACCTCAAGTGGTTGTCGCGCTTCTCGTTGTCTGTGTTAATCGAAGCCACTTTGGCGCTGAAATTCGCCTTGATCGTCGAAAGATCCTTCGGATCAAAGCTCGCCGTCCCGTCAAAGTCCGTGAACTGCCCATGCACCCTCGAAACCATCATGTGCGTCACCGTAAAGTTTACCGAAGAGTGCGCCGTATCCAACGTCCAATCCGCTGCCACCGCGGACGACCCCGCAACCGCCATAGTCAATGCCATCATTTTTAGTGTCCTCATCTGTGTTACTCCCTGATTCTGAGTTTCTGTTTGTTCAATCTATGCGTCTATGCAAAATCCAAAAACGTAGCGGCTGCCCCTGTGGCTGCCGAGCAGTATTAAAAAATTATAGTCCTCGCGCCAGCGTCACGGGGTCAAGCGCTCACGCTGGCCGCCCGCTGCCCCACCTGCTTCAGATACTCCGACATCTTCTCAAGTTCAAACGGCGACAGCACCACCAGCGCATCCGTAATCACCGGCACAATCTCCGGAAACACCTTGCGGATATAATCGTTCCCCGCTTCGGTCAATTTCACCCTCACATAACGCCGGTCTTCCGCACTCCGCTCGCGCTGAATCAGCCCCCGCCTTTCCAGATTATCCACCACCAGCGTGATATTCCCCGAGCTCTTCAAGAGCTTCTGGCCGAGTTCATTCTGATGCAGCTCCCCTAAGTGCAGCAGTGCTTCCAAGACCCCGAATTGGCTCACCGTCAACTGATGCGCCGAAAGCGCCTTAGCCACCCGGCTCGTCACCGAGTCCGCCGCGCGCATGAGCTTGATGTATCCGTCCAGCGCACGTATCTCTGACGCGCTGCCCTGATGTTTTGTTCCCATTATCCATCGATGTTGATTAGTTTAGTGTCAATCTAATAAGTTTTATCTAATATGCAAGTGCTTTGGAATAAATAAATAACAAAGGGATAGCTCATGCTATCCCTTCTAAACTATTCGTCGTGGGTCAGAAAACTTCAAAATTCCCTAAATCACGCCTCTCCTGACCCTAATTAATCGTTCAACACTCACTTATCGTGACCAAAATGCCTCCTCATCACACTCCGCGAGCCCCCGCGCGCCGGCGCCCGGGTCATTTGATCGGCCATTCCACAATCGCTTGATCAATCTCCTGCATCAAGCGAATTGTCTCCCCCAGCGCCATCACCGTCTTGGCATAGTGCCGGATGTCCTCAAAAGATAGTGCGCGCTGCTTGCGATCTTTCAGCCACTTTTGGCACACCTGATAGCCCCCCACGTGAAACTCCCAAACCGCCTGCGGAACCTTCTCAAAATACTGCGTCTTGTTAATATAAACGCGCTGATGCTGGTCGTCATACCGCACTTTGTCCACGACAAAATCACCCGTCACCGGAAAAACCACCGGAGCCTGTTCGAGTTTCGTGTGTTCCAACAGATGATACTGCACAAGTTCATAACCCAACGGCACCAGCTTCCCAAACAGCGCCAAGTCCGAAGTCAGCGGCACCCGCGGAAAATCAATCTTCAAAAACTCCTTATACCGTTCCCGATAAGTCGGCGAGTGAAACACCGCATAGATATAATAAAAAACATCCTCCGGCCCAAATTCTGATCTCCCCCAGCGTCCCAACGCTCTGTCATCCTGAACCCGCTTCGGGTGAAGGATCTCTCTGCTCTGATCCCCCCTCGCTTCAGCGGGGGGGTTAGGGGGGGTGATCCACTTCCCCCCCTCCTCCACAAAAGTCAATCCCAACTTCTCCCCAAACTCCGCCACAAACTTCGCATCCAAATTCGGCTTGCGCGCCGAACCGTCCTCAGGGTAAAGGTAGAGAGGGAAAAGGTAATTGATTTCTCGTGTCTTATTTGAAATGGCGCAGCACTCTGCCATAAATCTCGTCGAACCAATAAGGTTCCAAACATTCCCCTGCGATTGCTGCTTTACAGTCACTAGCCCAAGATTATTACCTTCAATCAAATTAGATGACACTCGTGCACCTGGTGTTCCAATGAACCCCTTTGACTTTCCGCTGTACCAGATATGTCGAACGTCAAATGGTCGATACTGAATCAGTTTAAAATATTCTTCACCTTTGTTAGCTTGGACGTCTGCTTTGGCGCGCTCAATGCTCCAGTCTCGACTGTCTTCACCAAGTTCATACGCGGTGCGAATCTCCTCGATTTTCATATTCCTGAAGTCGTTTACAGTGTGTTGCAATGAACTTCTTGTGAAGTGAATAGAAATCTTATCACGCTCAGTTTTAACACCCGGACCGACAACAGTAAATGCCTTATTAACTTCTCGATACGCGTCCCAATCTTGCACCCCTTCCGAACTCTTTGGGACAAAGAAGTAATGTTCAGGAATCGGAAGAATGTCAATAAAGTTGGTATTGGATACTGAACTCTCGCTAAGGACTTTGTACTTCTCTGAGCGCCTACCATAGAGTTCAGCGTGCCTTACAAATCGTGACTTTGGGGTGCCGCCTCGTGTCAAAAGCGAAATGCAAACGCCCTGCATTATGTCAAAGACATTCTCATCTTTTTCTCCAGCGATTTGGCTATGACCTTTAAGGGTGCTTCCCTTCAGATCATATATTGCGATTCCGTCAAACGTCTCAAGAAGCGACCGGCGCATTCCGCTACGTGTAACGTCGTCGATGAATCCGCTGTTTGTAATCAGTCCTACAATCCCGTTTCCGGATCGCTCTATTCGCCATTGACAGAATCGGATGAACTTAATATAGTCATCGGAATTCCACTTCTTTACCTCGACGCCCTTCTTGTAGTCTTCTTCCAACCCTATGATCCATGGATTGCGATTGGACTTTCCAAAATTCGAGTACGGCGGATTCCCCATCACAACCATAATCGGCAATTCACCTTTGATCGCTTGCGCAGCGCGGGCTTCTTCGGCGATAGCGCGCTCGATGAAGCCGAACTCCATTTGAATTTTCTCTTCCGTGTACTCCAAACTATTCGTCAAAAGCACATTCAGCCGCTGATCCTTCTCAATCTCATAGCCCCACGTCTCGCGCAGTTCAGGCTCAAGGTCGTGCCCCGCAAGCTGCATAGCCAGCTTTAGATGCGCCACCGCATACGGAGCCATCTGCAACTCAAACCCGTAGATGCGCGGAATCAGATGATCGCGGACAAACATCTGCCACGACCCCGCGTCATTCCGCTCCATAAACCGGTTGCGAATTAAATCCACCACCGCATACAAGAACGTCCCCGTCCCGCACGCCGGATCAAGAATCAATACCTTCGGCAGTGTCTTCTTGACAAACTTTTCCCCCTCCTTGACCTCCACCTCAATCGTCGAAGTGTCCGCCAGCCCGTCCGCCAATCCAAACTTCTCTTTCAACAGAATATCCACCGACCGCACAATATACGACACCACTGGCTCCGGCGTATAATACACTCCGCGCCGCTTGCGCTCCTTCGGATCGTATTCCGACAGAAACGTCTCATAAAAATGCAGAATCGGATCTTCCTGCTTCGTCCGCTTCCCGAAATGCTTCAGCACCGCGGATATATCCGTATGCGCCAACACCGCCGTCAAGTCATCCACAAACCCCACAAACGGCTCGTCTTCAAGCTGCGGCGAATGAATCGTATAAAACAAATCCCGCAAAAACGGATTAGACTTAGGAATCTCCCGCGCCGCCCCCGTCCGTGTGAAGTCCGATTCCCCCCCGGTCCTCCGGGGGGGTAAGGGGGGGTCAATCTGCCGGGCTTCCGCATGCTGTATCCGCGCCGCAAACAATCCATACCCCAGCGTCTGCGCAAACATATCCGCAAACTGCGCATCCGTAATATCCGGCAGCAGCGTTCGCTCAAACGCCGACTTCAAATCCTGCATCAATTCAGACGGCTCACCCGCCGCAAACGTCTGCGTAATCACCCGGTCAATGTTCTTGCAAAGTCCCGCCATCCGCGCCGCAAGATCTTTCGGAGTGTTGATGTCGCGCACGTCCTCCGCCAGAAACGACTTGATGAGCTCCGCAAGCTTCGCTTCACCCTCTGGCAACAGCTTAATCTTCTTACCCGATTTCTCCGCAAACTTGACCGTGTCCCGCTTCACTCCCTTCACGTACCATCGGAACTCTAAATAGTCCGTCAAAATCAGATTCGGCAATTGCAGATAACGCACAAGCTGCTCCGACTTTTCAGTCTTTGCCAACTCGTCGCCGATATCTTTCGTCTCAATATAGCCCACAGGCAGCAATTCGTTGCGCGCAATCTTCTTGCGCACAACAAGGTCCGGCTGGCCGACTTTGATCCGCTTAGGTTCATTCGAGATTTGCAGCGTCTTGTCAAACGCCTGCACAAAATGCTCAAGCGCCGCGCGATGCGTATGCTCGGTCGAATCCCCCGCCGCCAGCTTCTCCTGAAGCGACTTCAAATAATTCTTAAGTGCGTCCTGCTGCATAGACTCTTTTCATTCCCCCCGCTTCAGCGTGGGGGCGGATTAATGTTGAATCCAACAATCTACCCCGCTTCCCCCAAACTTGCAAGCACTCCATGCGACTTCACGTGGTCAAAAGCGTCGTCATCCTGAAGCCGCCGCGGCTGAAGGGATCTCTCCGAGAAATCCAGAGGGATCCTTCACTATGTTCAGGATGACAATCCTCCGGTCTCCCCCCAAATCTGCCGCAGATTTGGGGGGAATAAGGGGGGCCTCCGAGGCCTCCACGCCTCCAAAAACCAAAAAAAATCCCCCAACTTCATCTTGAACAAACGTTTACTAAGTTCAATAAAATATAAATAAGACTTGACATTATGTTCAAACAGTTGTATATTATGCACAGCTAACCAACCAAAGCTCCCTCCAATCCCAACCTGCTAGCGGAAAGGAACGGATGCAGCCACGGCGACTCAGCAACTAACTTGTTCTGCTGGTAACTTCAAGTAACTCCGAACGGGTGAAAACGAACCACTGCTTCAGCAGACACGCATAGAAAACGCGGCAACCCTAAAGCCGCCGCGTCCCTTCATGCAACCGGAAGTGCCTACTCAGCACCCAGCCGTTTTGCGATTCAGTTTTCTGACTTCTGACTTCAGATTTCTGACTTAGCTCTCTATCTCTTCTCGAATCCCATACTTCTTCAATCTGTACCGGAGGGTCTCGCGAGTCATTCTCAAAAATCTCGCCGCCGCGCTCGCGTTGTTATTGCAATGGCGCATCGCGATGCGAATCAACTGCTTCTCGACCTCTTCCATGTTGACCCCGCCGGTCGGCACGTCAATCTGAAATCCGTCGTTCGCGTTGTGCATCATGCTGTCAATGTCGCGCTCGGGCATGGATGAAATACTCGGCGCAGGCGTCTCCTGCATCATCGGCAAAATCGCCAAGTCCGCCGCCTGAATCAAAGGCCCCGGCCCAATCAAAACCGCGCGCTCAACGGCGTTGCGCAACTCACGAATGTTTCCCGGCCAATTGTAACTCGTCAACAAACGCTCCGCGTCCGGAGCAATTCCCTGAATGTTCTTGCCGAATTCGCGATTGAAACGCTCGACAAAATGCGCCGCAATGTCAATCGTGTCCCGCGCTCGCTCCCGCAACGGCGGAAGATGAATCGAAAACACCGCCAAACGATAATACAAATCGCGCCGGAATTTCCCCGACTCGATCTGCTCATTCAAATTCGCGTTCGTCGCGGCGATCAAGCGAAACTTCATCTGCAAAGGCTGCGTGCCGCCCACTCTGCGGAACGTGCGCTCTTCGATCACTTTCAAGAGCTTCACCTGCAGATTCAAGGGCATCTCGCCGATTTCGTCCAGGAAAAATGTTCCGCCGCTCGCCACTTCAAACAAACCGCGCTTGCGCTGCTTGGCGTCGGTGAACGCGCCCTTCTCGTAACCGAATAACTCGGCTTCCAACAATTGCTCCGGCATCGCCGCGCAGTTGACTTCGACAAACGGTTTGTCCGCGTTGGGCGAGGCCAGATGAATCGCGTGAGCGATCAGTTCTTTTCCCGTTCCAGATTCGCCTGTCAGCAAGACCGTTGCAAATTGCACGGCGGCGACCTTCTTGCTGGTGTCAATCACCTGCTCCATCTGCTTGCACTTGCCGACCAGACGATCAAATCCGTAAACAGCTTTGCGCTCGTCCGCGGCCCGCTCGATCTCACGAGCCGTGGCGACATTGGACAACGCGCGATCCACCAGCAGCATGAGCTTTTCCAAATTGAGCGGCTTGCCCAAGTAGTCAAAAGCTCCGTGTTTCAAAGCTTCGACGGCTTTTTCGGGAGTGGCCTGTCCGCTGATAATCAGGACGGGATGCTGTGGGGAAATTTCGTGAATCTGTTGACAGAGTTCAACACCGTCAATCCCGCCCGGCAAGCCGACGTCAAGAATGGACAAATCGGGCGCCATGGTGCGCATCTTTTCCAGCCCGACCGTAGCGTCTTCCGCTTCGATGACTTCGTAATCTTTGATTTCGGCGACCTGACGAATAATTTCGCGAATATCGCGATCGTCGTCAACCACCAGTAGTGTAGCCTGCATATCCCCGCCGGGTGTGTTGTGTTGAACCAACTTAGCTCAAAACAACCATGCAACAAAGGGGCCACCAGCGCAGGCGCTGGACCCAATGACGCTGGCGCGGGGGCTGAAGTTCGTGGAGGGGTTTAAGGTGTTATGTCTCGTTAAAGAGTCACTTGATTTCCTCAGGACCGATTCGCATATTGAGTTCAGGTCTTGGGAAACTTGGCTGGGCAACTTAGCTTTGGGGCCATGATTATGACGCGAATTCTATCTGTATTCAAATTCTTGAAGCGGGTGGGGTTCGCGGTTTTGTTTTTGTAAGTGCGCAAGGTTTTGCGCAGTGGACGGAGCCTGATTCTACACATCTTGTCCAGCCAGGTCCGGGGGCGCACGCGCCGCGGATCAGCAATGACAACTTGCGTTTGTATTTTAGGTGAAGGATAAAGGATGCTGCGCTTGGCTTGGGAGCTTTGGGTTGCGAATTTGTTGGTAACCTCCTTTTAGTAGATCTTTACAGAAGATGACAGAATGGAGAAGACGGCCGGAGGCCGACGCTAGTGGTTGGGATTAACTATGTGGGATGAATTTGCGGAAGCCCCCCTTTGTCCCCCCAAATCTGCGGCAGATTGGGGGGAGATGGGAATCAATGCAACTCGAAGAGTTTGTAGGCGCCTGTGGGGAGGGTTATGTGTTCTGTGCCGGTCAGGGTTATGGTTTCGTTGGTGAAAATTTCTGTGTAGGTTCCGGCGAGGGTGGGATCGTTTAGGGTGATGTTCAGGCCAGTTTGGGACGTGTTGATTAGCGCGACGACTCTTGAGTTGTCGCGTTCTCTTTTGTAGCAGAGCGCGGTTTCGTCACCTGTGAAAATCACGGGAACCAAGTCTGCGCCTTGTGCGCCGTTTCTTAGCGCGGGTCTGCGATGTTTTAGCGCGATTAGTTTCTTGTAGAAGTCGGCGTAGTCATTTTCAACCCAGTCTATTGAATCTTTTTCGAAGAACAACAAGCGGCGATTGAAACCTGCTTCTTGCCCGTTGTAGATCAGCGGAATTCCGGGCGCGGTCAGGGCCATGACGGCGAAGGGCTTGGCGGCATCTTGAAAGCGCTCGAACTCGGTGCCGTTCCAACTGTTTTCATCGTGATTGCTGGTGAAATACATCGCGTAGGAATCGGGCGGATAGTTTTGTTGGTGGCGATTGAAATAGGAAATCAATTCTGCGACGGTGCGTGTGCCGCGCGCGACATCCACGGATTTGTGGAAGAGTTCCCAGCCGTAGCCCGCGTGAAAGGCGGTGTGATAGTCAGCGGATTCGTGCTCCATTAACAAGAATTGAGATTTCATGGGAAGCAGTGCGCGCGCGGCTTGCTCCCAAAAACTTAGCGGGACCATGCCGGCGACGTCGCAACGGAATCCGTCTATGTCAGTTTCTTGAATCCAGAACTGCATGGACTCGGTCATCCAATCGCGCAAGTCTTGACTATCGAAGTTTAACTGAATCACGTCGGACCAGTCGGCGACGGGCGGTGTGAAGTTGCCTTGATCGTCGCGCGCGTACCAGTCGGGATGATCGACGGTTAATTGGTTATCCCAGGCGGTGTGGTTGGCGACCCAATCTATGATGACTTTGAAACCCATGCTGTGACATTGGGTGACTAAGTCTTTCCACTCTTGCATCGTGCCGAACTCGGGATTGACGGCGCGATAATCACGCACGGAATAGTAGCTGCCGCGCGAGCCTTTTCTGTTTAGCTCGCCGATGGGATGAATGGGCATGAACCATAAGATGTCCACGCCGAGTTCGCGCAGTCTGGGAAGATGAGTTGCGAAGGCTGTGAATGTTCCTTCGGGAGTGAATTGGCGAACGTTGACTTCGTAGATGACGGCGTTGCGTGTCCATGACGGCGGAGTCATGTCGAGCGGCTGAATCGTGTCGTCGTCGGAAGATGCTTTGCACGCGAAGAGCGTCATCAGGACAAAGAGAGAGATGGCGATTAGTTTTAGCATGGTGAGGTCGAGCATTGGGGAGTTAAGTCAGAAGAATGAAGTCAGAAGTCAGAATGCGGAGGATACAGAAGCCCCCCATAATCCCCACATTTCTGCAGATAGAAATGGGGGGAGACCTACTCGCGGCGGCACCTGTTGTGGGAGCCCAAGCGCCGTGAATATTCAGATTCCGGCGGGGTTCCGCTACGCTAAATCCCCGCTCGGCGAGCATGACGTCAGAATGTTATGTAGTAAATGGCTTTGTTGTTGGTTGGGGTGTCGGTGTAGGATGTGTTGTGTGTTGTGCCGATTAACGTGGGTTCTTCGCCGAGTGAGTTGGCGCGCCAGACGGTGTAGGTTTGGGCGAGTGCGCTGGCTTGCCAACGTAATATCAGAGTTGTGCCGTCGGTATGAATCGTCAGGTTGCGAGGTTTTAGGTGTAAGACTTGATATTCGCTGGCTTCGATGTTGCCGTTGGCGATGACGGCTTGAGGAATTTGTGATTGTAATGTTCCATTGGTGCCGCTTTGGTAGCTTGCTAAACAGACATAGAGTGATTCAGGCAATGTTCCGAATTCTTCTTCGATGTTTAATGTGCCTTCGGCGACGCCGTTGGGGGCGATGGAGATTGAGCCTGAGTTATCAAACCAGCCGCGCCAGCCGTTGCTTTCTTCGTTGCCGATGTAGGCGCTCCAGTTTGCGACTTGTCCGGATTTTGACCACGGTGCGGATTGCATGGAAACGGGTGATTGCGAGATGAAGATGAAGCGGTCGTTGTTGGTGCCTTGCGCGTTTTCGGTGGCGACGTAAAGATTCGCGCCGTCGAAGCCCGCCCACAAGTGCATCGCGCCATTTGCTCCGAGTTCGACTGTGTTTTGATCGCGCACGCCGTCCATGACGAAACCGGGAGTGCTTGCGGGTAAGACTTGGACGTGCCAATCTGCGCCGCTGTTGTTGTCCCAGTTGCCTGCGCCGTCTGTGAACACGAAATCTACGAATGTGGCGGAGAGGGGAATTGCATAGGTGTAGCGCCACATGGATGAATCGCTATCGAACGTCATGACCGGGTCGGGTGAGATGATGTTTTGCCAACCGGAATGTCCGATGTGAATGCGGACGGGATTTGTGTTTTGAGGTAATGTGCCGAGTGTGAGATCGTAGTAAATGGTTAACGCGTCGCCGCCTTCGGGATTTTGCGGAGTCCATGAGACGCGATTGCCGCCGCCACCGCTGCCTTGACCTGTGCCTACGTAGGTGTGATGAATGTCAGAGTTCTGAATGTTTCCGTGCGCGTCCCACGCTTTGACAAAGTAGTCGAGCAGGACGCCGCCGCTGTCGGTGACTTCGCTATCCGTTAAGTGATAGGTGAATTGCTCGGAGATGGCTTGGGGTAACTCATCGAAGACTACGTCGCCGTAGCCATAGGGATTTCCGGCGGGGAATGTTCTGCGGGACATGCTGCGTGCGCGCCATGTTGTGACTTCATTGCCGCCTGCGAAGGTTTCGTTTTGGAATGAGGATAAGGGATTTGTGCCGTCGTTGTCTAATCTGTAATAGAGTGAACATGCGGCAATGCCATTCACGTCATAGGCGAACGTCCAGATGCGGAAGTCGCGGGGGTTTTGCACTTGTTGATAGCCGTGCAACGCGCCGAAGCCGATGCTGCCGGGATTATAGGGCCAGCTCTGTAATTGCCAAATCGTCGGTGGAGTTTCATCTGTTGCTTGACCGATGACTTGCGTGGCGTTGTCGATAGCTTCGTTGCAGGCGATGACGGGTTTTTGTTCCAAGTCTAAAGTAGTGCCGTAATACATGAAGCCGGAATTTAATGAGCCGAGCAGAAAGTGCCACGCGAGATCGAGCAGGGTCGGTGGATTGGCGCGCGGATTTTGAATCGCGGGAATGTAGGACGGGCCGCTGACATTTTCGGCGGTCAAAACATAGTTTGTGGCGGCGGTGATGACGGCCCAGTTGTGCGCGTCGATGGCCCAGCCGTTGTCGATGTCAATTTGTCCGCCAATCGTATGCGGCGGCCACATCCAATTGGGAAAGGTGGGGTCGCCGAAATCTCCGTCGGCATTGACCCACGCGCCGTCTTCGACGTGCACGATGTCGTTTTGCGCGGGCGGATGATCGGCGAGAAATTCTGGAACGGTGGTGGGTTCGTAGCCGCGCGCGACGGCTTGACTGGTGAAACCGGGAACGCTTTCAATGTAATAGGAATATCCGCCGCCAAAAAAATTGTCGCCATCGTGACCGAGTGTGATCAGCATCGGTTTGTTGGGATCGTTGTTGGGCGCGATGATGTCAATGTCATCGGGGCTGTACATTTGCGAGCCGTCCTGCCAACTCATGGACATGGCGACCGGAACGACGATAATGGTATCCGCGATGCCGGTTTCAGGATTCACATAAATTGCGCGATGCGGTTGAAAACCGAAGGGCACGGCATCAGTGGGTGAACAGCCGCGCGAAATCGTTTGCGTGCGCCAGTTGGCTTGCGGAGGATTTATTTGATCAGCAAGATTGGGCGGGTTGCAATTTTCGCCGCCTGTACCGAGCGTCAAAGGAAAGTTGCTACAGGCTCGCGAAAGATGTGTTGAAGAGATAAACGTCCACTCTAAACCGCATTCGCGCAAGACGGGAATGATGCGCTCGGAGAAAGCGATTTCGGGCGGGAAGAAGCCTTTCGTTTGCGCGGGAGACGCGCCCCAAGTGGGTGCGTAGGCGTGTTGATAGAGTTGAATTTCTTTTTTGAGGACTTCCCTGTCTATCAATGGAGCGAAACTGTGATGATAAGAAATTATGGTTAGCTCCATGCGCGGGCGACCGCCTGATGTTGGCCAGTTGCGAGCGATTTGGAAATGTGAATTCCAACTTGAGTTGTAGCCGAGCTGATTGGCCGCGCCCAAGCTTGCAATATTGCGTATCAGTCCGCCGGAAAATGTGACTTGTGCTCCGGCATCAATACCGTACATACTATCAATTGAAACTTTCGGACGGAACTGGTAGGCGGCGACTCGATTGGGATCGGAAAATATTTGCGTGATGTCGTTTTGCGGATGCGGCGCGCCGTTATTTCTTTGCCAGATGGATTCCAACGCTGTTTCGTAGCCTGCGCCATAGGGAGAAGGCGCTGGCCAGTAGATGGGCTGTTCCATGTGCCACAGGTAGGTTGTGTGGACGGGAGCCGCCAGCGCCAGCGTGAACGCTGGACACAGTGCGCTGGCGCAGGCTGTTAACAGTATCGTGATTAGTTTGTTCATCGTGTTGCTTTTTTTTGTCATGCGCTTGGGAGACCCCCCTAACCCCCCCGCGCGGCGCGGAGGGGGACTGGAGGATGATAATGCGTGTTTCGTTCTCGGGTGGCTTGGGGACGGGGCACCCGGGGCGGGTGCTGCAGCGAGAAGGATTATGTTGATTAGTTTGTTCATCGTATTTCGAGTGTTGTCAGTTTGCGCATGAAATGGCAACCTAATTTGTTAGATCCCTACGGGATGACAAGGCGCTTGGGGTTACCGAAACAGTTTGGGGGATTTTGCCCAGCAAGCTGGGCGCTACAATTTCCGGAAGCGGGGCACCCGCGGCGGGTGCCGCCGCGAAATAGGCGACGATGATGCTGAGGTCAAGGGCGGAAAGGTTCGTGGAGATCATCTCTCTTTTTGACGTCTATGTCAAGACTTCCGAAGTTTATGTCTGAACCAACTCGAATTTCAAGAGTTTTTCGTTCAGGATTGTACGTCACGCGATCGTCGTTTTTGAGAAGTGAAACGTTATTCAATCGGATATCAAGGGGTGGCTCGATGACATCGTGTATAACAGCGATAAGGTCGCGGTTAGGCACAGGAGGCGCTTGTACGTCATAACCGCGAGTTAGTCTCATGGATTTTTCATCATAGCCGAACCAGTAGGTGACGACCTGAGTGCGATCACTCATATAGCTGAGACCATCATCTTCATACAACATTGCGCTGATCAACGGCTGGATATCCCTCACAGGGCCTTGAAAAACGTCTAAACGAATCTCTCTTTCTGGTCTCTGATCCGCGTAGTCCTGTGCATCCCGTCTAACAAGCATTGTCCCTTCACGGAGAAACATGGGAAGCCAGCCTAAGTGCGCGTCGACGATGATTTCTTGCGGGCCTTCGTAGACTTTTTCGGTGTTCCAGTCGAGCCAGCGGCCTTCGGGTAAGTAGACTTTCTTAGTGTATTGGCCGACTCTGGTGACAGGGGCGACAAGTATGTAGTAACCAAGCATGAATTGTTGTTGGTAGGCCCAGTCGTAGCACTTGGGGTCATCTTGAAATTCGTAGAACATCGGGCGCCAGATGGGTTCGCCTGTTTTGCTCGATTGATAGAACAAAGTGTAGAGATACGGCAACAACTCGTATCTAAACTTAATGAATTTGCGGCTGATGTCTTCGATGTTTTCGCCGAAGGACCAGGGTTCTTGATCGGGAGAGCCGTAGTGCGTGTGCGTGCGGCAGAAGGGTGAAATTGCGCCGACTTGGATCCACCGCGCGTACAACTCAGGTGACGGCGTGCCCATGAAGCCGCCGATGTCCATGCCGACGAACGGTTGACCGGAGAGTCCCATGCCGAGCATCATGCGAATTCCGAGTTCCAAGTGCTCTTCGGTGGCTAAATTGTCGCCTGTCCAGGCGGCGGAATATCTTTGAATGCCTGCGAAGCCCGCTCTGGTTAAGATGAACGGGCGCTCATTGGGAAACTCTTTCAGCAAACCTTCGTAGGTTGCTTGGGCCATTTGCAACGCATAGAGATTGTGCTGTTTTTTGTGCGACGTGTTTAGGCCGTTGTCGTTGAAAATTGTTTCGAGCGGAAAGGCTTGGCCCCAACAGGCGGGTTCGTTCATGTCATTCCAGAAACCTCGCAGACCTTGCTTGCGCAACTCTGCTATGTGTCCACCCCACCAGATGCGAGTTAGAGGATTTGAAAAATCGGGGAAATAGGATTGGCCGGGCCAGACTTCGCCGACGTGGGTTGTGCCGTCAGGGTATTTTACGAATAGATCTTGCGCGAGTCCTTCTTGGGCGATTTTGTAATCTGGATCAACTTTCACGCCGGGGTCAATGATCGGGACGAGTTTGAATCCGTCTTTGGCCAAGTCGTCTATCATCTTTTTCGGATTGGGAAAGCGCGTAGAGTCCCACGTGAAGACTCTGTAGCCATTCATGTAATGAATGTCGAGATAGATAACGTCGCAAGGGATGTCTTTCTCGCGGAAGGTTTTTGCGATTCTGCGGACTTCGGATTCGGGATAATAACTCCAGCGGCACTGCTGATAGCCTAACGACCAGAGCGGGGGAAGATTCATTTTTCCGGTGAGGTCTGAAAAACGCTGAACAACTTCTTTAATGGACGGGCCGTAGATGACGAAATAGTCGAGCGGGCCGTCTTCTGCGGAGAAAGATGAGTAGCGTTGCTGTCCCGCGCCGAAATTGAAGCGGGATTTGTAGGAGTTGTTGAAGAAGACTCCGTAGGCGATGCTATCCCTTACTCCAATGTAGAAGGGGACGGATTGATAAAGCGGATCTGTGTTGTCCGTGTAGCCGGGAGTGTCGCTGTTCCACAGAACTAACTCACGTCCGCGCTTGTCGAGTCCTCCGCCCTTTTGACCTAAGCCAAAGAATTTTTCGTTTGGGGCAAGAGTTTTCCACGTGCGGACTTCGTTGCCGTCCCAGCCGTAGGCCATGGTGGGATCGTCGGCGAGGTATTCCTTGTGAACGCGATCCGTGAAGCGAAGGCGAAGCGAATCTTTGTCTACGAAAACGCTCGACCACGATGTTCTCAATTCGACTTCACTATCTGTTTCAATGAATTCGGGGGCGTAGGATTGCCCGACTAGTTCCTTTTTACCTCCACCCGTATCTCTTCCAATCAAACTTACATACCGATTAGGCAACAAAGAATCCGCCAGCAGTGCATCCGTAAGCAGCGGCTCGGGATGATCCGGGCGGACCAAAGTGACGCGAACGATTTCGCGAGTATAGAATTTTAGTTCGAGCGTGACGCCGTCAGTACAGGTGACTAACGCGCCGCGTTCGGTTGGCTCAATCGAGGCCACGGGCGAGGCGAACTTATAGTTGGCCTGCGCGGCGGTGGTTATGAGGAAGGCGAGGACGAAGAAGCGCATACTTGGCTGGGTTTAGGTGGCCAGTTCGAGTCTTCTAAGTTACGGAAATATGGGCGCGTGTTCAAGGAGATTCCTGCAATAGAAAACGACCGCCAAGTGATTGACGGTCGTTTTCGGGTGGCTGGGGAACAGGGACTCGAACCCCGATTAACAGATCCAGAGACTGTTGTCCTGCCAATTAGACGATTCCCCAAGGATTGCGAAAGGCTTACTTTACAATGCTATAGCTTGCCTTTACGCTCACAATATACGGGATAGCAGGCCGAGATGCAAGAGCCTGTTTTGGGGAATCTGCTGGCCGTCTTTTTGCGATTTACTCCGGTAACTAAATGTGTAAATGATTGTAATCCGAAAAGCTATAGGTGGAACACACCTCATGGATGTGGCGCAAAATGCCTACGATATGACGACTCCCCTCCTCCGACAGGTGCCGCAGACTGCTCTCGATGCAGTTTTTGGGGCATCTGCATTGGTCACTTCCGACTTGAAACTCGCGGTCGTGGGGCGGAGTTGGGATGAATTTATGGCGCGCTCCGGGCGCAGTGACCTGGCGCGAAATGCCATGCTGGGCAGCTCAATTCTGTTGTTTTTCCGCAACGACGAGCAGCGGCGGGTCTTTGAAAGCCTGCTGCAGTCCATGCACTCGGACGAACTCGGGGTGCATAACCAGGTCGTGGATCTGGGCACGAAAGACAAACCGTTTTACGTCCAGCTCCATGCCCAAGGGCTGTGGCAAGAGGGCGTGTTCGCGGGATATTTTGTGCATTGTCTCGACATCACACGCGAACATACGAACCGGCTGTCGCTGATCGAACGCGACCGCGAGATGCAAACCGGACGCGAAACCGCCGACAAAGCGCTGCAGCAGACCAGTTCGCTGCAAGAGAAACTGCGCGCCGCCGGTGAAGAAATCGCTCAGAGAGAAGCGCAGCTCAAGAAGGTCACCGAAAAATTCATGCGCACCGAGAAGTCCGCCAAGGAAGCTCTTGAGCGTGCCGAAAAATCGGTCGAGAAATCAACGCGCCTGCAGCATGAACTCGACAAGCTGAAGAAACAAAACTCGGACAGCGGGAAGCTTCTGGCCACGCTGGACGCGCGCGAAGCGGAACTGGCTAAGCTATCGACAGAGCTTAAGGAAGCACAGGAGACCGCGGCTGAATTGCATCATGAATTGAAGACTGCGCGCGAACAGCAGAATGATCAGGCTGCGCAGGTGACGGAAACTGCTCAGGAAATCGCTGATTTGCGCGCGACGATAAAGGAACTGAAGGAAACGAGTTCCGGAGCTCGGACGGATTTCGCGTCGACGCAGGAGAAGCTGGCGACAAGCGCAAGCGAAATTGCCAAGCTGCAGGCTGAGCTTGAGCAAGCGACGGAAACCGCCGCGACGGCTGCGGCGGAGCTTGCGGAGACCCGCAAGAAGCTCGAAGAAAGCACGAGCAAGTGCGAGGAACTGCAGGCGGAGAATCAAACGTTAGCGGAAACGGTCCGCACCGCGCAGGACGAGCATGCGACGCTGCTTGAGAAATTTGCGAAGAGCAAGACCGTCATTGAAGAGCTTGAGGCCGCGCTTGACGAGGCGTTGAATAAGCCCGCGCCGATTCTTGACGAGGTCGAGCTGGTTTCTTCGGCGAGTAATTTACTCTCTTACTTGACGTCGCGCGCAGCTTATCTGGATATTTCGGGCAACGTCTTAAGCGGAACGGGTTCCTTTTGGGAAAAACTCGGAGCCGTGCCGGACAAAGTTATCGGCAAGCCGTTTTCCAAATGGCTGTCGAAGGAGGACGGTGAAGCTTTCCATGAATGGCTTTCAGACGGCAAGCACAACGCGTGCGAGTTAACTTCCAGGGACGGCAGCACGTGGACCGCTTGCGCAGTATTGGACGCGAACGGCATTTGGCAGGCCGTGTTGATCGAAGAATCCGTGACGGTCAGCGCTGACGACGCGGGACTCAACGGCTCGCGGACTCCGTCGCAGATGCGGGTACTGTCGCGCGAGCTTGCGGACGAGTTCAGCAATTTGCTGACCGGAGTTTTGGGTCATGCGTCGCTGGCGGCGGCCGAACATGATGGCGCGGCAACGAGAGAAATTCTTGAGATCGAAAAGTCGGCGCGTGAAGCGGCGCATCTTGTGAGAAAACTTTCGGCGCTGGGCGGACAAGGGCGACACGCGCATGAGTGTGATCTTGCGCCGACATTGCAGCAGTTTGTCAAGAAACTTCAGCCGGACTTTTTCGGTGAGCGGCCGCAGATTGTGTTGTGTGACAATGCTTGCCGCGTAGTGGCCGAAGTCAATGGTTTGCGGTTTGTGCTGGATTCTATTTCAAGTCACGCGCGCGATCATCTTAATGGTGACAGCCAGGTTTGTTACACGTTGTCGCACGCAGATGCGCAGGCTTGTTTGTCCCTCTCGTATGACGGCGACGCGTGTTATCCCGCGGGGTGGAACGAAGGTCTGCCGCCGATGATTAGTCAGAACGGATGGGATCTTGTGTTCGCGCGCGAAGTCGTACGCGGTATGGGCGGAGAACTTGAACTCACCGAGGACTCAGGACGCTCCATGCTCTTGATGACGCTGCCTTTGATCCGGAAAGCCTTAAAAGTGTAGAATTGCTTTTGAAGATGCTTCAAGAACCCGCTATTCCGGCGGGTTCTTTGTTTGTGAGTGTTTTTGAATTTTCGTACATTGTTCGGTGATGCTGAACACCCCCACCTTTGTTTTCACGACTCCCGGCGACTCCCGCGCCGAGTTCACACGCTATGCATTCGGCGCGCCGATGGCTCAGTGGACGGTGACGCGGCAGGCTGAATTGCCAGCGGCGTTTGCGCGTGTGGCGGAGCATCAGGCAGCGGGCTACTTTGTCGCGATGGCGTTGGCTTATGAGGCGGCGCCGGGGTTTGACCGGGCGCTGTCTTGTCATTTGCCGGGAGTGCTGCCGCTGGCGTGGTTTGCTGTGTTCCGCGAGCCTGTTGAGTTCCGGGCCACGACCGAGCGTTTTACGCTTGGGCAGCCGCGCGTCGCTTCGGCAAAAGATGATTATGTCTCGACATTGCAGAAAGTTCTTGCGCATATTCGCGCGGGAGATATTTATCAGGCGAACGTGACGATACGCGCGCACTGTGAGTTTTCGGGAAGCGCCTACGGCGCGTTTTGTGCTTTGAATGAAGCGGTGCCGGTGCCGTATGCGGCTTATGTTGATACGGGTGCGGTGCAGATTGTATCGCTCTCGCCGGAACTTTTTTTGGAACGGCGCGGCAACACGCTGCGCTCGAAACCGATGAAAGGCACCGCCTCGAGAAAGCCGTCCTGGGATGAAGATGAGGCGGCGCGCTTGGCGCTTTATCGAAGCGAAAAGGACCGCGCCGAGAATACGATGATTGTAGATTTGATGCGCAATGATCTCGGACGCATTTGCAGAAGCGGGTCTGTGCGCACGGAAAATGAGTATTACGTCGAGCGCTTTCCGACCGTGCATCAGATGACAACGACGGTCACGGGCGAGCTTGAAAGAGATGGTTCACTGTTTGAGATCTTTCGCGCGACGTTTCCGGCGGGAAGTATTACGGGTGCGCCGAAGGTGCGCGCATCTCAGATTATTCGCGACATTGAAGCGACCCCGCGCGGTATTTACTGCGGAAGCATCGGGCTGTTTTTCCCCGGCGGGGATTTCGTTGCGAGTGTCGCGATTCGGACGTTGGAGATTCAGGGAAACGTCGCCACACTGGGCATCGGTTCGGGGATTGTCGCGGACAGCGAACCTGAGCGCGAGTGGGACGAAGCTCTGTTGAAAGCGACATTTGCCACGATGCGACCGCAAGCGTTCGGGCTTTATGAAGCCTTCCGTTATGTGCCGGACTCAGGCTTTCGCAATTTGGACCTGCACTTGACGCGGCTTGAACACTCGTGTATGTGTTTCAGCAGACCGTTTCCGCGTGACGAAATTTTGCGCAAGCTCGACGCGTTGCGAGTGACTTTGGGGGATGCGCCGACTCGCGTCCGGCTGGATTTGAATGGTTACGAGATTTCGCTTTCGCTGATTCCTGAAGAGCTGGGATGGAACGAGCGCGGTGTCACGGTGATGATTCCGGATTTTAGATTGGATCCGCAAGACGCGCGGCTCTATCACAAGACGACGAATCGGCCCGAGAAACTTGCTTTGCGCGCGCTGGCGAAATCTCTCGGCGCGGACGAGAGTTTGTTTCTGAATACACGCGGCGAGTTTGCCGAAGGAACTTTGTCAAGCTTTGTCTTCAAAGTCGGCGGAGAATGGATTACGCCTCACCTTTCGTGCGGCTTGCTGCCGGGTGTTTGGCGGGATCATCAGGTGAGTGAAGGACGCGCGCGCGAAGGCATCGTGCGGTTTGACCAGCTTGCCTCAATCGAAGAAATCCGCATCGGCAATTCCGTGCGCGGAGAAGAGCGAGTGGTGCGGATTATTTTGGAGAATGGTACCGAGGTGTATTCAGAGCGCAGAGTGCATCTGTGCTGAAATGATCGTCGGCTTTTTGGTGGCGGTGTAAAGGGTGGGTCCCTTCACATTCCTTCTTCGGAGGTTGTTATGGTCAGGTTTTATCTGTCCTGTCTGATCAGTGTGCTCGCGTCGGTTACAGCCTTCGCGCAGATTTTTTCGCGCGTCTCCGACTCTCCCGTTGCGACTGACGGCGGATCATCGGCGAATGTGTCGTTTGTGGATATTGACCATGACGGCGATCTTGATCTGTTCATCACAAATGATGAGCCTGCGCAGCCGAATTTTCTTTATGTCAATGACGGATTCGGAATTTTTTCGCGCGTACTCGGCGATCCGATTTTGGAGACCGGAGGCCACAACGTCGGCGCGTCGTGGGGTGATTTTGACAATGACGGCGACGTAGATTGCTTTATTGGTGTATGGTCGAACCAAAGCAATAAGCTTTACATCAATCAAGGCAGCGGCAGCTTTGTGAGAGGTCAGGTTGCTCCGATTACGAATTCCGGCGGCTACTCCGAGACGGGAAGCTGGGCGGATTACGACAACGACGGCTGGCTTGATTTGTTCGTCACGAACAGCGCGGGCACGAATCATCACAACTGGCTCTATACCGGGAACGGCGACGGCACGTTTTCGCTGATATTGGAGCCGCCGTTTTCGTCTGACGGCGACGACTCGCGTTCGGCGACATGGTTCGATACGAACAACAGCGGGATGCTCGACTTGTTCGTCGCCAACGAGAACGGTGATCATGACGCGCTCTACATCAACAACAACAGCACATTTGCAAGCGTTGAGGGTCAGCCGCCCGCGAACGAAGGCGCGTCGAATTTCACGAGCAGTGCGGGTGATATTGACAACGACGGCGACTTTGATTTGTTCGTGGGGACATACAATGGGCCGAGTTTGCTCTATCGAAACAGCGGGGGTCAGTTTGTATTGATTGCCGATACCACGGTGAGTGTGGACAGCCGTCACGCGGTCGGCAGCGCGTTCGCCGATTATGATAATGACGGCGATTTGGATTTGCTCATCACGAACGGCTTTGCCGCGAACGGGAGTATCTATCGCAAGAACTATCTTTATGATAACGACGGATTAGGGAACTTTTCGCGTGCGGCTGTTGAACCTATCGAAGCGGACAGCGGCTGGGGGTTCGGTTGCGCGTTCGGGGATATGGACGATGATCAGGATCTGGATTTGTGCATCGCGCGGTCAAGAAACGCCAATGAAAATAATCTACTCTATCGAAACACCCAATTTGCGAACAACGGAGTCGTATTCAAACTGCGCGGCTCAACTTCAAATCGCAGCGCGATTGGCGCGAAAGTAAAAATCGGCAGTATGATTCGGCAAGTCGAAGGACAGTCCGGTTATTGCGGACAAACACTTGACGTGCACTTCGGATTGGGAACCAGTGACGTGATTGACACGGTGGTTGTCACTTGGCCGACCGGGCTTCGCCAGTCGTTCGTGAATTTGTTGGCGAACGAGACGTACACGATTGTCGAGGGGCAGGGCATCGTCAGCGCGGACGAGCGCAGTGTTCCCCTTGTCGGGAGCGCGCTGTTGGTGAAGGCTTTTCCGAATCCGTTTAACTCGACGATGACGCTTGAAGCGAATATACCTGTGCGCGGCGCCGTGACGATAAGCGTGTTTAATACATTGGGACAGCGCGTGGCCGAGCTTTATGAAGCAACCGCGGGGCCGGGGACGCTGACTCTGAATTGGCAGCCGAGCGGCTTGGCGTCGGGGATGTATTTAGTTACGGCAACGCAAGCTGGTTTGTCGGACACGCAGAGTGTCCAATTTATCAAATGAAGGTACGATGAGGATACGACACGTGATCATGCTTAAACTGCATGACGTTGCGGACGGGCACGACAAGGCCGCGAACACGCTGCGAGTAAAAGAAGCGATGGAAGCCATGCGCGGCAACATTGAAGGGTTGGTGTCACTTGAAGTCGGCATCAATCAGCTGTCTGATCCGCAGGCATTTGACATTGTGTTGAACACCACGCTTGAGAGTTGGGACGCGCTCGAAGCGTCTCGCGAGCATCCCTTGCATCTTGAGGTCGTCGAATTGCTCAAGAAAGTCCGAAGCGAGCGGATTGTCGCAGATTGGGAGATTGCCTAATTCGAATAGTGTTTTAGTAAATATCGTGTACGCAAAAAAACGCGACCGAATTACCGGTCGCGTTTTTGATTTGAGTAAAGAAGTGATTAGTTTCCCGGACCGACGCGGCCTCTGCCCCAGATGCGCATGGTGCCGTCGAGCGGTGCGGAATAGGGAACTTCCACTTGTACCGCGAACGGATAGTCCGGCACGCCGTCCTCAACGTAAGGATGCTGGCCACCGTAAATGCCGATGTCCGCCGCAGATCCGTCCAAGTCGAAGGGTGATCCCGGATTGCCCGCATCAATCAGATTGGAACCGACAGAGGGATGATAGTCACTGAAGCGAGGATCGTCGTAGTTCAGGCTATCCACCGAGGCAATCGTTGTCAGGACGGCACCGACGCCGGGCGGGAGCGCCGTGCCGGCACAGTAACTGTAGGTAAGATTCGGTGCGTTGTTGTTGTAATAGGTTGTGCCTGTGCCCGAGTAGAACGAACAGTTTTCATAGATGCCGGCAATATTTGAGAATGCTGCATACAAGGTTGTGCCGGTACTCACGAACGTGCAGTGCTTGGCCGTGATCGTGCCGTCGTCAGTTACCAAACCATAATCTACTATATACTGTGCGCCTGAGAACAAGCAGTTTGTGAGCACGATTGAAACATTATCCCGATGGTAAATTCCGTAGTGACCCACCGTGGTTAGTTCACCTGTATGCGCGAAGACGCATTGCGAATACTCCACGCTTGTTTCATAGCCTTGAAAGACCAATCCAGAATTGCTTGCTGTCGTGTTGTTTTCCAGATAGCAGCGCCATATAAATATGTTCTGCAAACCGCTATGGATGACCAATACGCTCGCTAGCGAATCAGTGCTGCCAAAAGGATTATCCAGAATCCAAAGACTGCGCAATTCAGTGGAATCAGATCCTGCGGAAATTGTACAGAATCCGTTTATGAAGACGCCTTCCCCAATGCCGGTGCCGGTGCCGGAACCAATAATCACAAGTCGTTTGTCCACATTGAAACCTGTATAGGCGCCGCCTTGCACGACAATGCTGTCACTCGGTGACGCGGCGTCAATGGCAGACTGAATATCCGTAAAGGCTTGAGTGCCGTCAGCGGCGACTTTTAGCACAGCCGCTTGCGCGGACAGCATGATTGCAAGGACTGATAGTACAATTGTCAGCACTTTCATTGTTGATTTCCTCGTTTATATGTTAACTTTTCTGTTCTTTGATTCTCGCGCGCGGCCGGCGCTTCCGCGGGGCAAGGCTGCGCGGCGGGCTGCAGAGCGATTACTTTGAAGTATTCGCGGTCCTCGTCTGTCGCAAGCACCACGGACGTATCCGGCGCGTTGACCGTAACGAAATCAGTGAACGGTCCGTCCGCGACTGTGTCATAGTGCACACGATACTCGGTCGCTTCGGGATACTTGTCCCACGTGATGCGCACATCCGTTATGCCGACGTTCACTTCCGGGACGATGACGGCGTAAGCCGTGTCCACGTTAACCGTGTCGTTGACCGAAATCGTCCAGCGACCGGAGGCGTCTTGTGCGCGCACGTGCACGACATGTTCGCCCGCGCCTAATGATTCACCCAGAATGTAGCGACGCATCGCCTCATTGGCTGAGTCGAAATCTCCGTCTTCGGCAAACAGCGGACAGCCGTTGCCTTCGCCGGGATCAACGCCGATAAAGAATTCTCCCGCGACGATTTTGTTTATGTCACCGGGAATGGGATCGTTGATGCGCATGGTTGAAGATTTCGTGAACGACCAAACACCGCCGCCACGGAATCGCATATGAGCCGTGTGGAAACCTGTTCCGCTTGCATTCACGTCGAGCGCGGTTTCATAAACCGAAACATCAGCGCCCGGAGTAGTCACCGTGACCGGCAAGCCGTTCCCTTCGCCGGGGTCTGTGTCAAAGAATACTTCGGCGCCGTCAATCAACGCGCTTCCGATGCGCACAACATTTGCAACGGGAGTTGACCACGTGCCGCCGCTGTATGTGCGGAGGTTTATTTTGTGAAGACCGCGTGTCAGTGCCGGGACACTGAAGGCAGTTTCATTGACCACTCCGGATCCCGAGACACTCACCGGAGTGCCGCCGCCTTCACCGGGATCACTGTCGAAAAAAACTTCCGCTGCTTCGATATCATTGCCGATACCGATATAGACACTGCGGACGGTCGGTTCGCCCCACGCGCCATCGTCGCGTTGCACTCGAACATTCAAATTGTGCGGGCCGATTGCCAAGCCACTCGTGCTGATGAGATCGCCGTAAAAGGTGACTGTGTCGTCGCTCGTTATGGCCAGTGGCGTGGCGCTTCCCTGCCCGGGATCGGCATCCCAGAAATACTCCGTAGCCACGATGGTGTGCAGCTGGGCGGCAGCCGGGAGTGTGATTAGCAGCAACACCAGCGGCAGAATCAATTGTCGCATAGGCACTCTGGCATTCTCCTTATTATTCCGGTATTTATCAAACTTGTTAACAATATATAGTGCTATACTTAGCGGCGCAACACTTTGTTTGAGGTCGTGAACTTTTTTACCAAATGATAACTATTTGTTAACCTTATGTTAAAACCCTCGCTGACCCATTGAATGTATTTTAGACCTCTTAGTCCAGACTTGCGAGAGGTTTGTGTCTGCTGAGGCGTTTTGGAAGGTCGCTTGATTTGCTTACAGCAGAATAGTATCTTTCTTTCAGGTCTTAGGAAACTGGCTGGGTAACTTAGCTTAGGGGCCTCGATTATGACGCGAATTCTCTCTGTATTCAAACTTTTGAAGCGGGTGGGGTTCGCGGTTTTGTTGTTGGGGACTGCGTACGGCCAGCCTCCTGACACCCTCTGGACTCGTGTAATATTTCAAGATCGAATTTCAGTGCTTACGACAGGATGGTTGGAAAACTCCGGTCAAGTAGTCCTCGCAGGTCTCGCTGCCGACACGATTCGTCCCGAAGGAGGTCCGTACGATTTTGCCCTTGGAACAATTAATACTGCTGGAGATCTTTTATCGTATCACAGATATAATGATCAGTCAAGCGGACAGTTGGGTCAATTCGGAAACTCTTGTCCAGATACTGACGGCAACGTACTACTTGCCGGACTCGGAGGCTTGGGCATTGCGTGCCTAAAAATCAACAGTACTGGCGACACGATTTGGTCGCGCTCATACTTCACGTTAGCCACAAGTGTTCGTGGAGTTGTATGCTGCGACACGTCAGGATTTCTGATCTGCGGCGCACGGTCAGGAGCAGGCGAAAACCTGCTGGATGGTTATATCATGAAGATCAGTCCAAATGGTGATTCACTGTGGCACAGACAGTTCTCGGGTGGTTTTGGCACGTCAGAGGAAATCTGGGACGTTGTGAGTGACCGTAACGGCTTTGTATTTTCGATGTCAGGCGAAACAAACAACGCGCAAGACCCGGACACGACTTTTACAGACATCATCAGAATAGATTCAGTCGGCAACATAGTCGAAAGATGGCAATATCGTTTCACTAGCTACACAATTGTTCGAGATATTTCAATAGGTTCAGGCGGGCACATCTATGGGGCAGGCTACGTACGGAACCAAAGCTTCCAAGGTGATCGAAGGTTGTTGTTTTGTGTAGACAACGTGGGCACGGTTCGCTGGTCTAAAATTGGCATGGAAGAACAGTTCTCTTCTGATTATATTCAGGTCGAATCGGCGTATGATTATGGCGGTTGTACTGTTCTTGGAAATGTTACGTACTCATTAGATGGCAGAGCGCTTCTTGAGAGCTATTCGAGTGATGGTGACACAAATTGGACTGCATCATATTTGCCTAGTTTTCTCGATATTGGTGACAACGCGGTTTTTACTAATATGGTAAAGCTTGAAGACGGCAGATATCTTTTGAACGGGCTGTGCAGCAAGATCATTCCAGAATCGCGCTACGGTACTGGACTTATCCTGACAGAAGCAGACCCCTTGTCTTCAATTGAGCCGTTCTCACCGCTTCCTCAGAGTTTGTATCTTTCTGCCTTCCCCAACCCCTTCAACCCTACAACAACTTTGAGCTTCTCTTTGCCGCAATCATCGCTTGTTGAACTTTCTGTCTATGATGCGTTGGGTAGAGTGATAATGACACGAGGAATGGGAATGTTGCATGCTGGCGCGCATGAGATCGCGATTGACGGAGCGGAATGGAGTTCGGGAGTCTATTTTGCCAGAGTGTCGGCTGGAAGAATGGAGAAGGTTGTGAAAATGGCGCTACTAAGATAGATGATGTGAGCATAAATTTTACTGTAGGACAGATAGACTTCTTCTTTCTTCAGAGTGATCGTAAAACTTCCGGCAAGGGCGTTGTCGGTGATCGTGTAAGTTCAGTCGGGCGACCCGCCATCTTCCCTGCGAACTTTGCGGATTGGGAGATCGCTTGACTTGGGTAGCGGTCTTAACATGGTCTGATTCAGTGCGCTGATTTTCATTTTCTCGTCAGAGTTCTCAAAAAAGACGGGATACATTGACCCGGCTCGACCGTAAAAGGAGAGTCTCGGTGCGTTTTGCCGCGAGCTTACGATTGAAATGTTGATGCTTACCAAGAAGGAAAAAATAGTGACGAGTTGCCGTGCTGCCCACTCCTGCCTATTGTTGTTTGTACTGGTATTTGCCGGCGCTTGCGCGAGCGAAACAAAAAAGACAAAGCAACAAAGTGAAACCGACGCTTCGACATCCAAGACGACGGAGGTCCAATCTCCCCGGCTCGATGACCAGCTTAGTATGTTTGTGCGCAGGATATTGGAAGACAGCAAAGGGAATATGTGGTTTGGGACAAATGGTGACGGAGTGATTCGCTACAATGGAATCTCGTTGGACTATTTCTCAGTACCACAGGGATTCAACGGATTGGCGGTTAGGGGAATCGTGGAAGACCGGAAGGGGACTCTTTGGTTTGGAACCGAAAGCGGAGTGACGAAATACGACGGAGACGAGTTTGTCAACTATACAGACAAAGACGGATTGATCCACCGGGATGTGTGGGCCTTGATGCTTGACAGCAAAGGCATAATCTGGGTGGGAACACTCGGAGGAGTGTCGCAATTCGACGGCAAGAAATTCACGACATTCGAGCTGCCGGAAACGGAACCGGATCATTCGAGAGGAGTGACAAGTTCAAAAATGGTTCACAGTATTCTGGAAGATAGCAAGGGCAGAATGTGGTTTGGCACGAGTGGCGGAGCCTACATTTGGGATGGAAAGAAATTGTCTAATCTCTCAGAAGCAGACGGACTCTGCAACAACTCCGTGAACTGCATCTTGGAAGATAACGCGGGCAATATGTGGTTTGCGACGCACCACAATGGAGTCTGCCGTTGGGATGGAAAGTCCTTTACTCACTTCACGGAAAAAGACGGCGTCGAAGGAGTTGAATCATGGGATCTCTACAAAGACCGTGCTGGGAATATCTGGTTTCCGCTTGAGAATTCCGGCTTGTACAGATTCGATGGAAGCTCCTTCAAGCGGTTCACGAATGCGGACGGAGTTGCAAGTAACGCGATCCAGTGCAGCCATGAAGATAGACGGGGAAGGATGTGGTTCGGCGGGTACACAGGGGTCTATCGCTATGACGGAAAGTCGTTTGTATTTGTCGGAAAAAGCGGTCCGTGGGAGTGACATCTATTTCGCTTCAGTCATTGTGAATAGAGACTTTCTCACGCATGCGCCCAATCGCCTCCTATTTTCAAGAATAACCCCTAAACCCAATTCCCACCTATACTTCCTAACTCCAATATTCAGAAAAAATCTCTTGGTCATTCGTTCAAATAGTCGTATATTGTAAGGAATGAGTTTGGCAGGATCAAAGATTGTGAATAATGGTGCACTCGAAAAAGTCAAACTCCTGTTTATAAACAACTCCCGTTCCGCCAATTATTAGCGTTTTACACAGAAACAACCCTTTACAAGCCCGGTTCCACCACACGTCAGGAAACTTTGAAGCACCTGTCCGGGTTTGAGAACTGATGAGGCTGATTCACCAACGGAGACTGTGAAATTGTCCACCACAACTTTCATAAGCCAAAACAAGAACATCGCCCGCATCGCGCTTGCGACAGGGTTGTTGCTGCTGGTGCCGTTAATCGCGATGCAGTTCACCGATGAAGTGAACTGGACACTGGGAGATTTTTTCGTGGCTGGCGTGCTGCTGTTCGGCTCCGGTCTCACATATGAACTTTTCACAAGAAAGAAAACGGACGTCGCCTACCGTGCTGCGGTCGGTGTGGCAGTCTTCACGTCGCTGCTGCTTGTGTGGGTGAATCTTGCCGTCGGGATAATCGGAAGCGAAGACAATCCTGCCAACATGCTCTTTGGTGGCGTACTCTTGATTGGACTTATCGGTGCGGCTATCGCGAAGTTACGTCCGCAAGGCATGTCCCGCACTTTGTCTGCGATGGCCTTTGCGCAATTTCTGGTTCCTGTGGCTGCAGTGATGATCTGGCCAACAACTTCTTGGGGCGCGGCAGGGATGTCGGGCGTGTTTGTCTTTAACGCGTTTTTTGCCCTGCTGTTTGCCGTATCCGGCTTGCTGTTCCGGCGAGCGAGTAAAGACACTGAATCCGGGAAACTTTGAGATGCGCCGAAACGTTTGTATATTGTAGGACTCGGGGACGCCAAGGTTTCGACGGGATGTATGGATGGCGTTGGGAGCAGGCGGAGGCTGGGGTGCCCTCCTTAATCAGGACTCCAACACTTAAGTGCCAATGACACTTATGCAATGGCTGCCTAACCTAAAGTAAGGCACCTGTCGCCGCCGGGAACTGTCTGACGATACCGGCCGCGATATCAAATTATGGTCGGACTGGCCCGTGGACCGCCGCGCATACGGGTGAGATTTAGTGGCTGGCTTCCGATAGTTTTGGGGTTGGGACGCCCCGGAAGCAAGAAACCATCCAACTCCTAAGCCTGTAGCGCCTGACGTGATTCGCTTCTCGGACGCGGGTTCGATTCCCGCCGTCTCCACCAACAAGCCCCTGCTAACTTCATTGTTAACAGGGGCTTTGCAATGTCATTTCTTCTCGAAATTGGCGGGTGTGCTAAATTTGTGCTAATTCTGTGTGCACAGCCAGACCAATGGATGCACAATCTTGGCAGCTTCACGTTTAGCCTCCCCCCGGCAGACTATCGACATCCGCGTCGCTTGGCGGCTTAACTTCGATCGCCAATTTATGGATCTGGACCTGCTTCTGGTTGGGCAGCAGGTTGGTGTATCGCTGCGTCATCAAGATAGTCGAATGGCCCAACCAGTCCTGCACTGTTCGAATGTCCACGCCGGATGCCAGTGCATTCGTCGCAAACGTGTGGCGAAACAAATGCACGCCGGTCGTGTAACGTCCTTTGGCAATACGGATGCCGGTAGCTTCCTCGATTCTGTTCAAGCACGCGACCCACGTGTTACGATTATGCCCCTTCGGGCCGTTGCCCATCTTCCCTGGAAAGACGAATGGGTTGTCAGAATTTCGCACGGAGCGAATCTCCCGAAGGAGTTCAACCGCTTCCGTGCACAACGGCACAACCCTGTCCTTACGGGTCTTCGTCAAGTGGACAGCCGTGTTTCGAATCCTGATATGTTCGTTGCCAGGTTCCAGCACAACGTCCTTCCATTGAAGATAGCGCGCTTCGCCGTCGCGCATTCCGGTGTAGAGCAACATCTTGTAGAAGGCGACCGAATTGTGATGCGCGTACTTGAAGATCAATCCCAATTCTTCGGGCGTGAAGATCTCGATTGAGCTCTTAGCCACCCGAACTTTTGCAATCTTTGCTGCCGGATTCTTCGCGAGATAGTCCCGATCAACAGCAAATCGAAAGAACCGTTCGATCAACCGCAGTTCGTCGTTCCACGACTTTGGCGATAGATTTGGTGCACGGCCAGCCAGAAACTTCTCGACGTCCGTCACAGTCACCCGAGCCAAATTCATCATGTTCTTTCCTTGCAGGTACTCCAGGAACGGCTTAAGCTGCTGAAACATTCTTCTGGCGTAGTTGGGCGATTTCTTCAGAATCACTGCGCGCTTGAACTCTTCGAAAAGTTCGTAGACATCAACAATACTCTGCGGCAATCCCGCCTT
Organism: uncultured Alphaproteobacteria bacterium; assembly: GCA_964530625.1. GTDB lineage: Bacteria > Electryoneota > RPQS01 > RPQS01 > RPQS01 > JABWCQ01. The sequence goes on along the minus strand of CAZHAK010000021.1, from coordinate 6,349 downwards.
GCCACGTTCGATGTTCTGTTCGATCTCCGCCTTCATGAGTTCAGCCATCTTACGATCGGTGACACCCAAAGACCGGCGGACCTGCTCGCCATTCTGCATATAGGCAACCCACCAAACCTGCCCTTCCTTTGGTCGGCCTGTCCTGGGATCCTTCTTCGATCGTTTGTAGATGTAAGCCATAACTCCTGAATAGTTTTTCGTTTTTTTTGTGGCGATGCTGCCGAACACGAAGCCCCGCGAAATCCGCGGGGCTTTCAGTTAGTTCAGCGAGAACACCACGGGTTTGTTCTTGTCCCGGCGCGGCAGCCGCCCGTGCTGGCTGTAGCCTTTCGCTTCGGCGATTTCTTCACCGGTCTCGTACTGCTTGTCCAACCAGGCATGTACGGTAGCAAGGTCGTAGAGCACTCGACCAAAAATTCTCACTCGCGGAAACGTCCCCGTACGCACATGCTTATAGATCGTTCCCTTCGAGATTCGCAGGTACTCCGCCAGCTCGTCAATCGTCAAGAGCTGTCGGCGTTCGTTGGTACTAGGCGGACTCGTGCCGCCTTCCTTTCCGTTGTTCATGTTCCTTCCAAACTGGTTATTTATCGGTTTTCGTATCGTTTCTTCCATCTTCTTATTCCAATTTCACTGCTCCGGCCAGAAGAGCAGTGTCGACTTGCCGCCCTTCAAACGACATAGTCGGCACTTATGTACCGAAGAGTGCTTGAACGTAGGAATCATTGGCGTTTGCAGGATCATCGATCAACGCTTGCATATCAATTGGATATGACACTTCGTTGATCAGATTTTTTGAAGTACGAACTGTTGCGGTCTTCACATTTCCTTGGCCAACTGTGCGGTCGTACTGCAACTGCCAGTACAACAACATGACGCGAGTTCCGAGGTTATGCAGTTTTCGAACGAGCGGAACATGATCTTCGTCTCCAGTGACAAGGACGATAACATCATAGCCCCTTAGTTGCGCGAGTTCATATGCTTCAAGTGCAAACCATACATCTATTCCTTTCTCGCTACCGGAATATGATGTTGGGCGATAGTGCGAAACAATATCGGCAGCCATCAGCAAATCGTCGGCGACACGTTCAGCCTTAAGAATTCCATTGCGTTCGGCCTCCGCTGCATAGCTCCGCGCGCGAAAATAGTGCGCGTCGACAACACGGCATACATCCCTTTCAACGCCATCAATTGCTGCGACACGACCTTCAACAAAGTCATGTAGTGCTGTGAATTGAATCCAATTCTGCACAGTGTGCTCAAAGCGGTAGTATTTCCCAACATCCAAGAAGTAGTAGCCATCGTAGAAAATGGCAATTCTCCTTATCTTGTTTGTATTTTCCTTAGTCATAAGAGACTCCTTGTTTTGCGATCTTGATATCGTCCCGAGGCCATTTCCTCTGCGTAGCCGTTATTCATTGTCCAACATTTCGTCTTCGCTAACACAGGGATAGGCTGTAAATTATTGCTGGCCCCCAGACACCGACCATGGTGTCAATCATGTTGTGGTGCTGGTCGGTGTCTGGGGGTTAACTGTCGCAGGCTAATCTTCTTCTTCGTCGTTCAAGATGTCGTCGAGCTCGGCTTCATCTTTCGCGAGTTGGTCCTTGATGCGTTTCAGACCGCTTTCGAGGTCTTTCAACGTTTTCTTCGCCTGCTTTTTCTCGTAAGCATTTTCGGCTTCTTCGACCTGCTTACGGGCAACAACAATCGCGCCCTCTTTCGCCGCAAGAAGCGAAGGAGCACGCTGGATGCGGGCGCGGAGCAAGCCAATCTTGCGACCACTCCCACCTTTGAGTTTTGAACGACGTTCAGCTTGCTCGGCCTTGGCCTGAACTTCGTTCTTGACGCCGTCTTCAAAGCGAGCACGATCGACGTACTCGAGTCCGGCGACAATGATCAGAGCGCCAAACTTTTTGGCAGCTTTGCGCAAGGTTTCAAGATCGGGAACTCCGATCTCTTCTGCCGCCTTGCGGATCGGCAAAATGTTTTGGTTTTCCATTGGAAAACCTCCTTGACTATGGTCAAATCGGTTGACCTTCCGGTCGGCCATTGTGGGTTGACGGACGACAGTTTTGATTTCCGAAGTTGCCATCAGGCACACCAACGTCCCACAATGGGGATCAAGCGATAGGGTGTTTTTCGAAGTGCTTACGAATCTTGCGGATAGCACCACCCACTCCGGACTTGCCATGCAAAATCTCATGGTAGGTAGGTTGGCTAATACCCATTTGGGCGGCCGCTTCTCGTTCTGGGCATTCCGCCGTCCAAAGACCGATCGCCCAAGCTTGCCTGTCAGTCAGCGTATTCATCGCTTCCTGAACTAGCGACCTGCGTTGCCGTATCACATTCTCGCTACCTTCAAAGGAATCTTCGGCATCGCGTGTGTTCATTGATTCTATGCTCAACGCCAGCATCTCAAGGTCGTCGAGCTCCTGACCGAAGTCCAGTCTGTCAACATCAATTGTGTCCGTATGCCCGGACTCAAATTGAGCACGGTCTAGGCGGTGGTTCGTACCATCGCATTCGCTACTGTCGCCTCCTGTTCTTGATAAGAAGTCTGTCAAAGTGTGTTCCCTTGTGATTCCACGGATCTCAAACTCGTACCTTGCCTGGTTCGGCTTTCTGTGTAACATGGCCGCACATCCTCATTGCTGGGGTTTGTGCGACCGGGCCCGGTCGACTTAGATCGGCGTAGCTATCGCCAGTTGACCGCTTGCAAGCTGGCCAAAGGATACGGTCTTTCAAATCGAGACACAGTCATTGCCCTATTCTTCAGTACGCTTACCAAATCTCGGACAAAAAAATACCCGGTTGGATACCGGGTAATTCTGATAATATGCTGAAGTTAACTTAATCCGCTGGCCCTGCGTAACCTATGAGCCAATCTAGCTCTTCCGGCCAAAGAGTATTGTTGCGATAAGGGTCGGTTAATGCGGCCTTGGACAGTCCAAGTTCGCCCAAATAGACTTTAAAGCTGTCAATTTTCGGCGAGTCAGTATCGCCGAATGCGCTGGCTTCGTCCTTCGCTACAAAGCCCAGTTCGCGAACCAGAGTCGGATAGTCCCGCTTCCGGGCTTTGACCAGTTCGCTGTAGGCTACAATAACCCTACGCGCGATCAGCATTCGTTCGACCCTGTCAGGAAACATCGAATTCAGCTTGTCTCGCAAGGTTACGCCAACTAGACCTCCATTATGCTGAATGTTGGTGCATACATTTTCGGCATCGGTTCCGACTCGACTCAGCACCTTTGGCCACTCATCTGGATTCGCGCGTGCCTTCAAGAAGTCGTCCGAGTATTTTTTTATCCAAGTTGGAGTAATGCTGGGTGGGAAGTAGACATCGGGAGCCAAAGCGTTCCCATTTTCTAAAGCACGATTTGAACAGGTAAGCGCTTCTCCTTCGTCCAGCATAACTTTCAAGAAAGAACTCACTACGTTCGGAAGTCCAAATGCAAGCCGAATCTTGAGGCCCTCAATTCGCTTCTTGATATCGTATGGCCGAGTTCTGCCGGCTGCGCGAAGCTCATTCCAGATAATCCACACAAGATCATCCATGTCATCGCTAAGCACCTCAAGTCCGAATGGGATAACAAACACGGATCTATACACTGTGTTGGCATCTTCCTTTTTGAACACTATTGCCTTTAGCACGTCTCGCAATCCCGCTCGGACGACATCCAACGACGCAGAATGTTTGCCGTCTGGCTCCTTGTGCAAAACTGGAACAAAACAATATGACATATCAGCGTGATTCGTGCTCTTTACGATCACTGCCCGTTCATTTGCTTGTCGGCGTGACTTGCAGTACTCCATGATTAGTTCAAGGTTTTCACCTCGTGAGGCAAGCCAACCATTGGTCGCGAGCTCGTAGGCTGAGAAATCAAAGGTGTCATCGCATGGCAACACAATTAAGTCAAACTTCTGGTCCGACTCACTGAACCAAATATTCATTGCAAGCTGCAACGTGAAGTTCTCCCATTCCAGCTCGTGTTGAAAAGGCTTGGCATGTTCCGCAAGGAAGCCATGAATAAGCTCTTCCACAAACTTCTCTGCACCAACGTGATTCACGTGCCTTATTGCGTCATTCTTGATGCTATTGAATGGCGATCGGCCAATCCAACGTTGCACTGCGTCACTTAGCCCTTCGACTTGATCTGACATGGTTGCACTCCGCTTTGGGTGACTTTACCTTTGACTAGATGTGCGACAATATATCAAATTATTTCAAAATCTCAATGGTTTCCTGGCATAAGAACCTGTTGGTATCAACAACGGGTATTGCGCCCGATCCAGATCAAACAAGGAGAATCTCATGCGCGTGAAGGTATTGTGCCTCGGCCGGTCGGCCAAAGAAATTGACGTTAGTGAAGGATCCACAGTTGAAGCAGCGATTCAGCAAGCTGGCTTCCCCAAGGACAGCTCGTACACCCGGCATCTGAACGGCAGCCCGTGTTTCGACACAGATGTCGTTGTCGACGGGGCCGTGCTGACGCTCGTGCCGCAAGTCAAAGGGGGCATCTAGGAGGGTGCTTCAGACTACCATTCCTGAGTAGTCTCAGGCATACGAGAGGGCTGTGATCCATGTGATCATGGCCCTCTCTTTCCTCCGGAGGAACGCCTATGATTGAACAACAGATTCGAACGCTGTGCGACTTCTATGCACAGAAGTGGCATACGCCGATTACGCTGATGACAAAGCAAGTCGATATTGCGACTTGGCATGAAGGCGGGATCGCTGTCTACATCAATGCCGAGAAGGATTCGCAGTTCTGCAAGGACATGTTCGGTGATCCGCTGGTGATGGAATCAATTCTTGTCGGCAAAGTGTCACCAATGTGGTTAGTCTTGTACGGTGCGCCACGCCTGGATGTAACTTCAAACATTCTCGACGCACATCTGCCAAGAATGTGCCGTGCCTTTCGAAACAAGCAACGACAAGCCTTGATTGAAACGACACTGACAGTAGCTGCCGAACGCAAGCAGGAACTTGCACGATCCTTAAGGGATGACAAGTATGAACTCGAACGACTCTGCATGCAAGTGATGACTCTCTCACGCAAGATCGAAGGTGACAACGAGATTCTGAAACTGTTTAGCAGAGCACCCGAATTGATCAAAGCCAAGGCAACACGGACGTTTGTTGAAATGATGAAATTGGTGCCGAGTTGTTACGAGTCTATCAAGGTGGAGGACTCTTCTGTTCTTGCGACAACGTATCCCATTGTTTTGGAGCATGACGGCAGTCGATATGACTTCGAACCATACACGGTGGAAGTTCGACTTGACACTGGCAAGGTGCTGATCAGTGGCGGTACAGAGATGAACGGGTTTATTCACCCGCATTGCTCATTTGATCCTGGCAACGTGTGCTTTGGAAACATCTCGCACCTCGTATCACGTCTCGCTGGTGAACTTGACCTGCATGGACTGCTTCAGTTGGTTCATCAGTTTCTGCATAGCTACAACAGCAGCGATCCTTTTCAGAAGATTGAGAAGTGGGATCCAAACTGGGTCGAAGATGAGGATGACGAGCCCTATTGCAGTTGGTGCGATGACTACGGACATGACATCAGTGACTGTGAATCATGTTGGTGGTGTGAACATTGTCAACAATACGATGACCACGATGAAGACGATTGTCCCAACCGCCCACAAGACGACAACGAAGAGGAGGATGCCGATGCAGAACTTGCAGAGGACACAGCGACAGCCGGTTGATGCTGGAATCAAGATTCAAGTGGAAGCAACTGCAATGCAGAAACTTTGGCTGTGGACGGACATGGCAAAGGGAGAAGTTTCTTGCCTAGGTCTTGTTGATGAAATCGTGAATGCAGACACGAAACGCATTACGTCGTTAGTCGTCACGGACTTCTTTCTGGTCAAGCAGAATTGTTCATATGATGAAACCGATATGGACATTGCTGACGTTGCCAGACTTATCACGGAACTAGAGTCCAAAGGCATCGACTCGCGTAAACTTCGATGCTGGGCACACTCGCATGGCAGCATGTCAGTGTTCTGGTCAGGGCAGGATGAGACGTGCATTGCTGGACTTGCAAACGGTGAATGGATGCTATCGCTTGTTGTTAACAAGCGTCGAGATGCAATCATGCGTCTTGATCAGTATCACCCGAGTCACATGTATCTTGCTGATGTCGTATGGGAGACTAAGTTTCCACTGGTGGACGGTCTTGCTGAAGCATGCTTTTCGGAGTTCAAGTCCAAAGTGCAGGAGGTAGCCTTTGTTCCACGGAATCGTGAGTACGGCCCTGCAAGCTTGCGAGACGCTAAGGAGCGAGGCGCTTTGACCATGGACGAACTCGAAGACGAACTGGATTGGCTGGGA
>CAZHAK010000020.1:0-46994 GCA_964530625.1 uncultured Alphaproteobacteria bacterium | reverse complement strand
TTGTGACTTCTGCAAGTGCATCGGCATCCTCCTCGTTGTCTTCTTGTGGACGGTTCGGGCAATCGTCTTCGTCGTGATCGTCGTACTGGTTGCAATGTGGGCACCACCAGCATGACTCGCAGTCGCTGATGTCATGGCCATAGTCGTCACACCAGCTGCAATACGGCTCGTCGTCTTCATCTTCCACCCAGTTCGGATCCCACTTCTCGATTTTCTGAAATGGATCACTGCTGTTGTAGCTATTCAAAAAGTTGTGAACTAATTGAAGCAATCCATGCAGATCGAGTTCACCAGCAAGTCGTGAAACAAGATGCGAGATGTTTCCAAAGCAAACATTGTTCGGGTCATCGCTGCAATGTGGATGAATGTAACCGTTCATCTCTGTTCCGCCACTGATCAGCACCTTGCCAGTATCAAGCCGAACTTCCACGACATACGGTTCAAAGTCGTATCGTCCGCCGTCATGTTCCAATACGATTGGATACGTGGTTGCCAGCACCGAAGTGTCTTCCATCTTGATGGACTCGTAGCAACTCGGAACCAACTTCATCATCTCGAAGCTAATCCGTGTTGCCTTGGCTTTGATTAGTTCGGGTGCTCTACTGAATATTTTCAGAATCTCGCTGTCGCCTTCAATCTTGCGAGACAGAGTCATCACCTGCATACACAGTCGTTCGAGTTCGTATTTGTCGTCGCGTAGTGTTCGTGCAAGCTCTTGCTTACGTTCGGCAGTAACGGACAGCGTTGTTTCAATCAATGCCTGGCGTTGGCTGTTTCTAAAGGAGCGGCACATCCTTGGAAGATGCGAATCCAGAATATTCGAAGTGACATCCAAACGTGGCGGACCGTATAGAACTAACCACGTCGGTGACACTTTGCCAACAAGTACGTCTGCGATGACAATGGAATCGGCGAACAAGTCTTTGCAGAATTGCGAACCCTTGTCTGCGTTCACGTGGACAGCAATTCCGACTTCGTGCCACGCAGCTACGTCTGCCTCCTTCGTCATCAGCGCAATCGGCGTATGCCACTTCTGTGCATAGAAGTCGCACAGTGTTCGAATCTGTTGTTCAATCATAAGCGTTCCTCCGGAGGAAAGAGGGCCATGACCACATGGATCACAGCCCTCTTTGAATACTTGAGACTACGTAGGACAGGTAGTCTGAAGCACCCTCCTAGATGCCTCCTTTGACCTGCGGCACGAGCGTTAGGACGGCACCGTCCACGACGACATCCGTGTCGAAACACGGGCTGCCGTTCAGGTGCCGGGTGTAGCTGGAGTCCTTCGGGAAACCAGCCTCGGCAATTGCCTGTTCGACCGTGGTTCCTTCGTTGACATTGATTTCCTTGGCCGAGCGGCCAAGGCAGAGGACTTTGACTTTCATGGGAGACTCCTTGATTTGAACTGGATCGGGCGCAATACCCGTTGCTGATACCAACAGGTTCTTATGCCAGAGATTCTGGAGTGGATTCGGCATAGGTTTGGCATTAAGTCACTTGTCCCATGTCGCTTGAAAGAATTAGCAATTAGTGCTATATTAATATTGGGGTAATAGGTACATCAACAAGAGATCAAAATGACACTCGAAAATGAGAAAGTGAAAGCAGGTCGCTTAGCGTTCGAGAAGGGCCTCCATGACTTGCGCGCTGGACTTGCGGCATTTGATTGGAAGGTAGCAAACCAAATGACTTCTCAACTGCAGATGCTGGCTTCTGATGTCTCGAAAGACACCGTCCGTAGGACCGAAGTTTCCGATAAAATGGACACTGATGAGTATCTGGACGATGAAGAGCCTACTGGTGCCGACCTTGTTCGCGATTTTGAGTGTGCAGTAAAAGCTGGAAGGCTCTTGTACCGACTGACTTCATCTCTTGTTCAAAGGAGTTCCGTGCAACTCATGAGTTATGATGCGCATGATTTGTCCATCGAACTCGAGAGCGACCCATTCACCTTGAAGCTACACTCGTTCATACGAACGCACCAAATTCAATATCTCAATCCAATTGACTTGCAACTATCTCTGGCGGAGTCACCAGGCTGGCTGTTTCAAGCCTTATTGCCGTTTGCAGATCGCGAAAGCTCCAAGATCGACAGACGATCTTTGATGATGGAAGTCCCTGGGTGGCTCAATCAGAAGAATGAACTCATCTTGACTCTTCAAGATTGTGGAGCTAGAAATGAGCTTCTGAATGTCAAGATCGGGCTGAACTGGATTCTTGGAATGATCCTCGCTGGACGCATTGAGAAAGGAAGTCCAATCACTGCGCCGGTCAACGAACATATACTCGCAACCATGTTGCGTGCCAATTCCAAGTTCGACTACGCCGCCGCAATGCGGATCGTAGCTGCCATTGATGAATTGTGGCCTTTCCATAAGACTTTAACTCTGGGTCACATTGCGCACATTTATGACAGATTCTCTCAACGAACCAATAACGTAGATACACACCATCTCATAAAGCTTCTTGGCAAGAGCTATCAGCAGAATGCGAAGAGTCTCACCGAAGAACTGCAGCAGTCCCGACTGAATGGAGCTTGCGCAGACATTGGCAATGTTGTACCAGCCGCCGTTCGTTATTTTGTTCAGATCGGGTTTCGAATAGGTGATAATTTTGAGTTGTTTCTCGATTCTGAAGCAGTAGTTCGCTTGTATAAGATACCTAGGCGGTTTGCCGAAAAATCCTATATTTTTGGCGAATATGTTGCGTATAGATACGACATAGGGCCGAACTGGGCGTCCGAAAATGAGGAGATCAATAATCAAGTACGCGATGTTTGCAGAGCTGCAATTTCTCGCAAGCTGTTGGGGAAGAAGTCAGTCTTGTCACTTGTTGATGAAATGGCAAAATCGGGTCGCTGGGGTTCTTCGAAGCGACTCTTGATTACGCGAAGGGTATTTCTTGCTTTTCGCAAGATTGGGTACGAAAAAGGCCGTCTGTCATGGGATCAAGTGCTTGATCACCTTGGCTATGTGGATGAGGACAAAAAAGGTGCAGCCCATCTTCCACTGAAGTCATCGTGCAGAAAGAGTCTAACCGACGTTGCGCTCACTGCAACAATTGTAAAGGATCCGAGACCCGAGGAACTGTTTGGAGATGAAATTGCAATGCTTGATGCCTGCACAAGATGGGCAATATCTGAGCGCGACGAGCGATCCTTCTAGTATCAGTCATTGTTACTATCTAAAGAACCCAAGGATGTCCTTGGGTTCTTTAATTTTACTACATACAGCATGTTACCATGCCAAGTCGTTACCAAGACGCCTGCCTCGCTTGAGTAATTATTCAACCTAACCAAAGATTCGCACATTAGCATCGTTGGTTTTGGCAACACCTTACCACTAAATTTTCATCTGCAGCCCATTTTGTATCGGCACCTTCACCATAGCTTGAAGGCGAATTCGCGACGAAACGCGAGATAAAAGGAGAATGAAATGACAACAATCAATTCTGATTTGGAAAGTAAAGAGCACGCCGAGGTCGTTTCGAACGATCAGGTGTCAAGTCGCAGTGAAATCAGTTCGTTCCAGGAAACTTGCCGCACTGATGCGCCGACCCTGCCCTTCATGCTCAGTACAGACGCTGAGATCTGCTTCTTCGAGGATTGGCACGATGAATCGCTTGTGATTCATTTGATTATCGCCTCCGATCCCTTGCTAAGACCTGGTGCGATAGTGGATTTTGAACAACTCGAAAACTTTCTCAATGGCACATGGGACAAACTTCCTCGCCAATGCACTTTGCCTTCAGGTTCGGAGCTTGAGTTGAGTGGCGGAATTCCCACGGTCTTCACCATGCCGGGAAGTCTGGCAACTCGCCTCACGGCAAAGCAACGTCAATGGTTGCACAACGGATGTTACCTTCAGTTGGGTTTCAGCCTTGAGTGTAAACCGTGCAATTTTGATCTGAACCCTGCTATATTCACGGCTATGACGCTGTACGATCTCGAAGTAGTTGGTAGCGGTTCGCTCCATCCAGAAAAGCACTTGCCGAAACGGCGGCCAGGATTGGATGACTACGAACTCATATATGCGGTCAGCCGCGTCTTCGATGAAGACTTTGGTTCAGCGGATTGGAATCATAGCTTGGTGCCGCTAAGAAACGAGCTTTTGATCCGTTTTGGCGCGGAGCTTCGTGGCCTCGATCCTGATGTCGAGTTTAAGCGCTTCGTCAGCGAGGGACACGACTACTTCCTCGATTTCGTCTTTTCTAAATGACACAATTGCCAGCGGATTAGTCGCAACATCCGCCATTGACTCGGTTGCGACACGGACCACACCGTGAAATTGTGGAGCATGGACCGGCTTAGGTCCAAAACGAACAATGTAAAACATGCAAAACGACAAGATTCATCTTCTCCCATTCGGTTGCGACCGCGACAGCTACGACGGTCTGCTCGAACTTCGGCCCGGCGTTCCGAACGAACTCGGTGTCGTGGTTTCACTCTTGACTTCCGGCCACAATCTCATGATGGAACCGAATTTCAAGGGCGACATGCTAGGCAAGCTGAAGTCTGCACTTCGCATTTTGGATGGCAGGCCGGTAGGCAACGGTAATGCCACGGCTTCCTTCCATTTCAGCTTCGAACGTATGCCTAATCCGCTCCACTTCATTATGCTCGAACAGCAGAAAGAGTGGCTGTTGGGTGACACCTGCGTTCAAGTGGGGTTCACCTTCCCAGATCGTTTTTCAGATCCTGGATTGTCAACTTCACTTGCGGTATCGATGACGATCTACGACTTCTTGGTCCTGCGCCATAACTCGATCCACCCCGTAGACCACGAACCACTTGAAATGCGCGCGGATCATGTTCGCGAGCTTCGTGTTGCAATGGGACAGCACTTTCAAGAGGGTTCATTCCTTCTGAACCACGGTTTATTACAATATCGCAACAAGGTGGCGACAATGTGCCGCGCCGCGATTGCGGGCGAGGATCCAATCCAGGCATACCAGGAGTACTTGATGGAATCCCGCACGTATTTTCTGCCCTTTGAACAGAACGGCTTTGCTGAAAAGTTCAAAACCTTTGTTACAGTCGAGGGCGGTCCTGAGAGTCCAATGTGGTGCGACCACGTATCGTCCACGGAAGTGCACGAAGATACGCTTGCTTAGCAAAACTCAATCCTCTTGATTGTAGAAGTGTGCAAGAATGGAACGTCTAGGTCTACTTTTCAGATCAAGTGATGCAGCAAAATATCTCGGTATCAGCCGAGCGACTCTTCACCGCCTGACGAAGGCGGGCAAAATTGAGTGTATTCGCTTCGCGGAAAACTCGGTGTATTTCACTCAGCAGCAACTGAATGAATTCATCGAACGACACCGAACGCGATACAACCCGAAAAGCATCCGAGACTAGTGATGCTAAGCCCTAAAAGCGGCATAAGACAATGAAGCCCCTGAGATTTCATCGGGGGCTTCTTCATTCAACCGGCACGAAAGGAGGTGAGACCTGTGCCATCATTACGGAAACGAAAATTGAAATCGGGCGGGACGTATTGGGACATACGGTACCGTGTGGACGGGAAGGAGCGATTCTTTTCCATCGGGGTAACTGATAAGCGAACGGCTGAGAAGATTCTGCAAGAGTTTCGTTCGGGCTATACCCAATCGCGTACGGCTGGCACAGTCTATCATCCAAATGCCGAGTCAAACAAGTCGGTGGAACCCAGATTATCTGACCTCGCTAAGCACGCTGAAACGTTTGCAAAGGCAAACAAGAGTTCGAAGACATCGGACCGAGAACAGACTGCATTTCGCAACTTGATTGCCGTTCTCGGTGATATTCCGTTGAAAGAAGTCTCTGCTTCCGCAGTCGAGCGATACAAAGCGATTCGACTTGAAAAGGTGTCTCCACACACCGTTAACATTGAACTTCGCGTGCTGAACGCAGCGCTGAACCAAGCGCTTGATTTGGGGTTGGTTGAGGACAAGGCGACCAGCAAGACGAAACAGATTCGAACTCCTGCACCAGATCCACCTCAGTGGCTATCGTCTGATGAGATTACTCTGTTGCTTAGTCACCCGGATGAAGAGTTCAGACGATTCATGCTTGTGGCCCTCAACACGGGCTGTCGACGAAATGAAATCTTGGGCCTATCTTGGTCAGAAGTTGATCTTCCCCGCCGTCAGATCGTTGTACGGGGTGAAATTGGCAAAATGGGCAAGAGACGCACGATCCCGATAAATGATGTGTTGCACGAGTTATTCGTGAAATGGCCACGGGAACGATCGGGCCTATTGTTTCCCGACTACAAGTCTGATTCTGTCTCGCAGAAGTTCAGAAGATGGGCGCGAGTTCTTCAATTTCCGAAGGGGATTAGTCTGCACAGCCTTAGGTCAACATTCGCGAGCCAACTCATCAGGAAGGGTGTGGACATGTACACGGTCAGCCGCCTTCTTGGTCACAGCAGCGTCAAGGTGACAGAAAAGTACTACGTTGGATTGGATCAGGAGCATGTGCTCTCAGCAGTCAACAAGCTTGGACGGGCAGACTAATTCGCGTCCACCTTGCGTCCAACATGCGTCCAACACAAAAAGATAGCCCTTACGTGTCACTCGTAAGGGCTTGTTTTTTAGCGGGGCCGACGGGACTCGAACCCGCGACCTCCGGCGTGACAGGCCAGCGTTCTAACCAACTGAACTACGACCCCGGCTAAATTCTCGAACTTCTATCAAACGCGTGGGCGATGAGGGATTCGAACCCCCGACATCCTGCATGTAAAGCAGGCACTCTAACCAGCTGAGCTAATCGCCCCTGGCTACCGGGCTTTCTGTCGGTGACTTCTCCCGAGCCAAAATACCCCACGGAATTACCACACAATAGGCCGCCGTCAAGACTAACGGGGCAAGTGTCAAACTCATAAAGCCATCATGCGGCGGCTGGCTCATGAATAAATATCCAATGATCAGCATCACAATCCCGACACCAAGAATCATGTAGTTCTTGCGCCTAAAGGGGACAGAGAACCGTGGAGCCCGAGCTTCACGGCTCTTAGCTGTCGGCTTTTCCGCCTGGGCAACCTGTGTTCTGCGCTGAGCGATTTCGATCTCCTTGCAATTTCCGAACTCGAAAAATAACCATTTCGGAGATGCAAGTCAAGCGGCAGTCACCTCCTGAGGACACGCATATCTACATTTATGTGTTGTTTTGTATAACTTTACGACAAGTGTCGATACAAACTGGCTCTTGTTACTCCTCCACCTTATTGGCCATTAGGCTACCGGCCTGAAACTCTGCAGTGTTTTCATGTAGTTGGCCCGCTCAAAGGCTTCGGGATCCGCAACCGTTCTCTGACTCATCGAGCCGCGCAGCATATCGAGCGAATCGTAACCGTGCTCAATACACCACTCTTCAATTTCGTCGGCAAGCTGGCCAAGCCGGTGCACGCCCCATTGAAACAGTGATGAACACATCATCAGCACGTCCGCGCCGGACATCAGCATCTTAACCGCGTCTTCGGGAGTGTGTACGCCGGATGTCGCCGCGAGGTTGCATTTTACGTTGCCGTGCAACACCGCGAGCCAGCGAAGCGGCAACCTGATTTCCGCCGACGTCGAAAGATCTACCTTCGGCTCAACCTCAAGCTCTTCGATGTTGAGATCCGGCTGATAGAAGCGATTGAACAAAACTAAAGCGTCCGCACCCGCGCCGTCACATTTCTTCGCAAAATTTGCAAAGGCTGAGAAATACGGACCAAGCTTCAAGGCAACGGGAATCTTGACCTCCTTCTTCACCGTGCGCAGAATGTTGAGATAATTTTCTTCCACTTCCGCCCCGCTGATGTCAAAGCTCGTCGCCAGATAATATACATTCAACTCAAGCGCGTCCGCCCCTGCGCTTTCCATCAAACGAGCGTACTCAGCCCACGTTCCCGGAGCGCGTCCGTTCAGACTTGCGATAATCGGAACCTCACACGACTTCTTTGCTTGGGCGATCAATGTCAAGTATTCGTCAGGACCAACCAGAAATTTTTCCGGTTCGGGCAAGTAGCTTGTTGCCTCGGCAAAGCTTTCCGTTCCCTGTTGCATCGTATGCAATAGATGCATGGCTTCCATTTCAATCTGCTCTTCAAACAGCGACGGCAACACAATCGCCGACGCACCCGCGTCTTCGAGCTTCCGCACTCCGTCAAAATTTTGCGCAAGCGGCGAAGCGGACGATAGAACCGGATGTTTGAGAGTCAGTCCAAGGTATTTTGTCGTCATGTTCACTTGAGATCTCCTTCCGGTGTCTTTGCAGCCGTCACGACGCCGGCAAGCTCTTGATACAATTCCCAACGGTTCTTAACATCCTGCTCGGCAAGCTGCATCAAATGCTCGGCTTCTACTGGATTACTGCGCGTCAACATCTTGAACCGTGTTTCCGTATATGCCCAATCACGCACTTTGATCTTGGGTGGTTTTGAGTCAAGCTGGAACGGGCGCTCGCCCGCTGCGGCACGACGCGGGTCATAGCGAAAAAGCGGCCACGCGGCACTGTCCACAGCCTTCTTGTGCTGCCCCAAGCCCTGTCCCATGTCGATGCCATGAGCGATACAATGTGAATACGCGATAATCAACGACGGTCCGTCGTAACTTTCAGCTTCCTGAATCGCTCGCAGTGTTTGCAAATCATTTGATCCAAACGCGACTTGCGCAACATACACGCTGCCGTAGCTCATGGCCATCATGCCAAGATCTTTCTTGGCAACGGGCTTTCCGCCGAACGCAAATTTTGCCACGGCACCCAAGGGTGTCGCTTTGGAACACTGTCCGCCAGTATTGGAATAGACGCCCGTATCGAGCACGATGATATTTACATTTCGGCCCATTGAAATAACGTGATCCAATCCGCCAAAGCCGATGTCGTAAGCCCAGCCGTCACCGCCAATGATCCAGACCGAGTGCTTCACCAATTTGTCGGCAAGAGTCTCCAGTTGACGGGCTGCCGGGCTTTTGATATCGGCAAGCAATCCCTTCAGCGCACCCACGCGTCTGCGTTGCGCGGCTATCTCACGTTCGGTTTCCTGCTTTGTCCCACGAATATCGTCAGCAAGTTCTTCGCCGACACTCGCCCGAAGGCTTTGCAGCAATTCGTGCGCAAATTCATTTTGTTTGTCTAAAGTGACTCGGAAACCTAAACCGAACTCGGCGTTGTCTTCAAATAGGGAATTCGCCCAGGCAGGACCGCGGCCCTGAGCGTTCACGGAGTAAGGCGTCGTCGGTAGATTCGCACCGTAAATCGAAGAACAGCCCGTTGCGTTGGCAATCAGCATTCGGTCGCCATACAACTGAGTCAACAACTTGATATAGGGGGTTTCACCGCAGCCCGAGCAGGCGCCAGAGAATTCAAACAGCGGTTCGAGCAGTTGTGATCCCTTGACCGTGTTGAGTCGAATATCTTCGCGCGCTACTTGCGGAAGACTAAGGAAGTAATCCCAATTCTTTGCTTCGCGCTCACGAACTTCCTCGAGCGGAACGAGATTAATCGCCTTAAGTCGAGGTTCGCGCTTGTTCTTGGCGGGACATACATCAATACACAGCCCACATCCGGTGCAATCTTCCGGCGCAACCTGCAATGTGTAGAGCAGGTTGTCGCCCGGCAAGTCCGAGCCGCTGTAGGTCATCGTCTTAAAACCCTCAGGCCGATGTCCGTTGACCGTGTCGCCCTTTGTGACCTTAGCACGAATTGCGGCGTGAGGACACACCATCACGCACTTGTTGCACTGAATACACCAGTCCGTATCCCAGATCGGCACTTCTTGTGCGATAGCGCGCTTTTCCCAAATTGACGTAGAAAGCGGAAACGTCCCGTCCGGCGGGAAGGCCGACACCGGCAAACTGTCACCGCGCCCTTCAATAATCGTCGCCAAAACGTTCCTCACGAAATCAGGCGCTTCGAATGAGACAGCAGGTGGACGGACCCGAGTCGCAGTGGCTGTTCCCGGCAGCGCAACTTCAAACAAATTTGCAAGCGCGCGATCCACAGCGGCAAAGTTCATTTGAACGATTTGATCGCCTTTCTTTTCGTAAGTCTTGCGGATCGTCTTCTTAATGGCCGCAATCGCCTCTTCGCGCGGCAAGACGCCCGAAATCGCAAAGAAACACGTCTGCATAATCGTATTAATCAACCCCCCCATGCCTGCTTCCGCAGCGACACGATAAGCGTCAATACAATAGAACCTTAACTTCTTCTTCAGAATGTCGTCCTGCACTTCGCGCGGCAGAGTATCCCATACTTTGTCCACATGAATCGCCGTGTTCAACAGGAACGTCGCGCCCGGTTTGGCGTCGCTGATCATGTCATACTTGTCGAGAAATCCCGGCTGATGACAGGCCACGAAATTCGGATTGCTGACCAGATAGCTCGATTGAATCGGCTTCGGGCCGAAGCGTAAATGCGAAACAGTAATAGCGCCGGACTTCTTGGAATCGTACACGAAGTAACCCTGTGCGTACATGTCGGTCTCGTCGCCGATAATTTTAATTGAATTCTTGTTTGCGCCGACCGTGCCGTCCGCTCCAAGACCGTAGAATCTTGCGCGGAAAACATGCTCGCCTGCCACGGAAAATGTTGGATCAAAATCCAAACTCGAGTGACTGACGTCGTCGTCAATTCCGATCGTGAAATGATTCTTGGGCGCACTCTTGTTTAGATTTTCGAAAATCCCATTCGCCATCGGAGGAGTGAACTCCTTGGAGGAAAGCCCATAGCGGCCTCCCACGACGCGCGGGCGAATCGCTTTCGCATCTTCGGCTTGAAGTTCCGATAGAGCGCAAAGGACGTCCGCATAGAGCGGATCACAGGTTGCGCCCGGCTCCTTCGTGCGATCCATTACGGTGATCGCCTTCACTGACTTCGGTAAGGCGGACACAAAGTGCTTCGCGGAAAACGGTCGATAGAGTCGAACTTTCAACATGCCGACCTTTTCGCCTTTGGCACTGAGGTAGTTCACGGTTTCTTCCACAGGGTCCGCACCAGACCCCATGATCACAATGACGTGCTCAGCATCGGGTGCGCCGTGATATTCGTACAGTTTGTAGGCACGGCCCGTTCTCTTGGCAAAGCTATCCATGGCTTTCTGAACGATATCCGGACAAGCTTTGTAGAACGGTTCGCAGGCCTCCCGCCCCTGAAAAAATACGTCGGGATTTTGCGCCGTGCCGCGAATCACAGGATGATTCGGTGACAAGGCTCTTGCGCGATGTGCAAAAACTAACTCGTCATTGATTAACGCGCGCAGATCGTCATCGCTGAGTATGGCTATCTTTTGCACTTCGTGACTAGTTCTGAAACCGTCGAAAAAATGCAAGAACGGGATGCGGCTCTCAAGTGTGGCCGCCGTTGCGATCAGCGCCATGTCATGAGCTTCCTGTACGCTGTTTGAGGCCAGCATGCCCCAACCCGTGGCTCTGACGGCCATCACGTCTGAGTGATCGCCAAAAATGGACAACGCGTGCGTAGCAATAGTGCGGGCGCTGACATGAAACACCGTGCTCGTCAGTTCGCCCGCGATCTTAAACATATTTGGAATCATCAAGAGCAAACCTTGCGACGCCGTAAACGTAGTGGTCAACGCTCCGCTTTGCAAGGAACCATGAACGGCACCCGCTGCGCCGCCTTCGCTTTGCATCTCAATAACTGTAGGCACGGTACCCCAGATATTCTTCATTCCGCGCGCCGACCACTCATCCGCCAACTCGCCCATCGAAGAGGACGGAGTAATCGGATAGATCGCACAGACTTCCGATAAACGGTGTGCAACACTGGCGGCAGCTTCATTGCCGTCCAGTGTTGCGAAATTCTTACTCATTAGAACTGTCTCGATTCACTGCGCCGCATTCAGTTCGCGACGACGGGTTTCAACTCACGTTAACTGATCTTGGAAATACAATCCACAGGGCAAACGCTGATGCACTGAGGTTCGTCGAAATGGCCCTCGCACTCTATACAGAGGTTTGGGTCAATAATGAAAATGTCCGGACCTTCCGTGATCGCGGTCACCGGGCAAACAGGTTCACATGCTCCGCAGTTGATGCAGGTTTCGTCAATTTGAAGTGCCATATTGGACTCCTTTAAAAGTTATGTTTCAGTCTTCGAACAAACATTTACGGTAGAAGAGCACTGGGTAAGTTCAAACCACTCAGATACTCCGTCAACACTGGTGGATAAATTCCTAAAACGGCGATGGCAATCGTCGTCATAAGTATTGCAAGCCGTGGGCCGCCCTTATCAAGAGAGATCGCCTCTTCGGCGACATCCCCAAAGTATGCGGCCTTGACGAGAAACAAGTAGTAGTACAATGACAACACACTATTCAATATCGCGACCGCCACAAACCAGATATGCCCACCTTCTGCGGCACTGGAAAACAACAGCCACTTTCCGAAGAAACCCGCCAGTGGCGGCACACCGGCCAGAGAAAACAACGACACCAAAAGCGCCAGCGCCATAAGCGCGTTACGCTTGTAAAGCCCTTGGAAATTGGCAAGCATCGGGTCCTCGCCGTAGCGTTCTAGTTCCAGAACAACCGCAAAGACGACAAGGTTCATCAGCAAGTAGATTGCTGAATAAAATACGACGGCGACTGGAGCGCTGTCGCCAAACCCGATCATGCCGAGCATCAAATATCCAGCTTGTGCGATACTTGAATAAGCAAAAAGTCGCTTGACTGACTTCTGCCGGAATGCCACCAAGTTCCCAAAGGTCATAGTCACCAGCGCAAGTATGCCGATGACCGTCTCGAACTCCGGCAGATGCGGCTTGACCATATAGACCAATCTAAACAAAAATGCGATACCTGCAAGTTTAGCCACGGAGGCTAAGAACATCGCCACAGGTGTCGACGCGCCTTCGTATGCGTCAGGCGCCCAGGCATGGAACGGGAAGGCCGCAAGCTTAAACAGGAATGAACTTAGCACCATTACCAGCCCAGGCAGCAACAGCGCGCTGGTATCTCCCGCACCTTTCAAGTGCTCGACGAGTGTGCCAAAATTCAGGCTACCGGTCGCACCGTAGATATAGCTAACGCCAAACAAGCCGATGGCGCTCGCGGTTGCGCCGATGATGATGTACTTCACCGAACTTTCAATGGACTCCGTGCGCGCGCGGCGCATCCCGACCATCACATAAAGCGAGTAGGAAAGCAGTTCCATTGCGACGTAGAGAACCAGAAAACTGAAAGCGCTCGCCAAAAGCATCATGCCCAACCCGGCGGCAAAGAATAGGAAGTAGTATTCGGTTCGTTGGGCTTTCGGCAAGGATCGCAACGGCCAACCCAGTAACGCGTTGGTAAACAGCCCGACAGCCATTAGTATCTTGAAGAACTGAGAGTAGGAGTCAAGCCTGTAGCTCTCCATGAACATCATGCCTTCTTGGCCTTGCGCCGCAATGGCTGCAACAATTACCAGAGCCGAGAGCACGAGCGTCACGACACGCGCTGTTTTGTCATTGACTTTGTTGCCCAACGCGACGACAAACAGAATCAACAATGAGGCCAAAGCGGTAAACTCAGGAAGCAGTTGGAGAATCATTTGAACAGGTCCACCGCATAAGGTGCGATAACGTCAGACAAAATCCGCGGAGCGACGCCAAAGAGAATAATCAGTCCAGCCAACAGCACGCGCGCCGAACCGCTAAAAACGCCGACGTCATGCACCTTCGGCGTGAGTCCATCTTCCGGTCCGTAAAACACTCGCTGCAGAACACGCAACATATAGAAAGCGCCGAAAACCAAACTTGGAACGGCAATCAAAGCTAGAACCGGGAAGCGCTCAAATGCTCCGACAAAAATCATGAACTCCGCAGGGAATCCAGCCAAGCCGGGCAAACCCACACCGGCAAATCCGGCAATGATAAAACAGGTTGCAACCCAAGGCACTTTCCGCCCCAACCCTCCATAGTCGAAGATATTTCGCGAGTGCGTTTGTTCATAGAAGAATCCCACCGTAGAGAAGAAGAGCGCAGTCATTATACCGTGCGAAAACATCTGATAGACCGCGCCGTTTATCGCCAACGGAGTTGCCGCCGCCAGACCGAACATCACTAGCCCCATATGCGAAACCGACGAGTAGCCGATCATGTATTTCAGATCGGTTTGCTGTGCCGCGACCAAGGCTCCATAAACTACACCACCAGCGGCCATCACCGCGGCAACGGGTGCCCAGTGATCCGCTCCCAGCGGAAACAATTCAATACCGAATCTCAGCACGCCATACGCGCCGAGTTTCATCAGCACTCCGGCATGCAGCATCGATACCGCTGTAGGTGCTGCCACGTGGCCGTCCGGCGACCAGTTGTGCAACGGGAAGACCGCCGCGAGCGTACCAAAGCCCAAAAACATTAACGGGTAAACGATGTTCTGGAAGCCGCTGGAGAATCCGCCCGCGTCGCGCAATACAAGAAAGTCAAAGCTGCGCACGTCGCTCGTGAAGTAGGTCATAATCAATCCTATAAACACTAACCCGCTGCCTGCAAGCAGCATGATCGTGAGCTTGAGCGCCGCGTACTCCCGATTTGTCGAGCCCCAGATGCCGATCAACAAGTACATCGGCAACACCGCGACTTCAAAGAAGATGAAAAACAGCAGGAAATCCAAACACATGAAGCTTCCGAACACACCTGCCACCAACAGCAAAAACAGAATGAAATACTCTTTGACGCGGAAATTGATACTGAACGAGGTAATGACGCCCGTTAGCATAACGATGGCGTTTAACAACACTAGTATCGCGCCCACACCATCCACCCCGATGTGGTACGTCGAGTTTAGACTGGGCACCCACGCGTACTGTTCGGCGAACTGAAATCCTGCCGCCGCACGATCATAGACCATGAACATCCAGACCGAAAAGAACGTCGCAACCAGAGCAGACATAAGCGAGATACCGCGCACCAATTTTTCTTTGCCGTCGGGAACCAGAAACAACAGCAAGGCGCCGATAACCGGACAAAGAAGAATAATCGATAGAATCGGAATCGTCATGATCGTTACCGACCCATCAATATTAGCACGACAACTGCAACGACTACAAACGAAACGCCGAGATATTGTTGAACGTCACCGGTTTGCGCTCGGGCTAAGGTGCGCGCGAACACCATGCTGACCGTGCCGATTCCGTCCAACGCGCCTTTAACAATCACCGTCTCGATCTTTTGCAAGGCTGCGGTTATCGGCAAATAGAAGTTATGTACGATAACGCGGTAACTCTCGTCGAGATACCACTTTTCGCGCAGCAGTTGAGCGACTCCTGTGAATGTAGCCAATGGATCGGCAGAATTGCGCCAATAGAACACACGAGCCGAGTAGTAGGCGCCCGCCAGCGCAAGCGCTGTGGAGACAATCGTCGTAACTAACACCGCCGTGCCGTGATCGCCGTGATCGATATGGAACCAGTGTTCCGATCTCCACAACCAAACATTGCTGGCTATGACAGCGCCGATTGCCAACACCGATAACGGCAGCTTCATCCAGCCACCGATATGCAGTTTGTGTCCATCCGTAGGCTCTGCAGGAACCTTGAGCACCAAATAGATAACACGTGAAGTATAATACGCGGTGATGAACACACCCAGCATCGCCATCGCGTAAAGTATCCAGTCACCCTCGACAAACAGATGCTCAAGAATCGCATCCTTGCTGTAGAAGCCCGCGAAAGGAAAGAATCCCATCAGCGCCAGCGAACCAACAAACAGCGCAATCATTGGCAGCTTCAGTTTTGCTCCGCCTGCCCGTGCAATGTCCGTGATTGAATTGGAATGCGCTGCATGAATGAACGCGCCCGCAGTCAGGAACAACAGCGCCTTGAAAAACGCGTGAGTGAATAAGTGCATCATGCCTGCGACCATCGCGCCGGTGCCAATGCCCACAATCATATAGCCCAATTGGCTGATTGTCGAGTATGCAAAGACGCGCTTGATGTCGCTTTGCACAATTGCCACCGCTCCACTCATCAGCGCCGTAATCATCGCAATAACCGCCAGTCCGTGCCATGTGACAACGGTGCCTTCGCTGCCTAACACGAGCAAGAAACTCATTCGTGCGATCAAATACACACCAGCCGCGACCATCGTCGCCGCGTGGATCAACGCGCTGACAGGAGTCGGACCTTCCATCGCATCCGGAAGCCATCCATATAGCGGAAACTGCGCGCTCTTGCCAGCCACTGCCAGAAACAGCGCAATCGAAATCCATACACCGTAATCCGATCCGCCAATCGCACTTCGCCAACTTGCGCCCATCGAGTCCGTGGCCAACGCTCCAAAATCAAGCGTGCCCAAACCCGTCCACGTAAGTAACAGCGCAGCAAAAAATCCCAGATCACCAAGCCTTGTCACAACAAACGCCTTGCGAGCGGCTGTAGCGGCAGATGGCAGGTGATTCCAAAATCCAATTAACAGATAAGAACCAAGTCCAACCAATTCCCAGCACATAAACGATTGCAATAGATTCGGAGCAATCGTGAATCCCATCATCGCAAAGCAAAAAAGCGAGATGAACGCGAAGAACTTACCTTGTCGCGCATCCTCTTCCATATAAGAAAGAGAATACCATTGAACAAGCCAGGAGATGATAGCCACCACCCAGAGCATGATCAGCGACAAGGGATCAAGCAGCAAGCCTATCGTAAAATACGACGGATCGTTGAACAGCCACGACCAAGTTGCTTGAACCTTGAATGTCGGATCGCTCACGGACCACAATAGTACACTAGCGCAAACCAAACTAATAGTAGCGCCAACCAGAGATATTACTTTGCTTACAGTCGGGCGACGCAGACCCAAGGCCACAATCAAGATAAATGAGGTGATCGGCGAAAGCACCGCCACCAGACCAAGTTGTATTTGCAGGGATTCAGTCATACGCATTATCCACGCAAATGGTCAACATTTTCAACATTGATCGAACGATAGTGGCGATAAACCGCAAACACGATTGCCAAAAATAGCGTCGCTTCCGCCGCAGCCAATCCAATCACAAACAGCGTCATGATCTGCCCAGTCACCGTTCCCGGATACAGAAAATGGTTGAACGCCATGAAGTTAATGCTTGCGGCGTTCAACATCAACTCGACAGAAATCAGCAACCCGACAAGGTTTCGTCGTTCCATCATGCCAAACACGCCAAACAGAAACAAAACCGCTGCCAGAATCAAATACGAAGAAAGCGACATTACTTGCTTTCCTCCTGTGACGCAGCTTTATGCAATTCCGCATCTTCAGGTAGATCGCGCGCCAGCACAATCGCTCCGATAATCGCCACAGTCAAGAGCACTGAAATGATCTCAAAGGGAAACACGAACTCCGTCAACAGTGTTCGCCCGATTTGATCGACCGTTGGAGCGACGCGGCTTGAATAGACGTGAGACTCTACGGTCAGAATCGCGCGGAATAAAGGCACTGAGAAAATGAGTACAACGCCAATCGCAGCGGACACCTTCAAGACGCTGCGATACGGTTGATTCAAGTAGAATGGCGGAGATAACATCAAAATAAAAGTTATCGCCACCGCCACCGCGCCAAGATAAACGAGCACCTGTACGACAGAGATCAGCTCACCCCCCAAGGGAATAAACAAACCTGCCGTGCCCGTCAGAGTTATAGCCAAACCCAGAGCCGCGTGGAAAAGATTTTTAGCAGTGATTGCAAGCAGTCCGCCTACCAACGCCAGAGCCGCTCCCGCAAAAAACAAAAACTCAGTCACGTTTTGCCTCCGTCTTGCCTCTGCGAGTCGGAAAATTTTCCGATGTCACTTCGCCATCTTGCAAAATCTCGCGCCGCAACAGCGACTTCGTCAGGACGGTCATGTCGCCGATTAGCGAGTGCTCCAAAGCCTCTGTAGGACATACGTCGACACACAAACCGCAGAAGCAGCACAGGGCATCGTCAATCACAAAATCAACAGGATAATTCTTGTTCTGGTCATTCTTAGCGACCGTCAGAACGGGAATTGCATTCGTCGGACAAATTCTTTGGCAGGCAAGACAGCCGATGCATTTGTGTTCGGTGGCGACATCTTCTGCAATCAGTCGCACGGGGCCGCGATATATCGGTGACACCGGCACAGGTTCATGCGGATACATGATCGTCACTTTCTTGCGGAACATACTTCGGAATGTGACGCCAAGTCCCGTTAGGAGACTGGTAAAGCCCGAGAAAAATGTGCGCTTAGCCATTACATTCCCCCCCGATAAACCACTATGGAGACAAGTAAGTTCACGATGGCCAACGGCAACAATACGCGCCAACTAAAATTCATCAATTGATCCGACCTCATTCTCGGATACGTCCAGCGTAACCACATCACGACGAAAACCACAAGATACGTCTTGAGCATAAACCATACAGCGCCGTGAAGTAATGGGCCGTTCCAACCACCGAGAAAGAAAATGGTCACGATGGCCGCCAGCACGAACACCTGAGTATACTCCGCCAAAAAGAACAGTGCGAAGCGCATGCCCGTAAATTCAGTGTGATACCCTGCCACAAGTTCAGACTCTGCTTCCGGCAAGTCAAACGGTGTGCGGTTTGATTCGGCGATACTGCAAACAAAATAGATCATGAACGCTATTGGCTGGAGGACGATATAGGGCATTGGCTCTTGCGCCGCCACGATGTCGCTCAATTTCAGAGATCCCGCCATCAGCACCACCGCCAGCGCAGAGAGAAGCATCGGAATCTCGTAGCTGATGTTTTGCGCGACAGCCCGGATTGCTCCAAGTAGCGAGTATTTGTTGTTGGAAGACCAGCCCGCCATCAAGATTCCCAGTAGCGCGATGTTGGAAATCGCAAGAATGTAGAGTGTGCCGACATTCAAGTCGACGACGCCAACGCCTTCCGCAATGGGAATCGCCGCAACTAACAGCGGCGCGGGAAGAAAGGTGATCACTGGAGCCATCAGGAACACGTAGCGGTCAACGGATGTCGGAGTAATCAACTCTTTACCAAGCAGTTTAACCGCGTCCGCAATCGTTTGAAAGAGGCCGAATGGCCCCACTTCGGTCGGGCCCATTCTGTTCTGAATTACTGCGGAGACCTTGCGCTCCATCCACACCAAAAAAAGTGCGTTCACAGTGACAAACGTGATGACAGCACCGAATGCCAATACCAAACGAAACACAATATCAAAAACGCTCACCGGTCAATCTCCGGGATGACCACGTCAAGGCTACCGAGAATGGAGACAACGTCTGCCACGCGCGTTCCGGGTATCAACTGCTCGACAATCTGCAAATTGGCGAAGGACGGAACGCGAATCTTTAAACGATATGGATTCGTCGTACCGTCCGCAATCAAGTACCAGCCGACCGTTCCGCGTGGACCTTCAGTAACTGAGTAATACTCACCTTCGGGAACCTTAAAAATTCGCGGTACTTTTGAACGAACCGGACCGTCTTCCAGTTTGCCTAACCCTTGCTCAATCAGCTTGAAGCATTCCTCAAGTTCCATCATGCGCACGCGCGACCGACCCAGGCAATCGCCACGGTCGTCAACCGCCACACTCCATTCAAACTGCTGATAAAGATCGCAATACGGCTCATCACGGCGCGCGTCATAGTCCACACCAGAACCTCTAAGGCATGGGCCGCTCACTCCGTATTCAATCGCCTGCTCATGTGTTATCACGCCGACGCCGTCGGTACGCATCAGGAAGATCTCATTGCCCATCACAAGGTCTTCATACTCGACAAGGCGCTTGCGCAAATCTTTGATGAGTGTCAAAACTTCCGAAGGAAACTCGCTATAGAGATCATTGCGAACGCCTCCCGCAACAATATAGGAAGTAGTCATGCGCTGCCCCGTCGCGCGCTCAAATATGGTCAGGATGCGCTCGCGATCCTCAAAGCAATACAAGAAGGGAGTAATCGCTCCTAGATCGAGCAGGTAGGTTCCTAACCAGACAAGATGGCTGGCCACACGACTCAACTCGCCCATGATCACACGAATGGCTTCCGCGCGCGGAGTGGACCCGATATTGGTGGCACGCTCCAACAATTTTGCATAGCCCCAATTGTAGTTTAACGGAGCAAGATAGTCCATGCGATCCGTGTAGGGCAAAAACTGCACGTACTGTTTCTTCTCTGCGAGCTTCTCCGTGCCGCGATGACTATACCCCAAATGACAGCGGCCACCTAGAACTCTTTCGCCCTCAACGTGCAGCAATATCCGCAAAACACCGTGCGTGGATGGATGCTGCGGCCCCATGTTCAAAAAGAAGTCGCTTCGGCTACCTTTGGTCTGGCCCAGCTTCATCGCCTCCTGCACGTCAATTTCAGGGATATCTACCGTGTCTTCCTGAACGTTGATTTCCGCGCCGTGAAAGTCCTTTCGAAGCGGGTAGAAGTTCGTGAAGTACGGTAATAGTAGTGGACGCAAATGCGGATGACCGGTAAACGTCACTCCAAACATATCAACAATCTCACGTTCATACCAATCCGCGCCGCCGTAAACATTCGTCACTGTCGGCAACTCGGCGATTTCTCTGCTTATTACTGCGTGCAAGCGTACTCGCGCGCTATTGGCAAATTGTCTAAACAAATAGAGCACTTCAAACTCCGGCTGCCGATCAACACCGACTAGCGCTTCCAGAGCGAAATGCTCGTTCTTCAAGAGACTAGCGACTGCGCAAAGAGTTTGCGGTGTCACAATTGCGTCAACGTGTATTCCCGTTTTCGGGTAGTCCAGACTGTTCACTTCAGACGCGCCGGCATTGCGCAGCTTCGTCATCAGATCCACATACTCTGTCGGCTTTTCCGCTACAGGTTTAGCGGCTTCAGGCTCGAGCGGCATGCGTCGACCCAGATTTAATTCGTTCTTGCAGCTCAAGAATTGCGTGGATTAATGCTTCCGGACGAGGAGGGCAGCCGGGTACAAAAACGTCTACGGGAATAACTTTCTCCACGCCTTGTAACACCGCGTAGTTCTCTTCTTGATCAAACGGTCCACCGCAAACTGCGCAAGACCCCAAAGCAATCACCCACTTGGGCGACGGCATTTGATCATACAATCTCTTGATGATCGGCGCCATCTTCAGATTCACCGTGCCCGCGACGATCATCAGGTCCGCTTGTCGCGGTGAATTGCGAAAAACACCCGCGCCAAAGCGATCCGTATCATATCGGCTCGCGGATGCTGCCATCATTTCAATCGCGCAACAAGCAATTCCAAACGTCAACGGCCACAACGAATTTGCGCGGGCCAAGTCGAGTGCTTTCTGAAGTGGCAGGAACTGCACGATCGGCGGAATCAGCACCGAGTCCTCGTGCTCATTCTCGATATTTGCTTTCTTTTTATTTTCGCTCATCTCTACTCCCACTCCAGCACTTTTTTCTTCAGCGCGTACACCAGTGATAAACTTAAAATTATCAGAAACGCGCCGACTTCAAACACTGGCAGCCAACTATCCCACGACCGAAGGACAACGACACACGGCACGATAAACGCGGTTTCCACGTCGAACGCCATAAACACCAAAGCGTAGATGTAATAGTGCGCGCGCACTTGTACCCACGCTTCACCAATGATCGGCTCGCCGCTCTCATATGTGTCGCCGCGGAATCGCCCTTTGCTGCGCGGCGAAATCAACAGAGGCAAAAGAATCAGCATAGCGCCGAACGCCAGCGTTCCGATACCTATTGAAAACGGTATGATGTCGTACAGTACTTCCATCAGCTCGCTTGCGCAGCTTTCTTAGCCGGAAGTTTCTGCATGTATTCATGCATCGCACGGGCAGCTTTGCGCCCCGCTCCCATTGCCAAAATGACCGACGCCGCTCCGCTGACGATATCACCTCCCGCATAGACTCCCGGTTTGCTTGTCGCGTTAGTTTCCACATTAACCTTGATCGTGCCCCACTTGGTCAATTCAAGATCGGGTGTCGCTCTCGTGAGAATCGGATTCGGTGAATTACCCACGGCGACAATAACGGCATCGCACTGCATGTCGAATTCGCTGCCTTTTACTTCCACAGGTCTGCGGCGTCCCGAAGCGTCCGGTTCCCCGAGTTCCATGCGAGTACAGCGGATACTCTGCACACGGCCCTGATCATCTCCAAAAATCTTGACAGGACTGCATAACAGATTCATCTCAATACCTTCAGCCTTTGCATGATTAATCTCTTCCTTACGGGCGGGAAGTTCATCCTCCGAGCGGCGATACACCAGCGATACCTTCGCTTGATTCAACCGCTTGGCGACACGCGCCGAGTCCATCGCGGTGTTACCGCCACCGACCACCACTGTATGCTTGGCATGAAGAATCGGTGTGTCGAAATCCGGGAAACGATCCGCGCCCAGTAAATTAATGCGCGTCAAGAACTCGTTCGAGCTGAACACGCCCACCAGATTCTCTCCTGGTATATTGAGCATCTTGGGTAGCCCCGCTCCCGTGCCGATAAATATCGTATCATAGCCCTCATCAAAGATTTCTTTGAGTGAAATCGTCACTCCAATAATGATATTGTAAACGAAGCGCACTCCGAGTCGTTCAATGTATTCGATTTCCGACTTGATGATTTCTCGCGGCAGGCGAAACTCAGGAATCCCATAAGCCAAGACTCCAGCCGGACGATGCAGCGCTTCAAAAATTGTAACGTCATGGCCCAGTTTCGCCAGATCACCCGCAACGGTCAATCCCGCAGGACCGGCACCCGCAATCGCCACTTTTCGTCCCGTCGGTTCAACCGACTCGCGTATGGTCACGACCTTGTGCGTGCGCTCCCAGTCCGCCACAAATTTCTCAAGATTTCCGATAGCAACCGAGTCATGTTTGATACCTTCAATACAAAGCGCTTCGCACTGATCTTCCTGTGGACAGACTCTGCCGCACACTGCTGGCAAAGAGTTCGTAGAACGCAGCGTATCCGCCGCATCTTGAAATCTACCCTCACGCACTTCACGCAAAAACTTTGGGATATCAATATTTACCGGGCAACCCGCCACGCACTTGGGATTCTTACAGTCCAAGCAGCGATCTGCTTCGGCGCGCGCCTGCTCTTCCGTGTACCCTAACGGCACTTCATCAAATCCCTTGATCCGCTCTTCAGGGTCGCGCTCCGGCATCGGAACGCGCGGCGGATGCGCCTTCAGATTACGCCGTAGTGCGGGCATCGTGAATCGTCTCGCTAAGTTGACAGTGATGAGCATGCTCTACAGCTTCGCGCTCTTCACATTTGTATGACCGATTGCGCAGAAGAAGCTCGTTGAAATCTACGCCATGAATATCAAATTCGGGACCCTCTACGCAAGCAAATCGCGTCGTGTTATGCACCGTCACACGGCAGGCGCCGCACATTCCGGTGCCGTCCACCATGATGGGATTCAGCGATGCAAGTCCCGGGATGTCCCACTGCGCCATCGTCTTTTCTGCGGCGCGCATCATCTGCACGGGGCCGACGACAATGCCAAAATCAAATTTGGTTCCCTCATCGCACCATGAGTTCAGCACATCGGTGACAAAACCCTTTTGACCGAAAGAGCCGTCGTCCGTGCAAACTCTGGTCTCATCACAAACGGCTTCGAACTCATCCGTCAGCAAGAGCAGGTTCTTCGAGCGCGCACCCAGAATCGCGTGAACCTTGTTGCCGCCAGCCTTTGCGGCTTTCGCAATCGGCAGAAGCGGCGCGGAGCCGACTCCACCGCCAATCACGACGAGATTACCCCAATTCTGGATATGCGTCGACTGTCCCAATGGCCCCACGAGATCCAGTATGAAATCTCCGGCTTTCAAATGAGCAAAGTTTTCCGTCGTTTTTCCGGCTTCCTGCACGATCAACCTGATCTGGCCGTTCTTCGTGTTGGTTTCCACAACTGTCAGCGGAATACGTTCACCGTGCTCATTCAATCGCAATATTATAAATTGCCCTGCACAGTGCTTCGCGGCGATCCGCGGAGCCTCAACCCAATATTCGTGGATCTTTTCCGCGAGCTTTCGATACGAATAAATTAAGTAACTCATTTTACTTCACGGTCGCCATCGCGAGTTCATCGCGCGGTATGGGGTTATACTTATCAATCAGTTCATAGCCCGTCCGAAACGCGAGTATATTCTTCTCCACGGTTCCGGCAGGCGCATTCTGCTCAATCGTTTGCATCATCTCTTCCATTGGAATGATCGGCAATAGACGGCAGAAAATACCGAGCGAAACAGCGCTCGTATAGACTGGCCTTTCCACGATCTGCTTTGTGATCTGAATGATCGGAATAGAATAGATCATCTGTGGACCTCGCGACATTTTGGGGACAAGATTTGGATCCACGACGACAATGGAATCGTCTCTTAAATGATTCGCAAAGAGATTCCATGCCCCCTGTGCCAGACAAAGAAAGAAATCAATCTCAGTTAAGCGAGGATAACCGATCGGCTCATTGTCAATCAACACATCCACACTGGTTGGGCCGCCGCGCACCTGAGCGGTGTAGGTCGGACTCTGAAGCGCGTTCAAGCCCATGTTGTGAGCGGCCAGCGCGACCCATTCGCCGGCTAAAATGTTTCCTTGGCCGCCGACTCCGGCGAAACGAATTTCAGACCTCAAAGGGACTCGCTCCTCCCGGTGCTTCGGGTTTTGGTTTCAGGGACTCAGCTTCAACAATCTTGCGAGATGCGTCACGTACGCGTTCCTGTGCGTGCACCTGAAGTTTGTAATAGCTCTCGCTGTATTCCGGGCGAGTCTCGTCTTTGTGCATGAGTCCGATCGGATACATTCCAACCTTCTCTTCCGGTTCCATTTTCTCCCATGCCTTCAGCGTTACAGCGCGGGATGCAATATGCGCAACCAACTCGGCTGGATCAGGGTGCTTATTGCGCCGGCCATATTGTGTATGACAATTCGACATAACCTCAATTACTGAGAATCCCTTGTGCGCCATTCCGTTCTTGATCAATCTTTCAAGAAAGACGCCGTTAGCAACGTGCCCACGCGCAACATAAGTCGCACCAGCGGCAATCACCAACTTGCACAAATCAAATCCGGGATCAATGTTCCCATAAGGAGCGGTCGCCGCCCGCGCGCCAGAAGGAGTCGTCGGCGAAAACTGCCCGCCCGTCATGCCATAAATTTCATTGTTCACGATGATCATCGTGATGTCGATGTTGCGGCGGCAGCTATGGATCAAATGATTGCCGCCGATTGCTGCGGAGTCTCCGTCCCCGGCCATCACCACCACGTTCTTGTCCGGGGCTGCCATTTTCAAACCCGTAGCAAACGTCAAGGCGCGGCCATGTGTCGTATGCAGCGTATTCATATCCGCATAGCCTGGCGCGCGCGACGTACAGCCGATGCCCGACACAAAACCGATTGTGTCCTGATCCCAGCCCAAACTATCCATCGCGCGAATGACGGATTTCAGCACAATGCCGATACCGCAGCCCGGACACCAAATGTGCGGCATGAGATCCTGTCTTAACCACGTCGCATAATTAAAGGCCACGATACACCTCGCGTATTTTATCCAAAACTTGATGGGGTTCGATGGGCGCACCGCCCACGCAATTCACGCCGGTCAATTGAACGTCGCGACGCATCGCCGCGCGCTCTACTTCGAGTCTTAACATACCTAAATTCATTTCCGGAACAATCACCGCGCGAACGTTATCCACCAGCGAACGGATCGTATTCTTGGGGAACGGCCAAAACGTAATGATGCGCAACATGCCCGCCTTAATACCTTCTGACCGAGCCGTGTCCACCGCGTCTTTCGCCGCTCTGCCGGGAGAACCAAACGTGATGATGGCAATGTCCGCGTCATCCAGCATGTACGTCTCGTTGCGCTCCATCTCCGCTTGATTATCGTCAATCTTATTGACCAAATGCTCTATTCCCTGTTGTATAATCGTCGGTGCGGTCGTCGGGTGGCCGGATTCAGTATGGGATAAACCCGTAATATGAATATGCTTGCCTTGATAGAAATCGTAAAACGGGCGAAAGCTATTCTTCGCAAATCGCTCATGATACCAACTGCGCGAATGAATCGGATCCAATTCCGCTTCGGTCGGTATCGTAAAGCTTTCAGTGGTATGACCGATAACTTCATCAATCAAGAGTATGACCGGTGTGCGGTACATCTCTGAAAGATGAAAAGCCCGTACTGTTTCGCGATAGACTTCAGACGGATAGCCCGGAGTTAGCGCAATGATTGAATGGTCTCCGTGCGTGCCCCAGCGGGCTTGCATAATATCCGATTGCGCGGGCGCCGTAGGCGCGCCCGTCGAGGGGCCGCCTCGTTGCACGTCCACGATCACACAAGGAGTTTCAGACATGATGGCGTAGCCGATATTCTCCTGCTTCAGAGAAAATCCGGGGCCAGAGGTCGCCGTCAAAGACTTTGCTCCGCCCAGTGACGCTCCAACGATTGCACCCATCGCAGCAATCTCATCTTCCATTTGCAGGAAGACTCCGCCGATTTGCGGAAGTCTGAGTGACAATATTGCGGCAATCTCAGAAGACGGAGTGATCGGATAACCCGCGTAAAAATTACATCCCGCTCGAACCGCCGCTTCCGCGATTGTTTCATTACCAGCCCAAAAAACACGGTTACTGTTCACGCCGCGCCTCCAGAGCCTTTTGGCTTATCTTTACCTTCAACAAAAACAGAAATTGCGAAGTCTGGACACTCTGCCTCGCATATCCCACAACCGTTGCAAGCTTCCATGTTCTCTACTTTCACTATCGTGCCTTCCCAACGATCAGGCGATTCGACCATGATTAACGTGTTAGTCGGGCACATATCAACGCAAATACGACACCCTTTACACCACGTTTCGTGCACGGCCAGCATAAATTTCCCGTTCGCAGAGGTTGTCTCCACGAGGCTCATATCTTCTCCTTAATGAATCTGACGAATTATGTCAGCTTCCGCATTGAGCCTCTTGCACGAGGCAGGGTCAAGCGGCTTGTCAGCAGATTTCGAAACTATCTCAATGTAACAACGAGGGTTGGAACTTGCAACCGTAGTGTATCAATGTTACATACTATCCGTGCAGTATAATGTCATTAAAAAGTATCGACAGTGTTTAGCTTTAGAACATGACTAAGCCCAGCATATTCTGATTTTGGCGAGGCATGACAGTAAAAAATGTGCTTTCCATTCCTCCTTATCGCACGTTAAAATCACGATTCAGTGTCCGACCTTGAAGTTGACAAATTTGGTCTTATTCTCTTCGGTTCCAGTGTTTATCGCTCACAATAATCACGCTCATCGCTTTTATCACTTGACTTTTGTGTCAAAACGTACTGATACTACATGTGACGTTTTTCACATCCTCCCGGCACGGCCTTGGTCCGTCCGATCTGGCCAACTGATGTCTCGTCACTTTTATGAAAACAAGAACACCGACACACTCGCGCTGATGTAACTCAGTTCGCGTCGATGTCTTACCTCTTCGGGCCCCGGGTCGAAAGTTATGATAAGCGAAAACGGTCTTGATCAGTACTTGCAGACTGCGCCCGCGTTTGATTGCATCTGGTGCCACGGTGGCCAGAAAGGAATTTCACACCAAAACAGCCGCACATACCGGGATGATGGCCGATCTGTCCGAGGGCGAAAACAACACGCGTGCCCGTTGTCATGACGGCATCAGTCACCGCTTCGCGATGTTCTCTTCGTCCCGCATGCCATGAATTGCCAGCCTGTCACGATGCCACGAAATGCACGGCGATGGAACCAGTTATCTCGTTCGCAACGCTGTTCAAATATGAACCCGGATCGCGAGATGTAGTTTCTCAGAATCACTTTGCCTTACAGATTCTGAATCTTGCAAAATCAAGGGAAAACCTGCTTCTGACTAGCAAATCAGTAATTCTTGATTAATCCGTAAGAAACAGGCACGAACCGCGGTTGAATCACCGCTGCCGTTTGAGTCACGACACAGGTAGTAGCACTTCGGAAACAAAAAGTCACGACAAAGTCTGTAAAAAATGCGGGCCCAGGATAACCTGAGCCCGCTCTTTTTGTGGTCGTTTCTACTCGCCACTCTTTCGCAAGTTTCTACATTTTCTGTTTTAGACTAATTAAAGGCCAATTGGCAGACATCGAGTTGTGCACGGTCAAAACGAAATCATCCATTCCTACTCTTCATCCAGCATTTCTTCCGGAGGCAACAGAAAGAGGGGCTGACCCGGATACTTGGAGTAATGCCGCAATACTTCGAGTTCATAAGGCACGCTTAGGGCATTATCAGATTTAGAATTCCCAAATCCAAGCTTGTCGCGCAACATGCTAAGTGGTGTCGCAGATGCAAAGAGCCGATCAAATGGAATCCAGCCCGGCTTCGGATACTCTACGATTCTGATCTTATCTTTCTTCTTGATTCCTGCCTGATCTTTCGCGTAGAGAATGGAGTTCTCAAGTCCTCCAATCTCATCAACAAGATCGCGCTCAAGCGCCGCCTGCCCGCTCCATACTCTGCCCTGCGCAACAGTTTCTACATCTTCGCGCGGCATGTCGCGATCTTCAGCAACTCTGCCCACAAAATCGTCATAGTGGCCACGAATCACTTTCTCCACGCGCACCCGTTCCTCGTCTGTAACGGGCCGGTTCGGTACTTCGACATTTATCAGCGGCAGCACGATACCCGAGCCGATATCCGCATGTCGACCGACTTGCACTTTGTCGTAGGTCAATCCTGTCTTATCCGTCAAGCCGTCATTCCACAGCCATCCGGCAATCACGCCAATTGATCCCGTAATCGTAAAGGGCGACGTAAACACCCGATCACCCGGTGAGCTTAACCAATATCCACCCGATGCCGCCACACGGCCTTGCGAAACAATCATCGGCTTTTTCAAGGAAACTTCGCGCATACTCTCTGCCACCCAATCAGAGGCCAAGCCGTCTCCGCCGGGCGAATCAACACGTAAAACAACCGCCTGAATATCATCATCTTTGGCAAGCTTTTTGAGCAAACGTGACGTATAGCGCGCGCGAATTCCCGTATCCAAATCACACTCGCCGATGGCGTACACTACCGCAATCTGTGGATGCTCGCCCCAGTGCGGATCGCTCGGCGACTCGTCCTCCATCTCGTCGCGAGCCACAATTCTCGGCTTGGACCCCGTGAACATCTCTATAAAGTCCGGTGCATCGTCCCAACGGCCCAACGTATCCACAAAACCAAATCGCTCCGCTTCGTGGGCCGTCAAAATTCCAAGAGAGTCCATCGCCAATGTCACCGAATCCGCGCTGATTCCGCGTCCATCGATGATCGCGCGCGTCCACGCGGCGTGAAAATCGTCGAGCAATGCTTGTCGCTGCTCACGATCTTTCCCTGACATATCTTTACGCGCAAGCTGTTCGAATGCGGACTTGTATTCGAAATACCTCCACTCTTCTACTCCCACCCCAAGCTTTTCAAGCATGCCCTTGTAATAAGTTCCCCGCATCACCCAGCCGAACATATCCACCATACCCAAAGGATCCATCCAAGCATAATCCGCTTGAGTCATCAGATAAACTCCAGTCATGTCCGCACGATCAACGTACATGTAAACAAGCTTTCCGTCCGCTCTAAAGTCTTTGAGTTTCTCAGCAAGCTCCCAAATCAATTCACGCGGACCCGAAAAACCGGACAGGTTTAGCGCTATGCCGCCCACTGATCGATCTTGCTTGGCTTCCTCAATCAATTCTAATATCTCAAGCAGCGCGTGACGATCCTCTTCAAACCACCTCGACTTTTGATACGTCATCCGCCCACGCATCCCTAAAGCCAGCACGTGTTGATTTCGTTCGATCCGCTTACTCGCTTCAAAGCTTGGCTCTACAAAGCCGACTCGAACGGCATAGTTCGTATGCCTCCGCTCCGAGTCTTTATCATAACTCGGAGTGATGTGAACGCTGGTCGCATCAACAGAGAAACCTAAACCAAGTGTAAACCACGGCGCGGGATCATCCGGAAACAATTTTGAGATTTTACCCGCGATGCGAATTCCGTCAAACGGCATCACTTCGACACCCGCGCCCCATTGCAGAGTTTTCGGATTGTCTTTATCGTTGGCGGCAATGTCGCCGAATATCGTCAAGCGATGTGAACCGCGCAGCGGTCGCAGTCCCAAATCCACGTGTGCCTGCGTACGCCCATTTCGCAAGCCAAGTGTGCCCGCGCTTCCTAATGAAACATATTTACTCGGGCGCATGATGTTTCCGAGCGTAAGATAGTGCTGGCGCAATTCACCGCTTCCCGCACCTTTCGACCAGCCATACGACAGTCCCCAGTTGTCGGCCCGGCTTCCTCCAGCCATCGCCAGTTGGTAGTCGTCAATAGATGACATTTGTCCATTCACGGGTTCGAGCGAGCGCCGCATGGACGCGCCCAAACCGTGGCCGCCAAGATGAACACCCCAGTTATCAAGCCGCTTCGCCGCCGCGTTTCGATCATCCCAAGTGAAAACCGCTTCAGAGCGCGACATCGTGGCCCAACCCGCCGGATTCCAAAATGAACCTAACGCGCCCATATAGGTTCCTGAAGACGATGCCGTATTCAGAATGCCCTCGCCGTAATTCAATAGTCGAGGCGAGCGCTCGGTCGCAAAAACCGAGAATGTGCAAATCAATATCAATACTAACAACAAGCGTAGCATTTTACGGGATGGTTAAAACTAAATCAATTCTTCTGTTCAGCGCCCGACCTCGCGAAGTTTCATTCGACGCGATAGGAGAGGACTCCCCCTTGCCGACGGTATGCACGATGGCTTTTGATTTCAATTCTCCTTCAAGAGCTTTGCCGACTGCCGCAGCACGTTTCTCGGAAAGTTCCTGATTGCTCTCCTCAGAACCTTCGGCGTCCGTATGCCCCTCGACGATCACCGTCGCGTCTGGAAAAACTGCAATCGCTTCAGCGGCCTTCTTAAGTATAGACCGTTGATCGTTGCCTAATATTGCTTGACCACTTGCAAACCTTACCGCATACAGGTGAATAATGATGTTCCCGTCCATCGTCTGATAGACCACCCCGTCTCCCGGATCAAAGGCCGTCTGGGCGATCTGTGCCCGCTGCGCCGTCAGCTCCCGTTTGCGAAGCCGATTGACCGCGATATCCCGCTCTGCTTGAATGTCCAACACCCGCTGCTCAAACTCCGTCATGCGATTTTGCTGATCAGCCAAGCTCGTTTGCATTTCCGTCAACGATTGCTCCATGCTCTGCCGCGAAGTCATCACCATGTTTTCAAGCGAGTCCTGAATCTTAGCCTCGTGACCTACTCGCTGCTGAAAAATTTCTCGGAACTGCTTGATTGCCTCCCCTCCGCCCTTCTCAAAGGACAGTGTATCACCCCAAGCTATCGCCACGTCTTGAAGCAAATCGTCGTAGGGTAACAGCAGCGTTTCTTCCGTAGTCTTCGATGACTTCGCTTGGGCGGTGTAATCGATTTGTCCGGTCGCATGAAGCGCAAATCG
The DNA here is from genome assembly GCA_964530625.1 of uncultured Alphaproteobacteria bacterium. Taxonomy (GTDB): domain Bacteria; phylum Electryoneota; class RPQS01; order RPQS01; family RPQS01; genus JABWCQ01. Next base: position 15,632 of record CAZHAK010000020.1, on the reverse strand, counting down.
CGAAGCATCCTGCGCGGCAAGTCTGCATTCGTCAAGATTTTCCTGGGTCAACAGAGCTTCCGCACGCGAAATCGCCTGTCGCGCTCGTGCCATCAATATCGGGAAGAGTTTGTCCGCGCCCGCCTTTTCTGCTGCCGTGATGTCTGCCTTCGATTTTGCCAACAAGCCGTCACGCAATGCTTCGCGACGGGCAGCCCAGAATTGCTGTGAGAGCGGATCCCGAAGTCCAGCCAATTCAGACTCGCTACCTTGTTCGAGTTTCCCCGCTAAATCTCTTAGCCCGCGCTCGGCCTGTTGCCAAACAGCAAGATTACTTTTCTGTGCGCCTGCTGCAACTGCAGCTGTCCGTGCTTCAAGAATGGTCTGCAGTTTGGGCCGCGCCTGTACCGCGTGCGCTTCCGCCATTTCCAAAGATTCGAGTGCGCTTTCAAGCGTCAACCGCACGATATTATCGCTGCCGGACTTCCCGAACCCCTTCCGCGCTTCACGAATGGACTCTTCTGCTTTAGACACACGGCGAGGGCAAATCACGTCAAGCTCCGCGGACTTCGCGCTTGCGAGTGCTTCGTCCGCCTCACTTAACAGGTCTTCAAGCGTCACCGCCGGCTGCGCCATTGCGCTCATCACTAACAATAGCGCTGGTATACTGAGTAAAATTGCTTTTGTCATCAATCTTTTTTGCTACTTCTTCATTAACACGGGCACAACATCGTAATAGGGAATCCATCCTACGCGCATCCCTACTTTTGTCGTTTGAGGACCCTCTTCCAGAAGCACCAAGGGCGCGTCCAGCACGTCCATCTCTTTTATCGAACCGGCCACGGTAACTTGAACTCGTTCAAGACACAGTTTCTCACCGCAGCCCCAATCGTCCGAAGTAAACTTCTCTTTTCGCTTCTTCCAAGCCGAAGTCGGCATTGTCGCCTCTATACCGTTGGGTGAATGCAGTTCGAGCCAATCCCCGACGCGCGCAAACACCTGCGCAGGTTGATTTTTGTGAAGCGGGAAAAAGTCTTCGCCAATCATTTTTTGGCCTTGGCTGATATCAAAGGTCAAAAACTTCAGCCACGCGCCCTGCTTGCTCGCGTAGGCATCCGTCTGCCATACCCACGGCATCTCGCCAATCGGCCATACCGCAACCGCGCTCTCCGTCGCCAACAACAATGTCTTCTTCCAGATAGCAATATTCAGCAGCGTGTCGCCGGGCATACCGTATGCCCGCGGATCCACTTCCGTTAACGCTCCGTCCTGAATCGAGTACGAAATCAACTTTCCGCCAACGTCCGCGCCGCTTCTGACACAATATACCCAGACCGTATCCTCACGCACTCCCACCCATCGCGGCAATAAATTTTTCAATGCCGACGAATACACTCTGCCAAATTGGTCCGAGCGCGTATCATACCAACCCAAGCCGGCAATCGGCGCCTCTCGCGTGCCATAGTAAGCCAATAATCCGAACCAAACCTTATCGCCGTCCGCAAGCAATGGCCCGAGCTCTTCGGTCACGTCCGCGCGAGATACCGTGACTTTTTTCCATGCGTCGGCGAAAGCTGTAATCGCCTGCTCGTTCGGCGGCGTGATGCTCAAGTCGGTATTCCCGTATCCATCTTGTTTTACAATCGAATTGCCGCGAATAGGGTTACACAGATAGGTCGCGTTCCCTACAATCACCCGGCAGCCACGCCCCTCTTGTGATACCGGTATATTCAAAGAATCTCGTGGCACCGTAAACATCGCGCCGACCTCCCCCGAAAACACCGCAGACCAATCACCGTTGGAAAATACGGCTTGGTGTTGGTCGTAGCCGATCTCAGGAAACGCCAATAAGAAGTTCTGCCGCTTGAGATCAGCAGAATAAGCCGAAGAGACGACGATAAGTAGCGCTAGTGATAAGCGCATCATGTGAATAGAGCCGGGCCTTGACCGACACCGCCAAAATAGTATTCAAGCAGAGAACGCAGCAGCATCACAGCGATCAGCGCAAGGATTGTTCGGAATATGCCGATACCCAAACCAATCCACAAAATAAAGAAATTAATCACCGTGATAATGGCGCTCGAAACCCAGAATCCCGGTAGCACCGCATTCACACCGCCAGAAACAAAAGCCAACGCGACCACGACAAGCAGCACGCGAACAAATCCCGGAGCGTCCTCCTTTTTGGCCAATAGTGAACAGGCCAAATAATAGAGCAGCGCCTCCACAACGAGTTGGAGAAATGACATGATTGAAAAATATCTTGGAGAAAAAACGAAGCGGGAACGAACAGGGACAGCCTCGATACGACTGCCCAGAGGGAAAACTAACTATCTTACACCTCGCCTACGGAAGGTACACGATACGCAGCGGCCCGGACGAATGCTCAGACGAGCTCAATAACACATAATAACTGCCGGCGGATAACCCACTAAAATTCAGCTGAGCGGATGGCCTATCCATCGCGATGGTTTCTCGCATGACCTCTCTACCTAATACATCCACAATAGACAATTCAACCGCTTGATGAAATCTACCTGTCCACGTTATCGTAGTACTCCCGTTAAACGGATTGGGATATGCCGACAAAGAAAACTCTTGTGGCAAGAGAAGATCTGGATCGCTCGACAAAGGAGAGTTCGCAATAACCGTCAAACCGGATGTAGTTGCCGCAAGCACAAACTGACCGTTCGCGGTGGCAGCCACGCCGTTCACACCCCCCGTTGTTTGGACTGATGAAACAAACTGCGGTGTGCCGGATGTCTGTCTGAGATATTCTACGCCACCCGTAGACAGACCAATCACAGAATAATCCGAACCGGAGTTCAAAGCGTTAATCTGTCCCGCCGCGCCGTACTGTCCCGCTAACGAATACGTATTCTTGTTCAGCGCGCTGAATTGCAGACCCTGCACAAAATTCGCGTATGATCCGCCCAGCGATACATGAGTATAGTTCCCCGAACCGAATTCGTCAAATGAACTCAACGTCACAGAACCTTGGCTCACTGTCCAACTTAAGACAAATGCGCCTGTCGGTCCCGCGCAATGGACTCGGCGAGCAGCAGCATCTACAACTACTCGATTGGCCGCACGGCCATACGTCGTCAAGAAGCGCGGCTGAGCGGGATTACTCAATCCGAAAAATGTCACATTCAAACCCGTCGCCGCCGCCAGAAACGTATCGCCCACGGCCACATGCTCTATTGGAGCCGCCGCCTGCACGTTGCGCACCCACATCGGAGAGTTTGGATTGCTGATATCTATCACGACGATGCCACTTGCCTGGCCTGCACAATAGGCGTAGTTTCCACTAACGGCAACGGCTTTCAGGCTGCCGACTCCAGGCGAGACTTGACCAAGCACGGACGGCGATTGCGGATTGGAAAATGAGACAATTGACAATGAGTTTGTGCCAACCGCAAAAGCGTTTGTCCCGCTGACCGCCACATCCGCTCGTGCAGACAAGGGAACACTTCCCTGCACGCTCAAGTACTGGCCTTGGCCCACTGTCGTGGCCAGAAGCACGGTCAGAAAAACTTGTCCTATCGCTTTCATCATCATTATCCTCAAAGTATCAAAAAATACAGCCTCTTGCAAGCATAACTGGCCCGCACCCCCAAGTTTGATCGATTGTGTATCTCAGGGTGCTTTCGTATATTTTCTAAACTTACGTGCCAGTCTCGGGTGCGAACTCAACTTGCAAGCCCCGTGACAAGCCCCCTAATACTACTGCCCCCTTTTGACAAATCCCGCCGACCGCGCAAAAGCGGCCCTCCTGCCTGCCATATTGGCCGTTTCAACTTCGGCTATTTTTGTCAGGTCTGCGAATGTCCCGCCGCTCGCGGCTGCCTTCTGGAGAGGCGGATTTTGCGCGATTATCTTTCTTTTTGCATTGTTTTGGCCCTCCATTCGGCACTCCTTGCGGGAAATTGGATTCCGCAGAATGGCCCAGATGTTTGGAGCTACTACGATTATCGCCTTGCATCAAGTCTGCTTTATCACCAGCTTAAGTTATACGTCCATCGCGGCCTCTACGTTTCTGACTTGCACTCAACCGATTTTTACGGCTTTTTTGGGGACAATATTTCTGCGTGAAGTCGTGAGCTGGCGGAGCAGAGTCGCGATTGTTGGTGCCGTTATGGGCATGGGTGCTATCACCTTTGGCGGAGGGAGCAGCGAAGCTGCTTTGACGGGGAATCTGCTGGCCATTGCGGCCTCTATTCTGGCTGCGATCTTTCTGCTCTTCGCCCGCACCTTCCGCAAAACTACACCGCTTGTCCCGTTCCTGCTGATCACCAATGTGAGTTTTTCGATTGTCCTGCTGGCCCTCGCGGGAGTCGTGAAGGTTCCCCTCAGCGGCTTTTCGTCCGAAAGTTGGATTGCCTTGCTGTTGCTAGCCTTGATCCCGACGTTTATCGGCCACTCCTTGCTGAATTTCGCAGTCGGCTATCTGCCCGCCTTCGTCGTGTCCGCCGCGATACTCGGTGAACCCGTAGGCGCCACTCTGATGGGCTGGGCTATCTTCGGAGAGGTCCCCGTCGGATGGACACTGTTAGGCGCAGCCTTGATTGTTCTCTGTATCTTGATCGTCGTCCTTGAACCCAGAACCCCCGCTATTGCGGAGCCTTTACGAGATTAATTGCATGAATGAAATTGTTTCTCTGACCGACGTCACTTTCCGCTATGGCGACACTCCTGCGCTCGAGAGTGTTTCCCTTACTCTTGAAGCTGGTGCGTTCGTCGGATTGATCGGACCAAATGGCGGCGGCAAATCCACCCTGTTAAAACTCCTGCTCGGGCTGGAGCGGCCCCAGTCCGGCAGTGTACGCGTCTTCGGCGAAGACCCGATGACCGGCAACAATTGGCGCAAACGAGTCGGCCATGTGCCGCAGCAGCGCGAGTTCACCGCCCGCTTTCCCGTCACTGCCGAGCAGGTCGTGTCCATGGGTCTGCTTGCCTACGGAGTGCCTCGGCTAGACAAGCAGCAACAGCAGGAGAAAACTCAAACCGCGATCGAGCGTGTAGGTATGACCCCACATGCGAAAAAAACATGGTGGACACTGTCCGGCGGTCAAAAACAGCGAATTCTGGTCGCGCGCGCGCTGGTTCATGAACCGGAACTGTTGCTTTTGGATGAGCCGACCGTCGGAGTAGATGCCCAGGGTCAGGACTTACTCAATAAATGGCTGGCCGAGTGGAGAACCGAACGCAATCTTACGGTCATTTTGGTCTCACATGACATCGGTGCGATTTCTCCCATTTGCGACAGACTCGCCTGCCTGAACGTGCAACTACATTTCCACGACAAGCCCGAAAAACTTACAAGCGAGGACATTGAAAAAATCTACGGTTGTCCTGCCAAACTTGTCTTCCATGATCACTCATTTCCGCATATGGTGGTAGGTCCGCATGATCACTGAGTATTTCCCTATGCTGTTTGCGGCGGTTTTGCTCGGCATCTCATGCGGCGCGCAGTCGTTCATAGTTGTCCATCGCAAAATGGCTTTCATGGGTCACGGCGCATCCCATGGCATGATTGCAGGAGTGGGACTTGCCTTATACATGCATTGGCCCGTGTTCCCGGTTGCACTATTGACAGCACTTTTGTTCAGTCTTGGAGTCGGTTTGCTTCCTAAGCGCGATGACATTTCGTCGGACAGCGCAATCGGCATTCTGCTCTCTGCCGCGGTCGCTTTCGGTTTACTGCTCTCAAGTGTGCACGACCAACTGCATGACGATTGCGGCGGTGAACATCTTGAAGAGTTTCTCGTCGGCTCGCTCAATCAGGTCTTTATCGGCGACGTCTTTTTCCTGGGCGCGCTCGCGCTCGCTGTAGTTGTTGCCCTTATCGTCTTTTGGCAGAAAATCTTGCTCTTCCTATTCGACCCCGAAGGAGCCAAAATCGCGGGCATTCCCTTCAAACTGATTCACCTCGGTAGCCTCGCTGTTCTTGCTGTTACCATTGCGCTCGCTATGAAGATTGCCGGAGTGTTGTTAGTCGGTGCGCTAATCGTCATTCCCGGCGCCACGGCGGGCCTAATCAGCCATCGGGCATCGAGTGTCGTAGTATGGTCAATCGGCATCGGCGCGGTTTCTTCACTAAGCGGCGCTGTCGCCGCCGTCAACTATGACCTCTCGCCCGGCCCCATCATCGTGCTCATTCTCTTTGGAGTCTTCTTGGCCGCAAGGCTTTTCGGCAAGACCCATTAACATACGACGGGCGACCCACTTAGGTCGCCCGCCTTATATTTTTATCGAACTACTGAGCTACTTCAACATCGGAGCAAGCACCAGCGCAACAATCGCCATCAGCTTAATCAGGATGTTCATAGACGGGCCGGTGGTGTCCTTAAACGGATCACCGACCGTATCACCGACCACTGCAGCCTTGTGAGCTTCCGAACCTTTGCCGCCGTATTCGCCGGATTCAATCAGCTTCTTCGCGTTGTCCCAAGCGCCACCGGAGTTCGCCATGAACAGAGCCAACAGTACACCGGATAAAGTTGCGCCAGCCAGCATTCCACCCAGAGCCTCTGGTCCAAGCATAAACCCGACGATAATCGGAGCGAGAATCGCCGCGACACCGGGCAGAATCATCTCCCGCAGCGCGCCCTTGGTCGAAATCTCAACACAGCGCTCGATGTCCGGTTCAACGCCCGGTACTCCTTCCAGAAGTCCCTTGATTTCGGTAAACTGACGGCGGACTTCGCTCACCATCGCGGCGGCGGCACGACCCACTGCGGTCATGGTCAACGCGCCGATCCAGAATGCCATCATTCCCCCTAACAAGAGCCCGATTACGACCTCTGCATCGAGCAAGTTAATCGAATCGATACCAACTGCAGAAGTATAGGCTGAGAACAAAGCCAGCGCGGCCAAGGCCGCAGAACCAATGGCAAAGCCCTTACCAATCGCCGCTGTCGTGTTACCAAGACTATCAAGCTTATCGGTTATCTTGCGAACTTCCGGACCTAAGTGAGCTTGTTCCGAAATACCCCCAGCGTTATCAGCAATCGGACCGTAAGCGTCCACAGCCATCACGATACCGACGGTCGCCAACATACCCATACCGGCAATAGCAATGCCATAAAGTCCCGCGAAATAGAAGCTGACCCAAATTGAACCGGCAATCAACATAATCGGGATAGCAACTGATTCCAAACCAATGGCCACGCCTGTGATAATTGTCGTTGCCGCACCTGTCTGCGCGGCTTTGGCAATCTTGATAACCGGACCGCCTGAAGTATAGTATTCTGTAATACGGCCAATCAAAGCACCTACGATTGATCCTGAAATCATTGCCCAAAAGACGCCAAGCGGAAGTCCCAAGCCAGTCGTCACGAAGTAACCCAGCACCCAGAACAGCAGGCTTGCTATCAACGTTCCGGCAGACAAGGCCCTTGCAGGGTCACCCTTTTGAAACAGTCTAACCGCCCAAATTCCAATAATTGAAGTAAACAATCCAGCAACAGCGAGAAACATTGGGTAGCCCATGTATTCAGCCTTAAGAGCAGAATAAGCCGCGCCTGTGCCTGCAATGGCGACCGCGGCTACAATCGAACCGACATAGCTTTCAAACAAGTCTGCGCCCATGCCGGCCGTATCACCGACGTTGTCACCCACGTTATCCGCAATTACAGCAGGATTACGCGCATCGTCTTCGTTCAGGTTATATTCCATTTTGCCGACAAGGTCCGCGCCGACATCCGCGGCTTTGGTAAAGATACCGCCACCGACGCGGGCAAACAATGCGATAGAGGAAGCCCCCATCGACATTCCGACCAAGGCATCCTGTACATTTATCGCAGCACTAGAGTCAAACCAGTAAAAAAGGCCGCCCAGACCGATAAGTCCTAAAGAGGCAACCGCCAAGCCCATCACTGCGCCACCCGAAAAAGCTGTTACCAGTGCCGGACCTTGACCCTTTTCTTTAGCGGCCCACGTTGTACGAACGTTGGCAATTGTGGCCGCATTCATACCGATATATCCGGCCAACATGGACGCTCCCGCTCCGACCAAAAAGGCATATGCCGTTTCACGATGCGGATGAAGAAAGAATAGTAGCGCGGTTACGATCACAATAAAGATCGCCAGTATCTTGTATTCGGCCTTCAAAAAGACCATCGCACCTTTGTGAATCTTTTCGGCCAAACTTTTCATTAAGTCCGTACCGGCCGCTTGGCGCTTGACCATTCCATAGATCAGGAACGCGATAATGAGACCAATGGCTCCTGCCACCAGCGAGATTATTCCAGGATTAGGCATTCTGCTCCTTGACTTTTAACTTGGACCCTGCTTACCTTGACGTAAACGTCGGCTCATCGCCATTCGTTCACGTCTATCGTCTTAAGACCAAGAATATACTCAATTCCCTCTCACAATCGCAAGCGGAAAATGGTGCAATCTGAACGAAGGAATTTAAAGAACTCAGATCTATTTGAAATAGATACAATATCTTATGCGCTTCGGAGGCAAATAGGATTAGGCCCTTTCCGGCACGTATAATACCCGTTGCTTGCTAACCTCTTGGTGGGTCCCGTCACCGCGCTTCCGGCGCAAAGGAGGAACTATGCTTCGCGTCATACTTTCCAGCTTCTTGGTTTGCCTGTTCGTGTCAAGCGCAATTGCGCAGGTTTGGCCTCTATACAGATCAGGGAGGCAAAGCCAGCAACTTGGCTCGGGGGGAAGAGCAATTGCAGTGGACACCAGTGGATACGTCCAAATGGTGAGCCGTAGATTTCACCCCGTCCAATGCAGTTACGGTGTTAATTTTCACTACACTTTTAATAACACCACCAGTTCTTTTGAATGGGGTCAGAACCAAGTCAATAACACTGCAACCGCCCTGAATATCAGGATTGCATTGCTTGGAGACGGCCGCGGATTCACTGTCGCTAACGGTGGTGATATCGGCACAGATGGACGCCTGATTTTATCTGGTGACGTGGTTCCACGTGCTGGAGCGTTCGTCGAACTAATCAACGACCAGTGGGCTCATTTCGAGCCTCGCATTGCCACTGACTTACAAGGCCGACTACACGTTCTGTCTCACATCGGTACGGGGGACTCCGTCCAAAGGGTCTACCTGCGTTACATTCCGGTTTACGGAGACGCTGAATTTGTCGAGTCTGCTACCCTCGATCAGTTTTATCCTGCGACTTTGTTTGGTGATGGTCGTTATTCATGCGTTCGCGGAGGCGGGGAAATCGTAACCTCGCATGTATCCAATCGTGTCGCCGTCCTATGGCTTTCACCAGGGTCCGTTCTTCGCCCTGTAAGTTCCGCGAACAACGATCTCTTCATGTTGCTTTCTGAAGACGGCGGAGACAATTGGGAACCGCCGGTGAACCTTACGCAGTTCACAAGCCCGGATACTGCATTGTTCCAAGAAACCGGGAACTGGCGTTGCGCAAACAGGGACACGCTGAGGGCAATATTTGATGTCTCCGCCGTGTTTGACAACAATGACCAGTTGAATGTCGTGTTTACGACCGCGGCCTATTATCACTGGATTAACGGCGTTGAAACGCACGGTTCCGACCGAAATCGTGCGATTGTCTGGCACTGGCAACAGGAAACCAATAGCTTCTTGCCCGTTTCTTCATTGTGGTATTCTGACTATTCCTTGCGCCCCGGCGTGCGAGGCGATCAGACCGCCGTAGCAGCCCCGTCATTCAGCTATGATCGGGAGAATGAACAACTCTACTGCGCGTTTTCGAGGCTGGACACATCGCAGTACTCTTATAGTCTTTATTCGTATGACGTCTTCTTGTGCGAACTCGACGTCCCTGGACAGGGATGGTCCGCTCCAATCAACGTCACCGAAACTGAAGTAGAAAGTTCGCCCAGTCAACTTTGGGCCTTTCAGAGCGAAGAAGATGTTTGCGTGTCTGCAAACACTTATGAGCGCCAGCTATTTCTGCAATATGTGTTTGACCGATATGGCGAAGCGGTTGTTCCCGAACCGTTTGGCACAGAGTACGAAGTGAGATTCCAGAGAGTATCGCTTGAGTCGCTGAACTTCACCGATTACTCTGTCCCTCCTGTCCCGCTCCACGTGAATCCCTCGCACTGCGATTCCATATTGACGACAGATGACGTCGCGCTCGTAACAGGGTTCTCCCTCGCCGCCTACCCCAATCCGTTCAACTCCTCTGTTACTCTCGAATACGTCTTGTCAAAAGCGTCGGAAGTTGATCTGCGAATTTTTGACGTACAAGGGCGCGTGACGACATTGCTCGTAAACTCTCCTCAACTGGTGGGCACCCACCGAGTGACTTGGAGCGCGTACGAAGCAGCCAGTGGAGTCTATTTTGCGCGCATTAAGACCTCCGACGAAAATCATACAGTCAAACTGCTATTGCTGAAATGACTCCTGACCGCAAGCCCGTCGTCCTCCTGCAAAATTGCGCCATCTCAACGGGCGGCAAGACCGTTCTGGCCGGGCTTGATTTAGTCTTGCACTCAGGTGAATTTTTGATAATCGAAGGCCCCACTGGGAGCGGCAAGACCTCGCTTGTGCGAACCCTCTTCGGTCAACTTGCCCCGTCCGCTGGGTATGGCGAAGTCGCGGGCATAGCGCTACGCCCGCTTCCATCTTCAAAGAAACCTTCCTTACGTCGCAAACTTGGTGTCGTGACGCAACAGCCAATGTTTCTCGAAGAAGAAACCGTGCTCGATAATGTCTCTTTACCATTGCGGATCGCAGGTATCGCAAGCTCAGAGTGCCGTGCGCGAGGAACAAAAGCGCTGTTGGAAGCAGGATTAACCGGCGCTGCCTTGCGCAAACCTCACGAGCTTTCAGGCGGCGAGCAAGCTCGCCTGCAAATGGCTCGTGCTCTGATTCATTCGCCTGTTCTTTTGCTGGCCGATGAGCCATTCGCACATCTGGATTCCGAGTCTGTTGAGCTGATTGAGTCGCTACTGGCTTTCGCTCACACACGGGGCACGGCAATTGTCTTAACAACGCATCGTCCCACCACGCTTGCCAGCCGCGCTCGACGTTTGACCGTGCGGGAAGGCAGGCTCATTTAATGGGACTCGTCTTCCGGCTGGCGTGGCAAACTCTCGTTGCCAGACCGACGCTTGCGTTGCTCGCGGTGTTATTGCTTGCGCTTTCAACTGCGCTCTTGTATGGCTTGATCGTCTCAGTCAATGTCATCGTCTCGCTGCGCGGCTCGCTCTTGAGTGACTTGTCCGTCGAGATTGAACTTTCGACACAGGGCGATTCTCTCCAAAACAGCCTTGTCGATGAGCTTGAGGCGCGCCCCGATGTTCTGTCCGTGCAATCACTTTCCCCCCGAGAAGTTCTGGAAGAGGTGGAACGGGAGCTAGGCGAGTCCTTGACGAATATTCTGACCGATAACCCTTTCCCCCCTATTCTTCGCGTGAAACTTCGTGAGCCGACGCTTGAATCGCTTGATACATTCCTGACGGAAATTTCCGACCGTCCCGGTGTTTTGCAGGCAGTCTACCCGCGCGACCTGTGGCTGAGGCTGGAAGAGTGGATTGCCGCGCTGCGCGGGCGAATTGCCTTTGTGGTCGGAGCATTCTCCCTTCTCGGGTGGATTTTGGTGGGGCTTTCCTTGCGCGCCATTCTGAAGAACCGCCGGACCGCCTGGCAGTTACTGATCCTGCTGGGGATTCAACCCCGCGATTTGGAACTCACCCAACTCTTGCTTGAGATTTGCTTAGGCGTTTTTGCCGGACTTATCGCCGCAGTTGTGATTCAGGGTGGCCTTATTCTGGCAAGCTGGTTCTTGTTGGGCCCCATCGAGACTCCCACAAACTGGATTCTGATCAGCGTCACGATATCAACTGGACTCGTCATCCTCGCCGGAATCTGGACCCCGCGTCCTTCTCGTGTTCCCTAATCGCAATCGTATGTAAACTTAAGCGCTTGACAATCGAGCCGGGAATTAGTATTTTCTGGGCCTTGCGTTGCACCCATAGCTCAATTGGTAGAGCAGTTGACTCTTAATCAATTGGTTCGGGGTTCGAGTCCCTGTGGGTGCACCAACTAAAGCCCTGCTAAAACATTGTTTTGCAGGGCTTTTTTGTTTTTCGGTTTTGCGCAAGTGTTCATTCGTAAGTCCAGATTTTAACTACCAGTATCAACTAAAACGTCGCTAAAACGTCACTAAAATCTTGTCGACAGGTCGGCGACTGGAAAAATCGACCGGATAAAAGAAACAGGAGGCTGCGCGCCTCCTGTTTAGTATTTTAACCTTTCGACAGTCGCCGCTAGATGGTCTCGACTAAGGTGGCTGTAAATCATCGTTACCGAAATATCGTGATGCCCTAACAACTCTTGAACTGACCGGACGTCAGCACCCGCCATAATCAGGTGGCTCGCAAAGCTGTGTCGAAGTGTGTGCAACGAGATTTCGCCAAGTTCTGCGATTCGTGCAGCGCGGCGAAAGTTTTGTCCGAGTGTCCAATAGTTCATTGGGAAGACACGGTCTCCTGGTCGACAGCCAAGGGCCTTCATCTCCGTAAGCATCGCGTCAAGCTGGGCATTCAATGGAATGGCCCTTGACTTTCCAGATTTGGTTCTGAATTGTTCTTTGTTTTGAACGACGAGCATTTTGCGATTCAAATCGATATCCGACCATTGCAAATTCACTATCTCATTGCGGCGCAGACCCGTCCAAAGCGCGAAGTCAACCACACGACGCAGTTGCAGATTCTCCCCAATTGCATCGCGCAGGCGTTGGATCTCTGCGTCGTCCAGGAATCGCATATGCGTGTTCCGGGGTACACGGTTTAATTTTACCTTTGCCGCCGGGTTCACCGAAATCAGCCCTCGTTGGGCAGCCCAAGACATCGCTGATTTCAAATGGCGAAGCACGACATTCACGGAATTCGGCTTCACTTTTCGCAGCAAATGCAGTCGGAACTCTTCGATCTTGTCCGTCGTGATGTCGGACAACGGTACGTCGCCGATGTACTTCGCGAAGGTTTGGAGCGCATATCGATCCGTCTTCACCGTGCTGCCAGACTTTGTTGCGACGCAGTAGTCGAAGTACTGCGACATGAACTCCGATACGCTCAGATTTCCGGGCTTGTCGTCGGGCCAACCGTTGAGCAAGAGTTCACGCTCCGTTCTCGCTGCGATGTCGCGAGCATCACGACTACTAACAGCACCGAGCGTTACACGTTTTCGTCGTCCCTCGTGGATGATGTCAAGAAAATATGTCCGCCCCTTTTTTCTATCGAGGTATCTTACTGTGACGGACATTTATTTCAACATCCTCTTGATTACTTCTTTCGTTACTTGTCTTGGTGGTTGCGATCCGCTCCGCACCCATGCGTCGAGTTTGAGCACGTTCAATCGAATCAGATTCGACTCGGGCAAGCGGTGAAACGGTATACTTCCGTCGTGAATGTATTGGTAGAGCCGAGAACGCGAAATCCGCAGACGATCGGCCGCTTCCTCTGGCGTGAGCCAAACGGCATCACCGGATGAAACGCGAGACTCTCGAAGAATTTCGAGGATCTCGTCCAGCTTTTCGTCCACGGATTTCACAGTTTCTTATACCGTAACTTCGGTGATTTTGGAATTCAGCCTAGTCAGTCTTGCGGGAGCGACGCGGTTCCCGCTTGACTGTGACCTTCTTAGCGGCCTTCTTGGCAGATTTCTTTGCAGACTTCTTCGTGCCTTTTGTCACGGCCGGTGCGGGTTGTGGTTCAGCAGGGTGGGCAACCGGAGTGAAACCAAAGTCGCGTACGATCGCCGCTAACTTGTCAAGGGCGTTTTTGCGATCCTCCACCAACGCCGGTAGCTGAATCCGAAGCCCTTCCATCTCTATCTCGATTTGCTTGATTTCGGCCAAATCAGTTGTGTGCGTATTTGCCTCGCGGAGAGCTGCGATGCGTGACATATTGCCGTACAGGTGCGCTTCCAAGTCCGCGATGAGGTCCTGCAGATCTGCCGCCGCCATCTGGCCATCGCGAAGATGCAAGACCTCCCGGCCTTTGGTTTTGGCGCGCTCTGCCTTCTCTTCGAAGTAACAAAAGTTGTAGCGATTTGCATCGACGTACATGTCAGCCTTTACACCCATAAACACAAGGCTGTCGTAGACCCTTGCTTTTTGCCGACAGAGATTTTCATCACCTTTGGTAAATTGTTTCGCTGCCACGCAAAGTGGAAGCAGCGAGTCAAGCCATTTTTTGTTTGGTATTTTCATTTCAATAGCGTTGCAAGCGGTGAATCGAAGATGGAAATTTGAAAAAATGGCAATTTGTAGATCTGTCAACCACTTAGCCACCATTATTTCGCGTTGCCATTTTTCCAACAAGAAATTTCAAAGGACTTTCGATGCCCGCTCGCCCATAGTTTACCAGGTTGCTCCGATGGACCGGAGACATCTTTCACTTTGGAAAAATGATCAAGCACTGTCGCATCAAGTGCTTAAGTTGGATTTTATCATTTTTCCATTTTTCCAATCTTGACAGCTCGGTCAGAGCGGCCCGCCTCCGCGGCGCAAGGGGCAGCCCCTTGCACCGAGAGATAACGAGAACACTCTAATCGTCGGGCAGCAATGTGTAATCTAGGTAGTTCCTAAGTGCCGCTTTCGTGAACCGTTCCCAAGCGGATTCAGGGTCGGATCCAGAAAGAACCGCGCGGGTCTTCACTAAAATCTCATTGCGCAGATCCACAAGAGCTAGATTCCAAACTCCAACGCCTTCCTCAAAGATCGTGTTCACGACGAAGCGGAAGTTACGGGCGAGAATAGCCGGCATCTGATCGCCGGGTGCCTCCTCCGCAAATCGCATTATGCGTGGGCCGGTCGAACCAACCTTCGGAATCAACGGAAGACTCGCATCGTACCACGTCATCGCCGTCGCCACGCCTCTCAGAATAGCTGGGTCATTTGCGAGATCAGAATTCCAAAAGCCGCATTGAACATAAACGCCGTCGTACCACCAGTCTTTCTGCCGGTCGCTCATCGCATCGCGCAGGTGGGGCGTCATACGTTCGACGGTGAAGTACTTCAAGGAAAGCTCGCCCTGTACGGCACCGAGGCTCGCCGCCTTGATCTTGCCGTCATTGATTTTCGCAAGAAAACCGCTCGCGGTATCCGCACCGGTCTCATCCTCGACAAGGAACGTCAACGCCACGTCAATTTTCGGCGGCGCTTCGCGATCAAACATCTCACGGTACTCGTCCGTCGAGTTCAAATTGAAGGGGTAAATCAGGAAGTCGTCATCGTTAGTGTCGTCATCGACGTCGTCGAATTCGAAAAGATCGTTCATTTTTTCCTCTTTGTGATTTGGTTTGTTTTGTGTATTTCGCGCACATTGCGCGAGTATGTTTCGGTTTCATCTATCTGTGCGCCTTGTCCGGTCGTCACATGGGTCATCTCGCGAACGCGAAATGACCCATGCTTTGGCTTATCGGACACTGCATTAAGGTCACGACGAATGGTCGAAAGCGAAACGCTGTTGCCGAACTGTTTGCGAACGTCATTGAGAATTGTCTCCGGCGTAACATCCTTGCCCGAGAAATTCTCAATAATAAAGTTCCGCCGGTTATCGACCTTGTTCGCTGGGCGCTGTATCGTCCATGACTCGGGAGTGTTAAATGCCTCGAGAGTCGCAAGGAACTCCAATTTCGAAGCAAGAAGCTGAAACGCGAAGTCAGCGTCTGC
>CAZHAK010000019.1:0-51722 GCA_964530625.1 uncultured Alphaproteobacteria bacterium | reverse complement strand
TCACATGAACGGGGCCGCGCTTGCGGCCCCGTTTGCTTTTTCAAGAATGAGTATGCATATTAACTCAAGGCATTCAAGCTGTAGCGGCTGGCCCCGTGCCTGCCGATTGGGTTAAATTCCAACACTATCGAGTCTATACCACAATTCTATCATTAACTGATTCCACTAAGTGATTCCCGATCTTCCCCCATCCTTTCAAGACCTGTTTAAATCCAGCGGTCCGATTCTGAGATATCGTATATTGCGCGACGTCTTGGATCGTGACGAAAGTTGGATTGAAACTTCCAATGCGCAAGCGGCTGTGCTGAAACATCCGCGTGTGCTCGATCTGGCCTCACAGCAATTGGAGAACGGTTCCTTCGGAGATCGGCTCTCGCAAACGGCGGCAACAGTGTTGTGGCTGTGCGAAGCCGGAGCGGAATCACATGACGCCGTTAAGCGCGCGCTGGATTATGTCGTGCTGCCGACACTGGCGCAAGTAGATGCGACATGGGAGTTTTTGCCTGCGCAGCGCGCGCTGGTTCGGGATGTGTGTTTGCACATACTCGCTCGTGCCGCCCGTGGAAAACATGAACTGTTGGAAGCCTATCTGGAGTTAGTCAAGCTCGAATGGCAACTCTGGTTCACCGACAAGAAATCCGCTCCGCCGACTGCGCCCGCTTATGCCGCGATGGTTTGGTGGCAGCCGAATGCGGCCAAAACTTTGGACAAGCGCGCGCTGTTGGCGAAACTTCTGAATGAAGCGGAATGTCAACCCGAAATTTTGCTGGTCGAGAACACGCGCTTCACGGTTCCCGATAAAGGCGTTTACTTGGCAGAACCGGTGCGCATGTTCTATGATTTGGAGCACGGCGCGCGCGCGGGAGTCGTCGGCGAAGTCGCGCACTTGAAATGGCTCTATGAAGAGCTTGAAGTGCAGCAGGACGCCGACGGCCTGTGGTATTTCGACACCGAAGACACCCCAGCTCATCTCGCGTGGTATTGTCCCATAGAGGAGAATTCCGATCCCCGCGAACTCACCGTCCGCGCGCTGATGATCTACAAACTTTTGAACTATGACGTCTAAAAAGTCTGGTCCCCCTCCGCGTCGCGCGGGGGGGTTAGGGGGGGTTAAGAAAGACAATTCCGCATCCCTCTACAAGCGCATCTACGCCACCGTCAAAAAAATCCCTCGCGGCAAAGTCGCAAGCTACGGCCAAGTTGCGCGCGTGGCAGGATTAGAGCGCCATGCCCGCATGGTCGGCTACGCGCTGCACGCTCTGAGCAAAAACGACATCGAAAACGTCCCCTGGCAAAGAGTCATCAACGCGCAAGGCTACATCTCGATTAGATCAAATCCGATAGCCGCCAAAATTCAAAGAAAAATCTTAGAGCAAGAAGGCATCGAGTTTGACAAGAGAGACAAAGTTGATTTCAAGAAGTTTGGTTGGAAGAAATAAGAAAAGCCGGTCATTCAACCGGCTCGCTGGCTTTAAGTCGCCATGATTTCGTAAGTCTTCCCTCCCAATCGCATCGTCATCCGTTTGGTCTTCAGGCGGGTGACGTTTTTCATTTCAGAGAGAATCCCTGTCCCCGGTTGACTGCCGCGATAGACGAAGCTACCTTCGAGTACTCGGTCAACTCCATCATACCAGTAATGACACAACTGCTGTCCATACATAGTCCCCGGTTCGTGTTCGCAATCGCGGATGTCGTGACCGCACACGGAGCAGGTCGGCTTGTTAAAGGTGAACGCGATGGACGCTTCGGTGATAATACCGCTGTCGAGCAGCACGCGAAAATCTTGGGCTCCGCTGTGCGCTTTCGGCCAATAAAAATTTGGCACGATATAGCGGTTATTCAAATGTGTTTCAATCGTGCCGCCGAAGAATCTGGCGACGGCCAGCGAATAACGGTTGTGTCCGACCAACGCTGGCGCGCCGTGCGTGAGTTTCAAAATGCCTTCGAGGTCACTTGTGCGGAAGCAGCCGAGGTGTCCGTCAATCGCGTCTCCGGCCAGCCTGCAGCGGCGGACGTAAATCTCATCGGCCGCCAGCGGCACGAGCGGCGGGTTAGGAAGTTTGGCAATCTGCTCAAGCTGGGCCGAGGGGTCGGGGCTTTTCAGGAGGGAGATGGGGTGGGAACGGGTCTGCAGGATCATGAGGTGGGAACTCCAATAAAGATTTACAATGGGTTAAGCGGACGGTCGGGTTAAGGAATTTTTGGGCAAGGCTCGGCTGCCCGTTGACGGAAGTCAAAAGTTGATGTAAATTGTCCTAATTAATTTGAGCTACGCGTCGCTCCCTCGGGACGGCGCGTTTATTGGTTAACTTTGTCTAAGGGAGCGGAGTATGAAAAAGCTGATGTTTGTATGTGTTTGGGTGACGCAACTCTGTTTGACGGGTTCGTTGTCGTTCGCAATTGCACCCGTGTCCCCCTTGGATCCGGTTCAGTCTCCGAGCATGCAGTACTCGGTTCCCGCGCCGCGCACGGTCACGCTTCCCGCGCTGGACAACCGCTTGTTTCTGATTGAGGACGAAGCTAACTACGAGCTTGCCGGTGCAGACGGCACGATTCCGCCTGCTCAAATCGCCCGTCCGCAGGAAGTTAGTTTCAATTTGCATAACTCCGGCACATGGGAAACGTTGCCCGACGGCTCGCGCGTATGGCGATTGAGAATCGTCTCACCAAATGCCACCGACCTTTGGCTAATCTATGACCAGTGGCGCATCGTCAAACCCTGCGAACTCTATCTTTACAACGACGACCGCTCGCAAGTGCTGGGGCCGTTCACAAGCATGGACAACTGGGACGGCACCAACGTCACCCCGATTACAACCGGCGAAGCGGTTACGCTCGAATACGTTGTTCCCGAAGACCAGGAAGACATCGGCGAACTCTCCGTGATGCGCGTGCTGCACGGCTACCGTCATTTCAATAATCGCGAAGCCCGCGACCGCGACGCGTTGGACGCTTTCGGTGATGCGTTGGCCTGCGAAATCAACGTCAACTGTTTCGGCTACATGCAGGAAGAAAAGCGCGCCGTCGCCTTAATTGCGGATCCAATGGGCGGCACCTGCTCGGGCACGATGCTGAACAACACCTTGCAAAACGGCGATCCGCTCTTTCACACGGCTTTCCACTGTCTCGGCGGGGGCAACTGGACCAACTGGCTCTTCTATTTCAATTACGAAAGTCCCAACTGCACACCGAATCAAGACGGCAGTCTGAGCCACGTCATTTCAAACGCCAGTCTGCTGATGTCACATCAGGAATCGGATCACGCGCTTTTGCGTTTGTCGCGTCCCCGTCCGAATACGCCGTTCATTCCGGCTTACATGGGCTGGTATCGTCCCGATATTGCGGCTTCAAGCTCCTACGGGATTCATCATCCGCGTGCCGACGTGAAAAAAGCTCACGAAGACTACGGCACCGCGGTAAACAGCGATTGGAACGGCAACTGGCCGAACTCGCATTGGCGCACCTATACGGACAACGGAACGTCTGAACCTGGATCTTCCGGATCACCGATGATCAATTCCGGCGGTTATGTGGTGGGCGCAATGCACGGCGGCCCGACACCGGATTGTGATCCGAACACTCAAGAGCAGGCCATTTACGGGAAACTCTCCTACGCGTGGGAAGGCGGCGGCACATCAAGCACTCGCCTGCGTGACTGGCTTGACCCCAATAACAGCGGCACGACGTTCAAGGGTTACTGGCAGCCGCAGGGCCCGCCCAACGACTCCTGCGGTCAACCCGGCTTCACGACCATTACCACTTTGCCGTTTTCAAGAAGCGGCAGCACGCTCTTCGCCGCCAACAACTTCAATACACTCAATTGCAACACAAACACCGCGCCCGAACTGATTTTCATGCTGCAGCTGCCGTGCAATCACAACGTCACCGTGTCGTCCTGTGGTTCAAACTACGATACCCAAATTGCGGTATTTCAAGCAAGCTCTTGCATGGGATGGGACTACCTGGTGCAGTGCAATGACGATTTCTGCGGCGCGCAGAGTCAGGTAAACTTCACCGCGCAGGGCGGACAGCTCTACGTCATCGTGCTCGAAGGCTACGGGTCCTCTTACGGCAACTACGTCTTAAACGTCACCGGAACAGCCAGCGGCGCGCAGGGCAACGCGCAATGTCCGGGCTATGAAATCACTTCAGTTCCCTATTTCACCTACGGCGCGAACTACTGCGGCAACGACGATGTAAATCCGACCTGTCAATCCAATGATGGTCAGGACGTTCACTGGTATTGGGTGTCGCCGTATAATCAAGCGATGCGCGCCAGAACGTGCTACATCAATTTCGACACGATTCTCGAAGTGCGCTACAGTGGTGCGTGTCCCGGGACATGGTTGGCCGGCTGCAACGACGACTATTATTGCGGCAGTGACGCGCTTGCCAGCACAGTGGTCTTCGGCGCGAGCGCGGGAGTGACATACTACATTCATATGGACGGCTACAACGGAGCAAACGGTCTTGCCTCGTTGGAATTGGGCGTATTTAATGACGACTGCTCAAGCCCGATCGTCGTGCCCAGCCTTCCCGCGAACTATCAGGGTGACACACGACCGGCAACGGATAACTTCGCGACCGTGGTCGGTCCAAGTTCAAAAGAAGTGTTCTTCCAATATACGTCGCCGACTTGTCAAACTGTTTATGTGCACACGTGCGACAACAATTTCACGCATTATGACACGGGACTTGAAGTGCGCACGGGCGGCCCATGTCCCGGCTCCACATTAGTCGCATGGAATGACGATGGCTGCGGCGCCGGAAATTTAAGAAGCTCATTACAGTTCAATGCCGAAGCGAACCGGACGTATTACATCATTGTGTGCGGATATGGCACAAGTGCCGGACAATTCATGGTGTATTTTAGCGGCGGCGCGTCGCAAGGCGCTCCGGCAGGCGACATCTGCCAGTCCGCTTTGCAGATCCCCTCGCTGCCGTTCTCTGACAATGGCAACACCTGCTGCATGGCAAACAATTATGTTTCGTGTGTTGGCGCGATGTCCCGCGAAGTGGTTTACAATTTCTATCCAACGACCTGTCAAGACGTAACCGTCTCTCTCTGCGGCTCCAATTACGACACAGGTTTGGGCATCTACGGCGGAACTTGTCCGAACATCGCACCGCTGGTTGCTTGCAACGACGACAATTTGTGCGGCGGCGTGACGACGCTGCAGAGCACGGCGACGTTCCGCGCCGAAGCGAACACGAATTATCAGATTCTCGTGCACGGCTTTGCCACCTATTGCGGCAATTACGCGCTGAACGTCACCGGCGTTCCCTGCCCGCCGCCGGTCGTGCTTGCGCCCGACAGTTTGACGATTCGTGTGGCGGGCTCCACGGCTGAACTGAGATGGTCAAACGTCCAGAACGCGAATACCTACTGGGTTTATCGCTCGCTCGACGAAAGCAACATTGTGGCTCCAGCTAATCTGATCGCCGGGGTCAGCACGAATTACTATGACTGTTCAGGATGCATAGATCTCGCCGACCCGCGAGTGTTCTTTCAAGTAACGGCCGAATTTGTTCCGGCTGCGGCAGGCACAGGCGATGACCGTCAGGAAGTCGCGTTGTCCACACTGAGCAAGGCGGACGCGATTCAAAGCCCGGTCATCGAAAACCCCCACATCCACATGACCAACGAAATCGAAGAGCAGGCCTATAGAAACGGCAAGTAAGCTCTCCTAAACGTCGCTTGAAACGGCTCTCCCCACGAGGGCCGTTTGATTATAATGATGTTAGGGTTTTCACATTTGACTAATTTTGAAAAGTCGCTAAAACGCCTTCTTTGCCCTTGACCATTCTGTTTTGACAAGCTATATTTCACTTGCTGGCCGACTGGGTGGGTTAGTAATATAGTGCTTTGGGCTACGAACTTTACAAGAACAGGGGTTAGGAAATGCACTGGACGCTTTTCATTCTTTTCGTTTTGGAAACATGTGCTTGGGCTGGCGTGAACCAGACAACGCCTGGCCTTGTGACTTTTGACAACGGAACAAAAGCCCTCTTCAATATTCCGTCTTCGCAGATCGTCGCTGATGACAACAGGAATCGTCCACGCACTCCTTTGGATCAGGGCGGCGAAGATTGCTTTAGCGCCACTGAAATCCTGTCACTGCCCTTTTGCGATACAGGTACCACGGTCGGCTATAACGATGACCACTTTGAACAGTGTCTTGGGATCACCGGCGCGCCGGACGTTGTCTATAGTTTTTCTCCGTCCTGGGATATGGTTGTATCTGTATCCTTGTCGTCAACGGATTACCTCACGTATTTGCAAATCTATGAAACCGAAACGGACTGCAACAATCTCTTATTTTATGATTGCAACAACAACTCTCCGGAGAGTTGTGTGGGAGGCATCACGTTCTATTCCGGTTATACCTATTACATTGTCGTGGACGGTGACTTTCAAGAGTCCGGCACCTATTTATTGAATGTTGTCGAAGGATTCGATTGTCAGGGCACACCGTGCGGCTTCGATGGTAGCGGCGACACATGTGAAGATCCACTCGCGGTAAACTCGTTGCCTTACTGTGACACGCGCAACACGAACTTTTACAATGACGACTACTTTCCCGATTGCAATACCAGCGCCTGCGGTGAACGCGACGTGGTTTATGAATATGTTCCCATAGCCGATCAGTTCTTGGGAATCACCGTCACGAGTACTGAGTTCCAGCCTCACGTCGAAATCTTTGAATCGGAATTCGATTGCGACGACCGCTTTCTTTACGGCTGTGCAAACCTCAACTCAAATGGCAACAGTTGTATCGTGGGCGTGGATGTTTACGCGGGCTATCGTTACTACATTTTCGTGGATGGACATGAATGCGGCGGCGATGGCGTCTACACGTTGAATATCTATGAAGGCGGCGGCTGTCAATACACTCCCTGCGGACAAAGCGGAAGTGGCGAGACGTGCGATGACGCGATACCCATCAACACATTGCCCTATGCCTACTCCGGCTCAACGCTAGACATGAACAACGATTACGATTTCTGTCGTTACGATGATGGCGCACCCGATATCGTCTTCAGCTACACTCCGTCCTACACTCACCTCGCCGACATTCTCACCTGCGGCAACACGCTGTTTGAATCAAGTCTGTATATTTTCCGCGACGGCGACACAAGTTTTCCGTTTTACTCGTGCGGACCGCGCTCATGCTACACGTTCTTCGGCGGCTTTTGGTCGAACGCGGCCATCTACTGTTTTGAGTTTGAAGTTGGCCACTCGTATTGCATCGTCGTGGACGGCGCGTGGAGCTATTCCAATGGACCGTTCCTGCTTGAAATCTATGAGACGGCGGTGGAAACCTGTGATATCGGCGAGCTTTGTCCGGGACCGTTCACCGAAACGGAACCGAACAACTCCTGCGCAGGTCAACTCGATCCCGACACACTTGTCTCCGGCGATACACTTTCCGGCACAATCTGCGAACCCGGCGACGCGGACTACTTCTACGTGCAAACTCCTGAAGACATCTGGAACATCGTCGGCGTGGAAGCGGGCCCTGCTTGCGAACCGGGCGCGAACGATATCGGTGTATCGCTTGTTTATCCGGACAACTGTTATGAAACCGATCCGTGTCTGAATTGCGGCTGGGTTTATGGCTGTGGTCCTGAACTGCTGGCTTTCAAAGTTGCCGGAATCGGCGACTGCTACACCGGTCCGTACAAAATCGTTGTGCGCACCGAACCTGCGCCCATCGATGAGTGCGATCCGGGTTCGTGTGTCACCGCTCCCGCGCTTGTATGCGGCACGCCGACCGCGGTCAATACATGTGACGGTTGTCAAACTCCCATTTGCCAAAGCTATCGCGACGGCTGCAGTGGCGAACGCGGCTACGCCGGTCCGCAAAAATTCTATCGTTTGGATGTCCCTGCAACAGCAGAATACACGATTGATGTGTCTGCAGTAGATACCACTCAAGACGTGCAATTCTCTGTCTTCACAGATTGCGTCTTGCCGCGCACGACGTGTGTTTTTTCGCAGGATCAAAACTATTGGGCACAAAATCCCACCGGCCCGCGCTGGACGGAAACCGGAACCGTTTCACTCGATCCGGGTACCTATTTCCTGCATGTGGCCCAGACCTACGGCTCTTGCGGCGATATAAACGTGCTCCTCTCGTGCGCGGCAAGTCCGTGTCTTCCGCCCGACAGTTTGACGATTAAGTGGACAACTGCGTCCACCGCAGAGCTGCGTTTCATTTCCGACGGCGGCACCTACGAGATTTACAGCACCAACATTCCCAACAACGACGGCGATCCTCGCGGTGCGGATCCGCAATGGTCATTGAGAACCACGCAAGCTTTCGCCGCAGGTCAAGCATTATGGACAGACGCAAGCGTCACCGACGCCTACAGAAATTACGTCGTGCTGAAAGTCTGTCCGTAGTCTTGTTTCGATTCGTTCCCAAGAGCGTCGCGCAAGCGGCGCTCTTTTGTTTCTGGTCTCCCCACGCTTTAGCGGGGAAACGGAAGGGGGGTCATTCCGCCGCAAACGCCTTCGCGTACCCGAGTTCTCTCGCGCCGTCATCTTTCGAGATGTAGCCGCGCTTGACCTTTTTGTCAATCGTGTCGAACTCAATGTTGCGGGCTTGCATTCTGCTGAGTTGAAACGGATCCTGATTCGGCTCGAAGACGTGCTCACTTTTGCAGAGATTCCCCTGCATCGTTAGCTCGGTGTTGCGTAGGTAATTGCCGAGTGACTTGCCGAGATTTTGCACGGAGTCCACGATTTGCATCAGCAGATTGAACTGCGCTTCCACCCAATTTTTCGTCGTGCCGTGCGAGCGTCCCACGACCCACGGATAGAGTCTCAAACCGGTAATCACGTCTTCAATGACCTGTTCGCGGTTCAGCCGCCACGTGAAGTTGCGGTTCTCGTCGCCGCCGATCATCGTGATTTCCACATCGTCCCACGTGAAGATATTATCATCAGGATCAAGTTTGCGGAACTGCGACACCGTGTCGTCAAAATAGCGATTCGCGCGTCCCTGATACTCGTTGTCGGTTTCATGCTGAAACGCTTTGGGCGGTTTGACTTTGATTTGCAATCTGGGAGTGCCAGCCATGCGCGCGCTTCTGGCCATATCGGAGAGCATCGCTTCCTGAATTTGCGCGACAAACGGAATCGAAGCGAGCGGCTCGATGCCGCGCGGAGTGTGGATGTCGCTTCCGAGAGACGCGTAGAAGAATCGCTGCGGATTCAAATAGAGTTTCTGGCTGCTAGCGACGGCCTCCGGCCGTCTGGATTCCGTTTCGATAAAGGCTTTCCATCTGCCGTCGCGCTCCCACTGAATCAGGTCGGCGTCAATCGTGTGAAAGTAGTCAATGCCTTTGCCGTCGGGCAGCGGAATGATTTCGCCGCAGAATCTTCCGGTGGTGAAGAGTTCCAGAAAGAACTGTTCGGTCAGATGCGCGATACCGTCGCGGCGCACGAGCGGATTTTCGAGAACGCGCCGTTCGAGGTCCGCGAGTAATTTGTCGGCTTTGCGTTTTTCGTCTTCGCTGCCGGAGAGCGCGTAACTCTGCGGCGTCGCGCACAGATGCACCCACGCCCACACCGCCGAAGAGATAATCGGCACGTGGTCGCGCAGATAGCGGTAGAACTCGCTGCGGTTGGTTCCGGTCCAAACAAATTCATTGCCGTCGAGCGTGGCGCTGAACAGATTGCCCGTGACGTTGCGCGGCGGGTCAGGCCGTTCGCTGGGAATGACAACAGGCTGGGCATTGGTCGCCCGCGCCGTCGAGATACGCGCGGGAAGTTCTTGTTTTTTCTTACGTAGGAAGGAGAACATGGTGGGGATTTTCCTGGGGAAGTATGGATATGTTGACTATCGGGGAATTCGGGAGTATTTTAGAGAAAGGGAGCATCATAGGTGTCTGTCTATGTGAATTTGAAAAGGCAGGTAGGATCAGGCGCGCAGGCCGCCGAGCTTAAATAAATATTCTTGGGCGATCCGTTAGCAATCAGCAATGGGAGAAGATATGAGACATCACATCGAAAGACTCTCTAGAAGCCTGTCATCGGGTGACCGCGCCGTGCTGTTTCTGAGTTTGTTCGTACTTCTCAGCAACAGCGCCCTATGTCAATTCCCATTTAGGTTGGTTTACGATGGAACTTCAAACGGACTCCACATAGATGGCCAATATACTGACTTGGCTTGGTCGGCAGATAGCCGTCAGCTTGCCTTCTCAGCCTATACAACAGAGGGGGCTTTTTACGATATCTATGTCGTAGATGTTGTTAGCGGCGAATCCCACGTTGTTGTTCAAGATTATTCGTTTAAGTATGTGAGGTTCTGGTCATGGTCCCGTGACAAGATCGTGTACGCATCTAGCCGGGATGGTGATCCACTGACTGCAATCAGGCGCGTTCGCTCCGACTCGTCGGACCCGGAGACTGTTCAGCTATCGATGAGTCATGGCGCTAATCTATTTTCGTATAGCGATCTTTCTTGTTCTGCTCTTGGCGATACGCTGATTTTTTCAGCCGATCATTCCATCGCTCGTTACGACTTGAACGTGGAGAACAGCGACACAATAATTTCCTCGACGGCCAGCAGTAACCCTAACTTCAAGGGCAACGATTTAATTGCCTTTGTTTCGTGGAATGTCTATCCGACATTGGAGATTTGCACGATGGACAAGAGTGGTGGTCACATTACCCGAGTTACCAGTACTGATGATGTGAACGAGGGATGGCCAACGATTTCGGCAGATGGACACTACATTGCCTACATTTCTATTCAATTCGATGGGTCAAATGCTCGATTAATGGTAAGTAATCTTATCACAGGCGAGGTGATTATGGTTTCGGACTCAACCGCCTTGATGACGATCTTTACGCGACCCTGTTGGTCAACCGATGGCCGGAGCATAGCTGTCGTAGATAACTCGGGAGACTTCAGCAAAATCGGAGTATTCGACGTGTCTACAATCTTGCCTTTATCGGATGATCCTGCCAATAGTCCCACTCACTTCTCTCTCCACCCCATCTACCCCAACCCGTTCAACAACACGGCGAACATCGTGTTTGATTTGCCGCGCGAAGTCACGGGGCGGTTGGTGGTCTATGATGTGTTGGGAAGAGTTGCGAACACGCTTCACGACGGCAGACTTTTGGCGGGAACTCACTTGATGCAGTTTGACGGCAACGCGATGTCGAGCGGAACGTATTTTGTCAAGCTGGAGACTCCTGATTTCAATGCGGTGCAGAAGGCGGTGCTGGTGAAATAGCCTCGAGCAATCTATCCACGCGTTTCCAGGCAGTCCCTTTGGGGGCTGCTTTTGCTTTCGGCATGTGGGAAGGAATTTTCAAAAACCACCTGTTTTGGGTTGACGACTCTTGACAAACTGTCCGGATTGCTTATTTTGTAGGAAATGGAGTAAATAGTCCAATATTCTCGACACGGAGGTCTGTAAATGAAAGCTGTAATCCTGTTAGGCTTTTGGGTCATGACCAGTCTGTCCGGCTTTGCCCAGCCGGTTGACAGCCTGTGGAGTCGGATGTACGGTGGGACAGGTGGCGAGATCTGCACTGCGGTCAAGCAAACGGCTGACGGTGGTTTTATTCTCGTTGGCCGCACCAACTTCAGTGATACGGACATTGACGCGTGGCTCGTTAAAACGAACTCGTCCGGCGAGGTTGAATGGACTCATACGCAAGGCGGTACGGGAAGCGAACGGGCAAATGATGTGGTGGAGCGCGCAGGTGGAGGGTATGCCATAACAGGCGAAACTGATTCCTATGTTGGATTCCAAAATGTCCATTTTGGGGCTGTTTCTGCACAGGGCGAACTAACAAACTTTAACTACTTTGGAGGATCAGGGTATGACGTTGGCCATGACCTCGAGTCCACAACAGACGGTGGGTTCGTTATCGCCGGCGTGACCACTTCATACGGGGCAGGTCTTAGTGATTTCTGGCTAATCAAAATCAATGGGTTTGGCGCTGAGCAATGGTCGCAGACCTTTGGGGGAGAAGCATATGAGATTTGTCATGCGGTTCGACAAGTATCAGGTGGCGGCTATGCGTTAGCAGGTTCCACGGATGGGTTTGGCGCAGGCGGCCAAGACGTTTGGCTCGTCCGGACAAACGCGAGCGGACAGATACTATGGAATCGCACATATGGCTACGCCACTGAAGACGAAGCCTATGACATAATCCAAACTTCCGACGGCGGCTTCGCATTGCTCGGGCATACGCAGAATGGCCTAAACGGTGAGAGGGATTTCTATTTTATCAAGACTGACGCAAATGGCAACCTTGAATGGCAACAAGCATACGGCGGATGGGGCGATGACTACGGACGCTCTGTTCAGCAGACCTCAGACGGCGGATACATATTAGCAGGTAAAACATTGTCGTTTGGATCTGGCTCGGAGGACATGTGGCTGGTTCGACTCAATTCGTGGGGTTGGGTAGAGTGGAGCCGAACTTTCGGCGGCACAAACTATGACGACTGCGAGTCAGTGGACATAACTTCAGATGCTGGTTTCATACTAGGTGGCATTACAGGGTCGTTCGGCGCAGGTAACAATCAAATGTGGTTAGTCAGAACAGGACCGGATCCCACTCTTGGCACGGATGAATATTTCCCGATCGCACGAAACTTCTCTCTCCACCCCATCTACCCCAACCCGTTCAACAACACGGCGAACATCCGTTTTGATTTACCGCGCGAAGTCACGGGACGGTTGGTGGTCTATGATGTGCTGGGACGTGAAATGAAAACTCTTTTCGATGGACGATTCACAAGTGGTTCGCATTCATTGCAACTGAACGCGGATAATTTTTCCAGCGGAACCTACTTCGTGCGCATGGAAACTCCGACCTTTTCGGCTACGCAAAAAGCGGTGTTGCTGAAGTAGTTTAGTCAAGGGGCAGGTGAAGACACCTGCCGCCACGACTTTTTATTGAGCGGCTCAGACAACTGGGCCGCTCTTTTTTTATTTCAATCCGACTAATCTCGGCGCCGATGGTGCGCGTTCTTCGGTGGCTTCGAGGTTGACGAAGAAATAGCGGAGCGCATCGAGGGAGTGGTCTGTGTCGCCGTCTTTGATGGGTTCGTCTTTGGTGGCGTTCCAGCGATAGCGTTCGATGTCCATCAGCAGCTTTTGGCAGCGCGGAGAAATAAACAGCGAGATTTTTCCGGTGGCGTCTCGGAGCGACGCTTTGACTAATTCCACACCGGGAAGCACTCTTGAATTGCGGTAGCGGAGTTTCATGCCGTGGCGGGAAAGATAATCTACTGGAGAAATTCCGCTGTCTTGCGCGGCGGCTCCGGCGGGATCGCAGGCTGTCCAGCTGTAGTCGGATTCGTTCAAGCCAAAGACCAGGTCCGTCCGCGTAATTGCTGCGTGCATGGCTTCCGTCGTGGCGTCGCGGCCTTGCCATTCGGAAAAAACGACGTATTCTCCAGCGGGAAGTTTTTGCAGCCACAGCACAAACGGCTTGCGATATCCGAAGTCCATGCTTCGATAGAGTGGCCATTCCTTGCGGGGATGGTATTCTTCTTTAAGAATGTGAACGACGGGATCGAACTCGGTATAGACGAGATCATCGGAGTGTTCAAAGGAGATTTCATGTTCGCGATTCCATTGGTTGAATGAAAGACCGCGTGAGGCTCTTTGTTTCCACTCTTCGCCGCGGTCGGGATGGAGCGAATAGTGGATTGTGTGGATGTGGAAAAGTGACCCGGTCTCTGTTTCTGTCATTCTGAACGAAGCTTTGCGCAGTGAAGAATCCCTCTGCGAATTCCTGAGAGATCCTTCACAACGTTCAGGATGACAAAGAGCTTGAGATTCTGCGATCAGTCTTGCAAACAGATTGTGCGCGCCGCCGGACGATGACACGCCGACGAATGAGCCGCCGCTTTCGACAGCAGGTTGCAATGCTGTCCAGATTTGTGAATCAAAGGGCGTAAAGGCCATCTCGTCCCATAAGACCGCGGTGGGTGAATACATTCTGGGCCCGTCGGGAGTAGCAGGAAGTGAAAGTAATCTTGAGTTTAGTCCGCCGAACTCAAGCTCGGATTTATTGTTGGTTGTGAGTTTGGGCCGCATGTAGCCGGGCAGATGATTGAGAATGAATCTCGCGCGTTCCAATAATTCTTCAGCACAGCGCTCGTTGCGCGACAGGAACAGATAGACTCCCGGCTGTTTATACAGCGCGCGCCAGAGAAAGAGGCTGATCATGCTCCATGTGACCATCATCTGTCTCGATTTGGGAACCAGCAGATAGCGATGGGACAACGGTTCGTGAATCAGTTCTCTTAAGAAGGGATAATCGGGAAAGGCCAGCGTGCCGTGCGCGGGGTCTTGTGTTTTGACGTGCCGGGTCAGGAAGTGCCACGGGTCGCGGGAGCAGGTCAGGAGGTCTTGGAGTTGTTGTAAAGTTATCATGTGGTTTTGCCAGAGGGGTCCTTCACTTCGTTCAGGATGACGACTCATTGAACGGATCGTTGTGGCGAATGATCTCAATCGCGTCTTCGAGTGTGAGCGTGTCTGTGGGGGATTGCTCGTTGGCGAGCTCGAGATAGAGCTTGATAGCCGAAACGTTTGTGGATTTCGGTTCGGTCGCAAGCTGAAAGAGATTGTCGAGGACTTGTTGTTTATGTTCATCTGAGAAGACGTTCATGCTACTCCACCACGATTGAGCGGAGGGAATGCGGAGTGACGAACGGGGCAAGCACGTTCCAGGCGGCGGCGCTCCATTTTTCGGAAAGCTGCTGCCATTCGCGGGCGCGGGTGTTGGCATCGCTGCCGGTGTTGCGAGTCAGCATCAACGCGGCCATTCCTCGCGCGATGATGGCGAGACTTAAGTAGCTTGCGCCGGATTGAAGGCCTTGATCGGTGGAGGATCCGTTGTAGCCTTCGCGCAAACCGCGAACGATCATATCCTGCGCTTCGACGATGGCTTGCTCGATTAAGGAATCTTCAGCGGAGCCTTGTGCGATGGTGTAGTCCACCAGAAGGGTCGCGCCGTCGGGAATCGCGCTGCCGGACTTGCGTCGGATCTTGCCTTCATTGAAATTGACGATGTAATCGGTCGACGGCTCAAAAGTTTCGTAATAGTCATACCAGACGACGACGGGGAATGAATTGGGAATAGTTCCCGACGCCATGCGCATGACGGTGCCGGCCGCATGGCTGACCCGAAAGTCCTGCTCTTCATCGAAGATCGTCGCCAGCGCAAGGTCGGAGGCCATCGCCACGCTGTCGGGCACGAGATTTTTATTGCTCAAGGATACCTCGTCTTCATTGGTCAAGAGAATGCTTGTTTCGCGCGTGGGAACGTCAGAGGCAACTCGTTTGACGAGCTCGCTGTCCGCGACCAGATTGTCGTGAGGCAAGGTGGCGTCAAGTGTGCCGATCAAGGTGACGCGCACATTTTCGATAAATTTTTCGGGCAGATATGCAGCCACAAGATGTTTGCGCACTGTGGCAAGATCGGTAAAAGACATGTTTTCTCCTTAAACGCGGTTAATAGCGAAGATGACGGTGACCAGCAGAGTTGAGCTGAGCGGCACGGAGTTCACTTGCAGCGCGGTTGAGACTCCGTTGATGCGGACTTTGACGCTGAACACACCGCCGGAACTTTGGCAATAGACACTCAGTCGGTCATTGGCGGCGAAGGTGATATTGTCCGTGTCGGTGTAGGTGGTTGATCCGTCGAACACGATGAGTTTTGCGACGGTGCCCGCATACGGCACGGGCAGGCCGTCACCGGCGACACCGCCAGCTGCCGGGAGGTATTGCGAGGATGTGCCGGTGGTTCCGCTGAAGGCAAAGGCCAACAGGGGTTGACTGGCGAGGGCGAAGGATAGGGAAGGTTTTGGCATGAGGAAATTGGAAATGTGAAAGAGGAAACAGGAAAGTCGGAAGCCCCCCTTGGTCCCCCCATTTCTTCAGAAAGAAATGGGGGGAAAACCTGAGGGGTCCTTCACTTCGTTCAGGATGACGAAATTTTTTTCGTTATCGAGCGAAGCGCAAGGAGTGCGTCGCACGCACTTAGTAGTCGCTCATGGCGACGGCTTCGTCTACCATGATGGTGTAGACGGATTCTTTGGAGACGACGGCGCTTTCGAGTTTGTGTGAGATGATTTTTTCGGCTTCGATCAGCAGCGGCTGTGCGACGGATTCGCGGATCGCGAAGCGATGATCGAGCGCGGCGAATTTCGTGGCGGTTGCGCCTTCGACGGCGACGAGTCTGGTGTTGAGCGGGAGGAGTGTTCTGTAGTCGCCGGTATGTTCAAAAGCTCTGCCTTGAAACGTTTGCGCGCCTTGCAGTTCAGTGATATTCAGAACGGTTTCGATGTCGGATTTTGCTCCGAGCAGGTGAGTCATTTTCGCGGGGCCGTCGAAGGCCATCGCGAGATGCACGAGATCGGTGTAGGCAAAGGTTCCGCCGGTTCCGTTGAAGGAGTTTGAGGGCGCGGGACTGGTGCCGTCGCCGTTGATGACGATGTTGTAGATTTCAGAAATTTCGTCGTTGGCGATTTGCGCGCCGATCCACCAGAGGAAGACGCGGAATTCGGCGAGCTTTTGATTTTTGAGAATGCGATAACTGAAATCGAACTGACGCCCGCGATCAATCATGCCCGCTTCTTTTTGGCGGTATGCAAGTTTAACCACGGGATAGGCGGCGCTATCGTTGCGCCGCTGTGACTTTTTGGCAAAATCGGTTTTGATGTAGAGCGGCGTGACGGTCGGTCCGCGCTCGGGAACGATGGCGGCCACGAGTTCTTCGGGGTCTTGCACCATCTTGTATCCTTTGCGGATTTCGCGCGAGACATATTCGGGAGCGAGGATCATGCCGGGGCCGCTTAAGAATTGTTCAAGAGTTGTTGCGTTGCGGCCAGCGAAGGAAATGTCGGCCAGAAAGAGTTGTCGTTCGAACGCGTCGAGCGGAGCGTCGAGTTGGCCGTCGGGTTTGCGCGGACTGGGATCGAGTTCTTCGAGTAATTCTGTGAACGTCATGCCGCGTTCTTGAGCTTCGGAATAGAGCGCGAGATTCGACGAGCGGGAATGCTCGGAGATTTTGTCGCGCAGAGTGTAGGCTTGGGAAAAGTCGAGGGTCATGTTTTGGAAATTGGAAATGTGAAAGAGGAAAGATGAAAGATGAATGCGGATTCCGGCGGGGAACCGCGCTGACGCGCTTAATCCCCGCTCGGCGATCAAAGCTGGTTAGGCATCAAGCAGGACGTCGCAGGTGGTGTTGGTGGTATCTACTGCGATGACTAGGCCGCGGTGCGTGGTGCCGCCGGTAGGCACGTCGGTTGAGGTGGTGGCGCGGCGGACTTTGCCGGTGCCGTCGCATTCGACTTTTTGTCCGACCGCGGGCGCGGTGCCGGAATAGATGAAGCGCGCGACGCCGGTGACTTGCACGGTGCAGAGTTGCGGCACGGCGGTTCCGCTGACGAGATCCTCGGAGACGGAAATGACTTTGCCGATTAGTCGTGCGCCTGCGGCTCCCATTCCGACTTTGTTGTTGTCGGCCATGGCGGCGGCGGCGAGGTTGGCGTCAATATCAGCCCAGGTGAAATCTTTGGCAGACGTGGTATCTACTTCGAAGGTAAGCAGGAGATTTGCTCCGGCTCCTTCGTTGTTGACTTTGTAGGTTGTAGGCATGTGTGCTCCTGAAAGGATAAAGGATGAAGGATGAAAGCAGGGGCCCCCCTTTGTCCCCCCATTTCTGCGGACAGAAATGGGGGGAGATCAGAGACCTGAAGTCGCTCCTTGAAAGAAATGGTCGTGCGCCAGCGTGCCGCTGGACTGATTGCGCTTGCGCGAAAGCATTGCGCGTCAGTGACGGCAAAAGCGGAGGTTAGGACCGAAGTGAATTGTGGTTTGAGCGAGGTGGGTCTTGCGGAGGGGTTTGCCATTGCGGGTTTGGAAACCCACAACGGCGAATCAGGCGGTGGCCCCCTTCTGATTCCCCCGTGAACGGGGGAAGGCCAGAAAGGATTAGTTTGTGCCGAGGCCTGACCGGAGCAGCAGGTCTTTGGGCACGCGGGACGTGTTGGCGGGGATAGCGCTCCGGGAGACGGGTGCGAGTTGGAAGACCCGGTTGAAGTGGCGGGAAGCTTGGCGGCGGGCGGACAGGAGCTCTTCACCGCTGAGGGTGAAGGCCAGATCGGGGTCGGGACAGGCGGGAATGGGGCCGGCGAGATCCACCTTTGCCCGGAGTTCGCGGCGGAGTTCATCTTCATAGAGAGCGATGAGGGCGGCTTGGGCATCGGCTTCGACGGCGGCGACGGTGAGGTGACTAGACAGTTGATCGAGATCGAGGTTGGCAGGGTCGGCCAGCAGGGTTTGGGCCGTGAACAGGGGATGTGCGGGTGTTTTTTGCATGATTGGGTTCTCCGTTGTGGACAGGTCTAATATATGATATTACAGACCGCTTGTCAAGCTATTTCTGTATAAATAGCACAAATGGTTGTTTTGATTGATATTTATCTGCCCGTTTGTTCAAAAACATACAAGACAACTTAATGTGTTTTAATTGGTTATGTTTTATTGAAGTTAGAAAAAGAGAGGCAAACTGCCTCTCAGGTGGTGATCTGTTTTTGCAGAATTTATGTATAAGATATTGTTTATAATTGACTGAAGAATTATAGGTTGTTTTCTGTTGAGATGGCTGAATTGTTGTTATTATCAAACATATGTAATATTTGATGAATTCGATTTGCCTGACAAGATCCCTACGGGATGACAAGGTGCAGACAAAGAACGAGGCGGCTGGGGGTCGGTGCTATCTAACTCCTCTCCCTGCTATGATTTAGGGGGGCAGAGACGTTTGATTATCCGTGGAGAATTGTGTATTTTTCATGTTCCCTGCCAGCGTGCACGCTGGACCCATTTGCGCTTGCGCAGCCGCCTGGCTGTCCCCGGTTCGCATCGTATCGTCTCCTTTCAAATTTCACATTTCCACTTTCATATTTTTCCCGTATGTCTTCCCACTGCGCCTATAGTTTTGCAGATTTGTTTATCGCGGCGTTCGGCGAACCGCCTGCGCAAGTTGCTTTGGATGAGCTCTACGCGCTGTCGCAGGAGGAGCGGAATATCGTCGTGCGCGATTGGGCGCGGCGGGCCGAATGGGAATCGTTTGACGTGACGGGCTCGGACGGAGTTGTGTACGCGAGTTTTGGTCCGAAGGGAGCGGAGCCGTGCGCGGGATATTAGTTTTATTGATGTGCGCGGCATCTGCGCTTGCTTCCGATCAAATCGTTTCAGAAGTGACGATCAGCGAGTATGTGTTTACGATTCGCACGAC
Source organism: uncultured Alphaproteobacteria bacterium (assembly GCA_964530625.1). Taxonomy (GTDB): domain Bacteria; phylum Electryoneota; class RPQS01; order RPQS01; family RPQS01; genus JABWCQ01. The sequence continues at coordinate 32,428 of CAZHAK010000019.1, read as the reverse complement.
GAACTACGGAATGACGCACGACCTGCTGGTGACGCGGCGGGATAAGCCGGTCTGGAGTTTGTCTGAGTATTTTGTCAAGCTGCTCGATCGTGATTCACTGGGCTTGCCGCGTGATTTGAACGACGACCAGATTCCGGACGTCATCATCGAGACCTTTTCGGGCGGCGCACACTGCTGTTTTGTGCAGTATGTTGTTTCGCTGGGGAACCGGTTTGAGGTATTGGACACGATAGACCACGCAGGGCTATGGAGTGATCGCGACGGCGACAGGTTGTGGGAAGTGACGGCTTCCGACTTGACGCTTGATTATTGGAAACTGCCGCACAGTGATTCACCGATTCCGTTTGTCATTTTGGAAGCGACGGACTCTGGATTTGTGCCGAACGTGGAGTTGATGAGAAAACCCGCGCCAACGGCGACTGAAGTATTGGCGGTGCTGCGTGACGCGCGGTCCAGGGACTGGCGGGACTACAACAAGCTATCGGAGACGATGTTTATGTCGCCGGCACAGGCGGTACTGCATCGGCACTTGGTGGAGTTGATTTATTCGGGTAACGCGAAGACCGGTTTGGAAGTATTGGAAACAGGTTGGCCGCTGTTTATACTTGGCAGGGAGCAATACACGCTTGATTTGCTGGAGAAGCTGCGGACGAGTCCTTATTGGGAAGTGCTGGCGGAGATGAATGCGGGGACGGTGTTTTCTAATTAGGAAATTTGAAACTTGAGGTCACAAATTGTGATATCAAGTTGCGGTGCCAAATTGGCATCGCAAGTTTACTGCTTATGACGAACCTCATTCCAATCGAACATATTGAAAACAAGATACTTCTGCTTCGGGGCCAGAAAGTGATGTTGGACAGGGACTTAGCGGAATTGTATGGTATCCCCGTTAAGGTCTTAAATCAAGCCGTAACAAGAAATTCCGACAGATTTCCAGAGGATTTCATGTTTACCTTGACTAACGAGGAGTTTGAAAATTTGCGGTCACAATTTGTGACCGCAAATAAGGGCATGATTCGCTACGCACCCCGCGCCTTCACCGAACAAGGCGTCGCAATGCCTCAAGCGTACTCCGCAGTCCGCGAGCGGTGCAAGTGAACATCATGATCATGCGGGCGTTTGTGAAGATGCGCGAGCTAATTTCATCACACAAAGAGTTGTCGGCGCGGCTGGATGAACTTGAGAAGAAGTATGATCACCAATTTGCGTACGTGTTTGAAGCGATTCGCGAATTGATGATTCCACCGGAGCCGAAGAAGAAGGTGAAGTTCGGGTTTGACAAGCCCTAAACCGCGTATCAAAATCTGCTGCATCGCTTCCATTGACGAAGCGGAGCTGGCGATTTCTACGGGCGCTTGGGCGATTGGATTGGTGGGCAGGATGCCGAGCGGGCCCGGGCCGATTGCGGACGAATTGATTGCCGAAATTGCTGAGCATGTGCGCGGCAGAGTGGAAACTTTTCTTTTGACGAGCGAGCAGAGCGCGGACGGAATCATCGTTCACGCCAAGCGCACGCGCACGACGACGATTCAGATGGTGGACGCGCTGACCGGGGGGACGTATGCCGATATTCGCCGCGCGTTGCCGGATGTGAAACTTGTGCAAGTGATTCACGTCGAAGATGAATCGAGTATTGATGACGCGCTGACTGCGGCTGAACATGTGGATTATCTTCTCCTCGATTCGGGTCGGCCCAAGCAGAAAATAAAAGAACTCGGCGGGACAGGCCGCGTGCACGATTGGCAGTTAAGCAAAGCGATTCGCGAACGTTCGCGCGTGCCGCTGTTTTTGGCGGGTGGATTGAATCCGGAGAATGTCGCGGAAGCTGTGCGGGTTGTCGAGCCGTTTGGGGTGGATGTTTGTAGTGGGGTGAGGCGAGAGGAGAAGTTGGATGGGGGGGGTGGTAATTTCGCTTATCAAAGAAGTGCACTCCTAATCCGTCGAGTCGGGTTAAGGGTTGCCACAACCTGACCGGAATCCGTATTGACAATTAGGTACCCATTTCAATCCTAGATTGAGATTATGAAGAAACAATTTCCAAAGAAATGTGACTGCGGTTACAATTTTAGCATCAAAGAGAAAGACTCAAGTGCCAAGGATCAGACATACATTTGTCCGACTCAAAATCATCAAAATCAACATCGTGTAACGGTAAACTATTGCTGGAATTGCAAACTCGATCCTTCTGATCCAATCCAGCAATGCACCTGGTATCGAGGAGGTGTTTGGTTAGAAAATCCTGAGATCATACTCAATCTCAAGAATCGCTTTGGCAAAGATGCCCTTTCGTTTTCTGAGCATGATATTATTGAGCATGAGGGGATTTATTACATCATTCACAAGAGCAAGACTTCCGGTGACAAAAGGGCCGGAAGGTGTATTGATAGTCGATTTTGTGTGCCATGCAAAAGATGCCAGGGTTATCACTGCGAAAATTGCGGCAATTGTGAATTTGAATGTGTGCGTTATCAGGAGTTTGAAAGATATAAAAAAGAGATTGAAAGCTTTGAGAAGGATGTGCGGGAAGGCAGAATAGATTTCGAAGGTGAAATCGAATAGCGACAATGGCTTCAGGTTGAAAATGCGATCGAGATGATTACCCGCTTTGGCGAGGTACCTGCGGGATGACAAGTGATTTGAATTGGTCGGTGAATGGGGCAGGTGAAGACACCTGCCGCCGCGCTTTTCGTTTTTGATGCGCTTTACATTCCGGCGGGGAACCGCATCGCTAAATCCCCGCTCGGCGAGAGCGGAAGTGTCGTGCTTGGAAGCACGACCTAGTTTGTAGGATGGCAATGCGTTTGAAATGATTGGTATGTGGGCAGGTGAGTGCTTGTTAAGCACGCGACGCCTGCCGCCACGCTTGGCATTCTTGGTTCGCTTGACGCGGGCGGCACGCCTGCCGCCCCTACCATTTTTGATTTTATTACCGCTTGCCCCCCTTTATCCCCTCGGAGGACCGGGGGGAAACCAGAGGAAACTTAATGCACACCACCGAATACTACAACGACATGATGACGCGGGACGTGATGAACGATCCGCATACGTACTATATGCACTTGCGCGAGCACGATCCGGTTTATTGGAACGAGAAGTGGGGCGGCTGGGTGCTGACGAAGTACAACGATATCGTGAAGGTGCTGCGCGATCCTTCGGGTTGGTCGTCGGAGCGCATCAAGTATTTGGGTGACGAGATGCGGCCCGGCGATGAGGTGCGGTTTAAGCCGATCTTTGACGTGCTGGCCAATTGGTTTATCTTTAAGGATCAGCCCGATCACACGCGCATCCGCAGAATGTTGAATCCGCACATGACGCCGTTCGCGCTGGAAAAATATAAGCCGCGCATTCAGCAGATCGTGCATTCGGTGATTGACCGGATTGAGGCGGGCAAGAAATATGATTTGGTTAAGGACTTCTCCTATTTGATTCCGCTGACCGTGATTTTGAATATGCTGGGAATTCCTGAAGCGGATAAGGATCGCGACGACATCAAACTCTGGTCGGAGCAGATTGGGCTGCTGTTCTTTATTCGCGCCGACGAACCCAAGCGCCGCGAAATCGCCTGCGAAGGGATTACGTCGTTTGTGGAATATCTTTCGCCGCTGGTGGACGAGCGCCGCAAGCATCCTAAAGACGACATGATCAGTTTGCTGACGGAAGCCGAGAAGGAAGGTATCCTGAGCAGTGACGAAGTGATTTCGACCGTGATTCTGTTGGTGTTCGGCGGACATGAAACCACGACGAACCTGATTAACAACGGCACGCTCGCGTTCGTGAACAATCCTGATCAGTGGGAACTCTTGAAAAATGATCCGAGTCTCGCCGAGAGCGCGGTGGAAGAACTGTTGCGCTATGACACGTCGGTCAAAGCCACGGTGCGTTGGGCGCGCGAAGATATTATGGTCGGCGATAAGCTAGTCAAGAAAGATCAACGGTTGTTGCTGGCTTTGACTGCGGCCAATCGCGATCCGGAGATTTTTGATCATCCCGACAAACTCGACATCACGCGCAATCCGAATCCGCACGTAGCCTTTGCGCACGGGATTCATGTTTGTATCGGCGGCCCGTTGGCGCGACTTGAAGCGGCGGAAACTTTCCGCATCATGGCCGAGCGCATGCCCTTGGCAACACTCGAAGCCAAGGTGCTCGAATATCAACCGGCGATTGTGTCAAGAGCATTGGATACCTTTCCGGTGAGCTGGGCGACGTGTCCGGTCGCGCACCAGCGTTGACGCCGGATCCAATGCGCTGACGCAAGCGCTTCAGATTTTGATCCTGCCCGGCGCGGGCGGCACGCCTGCCGCCCCTACATCAAAACTATTTTACTCATGTCCAAGTACAAAATTACGATTGACAAGATTCGTTGCGTGGGGTCCACCCTGTGCATAATGGAAGCGCCGGATATTTTTGCGTTGGATGATGAGCATCAGGCTAAGGTGATTGATCCGGAGACGCTGGATGACGAAGGCGTTGAAGCGGCGGCGCACGCCTGTCCGATGAACGCGATCTTTATCGTGAACAAGGAGACGGGTGAGCAAGTTTGGCCCCGCACTTGACCAGCGTAGACGCTGGACCCAATGCGCTGACGCGCGCGCTTGGGATTCTTGATGGTGCAAAAATTTTAGAACAGAGGTTTTGTTATGACTTGGTTGTTGTCGCTGATAGTTTTGGTTTCAATGAGCTCTGCGCTGGCGGCGGATGCGGACGGATGTAAAGATCATCCGCTGATTACGCGCTATCCGGGGTCGGAGATTCTGTTTTGTGATGAACAGCAGTACAACGACTATAAAGTCGTGACGGGACCGATTGTGTTTCCGAGCGGCAGTAATTGGGCGTTTGAATCGCAATTGGATATCGGCGGCAAAGTTACGCGGCTGGCTTATCAGGTGAACGGCACAGTCACGTCGGTGGAAGTGTTTAAGAATTATACCGACGCGCTCGCGGCGGGCGGGTTTGAAATTTTGGTGACGGGCAAAGCCGAGAAAGGTTCGAACGATATTGCCGGGCCGAATTGGACGAACAAAATTTATCGCGAGCTTCCTCCCGTTGCCTCGAACGGCTTAGGCAATCACGGTTTTGTCGAGCGGCGCCGTTATGTCGCGGCTAAGCATGCATCGGCGGACGGTGATGTGTACGTGACGGTGATGGTCAATCAGCGCGAAGAGAATCAAGTCAACTGGCAAGTGGATATCATCGAAGTCGAAGCGATGAAGACAGGTTTAGTCAAAGTGGACGCGGCCTATTTGAAATCCGAAATCGAGCGCACGGGTCGCGTCGCGCTCTACGGAATTTTCTTCGACACCGATAGATCAGAAATCAAATCGGAATCGGCAGACGCGATGAAAGCCATAGTAGATTTGTTGAAGCAGAACCCGAGTTGGAATTTGTACGTCGTCGGACACACGGATATGACGGGCTCGCTCGATCACAACATGCAGCTTTCAGCGGCGCGCGCAAAAAGCGTCGTCACCGAATTGACCACAAAACACGGCATCGCCGGCGACCGACTTGAAGGTCACGGCGTCGGCCCGCTCTCCCCCGTCGCCACCAACGCCAACGACGACGGCAAAGGCAAAAATCGGCGGGTGGAGCTGGTCCGCTTGTAAAGCAGCTATTGCGCTGGCGCGTGTGCATGGAGTTGTCGGGCGCGCTTTAGATTGGGAGGTTAATCTAAAGGAAAGTAGGGGGTTTGTTTAGATAGGGCTTGTAATTGAAAGGAAAGTTTAGTTTATTCTGTCAATCTAAAGAGAAATGCCATTTTTCTTTAGATTGTCGAACAAATCTAAACTGATTTTAATTATCTGTTATTGAAAGAATTAATGCCTATTTCATGGCACACAACCGCAAGCCCGGGTAAATTATTAGAGCTGACCCATCCAGCTCTGGGCCCCTATAGCGCATTTCTCCCGAGCCCCCTGCCGCCCAAACTGGAGCTGGAAAACTCCATCATCCGCAGGCTAGCCCATACCGAGCATATGCTTGGGCGGCTCTCGGAACTCGGCATGCAGCTTCCCAATCCTGAGCTTCTCACCTACGCCTTCATGCGGCGCGAGGCAGTCCTAAGTTCCGAGATTGAGGGAATTCACACAACAGTTGCCGAAGTCTATCAATACGAAGCCGAGCAAGACGATCAAGGACGCGGCTTTGCGCGTGAAGCCTATAACAATTTTGACGCGCTTCGTTTTGGACTTGAGCAGATAGAGCAACGCGAAATATCGCTTGGATTAGTGCGCGAGTTGCACGAACGCTTGATGCACGACGTGCGAGACGCACGAGGGCGCGACAAAAACCCCGGCGCGATACGCGAAACACAGAACTACATCGGCTCACCGGGTACAGGCATCGCGAAAGCGAGCTTCGTTCCACCGCCGCCAGACCGCATCATGGATCTCCTGCGCGACTGGGAATCATTCGTGCGCGCGAACAATGAGTTGCCGATACTCGCAAAGATCGCGTTTGCACACTATCAGTTCGAAGCGATTCATCCATTTGAAGACGGTAACGGGCGAGTGGGAAGATTGCTTGTTTCGCTGATGCTGCAAAAAGAAGGATTATTAGCCGTTCCCATTCTCTCGCTTTCAAGCTACATTGCGGTAATGCGGGACGACTACTACGCGGGATTGCAGGCCGTAACGCGTACAAGTGAGTGGGGCAATTGGCTCTCGTACATGCTGACGGCAGTGCAGGAATCGGCTGAAGATGCCATAGTGCGCAGTCAGAGAATTCTTGAATTGCGCGAGCAATATACAGCGCGAGTGAAAGAAAACACGCGGAGCCGCGCAATAGAGCTTGTAGATTTCATGTTCCAAAAGCCGGTTTTCACGCAGGCTCAGGCGCTCGAAACTATTCGTGTCACGCCGCAAGCGCTGGCGGGATATTTCCGGTTGTTTGAAGAACTCAAGCTGATTGAAGAAATAACGGGGAAGTATAATCGGCGGGTGTATCGGGTGGGGGAATTGTTGGGGATTTTGGGGTGAGGAAATCAATAAGTTTCAAAGAGGGGAATTCATGGAAAAACAGTTAATTACAAGACTGCATAAGAACTTTGAGGACTGCGCTCACGAGCAGGACGGAGTGGAGTTTTGGCTTGCGAGAGAGATTCAAGTGCTATTGGGTTACGCCGAGTGGCGAAATTTTGAGAAATCCATAAGCAAAGCTCAAAATGCCTGTAAAACAGCAGGTTACAATGTTTCAGACCATTTTGTTGACGCCAACAAAATGGTGGACATTGGTTCAAACGGACAGCGCGAGGTTGCGGATATTATGCTTACGCGCTATGCGTGCTATCTTATCGCCCAAAACGGTGACCCTCGCAAGGAGGCAATTGCATTTGCAATGACCTATTTTGCGGTTCAGACGCGCAAACAGGAATTGATCGAGGAGCGATTAGAACAATGGGAACGGGTACAGGCTAGAGAAAATCTAATCGAGTCCGAAAAGGGCCTTTCCGGTGTTCTGTTTGAGCGTGGAATTGATGGCAAGGGGATCGGTTTCATCAAAAGTAAGGGCGACCAAGCTCTATTTGGCGGATTGTCTACGCAAGATATGAAAGGGCGACTTAGTGTTCCAGACGCGCGTCCACTCGCAGACTTTCTTCCGAGTGTAACGATCAAAGCAAAGGATTTTGCCAACGAAATCACAACTTATAAAGTTAAACAAGATCCATTGCTACACAGTACGTCCCCAATTGCAGACGAGCATATTAGAAACAATGAGAATGTCCGCTCGACTCTGATTAGCAGTGGCATCAAACCAGAAGACCTGCCTGCTGAAGAGGACATAAAGAAGTTGAAGCGGAAGATTGGCTCTGACGGTAAGAAGTTGCCGAAGGCGACGAAGAAATTTAGAGGGCATTAGAATGGACGACAATTCTATCATTGAGACTCGGCTAAGCGCAGGCAAGCGCACCTATTTTTTCGATGTGAAAGAAGGGCCCAAAGGCGGTCGCTATCTTAAACTCTCAGAAGTCTCCACGCGCAACGGCAAGGAAGAGCGCAGTCGCATTTTTGTGTTTGAAGATCACGCCAAAGAATTTGTGCAGACGCTTGAAGAAGCAATGGAACATGTTTACAAGAAGTCTGCAAATGATCCTCCATTAAATAATCCTCCATCATAGGAAACGCTTGACATTCCGGCAGTATTCCTTACGAGAAATGCTGGAGACCCATGCGCGGGAGTCTCTTGTTTTCCTGTTTCCTGTTTCCTATCTACAAATTTTACATTCACTATACAGCAATTGAGCAATGAGCACAAAGAAACCCTCTGAGATTACGACGATTCTCGCGACGGACTGCGGTTCGACGACGACGAAGGCGATTTTGATTGAGAAGCAAGGCGACGAATACCGATTGGTTTGCCGCGGCGAAGCGCCGACGACGGTGGAAGCGCCGTTTGAAGACGTAACAAAGGGCGTGTTGAACGCGATTTCGGAAATTGGCGAAATCATGGGCCGCGACTTCACGGAAAAAGACGGTATCATCAAAACCAAAGCCGGCAATCGGGGCTGTGATATTTACATTTCGACTTCGTCTGCGGGCGGCGGGTTGCAGATGATGGTGTCGGGAGTCGTGAAAGCCATGACCGCCGAATCCGCCGAGCGCGCGGCGCTGGGAGCCGGAGCGATTGTGATGGACACGATGGCCAGTAACGACGGAAGATTGCCGCATCAGAAGATTGAGCGCATTCGCAAATTGCGTCCCGACATGATTCTGCTTTCGGGCGGAATTGACGGCGGCACGACGAAGCACGTGATCGAGCTTGCCGAACTTTTGAAGGCCGCGCGTCCGCGCCCGCGTCTGGGTTCATCTTATAAACTGCCGGTGATTTTCGCGGGCAACAAGGAAGCCCGCGAAGAAGTGAAGAAGGTGCTCGGTGATGAAGTTGATTTGCTGGTCGTGGACAATCTTCGTCCGGTGTTGGAGCGCGAGAACTTAGGTCCGGCGCGTGACGCGATTCATGATTTGTTCATGGAGCACGTGATGGCGCAGGCACCGGGTTACAAGAAATTGATGTCGTGGGCGGACGCGCCGATCATGCCGACTCCCGGCGCGGTGGGCGACATTATGCAGCGGGTGGCGAAGGCGCGTGACATCACGCTCGTGGGTGTGGACATCGGCGGCGCGACGACGGACGTGTTCTCGATCTTCCGTGTGCCCGGCGGCGAAGACAAGGAAACTATTTTCAATCGTACGGTCTCCGCGAATCTCGGGATGAGCTATTCGGTGATGAATGTTTTGGCCGAAGCGGGAATTGAGAACATTTTGCGCTGGGTGCCGTTTGAAATTGACGAGCGATTGCTGAGAAACCGCATCGCCAACAAGATGATTCGCCCGACGACGATTCCGCAGACTAAAGAAGATTTGCAGATTGAACAGGCGATTGCGCGCGAAGCGCTTAGGCTGGCGTTCATTCAGCATAAGAATTTCGCGACGTCGCTGAAGGGTGTGCAGCAGGAACGCACGATTTCGGACACGTTTGAGCAGAGCGGATCGGGCGGTACGGTTGTGAACATGATGGATTTGAATATCATCGTGGGGTCGGGTGGTGTGCTTTCGCACGCGCCGCGCAGATCACAAGCCGCGCACATGATGATTGACGCGTTCCAGCCTGAAGGTGTGACCGAGCTTGCGGTGGACTCGATTTTCATGATGCCGCATCTCGGTGTGCTCGCCAGCGTGCATGAGCAGGCCGCGATTCAGGTGTTTGAAAAAGATTGTCTGGTGCGCTTGGGCTCGTGTGTTTGTCCGGTCGGAAAATCCAAAGAAGGCAAACCGTGTATTACGGTGACAGGCAAGCTCCCCAACGGTCAGGAGTTTAATGAATCTGTGCCGGTCGGTGAGTTGAATCTCTATCCGCTCGCTCCCGGCGAAGAAATCAAGGCGACGATTAAGCCTGAAAAGGGTTTCGACGTCGGCGCAGGCGCCGGCAAGGAAATCGAGACGACGCTGCACGGCGGAGTTGTCGGTTTAATCATTGACACGCGCGGCCGCCCGCTCGAACTTTCACCGAAAACAGAAAATCGCGTCACCAAGATTCAAAAGTGGACGAAGATTCAGGACTTCATCATGGAAGGCGTGGACGACCACGGTGTTGCGACGGTGAGGAAGGGGTAGAACATGAGGGATTGGTCAGAGGCACATGCAATGGCAGAGTTTGCGAAGCGCGGATTTGGCGTCTTTTCGACTATTTACGAGCATAACGCAGACTTCACGATTGAACAAAATGGGCTGTTTAAGACTGTTTAGTGCAAGCGATTTGGGATCAATGCATTGCCTGGTCCGGCAACAGGAGTGATTAACGGTAGAGATATCTTTTGTTTCTTTATTGAAATGGAGGTGTACGGTGTTTGGATCGTCATCCCTACTCATTTGCTTGTTGAGCTTCCGAATTACGTTACGCAGAACAGAGATGAAAGGTGGAACTTCGATTTGCTCGATGGAAACAGGAATGTAAGAGGGCAGTTTCAGCAATGGAGCAATGCTTGGGAAAGAGCATTTGACGAGGCTTGAGTGTTCAGTGCCTTCGAAGAAACAATGAATAGTTGCCTGATTCAGTCGGGGAACCGCTTTCTAAATCCCTGCTCGGCGGAAGCAGAGGGATCCTTCACTTCGTTCAGGATGACAAGGTGTAAGTAGATTTCTGTTGAATTCAATAGATCCCAACGGGATGATAATGCGCTTGAAATTGGTTTTTTCATACATAATACTTGCCTTCCTTCTTCTTGGCTGCCAAGAGGCTCGCGACGCGCGCGCGCTAAAGAAGCAGCGCAAGGCGGACGCGGTGCCGATGAACGGGATGCTGATGTACAAGGCGGACGCGGCGGCGTTTGTGCAGTGCAACACGAATGAGATGTTCGTTGTGAAATTCAAGGGCGATTGGCTGGCTGTGGAGCGCGCGTATGTCAATTCCACTCCGCCGGGTGGGCTTGTGTATGTGGAGTTTCGCGGACGGATGGAGAGTGACACAACCGACGGACGCGTTCGCGCGGGTGTGGTCATTGAAGAAATAACCATGATGAGGCCGGATACAGTATGTCAGAATTGATTGCCGTCATAGGCGCGACGGGGTTATTGGGCGTTCCGGTGACGGAGCGATTGCTGTACGACGATTTTGGAGTGCGTGTGTTGAGCCGCGATCCGGTTGCCGCCAAGGAGCGATTGGGGACACGGCCTGAGTACTGCTATGCTGATGTGACGGAGTATGACTCGCTGTTGCATGCGTTTGAGGGCTGCGATGCCGTGCACATCAATTTGAACACGGATTCCGGCGCGGCGTCTGACGAAGTGATGCATCAGGGTTTGGCGAACGTGGGCAAGGCGGCCAAGGAGTGCGGTGTCGAAAAGATTTCTCTGATTGCCGGAGACTGGATTCCCGATCCGAATCATCCGTGGCATCATCGCGCGGAATTTTCCAAGGGTATTCTCGCGCTGGAATCCTGCGGTGTTCCGACGGTGGTCTGGGGCTGCACGTGGTTTATGGAAAGTCTGGATTATTTTGTGCTGCACGATCGCGCGCTGATGGTGGGCTTGCAGCCGTTGACGTGGCACTTTATCGCGGCGGCGGACTATGCGAAGATGGTATCCACGTTGATGTATGACGACGATTTTTCCGGCAACAAACGTTTGACCGTGCACGGCCCGCAAGGCTATAAGATGTTTGACGCGCTGAAAAAGTATTGCGAAGCCCTGCGGCCCGATTTACCAGTGGAGCAGTTGTCCATTGAAGACGCGAAGAAATTAGCGCGGGTGAACGAGGAAAACGATTGGCTCGAAAGCTTTGCGGACTTCATGTCGTATTTCGAAACATTCGGCGAAACGGGAGATCCAAAGGAAGCGCAAGCCTTGCTTCCCGATCCGATGCTAACGCTGGACGAATGGACCAGGAAGCAATTGCCGTGAGACTGCTGCTCACATTACTGATGGCCTTCGCGCTGGTCAGTTGCGGGAAGAAGAGCGATGACCAGAAGCCGGCGACGCAAGAGCAACCGTCGAAAACCTTAGGCGAACAGTCAGAAGGTCAGGTCGGACAGATTGATTCAATTAGAAGTCAGCCGCAAACAGAGTTAACGGACGAGCAAAGCGCTGTCACGCCTGATCCGCGTAAGCCTTTGGCCGATCCGCTGAAGAACAAACGCTGGAAACTCGTCCAGCTTAAGGGCGAGCTGATTGAAGTAACGGATGACTTTCGCAGCGAACCTTACATCACGTTGTCAGCGTATTCAAACAAGATGACGGGCAGCGGCGGCTGCAATCGCTTCGGGTGCAAGTATGATTTACGCGGGGACAAGATTTCTTTTAACGGATTTGCCGCGACGAAAGTCATGTGCAAGGACGCGATGCAGGTGGAAGACCCGTTTTTGCGCGAACTTGCTCTGGTGACGAGCTACACAATGGACGGTGAAGATCGCATGTGGCTCTTGCACGACGGGAAACGCGTGATGCAATTTGAAGCGGTGTACGTAAACTGATGGGATCGGGGGCACGACAAGCCGAGCTGTGGGGGCCGAGCGCGAAACTCTGGGCGGAGAAACACGAAGCCTACAGTTTAGATTTGTCCCGGTGGGCGTTAGATCACCTTTTGAACGGCAGCGCGATGCACATACTCGATGCGGGTTGCGGCGCGGGAGGCGGGCTTCTGTTGGCGGCGGCGCGCGGCGCAAAAGTCACGGGCAGTGACGCTGCGGCTGAAATGATCGAGCTCTGCAAGCAGCGGCTGCCGCAAGGTGACTTTCATGTGGCCGATTCGGAAGCGCTGCCCTTTGCGGATGCGACGTTCGACGCTGTGATGGCGATCAATTCTTTGCAGTTTACGGAAACTCCGACCCGCGCCTTGCAAGAGTTTGCGCGGGTGTCAAAACCTGAGGCGAACATCGGTGTCGTCTGTTTTGGCGACACAGCGCACTCGGATTTCGCCACGGTTGGAGCCGCAGTCCGAAAGCTGTTCAAGACTCCGCCAAGTTTTGAAGGCCCGTTTTCGCTCTCGCCACCGGACAAATTGCGACAAGCAATTGCCGACGCCGCGCTGGATATTACGGAGTCTGCCGACATCGTCCGCGTCCGAGAGTACGAACATTTTGACGAGTTCTGGCACGGCCAATCCGGCACAGGCGCGACGCGCTATACGGTGCGCGAATTAGGTGAAGAGTTGGTCAGGAAGACAATGGCTGCCGCGATGGAGCAGTTCACGGATATGAACGGAATGATAAGATTGAGCAATAGTTTTCACGCAGTGATCTGCAGAAAGACAAGTTAATCGGTGGATATAGACTTCGAGTCACTGCAATGGATTATCTTTACGGTCGGGATTTTGGGGTTATTGCTTGTCGATCTGGGGGTATTCCACAAGACGGCGCGCGCAGTCAGTCAGAAAGAGGCGATGGGTTGGGTCGTTTTCTGGTTTCTGTTGGCGATGAGCTATTGCGGGTTTGTCTGGTGGTGGAAAGGCGAGCGCACGGCGATTGAGTTTTTGACGGGATATATTATCGAGGCCTCGTTGTCCGTAGATAATATCTTCGTGTTCATTCTCATTTTCGGTTACTTCAAGGTTCCTGACGAATATCAGCATCGAGTGTTGTTCTGGGGAATTCTCGGCGCGTTGATTATGCGCGGGATCATGATCGGTGTCGGAACGGCGTTGATAAACAATTTTGAATGGGTGATTTATATCTTCGGCGCGTTTCTGATTTTCACGGGAATACGCATGGCCTTAACCGACGAGCACGGTGTGGATCCGGAGAAAAATCCGGCGGTCAAGATTTTGCGTAAGATCATGCCCGTGACGTCAAAGTATCACGATAAGAGATTTTTCATCAAGGAAAACGGCGTTCGCTACGCCACGCCGCTGTTCGTTGCCCTGCTGGTGGTGGAAGTCTCGGATGTGATTTTCGCAGTAGATTCAATTCCGGCGGTTTTCGCGATCACGCGCGATCCGTTTGTGGTGTTTACGTCGAACGTGTTCGCGATTCTCGGCTTGCGTTCGCTCTACTTTGCCTTGTCCGGGGTGATACACAAGTTCCATCTCTTGAAATTCGGATTGTCGATTGTGCTGACATTTGTGGGGGTAAAGATGCTGATCGGCCACTCGATTTACGCCATTCCGATTGGCTGGTCGTTAGGTGTCGTGGCGGGCGTGTTGGCGCTCTCTATGGTGCTTTCCCTGGTCATTCCAGAAAAGAAAGTATAGCATGGCTGTCGTGTTAATCACCGGTTGTTCGAGCGGATTCGGCAAACTTGCGGCAGGCGAGTTGGCGGCGGCCGGTCATCAAGTCATTGCGACAATGCGCGATATTCACGACCGCAACCGCGAGCAGAAGGCTGAGCTGGAAAAGATCGCCAATGTCCGCGTACTGGAATTGGACGTCACCAGCGACGCATCCGTGGAGCGCGCGGTCGAACTTGCGGAATCGGAAACGCCACTGGACGCAGTTGTTCATAACGCAGGGATCGGCGCGCATGGCGTGGCCGAAGGCAGCACGACGGAGCAGTTTTCATACATCATGGAAGTGAACATGATCGGAGTGCATCGGCTGAATCGTGCCGTTCTGCCGTTATTGCGCGCGCGCAAATCGGGGCTGTTGATCTATATGTCGAGCGGCTTGGGCAAAACGTCGTTACCCTACTTTGCCACATATTGCGCGAGTAAGCACGCGCTGGAAGCCTACGCGGAATCACTCGGCTACGAACTGTCCACGCACGGTATTGACACGGTGATCATTCAACCAGGATCTTATCTGACGGGATTTCGCAAAAAGATACTTTATCCCGATGATCCGGGCAGGCTCGCGGATTACGCCGTGGAGCAGGCAGAGTCTGAACAGCTGGACCGCAACACGATGGAAATGCTGAACAGCGAAATGGCACCGGATCCGCGTGACGTGACGAATGCGATGATTAAAGTGCTGTCCATGAGTCCGGGTGAGCGACCGTTGCGCATCGCGCTGCGAAAAGACGCCGGCGGTCTGAAGATGATAAACCAAATTTGCGGTGAGGTTCAGGGCGCGATGCTGCGCGGGATGAACCTCGAGCACCGTATTCCCAAGCGACCACAACTGTAACGAAAGAGGACTCTTGAAGCTGCACGAGCTGCCGTCAGGGCGGCGCATTCCCAGTGAAATTTTTGTTGTGATTGAAGTGCCGTACGGCCACCGCAACAAATACGAATATGACAGCGAACTCGGCGCCATTGTGCTCGATCGTCCGCTGTTCTCACCCGTTCACTATCCCGGCGACTACGGATTTGTGCCGGGAACATTGGCCGGCGACGGCGATCCGCTGGATGTGTTAGTCATGGTTAAGACGCCGACTTTTCCGGGATGTGTCGTAGCGGCGCGGCCTTTGGGAGTTCTGATGATGGAGGATGAGAAGGGGAACGACGAGAAAATTCTCGCCGTACCGACGACGGATCCGTCCTTTGAGACATATCACAACTTATCCGACGTGCCGCCGCATTTTTTGCGCGAGATGGATCACTTCTTCAGAGTGTACAAGGAATTGGAAGGCAAGAACGTCGCCTCAATCGGGTGGAAAGATCGCTGGGAAGCGGAGCAGATCATTCTGGACAGCATCAAGCGCGCGAAGAGCACGTCCGCGCCTAATCAGCGGTCGTCAAAAAAAACCGTCAAGAAAACAAGCAAGCGGGGTTCCAAGTGAAACAATTTCTATTCGGGGCATTACTTATGTGTTGTGCAATTTCCGCGAACGCGGCAGTCAAAGGCGTGTATGTGGATTACACGGTGGACGGCAAAGAGTATCAGGGCTATTTAGCTTTCAATTCCGAACAAAAGGGATTGCGTCCGGCTGTCCTGGTGTTTCCGGAGTGGTGGGGGCTAACCGAGTACCCGAAGATGCGCGCACGTCAACTTGCCGAACTTGGCTTTGTGGCCTTTGTTGCCGATATGTACGGCAAGGGAGTGACGACCACGAAGGCGGACGAAGCGAATGAACTTTCGGGCGCTTTTTACAACGATTTTAGCAAGTTTGAGACAATGACGAAGGCGGCGCTCGAACAATTGCTGAAGCAAGAGTATGTGGATTCAAGCAAAGTAGCCGCGATCGGTTTCTGCTTTGGTGGAACGGCCGCATTGGAACTTGCGCGCAACGGAGCTGATCTTAAGGGTTGTGTGATTTTCCATGGAGGGCTGCTGACAACAACGCCGGAGAAGGCCAAGAACATCCAGGGCCGTCTCCTGGTGCTGCACGGGGGAAATGATCCGTTTAGTCCGGCTGAAGACGCCGCGGCGTTTGAAAAGGAAATGAAGGATGCCGGAGTTGATTACAAACTGGTGACTTACCCGGACGCTCAGCACGCTTTCACGAATCCGAAAGCAGACGAAGCCGGACTTGCCGGCATAGCCTACAACGCCGGGGCTGAAAAAGCCTCTATGGACGAGATGCGCGTGTTCTTCCGCGAGATATTTGCTGAGACGTCGGAGTAGGTCGGCGCGGATGGCATTCATTCGGAGTTAAAAACAAAATGACAAACAGAAAATAAACGTTAAGAGCTATGGCAACATCATTTACACCCGGATTGCGTGTAGCGGAAACCACGCTGATCACGAAAGATCGTATTCTACCTTTGAGGGGAAACGTTACCGTTAAGATCGGCGAGCACATGGCCGCTGAACAAGTCGTCGCCAGCACGGATTTGCCCGGCAATGTCACTCCGCTCAATGCGGCGAATTTATTGGGCGTCTTGCCCGGCGACGTGCGCGGCGCGCTGATCGTCAAAGAAGGCGACAAAGTCGAGAAGGATCAAGTTATCGCCGAAGCGAAGTCGTTCTTCGGCCTGTTCAAAAACAAACTGAAGTCTCCGGTGACAGGTTCACTTGAGGCGGTTTCCGACGTGACCGGGCAGATGATTTTCCGTGATCCTCCGATTCCAGTCGAGATCGAATCCTACATAGAAGGTCGCGTGACTTCGATTTTTCCGGAAGAAGGCGTCGAGGTGCAGACGATTGGCACATTCATTCAAGGTATTTTCGGTATCGGCGGCGAGACCTACGGCAAGATCAAGATGATCGCGTCCTCACCCGACGAAGTCACTGATGAGGGTAAGATCCCTGCGGACTGCAAACGTGCGGTGCTCATCGGCGGTTCATTTGCGACTCTTGAAGCCGTGAAGAAAGCCATTACAGCCGGGGCGTCCGCGCTGGTCGTCGGTGGCTTTGACAGCTTCGACTTGAAGAAACTTTTAGGCTATGAGCAGGGCGTCGCGATCACGGGCGGCGAGCAAATCGGTATCACGCTTATTTTGACCGAAGGTTTCGGTAAGATCAGTATGGCTCACAGGACTTTTGAATTGCTGAAGCGCAACGAGGGACAGAACGCCTCGGTCAGCGGCGCGACACAGATCCGCGCGGGCGTGATGCGTCCGGAAATTATCATCGCGAAGAAAGACGTCGCGCACCACGAAGAGAAGGAACACGAACCCGCCGGGCTCGAAATCGGCGACATCGTGCGTATTATTCGCGAGCCGTGGTTTGGCAAAATCGGTATAGTGGACGATTTGCCGCCGGACTTGACCGCGCTCGACACCGAAGCCAAGGTACGCGTGCTGAAAGTAAAACTTGACAGCACGGGCGAAATCGTCGTGCTGCCTCGCGCAAACATTGAAAAGATTGAAGCATAAATTTCTTTAACCAGAATTTAGGAACACAAAATGAGAATGCTTTTAAGAGTTTTTGGATTGGTCGCCATGACCCTGACTGCGTTTGCACAGATTACGTTGACGCAGGCAAACGCTCCCGCCATCGGTCAGTCGAGCAATAGCTATTCTGCCAGTGCGGTAACCTTTGATCCCAGCGCGACAGGCGGCAATCAAAATTGGAATGTCACCAGCTACAGCTACTCCGATGACGGTTTTGACGCGACCTATGTAGCGCCCGGCTCGACGCCCTACGCAGCTGAGTATCCGACGGCCAATCTCGCGACCGTTCAAGGTGTGGACCCCGATTTGAGTTATACTTTCTTTCGTTTGGCCAGCAATGGGCTGTATCTTTTAGGAATTGTTTCCGTAACCGGCGGTCAAGAGTTTGTACTCGCTCCTGACAATGAAGTGCTGATTATCCCCTTCCCGATGACGATGGGCACAGGATGGTCTTCTGTGTATCGTATTACCCTTGAACCCGTGCCGGGTTTTTCGGTAGCAACGGTAGACAGCTCGCGTATTGAGGTTCAAGCATGGGGAACCATGACAACGCCGATGTGGACAGAGTCCTGTTTGAAAGCGCTTGATCATTCCTACAACACATCTTATCTCAACGGCCAGCAACAGGGTCCGACGACTGAAATGTGGTCATACGTTTGGTTCACCTCGAATCCGTCCCGTACCGTTGACTTCGACAATCAGGATGCGACCGGCCCCGATTTCACCGATGGTGAGTTATCGTATAGCGCGGAAGGCACGACGGACACTCCCGCGCCGCGTGGCCCCGTGTCCGAGAGCTTCAAGCTGTCACAAAATTATCCTAATCCGTTCAACCCAAGCACGACGCTGCCGATCGAATTGGCGAAGTCGGGTAAAGTTGAGGTGACGATTTACAACGAAGTCGGCCAAGTCGTCAGCCACATGGAGCAAGACTTGACCGCCGGTCAGCATAGCCTCCCGATAGACGGCAGCGCATGGAGTTCCGGCAGTTATTTCGCGAAGGTCATGGCCGGAAACGAAGTTCAGTCAACGCGAATGGTCTTGGTAAAGTAAGTTTCTTAGAGGGCGGCATGCCGCTTGACACGAATAATCCGGCTAATGTGTAAACATGGTGCGCGCGCAAGCCGGTGACGTCCGCGACACTAAAGCGAATCATCCTGCTCAAGTAATGCGTTTTCTTATTGTGCTCATGCTGGCGTTCCTGCTATACTCATGCGGATCAAAATCGCAGAGCATGCCGGAACTTCACGCCCTTTGGTTTGCCAGTGGAGAATCCATCGGCTACCTGAATATCGAGCGCATGGCGCTTGACCTGCGCGCCGATTCGACGTATCGCTACTTCTACAAATTGGCTCCCGTTCCTCCAAATGATTCTGGCTTTGAAAGCACAGAGGCCGGGCGGTATTTCGTCAGCAACGATTCGCTGAACTTCACCGTATTGGAAAAGAACGGCAGCCAAACAACGTATGAATATTCGCGCAGATTCAAACTGCTCTCCGACACGACCGAGTGGCCCCTGCGCGTCTCCTTTGCGCGTCAAGGCGTAGAGTTTGACGTTTACTTTCAAGCGCAAAAATAGCGCACCACTGATTACAACAAGAAAGCGGGACGCAAAAAATGCGTCCCGCTTTTCATCTCAGAAAGCAGTGTTGGCTTAGAGTTTCTTCAAGACTCTTTGCAATTTCGTTTCAGCCGAATCCGCGACGGGTTTCAGTCCGTCGTTTTCGATAAACATGAACATCGCTTTCGGATCTACGATGGACACGATACTTCCGCCGCCGTCGCGCTCCTGCACAACCACGTTGCACGGAAGCATCAATCCGATTTGAGGTTCTGCCGCGAGCGCCTGAGAGGCCAGATGCGGATTGCACGCGCCTAAGATGACGTACTTGCGGAAGTCCTGATCGATTTTCTTTTTTAATGTGCTCTTGACGTCAATCTCCGTCAGCACACCAAAACCCTCTTCCTTTAAGAGTTCTGTGACACGCGTAATCGCGTCGTCATAGCTGGTTTCGGGCAGTTCCTTCTCCCAACCATATTTGATCTGAGCCGTGGCAGTTGCCATAATCATCGCTCCAATAGATATTGTAAAAATTAGTTTCATGGGACACCTTGCAAAGTTGACCAGACAAGCAGGGCGCGCCCCTCGGCACGCCCTAAAAAGTAACGTTTTCAAGTAACTTTCTCCGTGAGGAAGTCACTTTACTTGCGCGCGGCATCATAATTCTTGCCGACGGTATCCCAGCAGAGGTTCTTGATGAACGCGTCGATATAACCCGGACGCGCCGCGCCGTAGTCAATGAAGTACGCGTGTTCGTAAACATCTAATGCCATGATGGGTTTCATGTTCCACGCCAGATGCGAATTCTGTGCGTCGCCCACCCAATTGAGCAGGCGCTTGCCGTCTTCCCACCACACCAGCCAGACCCAACCGCGCGCGGCCATACCGGATGCTTTCAAATCAGCGATGTATTTGTCATAGCTGCCGAAATCCTTTTCGATCTGCTTTTTCAAATCACCGGACAGCGCGCTGCCGCCGGGAATCAGATGCGCAAAATAAATCTCGTGATTCTGCATACCCGCGATCGCAAAACTCACGTCAACTTTTAAGCCGCGAATTTCTGAATAAACCTGATTCGCTCCCGCGCCGTCGTGCGCCGCGAGCTTTTCAAGCACTTCATTGGTCTTATTGACGTAGCCATTGTAGAGCTTAAGATGCTCCTCGACGGTTTTCTTGGAAATACCGTCCAATTCCAAAATCTTTTTACCGAAGTCTTTAGCGGTGAAAGCCATAAACTGAGTCCTCTCTATGGTTAAGTTTCGTTGAGACAAGGTAGGGTCAGCGACGTGCCAACCCTTGAAGTATATGATTTTATTGGGACATTTTCAACCGACGGCAGTTTTGACAATTTCAGAAAAAGCAAGAACTACCGTTGACAGACGAGGAGGGCGATAGTAGATTATGGATGTATCATTCGCCTAAAGGAGGTGAAACATGTTCAGAGCCTCTGTTTACCTGCTCGCCGTGTGCCTCGCGCTGCCTGTTTTCGGTCAATGTGACTTCCCGGAATGGGCCGAACACTCACCCGTAGAGCTTATTGGCCCCGCGCCGTCCATTCGTGGCACAGACGTCATTAATGCCTGTTTTGACGAAATCGGCCCTTACAGTTTTTACGGCAGATCCGTAGCCGTCGGCGAATTCGCGCCGGACGGGTTTCATGTCGCGCTGAGAACGCTCGACCGCTACGAGCCGTATGCCTTTATACCCGCTCAGCAGTCACTTTTGTTCCAGCACTCAGCCGACGGCGATATTTCCGGTTTTGCGGTTTTCGAAAGAGTATTGGGCAGCGATCCCGTTGAAGGCTTAATGCCGCAGCTGCTAAGTGACTTGCACGATCCGCTCGCAGTCCTGCTTTCAGAGCAAGGCGGATATTTCAAACTCTCCACACTCGCCGATACAATTGTGGCCGGCCCGTTTTTCCTCTCTGAATACGGCGTACTCGGATCACCCGTTCATGCGGCAATAGACAACGACAACTTCCGCGCTTATCTGTTACTCGATATGCTCGAAGGCCCCGGCGTTGATTGGGCCCTCGCGGGACTGCGGTTACCCACCGAAACGGATATCCCGCTGCCGCAGTTGGAAATCCCTCCCGTGCCGATGGCGCCACTCTTGGGAACAAGAAATGTTTTGGACATGGACTTTATCGAGGGTCAGGAAACTCTTGTGCTCTTGCTCGATAGTCCGCGCGAAGTTCTGCACATTGATCTCCATAATCCGAGTTTACCATTGTTAGGACCTTCGTGTCTCATGGATTTGAACACACACGGTCTGGCAGTTTCAGACGGTTATTGCGATTTAGATGGCGGCATCGGTCAATGGGTTTCTGTTCGGGATGACACCGGAATTCCTTTTGTGTGTGTCACTCCGTGCGCGCCCTCTCCTCTGCCCATGCCGTATCCTGTATTGGGAACCTATCTTGAACCCCAAACCGGTTTCTCAATCGCCGCGGACGAGAGCGAAAGCTTAAGCGACACGATAGAAATTTATCCGTGGATTGACGGCCCCTGGTGGCCCGAACAAATCACCGGTTTCTTCAGCTTCAACGGTTTCGTCTTCATCTCGTTCGACACGGACACCAGCGGCATGGCGGATCCTGAAATCACCTACGGCGACGCGAATGAAGGCGGTGACGGGTGGCGATTGCAGTACGCTCCCACGAATGACGATGAGTTGCCGACGACACTCAGGCTCTGTTACGAAATCGAACTCAACGGCACTCTGATTTACATTCAGCGGGACGTTAACATCCAAGACGCGTTCAAACCCGACATCCAAACTCCCGCGCAGGACGGCCAACCTGTTCAGGAAGGCGGCCCCGGAGTTATCGAGCAGCCCGATCCCGATGATGTAGATGAATCGAAAGTTGAGCGCCGCGAAGTCACCAACCCCGCCTCCGAAGATGTCGAACCAATTCCGCAGGTGCGAGTAGGTTTGCCCAAATGGAAGTATAAAGTTGTCGATGAGAACGGCGAGGAGCAAGAAATCTGCATCGAAGGCGGTGCGCACTGCGCCCCCACGGCGACGATTCAACAAATTATCGCGCTCGCGGGACTCAACGAATGCTTAAACCGTAAGCTGAATTGTTATTTAGGTTACGGTGATGTCATCAGCAACTTCTGGTCGGACGACGACTTGACCAAGCTCATCAAGCTGATGGGCGTGCATTTGCGGACCAACAAAGGCGAATGCGGCAGCCGCTACGAATACACCTGCGAAGGACTCAAAAAATTTATTGAGTTCATCTGTGCCAACGGCGAAGCGCAGTGCGACATCGTCTGCAATCCGCATATCTACTGTCACTTCGTCGCCTGCGGAGCGGACGGAGAAAACCTCGACTGGGACGATATCCAAACTGAGTTTGAAGAGAAAAAACAGACCATCAGTCTGAAGCTTCAGAAAAACGGCCAGAAGATGACACATCGTGTTTCGATTGTGTCCATCACCATACGTCCCGACGGAAAAGTCGAAATCGAAGTCGCCGACCCCGCCTATCCCGACGACACCTACACGATTGTGATTGACCCGTCGACCAAACCACCCACCATTATTGATGACGGTAACGCGGATGAGGAGTGGAACAAAATTACCGGCGCGATTGCCATCTCCGACACGACTCCGGTGGACGACGGCGATATTCGCGATCGTGCGCACTCGCTCGATCAGGAGTTCTTCACGTGGGAAACCGTCGCGCAGCAATCCGGTGCCGTCACAAATTTCACCTACGAAAATCTGACGCCCGGTTTCTGGAAATACCGCGTGCGTAATTACACCTTTGGCGGCGACAGCGCGACCGCGTACAAAACCGTGTATGTTCCCGATTCACTCAATCTCACTGCCATTCGCGAGAACAACGACCTCGTGTTAAGATGGGAAACCGAACCGTGGGCAATCGAATATATCGTGCAGCATTCGGCAGCTCCTGCGGGCCCCTGGCAAGACATGACCACCACAACCGGCACAACATTAACCACCTCCTACGACTCTCTAAACGTCAAACACTACCGAGTAATATCAGTCTTCGGCCCATAAACTTGTCGCCGAGCGGGGATTAAGCGAAGCGGTTCCCCGCCGGAATCTGAAGTCAACCAAAAAAGCCCGGCGCAAGCCGGGCTTTTCATTTCTGATTCTCCCCCGGTCCTCCGGGGGGGCTAGGGGGGGTCAAACACCCAAGCGCACTACCTCAGGGTTCATACCTCATACCTCTTACCTCATACCTATTCCGATAAAACACCTAAGAGCAACAACCCGGCGAACAACAATCCGTATCTTTCGGCTTATACGCCCGCACCTTAACCGACGCCACAGCTTCCAGCGCCTCCTTGCGCAACTCGTCTCCGATTTCCGACAAACCCACGTCATACTGAATCTCATTGACGATTTCCACATTCGTCAATCCGGCTTCCTGCGCGAGTTTCAAATACTCGTCCTTCATCGAAGCTCCCGCCACGCAGCCCACATACGCTTCAACATTATTTTTCAGCGCGGGTGACAGCGGACGATTGAGCACTAAGTCCGACACGAGCATTCGACCACCGGGCCGCAGCACGCGTGCGATTTCACGAAAGACCTGCGGCTTGTCAGTCGAGAGATTGATCACGCAATTGGAGATCACCAAATCCACGGCGGAGTCTTTCAATGGCAAGTCTTCGATAATGCCTTCACGAAACTCCACGTTTTTTGTTTTCAGCGTTTCAATGTTCGCGCGCGCCTTCGAGAGCATTTCCGGAGTCATATCCACTCCAATCACACGACCAAGCGGTCCCACTTTTCGCGCCGCTAAGAAGGCGTCAAAGCCCGCGCCGCTGCCCAAGTCGAGCACCGTTTCACCCTGTTTCACGTCGGCAAACTCAAGCGGATTGCCGCAACCGAGTCCAAGGTTCGCTCCGTCCGGCACCGCTTTCAAGTCATCATCCGAGTAGCCGATAGCCGTCGCGATATCTTCAACATTTGAAGCTCCACAACACCCCGAAGTCCCGCAGCACGATTCACCCCGCGCCGCCTGCCCATATTTTTCGCGCACCACCTCGCGAATGTTCAAACTGTTTTCCATTTCTTTTTTCCTTTATTTTTTGTAGGGGCGGCAGAGCTTGTCCTCGAACGAAGTGAAGGACGTGCCGCCCGCTTTTGTTCCACAAACAATGTCCACACGCTCGTCATCCTGAACGAAACGCAGTGAAGTGAAGGACCCCTCAGGTCTCCCCCAAAAACTCGCGCAGCGACTTTGGGGGATGAAAGGGGGGCTTCAGATCCTTCATCGCGGCGGCATCTGCCGCAGATGCTCCGCTTCTGTCGCCCCGTCAGGGATCTGCTGACTAAGGTTATCCTTTATCCGTTTAGCTCCTCTGCAACAAATGGGAACTTGGGAACAAATGGTGAAATTCAGCGTTTACATGATATACGGATAATTGGATAAGTAAATCTATTGGAGCGAAGTCATGCAAACTCTTGCCAACAAAGCCATTGTTTTCATAACACTGGCAGCCACTTTTTCTTTGTTTTCAGCTTCTGTCGCGTGGGCACATTGTGACTCTATGGACGGTCCCGTTGTTATCGATGCCAAACTTGCGTTGGAATCCGGGAATCCTGCGCCTGTATTGAAGTGGGTCAGCGAAGACAATGAAGCAGAAATTCGCCGCGCGTTTGAGCAAACGCTTGATGTCCGCAAAGCTGGCGGAACAGCACAGGAACTCGCCGACCGCTATTTCTTCGAAACTCTTGTTCGTATTCATCGAGCTGGTGAAGGCGCGCCTTATACCGGACTAAAGGAAGCCGAGTCAGTGGATGACGGAATCATGGCCGCCGATCGTGCGCTCGAAATGAATGACGCTTCCGCGCTCGCCGCGGACATCAGCACGAAAATTGCTAAAGAGATCAAGGCCCGCCACAAGCAAGCGGTGACGGCGCTTCAACATGCAGAGCACTCCGCGCAAGCTGGCCGCGACTACGTTGAAGCCTATGTACAATACGTTCATTATGTCGAAGCGGTCAACGCCCTCGCACAAGGCCACATGGCACACGGTGAGCACAAACCCGCCGACGAGAACCACTCCGCGCATTAGCACGAAACGCAATTTGAATAGCGGGAGAGTCGCTGCCCACATGCTCACAAAGATCTGAAATCACTTTGACACCGCTTGTCATCCCGTTCTTCCCGCGGGGCATCTGCTGCAGATGCCCCGTTTCTGTCATCCCGTCAGGGATCTATTAAAAGAGCCACAAACTCCAAATCACAAACCGAGAATGAAACTATTTGTCATCCCGTCAGGGATCTTGTCAAAGGAGCCACAAACCCCAAGCGAATAAACGAGAACCCAAGCCATTTGTCATCCTGGAAGGATCTTGTCAAAGGAGGTTACCATCCAAAACGATAAACCGAAAGCAAAAGCACGCGCAGCATCCTTTATCCTTTATCCCTTATCCTTCACCGCACCAGCACCACCTTCCGCGTAACCATCTCCTCCCCCGCCGCCAGCCGCACAAAATATATCCCGCTCGCAAACTCCCCGGCATCCCACCGCACCGTCGTCGTGCCACTCTGCACAACATCATCCACCAACGTCACCTGCTCTCTCCCCAACAAATCATAAACTTTCAACACCGCTCTCGATACGCGCGGCAACTCAAATGTAATATCCGTTGTAGAGTTGAACGGGTTAGGATAGACGGACAAAGAGAGCCGATTCGGTACAGCAGGTACGGTCCAGTCACCGATGGGGACCCCATCCGGACCAAAACGTGTGACAAGAATGTCGAGCGATTCACCAAAGGAAAGCGAGCGATTAGCGCAGACAAAACCGCCGTCTTGGGTCTCCGAGAGTCCGGAGTAGTTTGATACATCGTGTTCGTCGCCCCCAAACGTCAGGGACCATAAGCTGTCGCCCAGATGGTTTGTCTTGAGCACCAGACAGTCATAATTTGAGTCGGTAACGGGGAAGTCGCCCAGGACGAGCAGTCCGCTGTCGCTTGTTTGAATAACGTCGAATCCGCGTTCAATCCGCTCGCTGCCATAGCTTCTATGCCAGACCGTGTTGCCGAGGGAATCCACCTTGATGAGTTCAATGTTCTGTTCTTCAAAACCGCTCTTGCTAATGCATATGACCGAACCATTGTCATACGTCTGAGTCACCGTCCACGCCGTCATTCCAAACGGAAAGACACGTTGCCACAAACTGTCCCCTTCGGGACTGAATTTGGCGATCCACGGCTTTGGCCAGTTTAGTGGAGGACTAACAGTATAGTCGGCGCCGTCTCCGCACAAAATGATTTCGTCGTCCGGTGTTAAGGTCATGCCCCACGGCACTCGATCCACTACATCGTCCACATCCGGATAGTCACGAAACCTGATCACTTGGCCGTCGGCATCCAACCAAAGCAGGCCGAAACCGAAAGGAGTAAGAGGATCCGGCACATAACGTTCAATTGCGATGACATACTGCCCCGTTGACGTCTGACAGATAGCGGCCGGCCATGAATAGTAATAGGGGCAAGCTACCCGTGTCCACAACGTGTCACCCCATTCATCAAACTTCAGAATCCTCACAGGGTAGCATGTGTCTCCCGAAAACGACTCATTCCACAGTGCAATAATGCAACCATTATCATTCGTTGAGGCAAGTTTAGGAATGGCATCGATCCCGAACTCGCCGATTTGCCTTGTCCACAACGTATCGCCGCCGTTGTTCAGTCGGTGCAAATACGTATCACCGGCCGGATCGCCGACTGCGGAGCCGCCGTGACTAACCAGAATATCACCGTTTGTCGCAACGCCGGTCATTGGGTATGAGTCTGTGTGCGGCGAACCTAAAACTCGAAACCACAACTGAGACGGGGGTTGCGCAAGCGCAAGACCATTCGCGCCTAACAAAACCGCGAACCCCACCCAAGAGAAAATCTTGTTGCGCTTGAAACTCTTCATTTCAGCAGCACCACCTTCCGCGTAACCATCTCCTCCCCCGCCGCAAGCCGCACAAAATAAATCCCGCTCGCGAACTCCCCGGCATCCCACCGCACCGTCGTCGTCCCGCTTTGCGCGAAACCATCCAACAGCGTCGTCCGCTCTCTCCCCAGCAAATCATAAACCTTTAGCACCGCTCTCGTTGCCCGCGGCATCTCAAATGTAATTTCTGTTGTTGAGTTGAAGGGGTTGGGGTAGGCAGAGACTTGTGCGAACTCGGGTACAAGTAGGTTACCGCCTCTGAATGACGCGGACTCGCCTGGACCGTACCTTACCATAAGGACGTCATAGCCGGGCCATTCGGGATTGTAAGAGAGGCTGCCGATAGCTGCAACGAATCCGCTGTCATGTGTTGCCGTGATGTATGCACCTATTCCTGATCCCGACTCAAGGCTCCCGCCGCCAAAAAAAAGAGTCCATGCGCTGTCACCTTCAGAATCATGGCACATTACAAATGCTTGAATGTCTTGGTCAACTATTGCTTGTCCAAGCATCAGAAACGAGTCATTTACCCACGGGCAAACTGCCTTTACAAAACTATTGCTTGTGAAATGATATGACCGGACTACATTTATTGCGCCACTATGTTCCATCAATACAAAAGACACACTGTCATATTCATACCCAGTGCTGTCACTAAATGACACGACGCCAAACTGTCCTGCTCCGTTTTCGGCACAAGAGAGCGCTATCCCGCCGACGAGCTGTTCATACCAAACGCTGTCACCTTCTGCATCACATAGCATTGCGAATGCTGCAGGGTAGTCAGAGTGATCGCTGTCTCTCGCCATGCCGCAAAAAAGCAACTCATTGTTAGTCGTTAAAGTCATATCCCACATATCTCGGCTAAGCGAGTTTGAGTTTTGGTAGTCAATGCCTCGCAAACTGTCTCCTTCTTCAGAGAGCCTTACAAATCCGAATCCCCAGGAGAAGTTTCCCCCTACGGAGTTAAGGCTCAGGCCAATGACGATTTCACCGTTACTTGTTGTACTTACATGCGCCATAGACACCCATGCGACGTGGTCAATTTCGCGTTGCCACTCAATATCTCCGAGGCTGTCAAGTTTGAAAATCTGACACACCTCGTCGAAAGAAGCAAGCGACTTGTGGCTGGAAACGACAAATCCGCCATCGTTCGTCGCGGCCATTTGCGGTCTAAAAATAACATCGTTTGTGAAAAAGTCGCGTTGCCAAAGAAAAGTTCCGGCACGGTCAAACTTGACCAGAACCCAACCAGCTGCAGTATCGCTAATCGAGCTGTAACAGACTACTATTTCATCTTGTGAAGTGACCACAATAGACGGATACTCATTGTGCCGCTCATCACCAAGTACAACACCCCAAAGCGAATCAGGAACCTCTGCCAAACAATCAAACGGAGAAGCAATGCAAACAAGAATTGCAATTCGACAAACAGAATGCGTGAACATCGAACCTATTAGGCTACTCCTGAGTGTAACAACATTGCGTAAAGTCGTTAAAATTGCCATATCCGATACCAAGTCTTCTATCTTCGTACAATTTTCATGTACAACGAGATCCCGGCACACCTGCTCTGGAACGTGGTTTCGCCTCCTCCAACACCAAAACCGCGAACCCCACCCGCAAATTCTTCGCATTTAAGTTCCGCATGATCGTCACTCAGCTTTTCTGTGTTTCATTAAACAATCTCTTGCGCACGCGTCAGCACACTCAGTCCAGCGGCACGCTGGTTAACAACACGGCTCGGTCAGCACATCAAATATCTTCTTGAATCGTGCCGCCGCCCGCGGCTCGACACAATAACAAATTTTCGGCCCGTCAATTTCGCCGCGAATCCAGCCGGCCTCTTTGAGTTTCCTAAGATGCTGCGACACCGTGGACGGAGCCACCGGCAACTGCTCGACAATATCTCCCACAATACAACCGGGACTCGCCAGCAGAAATCTCAAAATCGCCACGCGGTGCGGATGTCCCAGCGCGCGAGCCAGCCGGGCCATGTCCGTATCTTCCAGACTCGTGTCCGGCGGGTGAATCGTAAATTCAGGTGCGTTTTGCATTTATATAGCTTCTCCGATTCGCGGCGGCATCCGCCTCGGATGCCCCTCTCTTTTCGTTGTTCGTAAAAATACGAAATGAATTTCCAAAAGTCAAGCGGCTCGATGGGGCCGCTTGACGTTTAATGTGCAATTTCTTGTTTTTGCCCTACATACTCAATCGAGAACTTGTTGCCCTCGGGATCCTCTCCACCACAGATCCAGATATTCGGAGCCACCAGCCGAGGTTCTCCCATTGGTACATCGCGCTCGGTCAGCTCGTCCCGGGCCAGTTCAATGTCCGCCACTCTAAAAACAAACGAGGCCGCATCCGACCCGATACGCCGTTTGCCTCCCGAATGGAGGCACAAACTACAGGCGCCGGTCTCAAACTGAACCCAATCCACTTTTCGGAAATCAGTTTGTTTAGCCGGGTACGTAATGCTGAGGCCCATCGCATCACGATAAAATTCCACCATTTCCTGCATATTTTCAACATGCAGAACAACTTCGGCCAGTCCTTGAAGGCATCCCATGGTTAAATCTCCCGTGATAATTGTGGGTGAGTATTACAATATAGCACGGAAGATTTATTTGAGCAAACTCATACGACTTGCACTCGCTAAGAATTGGCCCTAAATTGAAGAAACCATGACAACGAAAGCAATTATGCGCCTCCTATTTCTCCTGACCCTATGCGGCACCCTCTGGGCCAACACGACTCCGGCTCTCGATTTAGAAACTCCTCCGGCCAATCCGACCGAATTTCACGAGCGCGAAGCCGCCCGCTGGCATAAGCTGATTGGAGCCCGCGAACCGTCAAGCTTGGACGAGACTCAACAAGACTACGATGTCCTCTATTACGAGCTGTGGCTGGACCTCCGCAATTTCAGCGGCCAGCAAGTTACCGGACAAACAGATATTTACGGGAAAGCTCTGATCGCGGATTTCCGCGATGTAATACTTAATTTCTGCGATGCGATGGTCGTGGACTCCGTGCGCGGCGCGGCTAATGAGACCTTGACCTATCAGCACAGCTCGGATCTGATCACGGCCACACTCGAACGGGACTACGCTCTGAATGAAGAGTTCATGCTGACCGTGTATTATCACGGCACTCCATGTTTGGACGGCGGCATCGAAACATTTGATTGGTGGAATCGTCCGGTCGGGTCTTACAATGTTCCGTCTATTGCCACACTCTCCGAGCCACTCGGCGCGCGGGGCTGGTGGCCGTGTAAGGATTTGCCGATAGACAAGGCTGACAGCGCGCGCATTCATTTGATTTGTTCTGATACGCTGACGGCGACATCGAACGGTGTGTTGGAAGATGTTACCGCGCTGCCCGGAAACTCACTTCAGTTCAACTGGTTTGAGAAGCATCCGATCTCGACCTATTTGATTTCAGCGAACGCATCGAACTATACGTTATTCTCTGATTGGTATGTCAATGCTTCGGATGACAGTTTACCGATTGATTATTATGTCTATCCCGAAAAGCTGACTCAATCGCAGACGGATTTCAATATCATGCCGGCGGCGATTGCGGCTCTGGCTCAACTGTTCGGCGAGTTTCCATTCATGGATGAGAAATACGGCCACTCGATGTTCCGCTGGGGCGGCGCGATGGAGCATCAGTGCAATACATCCTATGGCCGCGGACTTGTCACCGGAAATCACACATATGATTGGATTTTGGTACACGAGCTTGGCCATCAATGGTGGGGCGATATGGTGACGCTCTCTGATTGGCCGCATATTTGGTTGAACGAAGGTTTCGCGAGCTACTGCGAAGCGCTGTGGTATGAGCATCTCGGCGGCGCAACGGCTCTGCAAAACTATATGGTGAATTCGCAACCTGTATCGGATCCCTCGGGGCCGATTGTAAATCCGTCCAATCTATTCAGTGGCAACACGGTGTATAACAAAGGCGCGTGGGCGCTGCATACGCTGCGCGGAGCCATCAACAATGATTTGCTGTTCTTTGCCGGAATGAGAGAGTATCGCGCGCGTCATGAATACAGCACGGCGGTGACGGAAGAATTTTTGGATGCGATGTCGGACGTTACGGGATGGGACGTGACGCCGTTTGTGGAAGGATATTTGTATGAAGTGAATCGCCCGACGTATCGAGTGTCGTATGGAACGGGAACGGTGGACGGAGTGTTGACGACGGCGGTTCGTTTAAGGCAGACTCATGGCACTCCTCCGGTGCCGTTTACAAATCGAGTTGAGTTAAGATTCGGCGGCACGCAAACGGTGACGGTCGCAGCGATTTGCAGCACGTACCGTCAGGAGTATTTGTTTGAGTTGGGCTATTCGCCGTCGTCGGTGGTGTTTGATCCTAACAGTTGGTTTTTGAAGACTGTGCTGACGGAGCCTTTGCAGCCGGTGATCTTGAACGGCTCGTTATCAGTCGGACAAGAAGACGTCGCTTACGCGGATACGCTGGTGGCGGTGGGTGGTAACGGAAACTATTCGTTCAGTTTGATTGGCGGCGCGCTTCCGAATGGAATCAGTTTAGCGGCCAACGGACAGTTTAGCGGAACACCGACTGTGGGTGGAGATTTTCCGTTGACACTGCGCGTGCAGGACACGAATAATCAGGCGGACACGACGCAGCTTGTGTTAAGTGTTACGTCAATACTCGATGCGCCGCAGGATTTAACGATTGTGGCGAATGGAGATGATACAGTTACACTCGCGTGGCAGAGTGTGGCGGGAGCAAGCAGTTATGAGATTTTCGTTGCCACGCAAGCGGACTATTCTGATCTGAGTTCACTCGCGACCGTCGCGACAACGACTTACACGGATGCAACGAGTGATGAGCAGAAGTTCTACGTGGTGGTAGCAAACCCCTAACCAGCGCAGGCGCTGGACCCAGTGCCCGCTTGAAAAGCGGGGAACGTTGCGCCAGCGTGCCGCTGGACTGATTGCGCTGACGCAGTTGCTTTGAGATTTTGCGGCGGCTTTTGGGTTGCCGCATTTTTCGGATTAGGTATGAGGTAAGAGGTATGAGGTATGAACCCGGAGGGCAAGAGCTTGGGTGCTTGACCCCCCTTTTATCCCCCCGGAGGACCGGGGGGAAATGAGAGTGCGGTGTCTGCTAAAATAATGATTCGTTTTCACCCGTTCTGAGCTACTTGAAGTTACTAGCACGACAAGGTTCTTGCTGACCTTCTTTACCCCCCTTAACTCCCCCCGCTAAAGCGAGGGGGAAACGTCAGGCCGGACACGGTTGATCACTCCGCC
>CAZHAK010000018.1:0-52073 GCA_964530625.1 uncultured Alphaproteobacteria bacterium | reverse complement strand
GATGTAAAACTATCTGCTTGCCAGAGGATACTGTGCACACCCGCGCTTTGACGGTCATTAAAAAGTGTCTCGACGTTGCGGCCCAACACATCATATATATCGAGCTTCACTTTCTGCTCGCGAGTCAGAGCGTATTCGATGGTGACCGTGGAATTGAAAGGGTTGGGGTAGGCCTTAGCAACACCAAACTCGTTAACAGCAGGGGCAATCCGTTCTTCACTGCTCAATGGAGGCTCGGTCAGCCAAGGGACGAACAAGACATCGCTTCCAAGAATCGCATCTCCGTCTCCATCCGGATTTAGCTGTGCATGAAATGGCCCGCTCGGCGCACCCCAATAGCAATTTCTTGCATCAACGTAACCATCATACCACCAGAAGTCCGTGGAAAACGCATAAGGAGAGTTATTTTCAAATGCACACTCCTCAAGAATCAAACTGTCTAACCCAGATGACATGACTGCACCAGAATCATCACTTGCAGTATTTTCGGAAAAGAAGCACTCACGAATCCAAGCCGTATTGTTCGACGTAAGTGTTGCCCATCTTGGCGCAGCGTTACTCACAAAGACGCATCGTTCTACTACATTATGTCCATACCCCAGATGCACACACGCGGGGTTTCTTTCCACGGCGATGTTTCCTTCAAAAGTGCAATCGCGAACAGCAACGGAATCCTGTGTCAGCAACAAGGTAGATGTGCCCGTATTCCGCAGAAAACTACAATCTTCAACAACAGCGCTTTGTCCGTCTCCACCGACACATGAGCCCGTGAAAATGTTTCCGTGCACATTGTCCGCGAACAAGCAGTTTCTGATATATAGCTCTGAATTGTCCGACGTTACAGCCGATAGGCTTGCACTCATGTTGAAGTTAGAATCCACAACACAGTTTTCAACGGTGAAGATGCACTCGCTCGCTACAATTGCGGCAGCACCCGTTACCGTGTTGTGTGAAAAACGGCAGCTGTCCACGAATATCTCTCCATCATTCGATCGTATACATCCCTGCGAGAACGTTACGCCGTCAACGCGACCGTTTCCCAAGAAACAGCTCTTTCGAATCGCCACATCCGTGCCCGAACCTGTCCAGATACAAACGCCAAAATCGGCAAAGCAGTTCTCGAACGCACAATTTGTTACATGAAGTGATGACAGTGTTGCATAAATTGCTCCGCCTTCGCGACGGCCATTAGACCTGCGAATCCCTTTGCCGTACGCGAAGGTAAGGCCAATCACATGGAGACTACACTGCTCCGCCAAGTACAATACAGTCGCTGTGTCAGCGAAGACTGTGTCTAACGGCATCATGACGGTCGTTGTGACATCCTGTTCGTCACCAGAGAAAATGAACCTGCTGGCAAGTGTGCGCAACCCTTGAGGCACATTGACTGTCTCTTGATACAGCCCATTGGAAACAAGTATAGTATCCCCGTGCGTAGACAGCGCAAAGGCGTTAGATATACTGGGACTGTCTTGCGGTACACGAATGATTGCGCCAAAGGCACTGTGACAGAGCGCAAGTGTAGCAACCAAGGTAATGCTAATGATCGGCGTGAAAATCAAATCACGCTCAATTCGCTGCGCACGTATAACACATCTTTGCCCACGCATGTTCTCCAATTTCGCAGCCATCCGTTGAAAAGGCGTCAATCCATAACTCGTATTCATTGCCGTTTGTCAATGTAGCGGTGAAGTCTCCTGCGGCGCAGTTTGTGCCCGAGCTTGTGAAAGAGCCGGAACCCACTGATTGTCCTAAAGTGCGATCATAACACTCAACGACATATTCCCCTCCTTGGCCATAAGACGTGACGCCAACTCGTATCTTATAAGTTCCGCTTGTTGCAGTGCAAGTCCAAATTTTTCTGAAGACGTTCTGATCCACAACGCAGTTCGCAAGAAACGAAAAGCTGACTCTTTTCTCTGTGATTGTTGGAGCCGTACAAGCATCCAATTGCTTGACAGGAGTTGACAAGAGTGTTACTCCAATCAGAAGAAAAAGACATACTTTCTGCATAGCAACCTCCAAAATGAATGACTTGCCGCGCCATCCCGGCGGCTTGGGTTGCCAATACTAAATCAAAAGAAAACGGATTTGTCAAGAGGCTCGGCAAAAATTCTCTGGCCGAACTCACAGTTTCTGAAAATTGATGGTTCTCCAAGTGACTGAGAAAACGGGCACTAGAGGTTAGTAGGTGCGTAACCGGTTTCGCAGGTGAATTATTGTCGTGTTATCACACAACAACGCAAAAAGTCGAGGTGGCTGCCTCGGCTTTTTTGATTTACAAGGTCGGGCTTCTAAGCCCGACACGCGGCTACTTTAACAAGAGAAGTTTGACAGCCTGAGAGTTCGAATACGGTGAAGATAATTTTGCGACATAGACGCCGGAAGTAAAACTATCCGCTTGCCAGAGGATACTGTGTACGCCCGCGCTTTGGCGGTCGTCAAAAAGTGTTTCGACGTTGCGGCCTAACACATCATATATCTCGATCTTCACTTTCTGCTCGCGAATCAGAGCGTATTCGATGGTGACGGTGGAATTGAATGGGTTGGGGTGAACTGAAACGGAAAAGTCCTTTTCAATCTCCGGATGAGACGTAAAGTCGCTCGTGGAGTCACCCAGCCAGGGGATAAACTGCATATCACCTGCGAGTGTGTCTCCGAGACCCAACGGATTTAATGCTTCGTGGAAAGGACCTGAACTATGTCCCCAATAGTTAAATCGTCCGTCGGCTGCCTCACTTCCGAGCACGGCAAAACCGCACTCTTCAAACACATTGTCCCGCAGAACTGCCGGTGTGGGCTGCCAAGGACTGGGACTCATCGCGATGGACGGTAGTCCGTTCAAGCTGTCTCGGATGAAGCGGTTGTTAGAAACCAGCGAAGGGAAAAACGGAGTCAATGCCAGATCATCGGAAGTTCGATTTCCTGAGCACTCAATAAAAGTGTTGTTCGTAATAGTAGCACCGCTTTCCGAAAACGCAGAAGTATTTACCTGAACAACGCTCAAGGAAGTAAGCCGCCCGGCCAACCCATGACATCTTTCGAACATGTTCTCGTCAACAACAACAGAATCGCCCTGCAACGTGCTTATATCAAGCAAATGTATATCATACGAACAGTCCACCAACGAGTTACCTGAAAACTCGAAGTCTGGTGAATCAACGTAAATTGCTTGCAAAGTCGGTCTTGTTTCGCTTGGGCCGAAATTGCAATTCGTTATCCGATGTGATCGGCCCGAGGCAACTAACATTATACAAGGATCGTCAGAATGAAAAGAGCAAGAATCAATGACGGACTCAGAAACACCGACCAACCGATATAAGTTATCCCCAAGTCCCGAAAATACGCAGTTTGACGCTCTTAAGGATGCGAGGTTTCTCACAGAAACGCAGCTGAAGTAGTTTGCGCGAATTCTCGTATGTTCCAAAACCACGTGAGCCGCAATGCTGTCTCCGACCTGACGAAATCCCCAATTGGCGGAATCAAGAATACAGTTTCGCAACATTACGCTGTCAGCCCAACTTCGAATACCGTTTCTCGAAGGATTACGAAAGTCGAAGTTTTCTATTACAACATGAGAATGAGGAGGAAGGGTTAAAACGGCTGTTGAATCATCAATCACTTCATCCGTCAAGTCAACGATGGTCAGTGGCTGTCCACTGCTATCATCTTCAACGTGGCCGATCATCTTAAACAGTATCGCAGGGGCTACAAGTGTTTCGATGTACACACCCCGATCCACAGAGAGCGTATCACCATGCAGTAAGCTCGCAAAACCTGACTGAATCGTCGGCGCATCCTGCGGCACACGGACGGTGCGAGCAATAATAAAAGATGGCCATGCTGCCCCGAGCAACATGGCCATCCATAGAAGCGTTTTCACTGACAACTTAACGGATTTGATGAAAACTGCCCATAAGCCTTGCACGAACCGTTACAGCAGGCTCGCTCGTCGCCACCGGGGCACGGAACCAGGCATACCCGCATTATGTAGTAACCTGCTGTGAAACTCGGGTCAACGCAAACACGACAGCATTCTTCATCACAATCCGGCAAGCTGGTGCAGCTGTAAACAAGGTCACCTGATCCAGATGTATATATGTTTACGCATACAGCACAATTCGTACAATCTCCGTCTGGGCACTCTGTCCATGCCTTTATCCAAGCCGTTCCTGTGCACAACACTTGAAACTCACTTGAACTTGTACAACCTGTAACAAAATCACAGTCCTCTTCTCCTGTCGTGCATCCCGGATCAGTTACCGAAACAGTAATACTGCATCCCGGATCATCTGTTTGTCCAAGAGAAATCGAACAGAGTCCAACCAAAATCAGTCCTGACAACACAAGGCTTCTCATAGCAACCTCCCGAAAGGAAAAGAACTTTGGGCGCCGCACCGTCCTGGCGGCTTGGGTTGCCAATACTAAATCAAAAAAAAAGCGGATTTGTCAAGAGGCTCGGCAAAAATTCTCTGGCCGAACTCACAGTTTCTGAAAATTGATGGTTCTCCAAGTGACTGAGAAAACGGGCACTAGAGGTTAGTAGGTGCGTAACCGGTTTCGCAGGTGAATTATTGTCGTGTTATCACACAACAACGCAAAAAGTCGAGGTGGCTGCCTCGGCTTTCTTGTTTAGGGATTTACTCCGCGATCTCTTAGGAACTTGCTGGCTTTTTCTAGCCGTTGCTGTTCCTGTTTGGTTAGGCCGTCCATGCCGACTTTGTTGATTTTGTCTAGCAGGTCATCTACTTCGCGGCGGACATCTTCGATCTCTTGAGCTTCGCGCTCGCGGGCGGAGTCTTCAAGTTTCTTTTTCCATTCGCGCATTCTGGCGCCGGGCGCGTTGGTGATAGCGCTGGCCTTGCCCCACTTCAGATAGACATAGCCCATGACCATGCCGCCCAAGTGAGCAAGGTGCGCGACGCCGCTGCCGGGATTGAAGCTTGCGAGAAACTCAATAATACCGAAGATGATGGCGAAATATTTCGCTCTGACGGGAATCACGAACCAGATATAAATGATGTTGTTGGGGAACATCACGGCATAGGCGAGGAGCAGTCCGTAAATCGCACCCGACGCGCCGACCGTGGGGATGAACGAACCCATATTAAAGAGCGCGTAACACAATCCTCCGCCGAGTCCGGTAATCAGATAGTATTTCAAAAATTCGCGCGAGCCCCAGACTCTTTCGAGCATCGTGCCGAACATCCAGAGGGCGAGCATATTGAACAGGATATGCGAGAACCCTCCGTGCAGGAACATGTAGGTGAACAGAGTCCACACATGGCCGCCGAAGAAGAGCGCGGGAATCAGCGCGAAATTTTCGATAAAGAACGGATAGAGCCCGAGAAGTTCCTGCGCGGCAAAGACGGTCACGTTCGTCAGAATGAGGAACTTGACCACGTCCGTCCAGGTCATTTCGGGATTGATAAACCGCAAGGGCGGTTGATCAAATAGTTGTCTGAAGCGGTTTGTCACCGTTTACAGCACCTCAAATTTCCAGAGATAGTTAAAGATTTGGTTCTTGTCACCGGTGCGGATCATAATTCGGTTTTCACCCGGAACAAGGGAGTGTTGCAAAGACCACTCCTCGAAGCGCTCGCTGTCGGCTAAGGTTTGATCGTGGCGCGGACGGAAGTTGTCTAAGAACACGCGGCCGTTGACGGTCACGGTAATTTCGCAGCGGGATGAGAGCGAGAGCGGATATTTTCGGTTGGTGCGATAGAGATATAATCTTAAGTTCAGCGGCGTGGACGGCGGAACTTCATCGGGCAGTGTAAAGAAGAACTCGATATAGTCTGAGCCGGTAGGATTGCGGTTGGGGTCGCCCATCGCCAGTTCCCAGCCGGATTTGTCACTGCCGGGAATGGCATTTATTTTGGGGCCGTGGGCCTCGGAGATGCGCGGGCCTTTGTCGCGATCATAGAGTCCGGTTTCCCAACGGATGTCGCCAATTTTGTCTATGTTGTCTCCGCCTCTGCAGGTCGCGGCGACATGAAAGGAACGGGCGTATTTGATGTTCAGGGCCAGATTCGGTTTGGCGGGAGTGACAACGACTCTTTGAGTTTCGGGAGTCAAGTAGCCTTCCAGGGGGCCGAAGGCAATTTCAAAGACGCCGAACTCATGCGGAACCACGGCTAATCCGACGCCGACGGTGTCACCGTCGACGATGATAGCACCTTCAGGAGGTTCGGTGGTAATGGTGATTTCTTTCCGGGCGCGCTGGATTTCCGTGAGCGTAAAATAGACCAGCTGGCCGCCGGCAATACGGGATAATCTGACGTCGTGTTGTTCGGGTTCCGCTTTATAGCCGGGCATTTCGACCCGAATCATATGTGTTCCGAGCGGCAAGGCGACCGTGGCGGGAGTTCTTTCGGCGATTTGCTTGTCATTGATGAAAATCCGGGCGCCGGGAAGCGAGCTTGAGACTTCAATGGTTCCGGTATCAGGATCTTTGCGGACGGTCTCCCTCACCTCTGCCGGAGTCCTGACGGGGCCGGGTTCGGCGGTTTTCGGCTCGGGGACGAGTATGGACTTCTGTTCGGATGGGGCTTCCGTTTTGGGAGGCGACATCGCCAGGGCCATGGTTGCGCTGTCCACTGAACTGGGAGCCACGCGCTCGGCTTGGTCGGGCAACTCGCGTTTGACCCTGTCACTGATGCTTTCGACTCTGGGAGGGACCTTGGCCGGGGGAGTGGTCATGGACATATCCGATTCACGGCGTGCAGTTGTATCTCCATCGAAAACAAATGCTAACGAGTCAAAACTGGCGCGGGAGACTTCAACGACTTTGACAAAAGGCTGGGGTCTCCGGCCCTCGAGGCGGACGGTGAACGAGTGTTTTCCGATCAGCACTTCGCTCAATTCGGCGGGTGTGGTCAGTCCTGTGGGGGCCAAATCCACCCAGATTTCGGCTCCCGGGGGGGAGCTTGTGACCACGACCGTGCCGGTGTGTCCGGGCCAATAACGGTCATAGACCAGATAACTGCCGAGTCCGACGACCCACAGAACCATTATCAACAGAATGATGCGCATAAGTCAGTAAATATAGGCTTATCTTAGAGAAAAGCAATTGTCAGGCAGGGAACGATTTGTATTTCAAACCGTATCAAAGTTTGACAAACCACCTACGAATCGGTATATTTTGCAATTGCTTACACACATTTTGTGCCCATGGAACTGGCTCCGCCTCCTATATTGAACCGGGTTTCCTTACCTTTTGATAGTCTCCCCGGATTCGGTCCGGCGTGGCAGGCGGTTGTGCACGAGTTGCCCGACGCGGAGTGGTTGTATGCGCGCTCACCCGGAAATCCTGAAGCCTGTCGGGCGGCGACCGAAGAGCGGCTGAAGAGTTTTCCGTTCTATAAAGAGCTTGCGGAGATAGTTAGAGACGAAGGTAAGCTCTATGGTGTGCCGGATGAAACGCTTTCAAGATTAACACATCTTGCCAACGGCAAAGCGGTGATGGTGGTGACGGGGCAGCAGGTTGGTTACTTGGGTGGCCCGCTGTTTTCATTTTTGAAAGCGTATCATACGGTTCGATTAGCTCGAGCATTGGAAGCGACGATGAAACTTCCGGTGCTGCCGGTATTTTGGCTGGAGGGTGAAGATCACGACTTAGCGGAGATTCGCGCCTCGTATTTTCCGAAGTCTGACGGCACGATGGGCTCGGTGGAATTTTCTCCGGCGCATGAGGTTGCCAATCAGGAAGTGGGCCGCTATGCAGTGGGTGAAAGCGCGCTGGCGGGTTTGCATGAATTGATTGCAAGCTGGGAAAATGTTTCGGGAGAAGCGGCGGACGCTCTGGAACATGCTTATAGCGATGCTG
The DNA here is from genome assembly GCA_964530625.1 of uncultured Alphaproteobacteria bacterium. Taxonomy (GTDB): domain Bacteria; phylum Electryoneota; class RPQS01; order RPQS01; family RPQS01; genus JABWCQ01. Next base: position 44,245 of record CAZHAK010000018.1, on the reverse strand, counting down.
ATCTTTCGACGGCGATGGGCAGATTGCTTGCGGCAACGCTTGGGCCGCGCGGACTTTTGGTTTGCGAAGGCCGGAGCGATGCTTTGAAAAAGCTTTCCGCGCCGCTGTGGGAGCGCGTGATTGATCGGCGCGAAACACTGCGAGATGCTTTTGTTGAACGCTCGGATGCTGTCCGCGCCAAAGGTTTCACAGGTTCCATGAGTCCGACTCCGGACGCGCACTTTTTTTATGTGGTAGGCAAAGATTTCGTGCGGATGCCCGTCGGTCTTGATGGCACGGTGCGACGCGCTGACGGCTCGACTGAGCAGGTTACGCCCGAACAATTGAAAGCGAAACTTGCAGCGGGCGAGTGGACGGTAAGTCCAAAAGCGGGATTGCGTCCGCTCTATCAGGATTTTGTGTTGCCCTCGATTGCATATGTCGGCGGGCCGGGGGAATTGGAATATCACGCGCAGTTGACGCCGTTCTACACTCTCTTAAACGTCACAGCGCCGAGTCTGTTTCCGCGACTGTCGGCGACGTTTGTGGATGCCAAGAGTGAGCGATTGCGCGAGAAGCTGAATTTGTCTTGGCTGGAACTGCTGGCGACACACGAGCACGAGTTGACCAAACGGCTGATGCGCGAAGCCGACGAGCATGATACGGCGCAGTTGTTTGCTCAGACCAAGACCGAAGTTGAGGCTGTGTTGAACAAATTGAAGCCGACGCTGCATGATTTGGATCCGACTTTGGAGGGTGCGTTAGGCTCAACGATCGGGAAATCGCTGCATCCTTTGGAGCAGCTTGAGCAAAAGGCCAACAAAGCGATTAAGCAACAGCACGCGGTGGAATTGGCGCGATTGCAGAGAGTTTTGTTTGCAGCGCGGCCAAACGGCAAACCGATGGAGCGCGCGGTGGGCACGGCTTGGGCGCTTTTGACTTATGGCGTGACGGAATTTTTGAATATACTTGATCAGTTGCCCGCCGACGGCGCGGCTCATCACCTTGTCATTACAGAATAGCGAATGAGTGACGTAAACACACAGCATGTGGACGTGCTCGCCATCGGCGCACATCCGGACGACGTTGAACTTTCCTGCGCGGGCACGCTGCTCAGGATGCAATCGCAGGGTTACAAAATCGGAATGGTGGACATGACGCGCGGCGAACTCGGCTCGCGCGGCAACGCGGAGATTCGCGCCAAGGAAGCGCAGGACGCGCTGAAGATTTTGGGATTCGAATTCCGCGAAGTGCTCGACCTGGGCGATTTACATGTTCAGGATACACATGAACGGCGCGTGAAAGTGGTAGAGTGTATTCGCCGCCACAAGCCCAAGCTGGTGTTGACACATTGGTGGAAAGACAAACATCCGGATCACGAAGGCACGAGCGAGCTGGTGAAGCACTCGATGTTTGTGGCGGGCGCGGCGAATTTTCCAGCGGAGTATGAGCCGCATAATCCCAAGCGCTTGCTCTATTGGCCCTCGACGTGGATGATGGAGCCGAATGTGTTTGTGGACATCACGGATTTTCACGAGCATAAACTTCGTTCAGCCCGTGCACATCGGTCGCAGTTCTTTGATCCGAACAGCACGGAACCGCAGACGGTGCTGTCGCAGCCTGTGTTTTTCGAGCGGCTGGAAGCACGCGCGCGCTATTTCGGTGATCAGATCGGGGTCAAATATGCCGAAGTGTTTTACATGCGCGAACCGATTAGAGTAAACGATCCGATGATGTTATGCCAATAGGAACGAAGGGCGAATACTGGTTTGTCAAGAAAAGTAAAGTTCACGGCCGGGGTTTGTTTGCGCGCAAGGATATTCCCAAAGGGACGAATATCATCGAATACAAGGGCACGCGGATGCCGCCGGAGGATCTGCCCGACGTAGACGAGAACGAACCCGAAGCTCATCACACGGTTATTTTTTCGTTGGACAGCGGCTGGCTGATTGACGCGTCGCGCAGAGGTAATGCCGCGCAGTATGCCAATCACTCGTGCGCGCCGAACTGCGAAACGATTGAAGAGGATGACCGGATTTTCATTCGCTCCTTGCGCAAAATTTCCAGGGGCGCGGAACTTGTGTATGATTATCACTTGCATCAGCCCGGCCCGTTTAACAAGGATTGGCTGGAAGATTACGCGTGTCATTGCGGCTCCAGAAAGTGCCGCAAGATTATGTTGAATCGCAAGATTCCGAAGAAGTATATGCATTTGGTTTGACCCTCCTTAATCCCCCAGCGCAGCGCGGAGGGAGACCAGACCCCCATCCCCTAACCCTTCCCCCGTAAACGGAGGAAGGGGGATTCAGATTCCGGTGGGGAATCCCTATGCTAAATCCCCGCTCGGCGAGGTAACTGCATGCGTTCGGCAGCCACAGGGGCAGCCGCTACAGCTACCGTTTTCTGAATTTACTTTTTATCCTTTATCCCTTATCCTTTTCCCCATGCCCTCCTCACCTTGTTTTGTTGTTCGCGGCTCTGACATTCAGGGCAAAGGCGCGTTTGCCACGAAGAAGATTCGCAAAGGCACGCGTGTTATTGAATACACCGGGGAGTTAATTCCCGAAGACGAAGCGGATCGCCGCTATGACGACTCGAAACAGAAGCGGCATCACACATTTTTGTTTCAGATTTGTGACGGGGAGGTGGCGATTGACGCGGCGGTGGGCGGCAACGACGCGCGGTTTATCAATCACTCATGTGATCCGAATTGTGAGCCGGTCGAAGACCGCGGCCGCGTGTTTATCGAGGCGATTCGCGCGATAAATGTCGGTGAAGAATTGTGCTACAATTACGGATTAACAGGCGACGGCGACGAGCACGACGACTGGGAAGAGAAGTATCGCTGCAACTGCGGCGCGGTGAATTGTTCGGGGAATATGCTGATCAAGCCTAAGAAGAAGAAAAAGAAGAAAGCGGCCAAGAAGGACGAAAAGAAGGCTGACAAGAAGAAAGCCAAAGGCAAGAAGGATAAGAAGGCGAAGAAGAACGCTTAATGAGAATCGGCATCATCCTCTACCCCACCTACGGCGGCTCGGGCGTCGTGGCGACTGAGTTGGGCGTCGCGCTGGCGATGCGCGGGCATGAGGTGCACTTTTTTTCGACGTCGCGTCCGTTTCGTCTGCCGGCTTTTCAGCAGAATACTTATTTTCATGAAGTGCCTGTGGTCGGATATGATTTGTTCGAGAATACGCCTTATACGCTGACGCTTTCTTCGACGCTGTTTGACGCTTTTAAGATGTATAAGCTCGACGTGCTGCACGCGCACTACGCGATTCCGCACGCGACGGCGGCGTATCTGGCACGCGAGATGAACGGCGGCTTGCCTCCGGTGATTACGACTTTGCACGGAACGGATATCACGCTGGTGGGCGCGCATCCGGCGTATGCTCCGGTGGTGAAATTTACGTTGGAACAGTCGAATGCGGTGACGGCGGTGTCACATGATCTGGCGCGGGAGACTTGCGCGAACATTCATTATTGCGGCGAGATTCAGGTTATTTATAATTTTATTGATACGGAATTGTACAAGCGCGATATGTGTGTTCAGCGCCGCGATTGGCTGGCGCCGGCGGATGAACCGATTATTTTGCATATCTCAAATTTCCGTCCAGTTAAAAGAATTCCGGATATTATCGCGGCATTCGCCAACGTGCGCAAGCAGGTCAAAGCGAAACTGGTTTTGGTGGGCGACGGTCCGGCGCGCAGCAACGCGGAGATTGAAGTGCGCAGATTGGGATTGCAGGCCGACGTGCGATTTATGGGTAAACAGACCGGCTTGATTGACTTGTTGAGTGTTGGCGACATTTATCTTTTGCCGTCAAACAAGGAAAGTTTTGGTCTGTCAGCACTCGAGGCGATGAGCTGCGAAATGCCTGTTGTGGGCTATGATGTCGGTGGTTTGCCTGAAGTTGTGGTGAAGGGCGAGACGGGTTTTCTGCATCCGGTGGGGGACGTGGAGGGTCTGACGGCAAGCATTTTGCAACTGGTGAAAGACAAGGACATGCGGCTGGAAATGGGTCAGGCGGGTCGCCGGCGCTGTCAGGAAATTTTTCACATAGATCAGATCATTCCGCAATATGAAAAGCTCTACTTGGAAACACTTCACGCCACGGAGGCCGCATGTCTAGGCAAGGCGTCCCCTCCTTCTTCATTGTCCAAGTCCGCAGCCACCTGACGCGATTTTTTCATTTGCCTCCGGAACTTCCGGCGCGCTCGGAAGAGGAGGTGGAAGCGATATTGAATGACGGATACGATCTCAGCGAAGGCCGCGAGGCGATGCGCTGGGTGCTCGAGAATCGTCCTGATTACGAACATGCTTCAGCGTACCGGCGGTTTTTGTTGAAGTGGGATTTGTATCAGGACGCCAAGCGCGCAATCAATGTGCAGCAGTTTGAAACCGCGCTGATGAGTTTGGATACGATTTTGACAATGGACGACGAGGATCCGTCGGCACACTATCATGAAGGCATCGTTTATCGCTATCTGTACCGCTTTCCCGACAGCGAACTAAGTTTGCGGCGCTGTTTAGGTCTTTATCCGGAGTGCGCGATTGGTCACCGCGCATTGGGATTTACGTTAGCTTATCTTGACCGCAAGGCTGAAGCCATCGCCGAACTGGAAACCGCTCTGGTCGGTTTACCCGGCGACCCCGACACGCTCCGCGCGCTCTCCGAAATCCGCGCACAATAGTTTCTACCCCCTCACTCGTCTTCTCTTTTGTATCGGCAGCAGGGGCAGCCGCTACATTTCTGTGTTTCTGTTTTTTAATTCATTCTTCAACTTTTTTGGAGTATTCTATGTCTATTCGTAAAGCAACCGCTGTTTGGAGCGGCACACTCAAGACCGGTAAGGGTAATCTCACGACCGAAACCGGCACACTCAAGAACGTCAATTATTCGTTTCATGATCGATTTGAAGAAGGCAAGGGAACGAATCCTGAAGAACTGATTGCGGCGGCGCATGCGGGTTGTTTCGCGATGGCGCTGTCCGGGGATATCGAGAAAACCGGCCATGTCGCGGACTCGATTGAAGCCGTGGCGCATGTGACGCTTAATATGGTGGACGGCAAGCCGACGGTGACGAAGTCTCACATCGTCTGCACGGCCAAAGTCCCGGGCCTGGATGCGGCGGCCTTTCAAGCAGTTGCGGCAGCCGCGAAAGCCGGTTGCCCGATTTCGCGATTGCTGATGGGCTCGGCAGAGATTTCGCTTGAAGCGAAGCTTGGCTGACATCGAAGTTCCGCCGACGACGGAACGGATTCGTTTTCGCGCATTGACGCTTGACTATCTTGACGTGATGTCTGAGCAGCTCAGCGATCCTGAAGTGATGCGGCACTATCCGAAGCCGTTGACGCGCGAAGAGGCGCAGGTGTGGATTGAGCGCGGGATGATGCGCTACGAGCGGGATGGCCATTCGTTTTATGCGTTGGAATCACTGGCGACCGGAGAATTTCTCGGTCAGTGCGGAATTCTAAAGCAGGACGTCAACGGCACGACCGAAATGGAAGTCGGGTACTTGCTCGTGCGTAAGCATTGGCATCAGGGCTTGGCGACGGAAGCGGCGCGGGCGTGTTTGGATTTTGCGCGTTATCACTTCGGCTACGAGCGTGTCATTTCGCTGATAGCTCCCGAGAATACTCCGTCCTCTAATGTTGCCAAACGACTCGGCGCGAAGCTCGAGAAGTCCGTGACGTGGCATGACTGGCCGCATGATGTTTGGGTCTTGGGACGTTAATGCACTCACGTTCTCTTCAACTAAAACTTACCGAACGCGCCCGCCGCGCCATGATGTTCTATCACTCCATCCCGGGTGTGCTCTTGATCATCACGGGTGTGTCATCTCTGTTGTCCGGTCATACCGAGCATTTGAGGATCGATGTTTTAGGCATCGTCATCGGGGCCGCGTTATTAGTTGTCTTGAAGCGAGAATTGAAAAGTAAACACGGAAGTCACAGTAAAGTTGCCTGGTTTGAAGTGCTGGCAGGAATCGTGATTGTATTGGAAGGTTTTCACAAACTTCATCATGACAAGTCGTGGTTTCAACCGGGCACGTTGATGATGGCGGCTGGCGTAGCAGTCTTTCTGCTCGGACTCTTTCACGCCAAGCTCCCTGCTTTCAGAAAGCTCACCTATACAGAAACCGGCTTCAAAGTTCGCACACGCCCTATTCGCTCCTTCTCCGGTCGTTGGAAGGACATCAAGAGTTTCGCACTCGACGGCAATAAATTGGTCATCGAACAAAAAAATGGCTCAACAAAGAAGCACACGCTCCGTTCAATCGAAAACCGTCTCGACGTGCTAAAAATTTTGAACGAAGAGTTGGCTTTGCACCTCGATCAAGACAAGAGTCCTTAGTCTGTCCCATAAGCACAACCCGGCCGGAATTTGCTTCCTCTCTTAAACTTCGTCTTTCATTTTTCATACTCTCCCCATGCTAAATCCCAACATTTTTCGCGAATATGATATTCGCGGGGTCGTCGCGGACGACCTGACTCCTGAAGTAGTTTACGAACTTGGCCGCGGTATCGGCACGTTTATTCGCCGCAAGGGCGGCAAGAAGTTTACGCTGGGGCGCGACGGACGCTTGACCAGCGAACGGATTGTCAGTGATTTGAAATCCGGTTTGCTCACGACGGGACTGGAACTGATTAACGTCGGCATGGTGCCGACACCGGTGCTGTATTTTTCGGCGGTGCATCTGAAGACCGACGGCGGGATTATGGTGACCGGGTCTCACAATCCGCCGGAGTTCAACGGGATCAAGATGGCGCACGGCAAGACCTCGATTCACGGCGAGATGATTCAGGAGATTCGCGGACTTTGCGAGCGCCAGGATTACGACAAAGCCGACGCGACCAGCAGCAGCAGTGATGTGCTGCCGGATTATATCTCGTGGTTGACGTCCAATTTGAAACTCGAGCGCAAAGTGCGCGTCGGTGTGGACAGCGGCAACGGCGTCGGAGGGCTGTGTGGTCCGCAGATTTTCCGCGAAATCGGCGCTGAAGTGTTTGACATCTATACTGAAGTGGACGGAAGATTTCCGAATCATCATCCCGATCCGACAGTGGAAAAGAATTTGGTCGCACTGAAGAAACTGGTCGCGGACAATAAATGCGAACTCGGCGTGGGTTTTGACGGTGACGCGGACAGGCTCGGGGCCGTTCACGGCGACGGCAAAGTCATTTGGGGGGATCAGTTGATGATTTTGTTCGCGCGGAGTATTTTGAAAGACATGCCGGGCGCGAAGATTATCGCCGACGTGAAGTGCAGTGAAAACTTTTTCTCCGACGTCAAGAAGCACGGCGGCATTCCGATCATGTGGAAGACAGGTCACGCGCTGATCAAGAGCAAACTTTGGGAAGAGAAGGCTGCGCTGGCCGGAGAGATGAGCGGTCACTTTTTCTTTGCCGACCGGTTTTTCGGTTTCGACGACGGGATCTATTCGGCGGGACGGCTGCTGGAGATCGTATCGCGCCTGCCGCACACGCTGGCGCAGGAGTTGTCGGATTTGCCGCCGACGTTTTCCACTCCTGAGATTCGCGTGGACTGTCCCGATGAAGTCAAGTTTGAGGTGGTCGAAAAGGTCAAAGCGAGTTTCAAGGGCCGCGGATTGGAGACGATTGATCTCGACGGTGTGCGCGTGAAATTCGACGGCGGTTGGGCGCTCGTGCGGGCCTCGAATACGCAGCCGACGCTCGTGCTGCGCGTGGAAGCGAAGTCACAGGACAAACTCGATGCGATTCAGGAAGACGTCGCGAGGGTTTTGAAAGACGCGGGCTTCACGTTCGATCCGAAGGCGAGTGGCGGGCATTGAAAGATAGCTGCCATTGCGGGTCAGAAGGCCCACAACGGCGGTGAATCGGTGCCGACAAGCTAAGTGTGTTGTCATCCTGGAAGGATCTCGTTGCGTGACCACGAATCTCAAGAGAAACTCCCGAAAGTTTTCATGGACAGAACGTATTGTACATACATTCTCCCGGGGATTTCAAAGCGCCTTTATACCGGTGTAACAAACAACTTGAAGCACCGGATGTGGGAACACAAACGAGGCGAAGGCAGCGAGTTTGCGGCAAAATACAAGATCAATCGGCTTGTGTTTTACGAGAGTTTCCAAGATGTGACAAACGCGATCGCGCGGGAAAAGGAAATCAAGGAGATGTTGCGCTCAAAGAAGATTGCACTGATCGAGCGAGACAATCCGGAGTGGCTTGACTTGGCCGAGAATTGGTTCACGGCAGAGCAATTGAACAGAGAATGACATGGCAAGCACCTGGAATCGTGATGGGAGCTTGACAAGATCCTTCCAGGATGACAAAGCGATGAAAACGGCTCGAAGCGACCCACAAAATTGGCAGGGATACGCGGGCCGAAACATAGCGTTTTTCGGCCTGTTTCGTTTTTGCCTTCCATGCACCGCTTGCACCTTTGCGCCTCTCTTTTCAGAATGCGATTTTTCGGGGTGTGGCGGGAGCGGCGAGCCTCAGTCTTTGCCCGGCGGATTATTTATTATTTTATATAAACTTACGAAATCCTCTCCGAGCCTCCGGGGATAGTGGGGAATCCGGAGCGAATCTTGCAAAAGCTAACAAAGTGCTTGAATTAGCGTAAGAATCGGCTATATTTAAGGATACATGCTTTCGTCTTGGGGAAAACTAACAGGATCGGCACCGGAGGACCTATGAATCGTTTGAAAACTCTTTTTGTGGTTGCGGGTTTGCTTATGCTCGCAGTAACTGCTTCGTTTGCCGCACAACGGCAGTGCGTGATCGTCGACAACTTCACACAGTGGAATTGCGGTCCTTGCGCATCGTGGAATCCCACTGAGAGTGCGGTAACTACAGCCATGACGCGCGACACCGTGCTTGTGGTTAAGACTCACGGATGGTGGCCGGGTGCGAACAACGACGCCTTCCATCTGTGGAATGTTTCGGAAGCAACCGCCCGCATCCAATACTATGGCTGCAACTGGGTACCGTGGGTGATGTGTGACGGACTCATCAACATTGCAAACGTCAACATCTCAACGCTTCGCAACGGTATTCGCTCTCGTTATGCGACACCGTCGCCTTGCACGATTGATAATCTTCTTGCCGTGACAACAACTCCGACCGGTGTCGCGGTTTCAGGCGTGATCAATGCTGAGCAAGCGTTGTCAAACGCCAATCTTTATGTTTTGCTGATTCGCGATGAAGTGAACTACTCGTCGCCTCCGGGCTCGAACGGAGAGACCCACTTCCCCAACGTTTTCTGCGATGCGGCACCGAATTTTACTTCCGGTACGCCGGTCACAGCCTCTCCCGGCAATCCTTACAGCTTCAACGTGAATCTCAACCGTGATGCGTCATGGGATGTCGAGAATTTGTCGGTGGTGGTGTTCCTTCAGAACAACGGCACGAAGGAAATCTATCAGGGCACTTGGGGTCATGTGACTCAGGATTACGCGTTTTCGGCGACTGAACAAAATCCGGTGCAGGCGATTGTTTCGCCGAATGACGGCGAGCAGGTTTATCCGATCAACGTGACCAACACCGGTTTGCAGAATGACACGTACGCGGTGACGCTTAGCGGCGATTGGCCGGCCGGCTGGACATACAGTATTGAGGAAATGGGCGGCGCATCGGACCCCAACGCGATCAATGTCGCGGTGAATAGTCAGGCGACGACGTCGTTGGTTGTCCGTGTCAATCCTTACGGAAATCCCGGTCACGCGCAGTTTAACGTGCATCTGGAATCTTCGGGCAACGATCTGGTGCAGACGAATTTCGCCTGGCGCCTGATGTCGGGTTTGGACGTGCTGGTCATCGACGCCGACGGTGGCGCGGAGTACGAGACCTATTATGCCGAAGCACTGGACGCTGTGGACGAGACCATCAGCGTCGTTTGGGGCTGGTGGGATACCAGTCTGGATGACGTTGAGGCTTCGATGTTCGACGGTGTGGACGTGCTGATTTGGTTCACGGGTGACCTGTGGTCGGAAGCGGTTACTCCGATTGACCAATTAAATATCACCGATTATCTTGACGCCGGCGGCAATCTGTTGATAACGGGTCAGGGCTTGGGCTTTGACATGCGCACGGATCAGCTGTTCACGGACTATATGCACGCGCGCTGGCTGCGCAATTTCCCGATTGGCACTTCAGTCACCGGACTGGACGGCACAGCGGGCGGCGGATTGGCGTTCAGCGTGGTAGGCGGAAACGGCGCGAACAACCAAAGCCGTCAGGCGTCCATTGAAGCGCGCGACGAAATGGCGACCTTGATCTTCAACTATGATCAAGAGTATCAGGGTGCAACGCAAGGCGCCGGTTTGACCGTTGATAACGGCAATTATCGCGTTATGTATTTAGGATTCGGTTTCGAGGCCATCGCCGATGCGCCGAATCGTACCGCGTTGATGAGCAACGCGGTGAACTGGCTGTTGACGGGTATTTTGGATGCGCCGCAGGCGCCGGAAGCTCTTCCCGCCGAATTCAGCCTGATGCAAAACTATCCGAATCCGTTCAACCCGGAAACGAATATTCCTTTCGCGTTGCCTGTGCGTTCACAGGTGAAGCTCTCGGTGTTTGACCTGTTGGGCCGTGAAGTGGCCACGCTGGCGGACGGTCCGTTTGAAGCCGGTTTGCATACGGTGAACTGGAACGCGAGTGAAATGTCGAGTGGCGTGTATTTCTATCGTCTCGACGCTCAGGGCGGCCAGCAGAATTTCAACAGCACACGCAAAGTCGTTTTGATGAAGTAACGATATATGTTGGGGCCGGGTGATTTTTTGGCGAAAGTGCGCGTCCCTCAACTTTAGAGCCTCATCTTTGATTACGCAACCCAAAACTTTGAGCGCCGCCTGCCGGACTGACGGTGGCGGCGTTCTGCCTTTTTCTTGGAGGGGAAAGGACCCATGAAATCAACTCATAGATTACTACGACTGCGAGCGCTGCTTGGGCTATGCGCGGCAGTGCTTCTCAGCTTGCCGCTTTCGAGCGGGCCGCGCAGTTCAACGGCGGAAGCCTGTTGGGATCATCTTCGGATAGAATGTTTTGACGGTACCCGCCAACAGTGGCCGTGGTGCCGGCCGTCCAACGCAAACCCGCTCCGGTGCTGGCGCATTAGTCCTCCGCTTCCGCAATTGACGTGGGGCGTTCAGGATCGTGTGTATAGCACGCGGCTCTCAACATTATGTGATAACGACCTTCAGTCTTTATGGATTATCGGTGGACCGGGAACGGAAGATCCTGATTTTGACGATTATCCGGCCAACCGAAATATTTATACAACCTATGGGCCGCTGAACTTGACCACCGCTCAAGAGGCGCGGGTTTCGTTCAGTTTATTTTTCCGTAACAACATGGATATTCAGGATACGATTTGCTGGGGCGCGGACTCCGTGTTTACGTTGGCGACCACTCATATCTGGGTGGACACGACGTTCAGCGGTCAAACCTCCGGTTGGCAAACGTTTGTGATAGACTTAAAGGATCTGCATCGCAATATACCAACACGCGACAGTGTCTCGGCCTTAGGCCGTCCCGCTGTGTATGTGTTTTGGTGGTTTCGCTCGGATGGAGACGCCATTGTTGACAAAGGCGCTTTTATTGACGACGTGATTGTTTCGGTTGATGACGGCAGTGTGGACTTGCTGGCCGGTGGCATGGGTGTGCGCGAACCGGACGGCACGACCGTACCGACTCGCATCGAAACAGGAGATTCCATTCGCGCGCAAGTCACGTGGAGTTCTTGTGACGGCGGCGTCGCGGTTTATGATGATTTCCACGCGCGCCTCTTCCTGGACGGCGAACTGATTTACGATTCCCTGATGAGCGGCGTCCTTCCCGGCGAAACAAACACTTGGCTGAGCGACCCGATCGAGATGACGACCGCTGGCAATCACCAGCTGCAGTTTCATGTGGACGCTCTCTTCGAGGTGGAGGAAAACAATGAGAACAATAATCTCATTACTTATCCCTTTGTGGTGGAAGAAGCGAACGTACCTCCGACATTTCAGTGGGTAATTCCCAGCACGGATACTCTCCGATCCTACGGCAGCGTCGTCTTGAGTTGGTTGTTGTTTGATCCGGACGACGAAGCCACGATGTCACTGCATGTGGATACCGACACGATGGGCTGTGTCGGGCCGCTTGTTCCGCGCACGGCAGGTCGCGGCGAGACCGAGATTCCGGACACCGTTACTTGGTCCACGTCGGGACTTCCAATCGGGCAAGTGCGCTGGATCTTCGCGCAGTACAGCGATCTCTTGTTCCAGGGCTGTTCGTACGCGCCCTGGCCGGTGTTGATCATGCCGTTAAGCGCGGGTGGAGAACCGCAGTTTATTCCAATCACGTTTAATCTAAGTCAAAACTATCCGAATCCGTTCAATCCGCAAACCAAGATTGAATTCAGCCTGACGCGCGGCGGAGCGACAACGCTTAAAGTTTACGATATTACCGGCCGTGAAATCGCGACGCTGATAGACAATGATTTGACACCGGGATTTTATGAAACCAATTTCGACGCGGGCATGAACCGTCCGTCGGGTGTGTATCTCTATCGCCTCGACGCGCCGGAAGGCAGCATCACCAAGAAGATGATCCTGATGAAGTAGGCGACGAAGTCACAGAGCTTCTCTTAGCACACAAAAAACGCCGCGAGCATTCGCGGCGTTTTTTGTGTGCGCACCTGTGAGATTATAAACTTGGCCTTTCGACAGCAGACAAGTTCTTTTTCTGCCAAACACTCCACAAGGCCGCGGCTAAGAACACGACGCCTGCGACGACGGCCATCATGCCCGCGATGGAAACGTCAAACGGCGCGGCGCTGTAGTAGCCGCCGACAGCGGAGGCCGCACCAATTCCCGCGGACAGAAAGAGCATTGTCGAGAGTCGCGTCGTCAAGAGAAATGCCGCCGCTGGAGGAACCACCAACAGCGCCACGACTAAAATCGCGCCGACACTTTCAAACGCCGCGACCGCCGTCAGCGATACGCAAGCCATGAAACCGTATTGCATGAGTCTGGTGCGAATACCCAGACTTCTCGCCAGCAACGGATCGAAGGTTGTGATCTTTAATTCCTTGTAGAAGGCCGCGACGAACACTAAGTTCACTATCAGCGATGCGCCAAGCGACCAAATGGCTTTAGGACCGATGTCGCGTCCGCCGAACACAATTCTATCCCACGGCACCAACGCGATCTCGCCGAACAAGACACAGTCCTGATCTAAATCCACGGCTCGACCGTAAACGGAAATCAAGAGCACGCCGAACGCAAAGAGCGCGGTAAAGGTTACGCCAATGGCGGCGTCGCTTTGTAGTCTGCCGTTGCGCTGCAAGAGTTCCACGATGAACACCGTCAGCAAACCAAAGGCCGCCGCGCCGACCAGCATCACAGGTGATTGACGAGACGAAAAGATCAAGAAGGCCAGCGCAATACCCGGCAGCACGGAATGGCTGATTGCGTCAGCGAGTATTGCCTGCCGTCTTAAGATGAGAAAGGCTCCGATGAGTCCGCACGACGCGCCGCACAACACTCCCGCAAGCAAGATCCAGAATTCCGCCATCACCGCACCTGCTTCTCGTAGGGAATAGGTGTGCCGTGCGGATCAACACGCGGACGGTCAAGCAGCGCTTCCAATTCGCGTTCCAGTTCCGGCGTCAAGACGTGCTCCATCTGATCCGCCGCCGGATGGACGTGGTCCGCGGGCAAATGCAAATACTCCGTGAGATAAACTTCCCACAAACGATGCAGCCTCACGACACGCGCCGACTCAGTTCTGCCTTCGTCAGTCAAATGAAAGCTGTCACCCTCTCTTCTGATCCAACCCTTTCTCTCCACTTTTCGAAGTGCAGAAGCGAACGCTCCCCCTTGCAGACTGCGAGAGCGCGCAAGCTCGGCTTGACTGAAACCCGCTGTGATGAGGCCGGTTTGCTCGCCGAGATGATAGAACGTTTTCAAAAGATTTTCTTCATGTGTTCGCGCGCGCAGCTGCCGGAAAATCAGCCAACGCGCCAGAACTCCCCGTCGTGGCGCGAGGAAGTATGAAAGGATGAATAGGGCGGTGGCCACCAGCACAATCCACGGACCCGTCGGCATGCGTGGCGCGCTGTAGCTGATCAATGTGCCGGCAGCGCCGGATAACATGCCGATGCCCGCCGCGATGGCCAGCATCATGCTCAAACGATGCGACCAAAGTCTGGCGGCAGCGGCCGGTGTAATCAACAGCGCGGACATCATGACGACTCCTACAGCTTGCAAGCCGATGACGGTTGCCGCGACGATTAGCGACGTCATCACTATTTCAAGAAAGCGCACCGGCAGCCCGGTCGCTTGTGCGAATCTTCTGTCGAAGGTTATCGCTTTGAGCTCTTTGTACAATAGGCCGAGCACCACCACGCTCAACAAGCCGAAGATCGCGAAGGTTATCACGTCGCGCGGCAAGAGCGACGCGGCGTGACCGAACAGGAAGGTCGAAAGACCGCTCTGTGCGGCGGCGCCATGTCTTTGCACATAGGAAAGCCCGACGACTCCGAACGCAAAAAACACCGAGAGTACAATCGCGATGGCCGCGTCTTGTTTGAGTTTCGTGTTTCTGCCGATCCAATCAATCGAGCGCGCGCCCAGCCACGCCGTCAATCCTGCTCCGAGTAACAGCGCGAGCGGAAACTTTCCGCCGGAGATTAAGAATCCGATGACGACTCCGGGCAGCGCGGCATGAGCGAGCGCGTCACCCAGCAGCGCGCGCTTTTGCAGATACGCAAAACTTCCGACCAAACCGGCGACTCCGCCTAACAGCAAGCTGCCGAGCAGGACAGAGCGAAGTGTTACGTCACTTAGCATCGTTATCCCTGCGGATGTTTGAGCGCTGCCAGCGGTAATCTTTGCTGCACGAGATCACCGACGTCCGTGAGAATTTTCATGCGGCCGCCGTAGGTTTGCGCGAGTTTTTCCGTGGTGAACACGTCTTCGGTCGCGCCGGCGGCAATCAATCTTAAGTTTAGCAACACGAGCCAATCGAAATACTCCGTCACGGTTTGCAAGTCATGATGCACGGCCACAACGGTTTTACCCTGTGCGCGCAACTCCCGCAGCAGTTCGATAATCGCTCTTTCAGTGGTTGCGTCTACTCCCGCCAACGGTTCGTCCATCAAATAGATGTCCGCGTCCTGCGCCAGCGCGCGCGCGATAAATACTCTTTGCTGCTGTCCGCCGGAGAGTTGTGAGATCTGTCGCTTCGCGAAGCCGTGCATGCCGACTTTTTCCAGACAACTCATGGCAATATCCCGATCCGCTTTGCCGGGTCTGCGAAAGAGTCCAAGTCTGCCGTATCTTCCCATCAGGACGACGTCGAGTGCGTGAGTCGGAAAATCCCAGTCCACGGATTCACGTTGCGGAACGTAGGCGATTCTCCCTCGCTGTAGTTCCAATGGCTCGTTGTAGATGCGCACGTTGCCGCTCGCCAGCGGCAGCAAGCCCATGATCGCATTCAGAAGTGTTGACTTTCCCGCGCCGTTGGGCCCGAGTATGCCGACCAAACTGCCCTGCGGTATCGTCAGATCAATGTTCCATAAGACGGGTTTGCGGTCATAGGCCACGGTCACGTCGTGAATTTCAATCGGTGCATGAGTGGATTGCATAACTATCTCAGCGCTTCGTAAATCGTATTGATGTTGTGACGCAGCATGCCGATGTATGTTCCTTCGGGCGTTCCCGCTTCACCCATCGCGTCACTATACAACGTTCCGCCGATGGTCACGTCGTGGCCGCGGGACTTGCAGCCTTTGATGACGGCTTCCAGTGGTTTAGTCGGCACGCTGGATTCCACGAACACGGCTTTGACTTTGCGATCTGTGATTAAGTCTACAAGAGTGGTAACGTCGGCGACACCGTACTCTGTCGCGGTTGAAATTCCTTGCAGCCCGTGGACTTCAATTTGAAAGGCGCGGCCAAAGTATCCGAAGGCATCGTGCGCCGTGATGAGCACACGCTGTTCAGCGGGAATGTTTGCAAATTTTGTTTTCGCGTCCTGTGTCAACTCTTGGCAGAGCGTTGATAAGGAATCCCCGCGCGCGTGAAATGTTTTTGCATCAGCCGGAAGCGCTTTCGCCAGTTCGTCTGCAATCGTTTGGATGCAGGTTGCCCACAGCATCGGCTCCATCCACACGTGCGGATCGTAGTGTCCGTCAAACTCCGGCGGTTCGCGCAATAGTGTTTCGGCGATGTCTTTGGTCACGGGAATCACCACCCGGTCGCGCGCCATTTGCACGAGCACGTCGGCCATTTTGCCTTCAAGGTGCAATCCGTTGTAGAACACGATATCCGCGTTCGCAAGTTTCTCGACGTCGCCGTGACTGACTTTATAGAGATGCGGGTCCACGCCCGGCCCCATTAAGCCGATCACATCCGCCTTGTCGCCCGCAATGGTTTGCGCGACGTCGGTGATCATTCCGACCGTGCAGACGACGGAGAGTTTTTGCGACGGCGTTGTGGTTTTGCCGCCGCAGGAAACAACGACGGCGGCAAGTAGAATCAGTAAGAAGTATTTAAGAATCATTTTGTTTAGCTGCATGAACGAATATCTTTGCTCTTACAATGGCACAAGTTTTCGGTGACGCGTGAGTTATTCGACCAATATATTTCCCGCTACGCTCGCGCCGAGTGTGCGCTGGACTCCTTCGACGGAGATGTGCACGATTTCGTCTTGATCGGGCGCGTAGGTCACTTCAACATCCGTGCCGAGTTCAAGGCCGAGTTTGGAAAGGTAAATCAGCGCTTCCGGCTTACCTTCGATGATGCGCGCGACTTTACCGTGATCGCCGACGCCCATCTCGGACAGTCTGCGGAGTTTTCTGGTTGTGCTGACGCCGTCTTGATCCGGGATGGGATCACCGTGCGGATCGAATTTGGGGAAATCGAGTTCGCGGTCAATCGCCTCAACGAAACGATCCGAGACGGCATGTTCGATCCGCTCGGCTTCGTCGTGGACTTCGTCCCAAGTGTAGCCGAGCTTATTATAGAGGTAGGTCTCGATCAAGCGGTGCCGCCGGATCAGCTTTCTGGCCAGCTCGGCTCCCGCCTCGGACAGCGAGATGTCCCGTCTGGGAATGTGGTTGACGAGCTTCTGCTTGGCCAGTTTCTGGATCATGGCTGTCACGGTCGAATCACCGACTCCCAGACCACGCGCCAGCGCCGAAATCGATAGGGCATCCCCTCGCTCATTTAGTCTGTAAGCAAATAATAAACAGTCTTCTGCAGCAGTCGAAAGCATATTCACCATCTCGTTTTACTTAATTCGATGCATCGAAATATACAACTCAAAGCAGCGAAAGTCAAGGGGGCATAGAGGAAGTCTCGTGATTTTGTCCCAGAGCTGTGCTCGTCTTATGCCTTGACTCCCAGACCAAATTCCCGTAGCTTTTTCCTTCACGCTTGTTACTGGAGGAATAAGCTACATGCTCGAAAAACACTTCACGAAACTGCTTGCTCTGCTGACCGGAGTGTTCGCGACTGTCCGCTTTGTTGCCTATCAGCAAATGGCGGACTCGATCATCACCAAAATCCCCGTCCTCGATAGTGACACCTATTTTCGCTGGGGCTATCAGTTGTCGCAGACGGGGGCGCATCCGCCCGGCCCGTTCTGGCTCGGTCCCGGCTACCCCCAATTTATCGGCTGGCTGTTCAGCCTGACCGGTGATATCTCTCCTCAGATCATCCTGATCACGCAGATGGTTCTCTCCTGCGCAACTTTCGTCTTCGCCCTGCTCATTACTCGCAAACTGTTTGGAGAGCTCGCCGCCGTGTTCGCGGGAGCGCTCGGAATTCTCTATGCACCGTGGCTCTATTTTGACGGCATGATTCTGTCGGCCTCGTGGATTCTCTTTTTGAACGGCCTGCTGCTGTTCCTGTTGATTGTCTATGGCGGAGCGACGGAAGACGAGCCGCGCAACGGGTGGGCTTGGGCGGTCGCTGGCGGAGTTTGCGCGCTGTCCGCGCTCGCGCGCCCCTCCATTCTTCCGTTCGCTTTGTTGCTGATGGCCTTTCTTGCGTGGCGAGTGTGGCAGGCGAAAGTTAAACCGGTTTATTTATTCGCTTTTTTGATTGCCTTGATCGTCGTCCACGCGCCGATGAGTATCCGCAATGCGCGCGAAGGCGGCAGTCCGGTGTTTGTCACGGCGTCGGGCGGAGTGAATTTCTTTATCGGCAATCGCGACGGCGCGACCGGAGTGTATGATGCGCTTGACTTCGTGAGCTCCTTTGACGCACAGCGTGAGGCGGAAGGTTACAGAGTCGAGGCTTCAAAGCGCGCCGGGCGCAATTTGACACTTCCCGAAGCCTCGAGCTTCTGGCAGGGCATGGCGCTGCGCGACGTGTTTGCTGACAAGCTCGCCTGGGCAGGAGTGGAACTGAAAAAATTGTGGTGGACGCTTCGCACGGAAGAAGTCGCAAACAACTTTTCGTTTCGCGCTTTTTCGAAGATGAACTCCACCGTGGACACGCTGCCGATCCGCTGGGGGCTGTTGTTTCCGTTGGCGATGGCGGGAGTTGTGCTGCTTTGGAGGTCGCGGCAGAAGCTGCTTGTGTTGGGTTTCTATTCGGCAAGCTACGTGTTTACGATTCTACTGTTCTTTTCCTCGTCCGAGTATCGCTTTCCGCTGATTCTGGTTTTGCTTCCGCTGGCGGGCTATGCGATAGCGGGTGTTATCGAAGGATTCAGAACAAAGCAAACCACATCTGTCGCTATCGCCTTAGCGGTCTATGTCGTATTGTTGCTGCCTGCTACTGCTCCTTCAAAGACAGCGTTTGATCGTACCTACCCGCGCTCAGATTTTGCCAATATAGGCTCGGTCGCGATGACGTACAATATGTACGCCGAAGCGATAGGCATGTTTTCGCGCGCGCTGGCGATTGATCCGGACTATCAGCCCGCGCGCTTGGGATTGGCCGATGCCTTGTGGACGATGAAGAATTTTGATTTGGCCCGTGAAGAATTCAAGCGCGCGGGCGTCGCTCCGCCGGACAGTCTCTCTGGAGCTCCATTTGACTTGCTGAAAGCGCGTCTCGACAGCATACGCGTGCTGCACGGAGACTCGGCGGCACTGGCGCAGCTTGATCGAGAGATTCCGAACCCGGCGAAATTGAACAATCGGGATTTGTGGGTCGCGCGCGCGCGCCTGCAAGCCGCCGCCAAGAATTTCGGCGGCGCGTATCTGTCGATGATGGAAGCCCAAAAGCTCGATCCTGATTCGCCGGAATGGCTGTTCTGGGCGGCGCAATACATTCTCGAAGCGGATTTCCCTGCGCAGGCCGATTCACTTTATCAGGAAGCCATCAACCGCTATCCGGCCTATGCTCCCGCGCGAATTGAAAAAGCGTTTCTCGCGCTCGAATTCGGGAATGTGGACGAAGCTCTAAAACAATCCCGCGAGCTCGACAAGATTCAAATCCCGAATGATTCGGTCAAAGCGGAGGCCGCGAAGTTAGACAGTGTGCTTCGGAATTTGAATTGGTAACCAGCGTACCGCTGGACTGATTAACGCTAGCGCGACAGACAAAGTTGATAGGTAACGGAGAGCAAATAGTGTTGCCAAAATGTTTACAGCTGCAGTTACCATTAGGTAGTATGTGTCAGCGCAAGGAGTGCTTATTAAGCATAAAAGAAAAGCCCCGTGAAAAAATCACGGGGCTTAATCTTGGGCGTAAGCGAGAGGGAGGGGCTCCTTACGCCGCGGGCTTGCTCAGGGCCCGGCCCTACTTGGTCAGAAGCATTCTGTGCACGGCCGTTCCGCTCGGCGCATTCAAGCGCGCCATATACAGACCGGACGGCAAGGCGGTCGCATCAAAGACCAGGGAGTGCAGCCCGGCTTCAAAGTTACCGCTGGCCAGAGTTGCGACTTCTTGACCCAGCAGGTTGTAGATCGATAAGGTAATGAACGACGCTTCGCTCAATGTGAATTCAATGTTCGTCGTCGGATTAAACGGATTCGGATAGTTGCCGACTGCAGGAACCGTGATCGGCGCCACTAAGGAAGTGTTGTCACCCGGTGTAAAGGCTTCTGGCATGTGCAATTCGACGATGCCGTTCATGGGTATATCCAATTGCGTCAGCCGCGACAGTTCGCCGTTCGGCCAGAGGATATTGACGATCCACTCTTCACTGTGAAACTCCGTTGGATTGTAGACCATCGTCGTAAACGCGTCGCCGCCAATGGTGCTGGAATACATGGAGGTCGCCGCCCACTGCTTGCCGACGGGGAATTCCACTTCAACCAAACAGTTCACTGCGGGCGTCATGCTGCCGTCGCTGCCGCAGAGTCTGAGACTGATGTACTCATGCGTCATCTGCGTATCGTTGCGGAACAGTTTGATGCCATTGCGGCCTTGAGCCATCACGACGTCGAGGTCGCCGTCATTGTCATAGTCAGCCCATGCGCAAGAGCACGTGCCGCGATACGGTTGCAGAAGTTCGAACTCCATACCGGATTGAACCCAGTCCGTGCCGTGATCGTTCATCAGCATAATGTTGCCGCTGCCGCGCACAAGGAACAGATCGGTCCAGCCGTCACCGTTGGCATCCACGGCATGTGCGCTGGAGACGCCTGCCGTCACCGTGCGCAGATTCGTGAATCCGTCCGTGCGATCTTCAAAACCGAACGGCATATCGCCGTCACCGGGCAATTGATAATAGAGGCAGCTGTTGTTGGGCGATCCGCAGGCGTAGAAATCAAGTCTGCCGTCGCGATTGAAATCAGCCCACGTCATGCCTTCTTGTCCGAGTTTATCAGGCAACTCGAGAGCCGGGCCGTTGTCCCTGAACTCTCTGCCATTATCGGTCCACAGGCTCGATCCGCCCTCGGACTTGCTCATCAGGTAATCAATGTCTCCATCGCGATCGAAGTCAATCGAACTGATCATGCTGACGGCAGTTTCACTGAAGGGACCGTCAGCGCCGCGAACTTCGGTGAATTCATTGCTGACTTGAACCATCAAAATGCTCTGATCGGAGCTGGCCAAGCGGCTGCTCACCAGCAGGTCCAACACTCCGTCTTCGTCCGCGTCACACCATACGGCCGCGCGGACGCTGACGTTTGTGTCTTCGTCAAAGTTCAAGTCCACGCGCTGAAAACGCGCGCTCGAGTTTTGACGATAGACCTCAATACCGTGTTCATCCGTGGTCAGGCACAGCAGATCAAGCCTGCCGTCCTGATCGAAATCCACAAAGCGCGCGCTTTTGACTTGGTCAATTGCGTTTGTACCGTAAGCGGTACTGGCGTTCACCCACTCTGAGCCGGTGTTCAAGAACAGGCGGCTCTGGCCCGCGACCGCGACACCTAAGAAGAGGTCCGCGTAGCCGTTACCGTCCACATCGCCCCACGCGACGACACTGTATTCATGTCCTTGAAATGCAGGGCTGGTGACGTTCGTGAAGGACATCGCGTGCGCCGAGCCGAGCAGCGTGACACACAGGGTCAGGATCAACATTACTTGTTTCATTTTTTCTCCTACGCACCTATTCGTGCTTACATGTGTTTCCATCTGTCGGTTCTGCTTTTGGCAAGCCATGCGCCAGACGGATTCAATGCAACGGATACAGCGAAGTAGCGAAAGAATGAACAGTTAGGATACAGACCCAAAAGGGGAATGTCGCGGGATTTCCACCGTTGGTTGAGAGATGTTGCGGCATAACCACCAGACGGGCAATCTGCGTTCAATGTGTTTTGCAATTGCAGCGGAGCACATAGACAAAGCGAGATGGTTTATGAAAACCATCTCGTTTATCTTTGGTTCAAATCTGCTTCTGGCGCTTGGGAGCTTGGCCCCCTTTGTCCCCCCGGAAGACCGGGGTAATTCTCACGGTTTTTTGCCGACGAAGATCCAGCCGCCGCCCTTTTTGTTGTTGGTGTTCATGTCCATCCACATCGCGAAGGCCGCGACCGGATAGAGAATCGCAATCCAGGGCACGACGACGATGAAGAAGAGTTTGGAAATTGAAAGCATCTGCATGGGAATGCGCTGGAGGATTTTCCAAGCGAGCGGACCCCAGAACGGGCCGTAGGTGTAATCCAATCTCTCGATTTCAAAACCCGCGCGGGTGGCTTTGTCAATAAATTCTTGCTTGGAGTAACCTTCACGCACGTGCTCACCGATGACGGAGATGTCTCCTTCGGCGTACTCGCGTTCGCCTTCGCTCGAGGACGGCGTGGTCACAATCAGGTAACCGTCTTTCTTCAGCGACGCGAAGAAATTCGCCCAGACCTTTTCGTCTTCGAGGATGTGCTCCAGCACGTCCGTGTTCAGAATCAGGTCGTAGCTGTCGGGCTTGCGATAGACGGTCAAGTCGCCCAAGTTGTACGACACGTTGTTCTGGCCCACGGCTTTGGAAAACCACGTGCAGTCTTCGATTTGCTCGGGTTTGACGTCAATGGCATAGACGGTCGCGTTGGGAAAGGTTTTGGCCATCTTGTAGGAGAACTGACCGAAGCCGGAGCCCGCGTCGAAGATGTCCCACTTCTGTTTGCGGTTACGGACGCGCGCGAGTTCGCGGCGAATGTACCAGTTGCGCAAAAAAAGCGCGCCGAGCATCGTATAAAACAGGCGGCGCAAAATCGGTTGTCGTGCGACAACCCGGCCCAGCGATGCCTTAATCGGATCGTAATCTATTGCGTGATCAGCCAAAAGCGGAAAGGGTAAGGAATGAAGGAGTGACTAAGCGGTTTGTGCAAACTCTTCCAGGATTTCGCACGGTCGGTCCCATGAGAATTTTTCGGACATTTTGCGGACGTGCGGTTCGAACATTGCGCGGCCGCCTGTCGAAAAGAATTTTTGGACACCGCTTGCGAGCGCCGCGGGATTGTCGGGTGCGACGACGTAGCCGGTTTCGCCTTCGTCCACAACTTCGGAGAGTCCGCCAACATTGGTGGTGATGACGGGACAGCCGTGCGCGTAGGCTAAGACTAAGATTGCGGATTGCGTCGCGCTGCGGTAGGGCAAAACATTGACATCGGCGGCGGCGAGATAGACTCCGATTTCATCCGCTGGTACGTATCCCGGTCGAACGATAACGTGCTCGCGGATGCCAAGCTCGTCAATCAGTTTGTCGTATTTGGCTTGATCGTCGTAGAACTCGCCCGCAACGACTAGCTTAATATCGGGATCCTTCTGAACGATTTCCGGCATGGCGCGCAGCAGAATATCCAGCCCTTTGTATTGTCTAATCAACCCCATGAAGAGCAGCAGTTTTTTTGCGTCGAGCTTGAGTTTCGCGCGCGCGGCCTGCTGTCCTTCTTTATATTCTTCGTAGCGGTCGAACAGCGGCAGCGGGGTAAAGCGGATGTTTTGCTCGGGACACTTTGGGTAGAGTTCGCGCAGCTCTTGTGCTTCATTGCGGCTGAACGTCAGGAAGAATCTCGATTGACCCAGCGCCATCTTAGAGAGAGCGGTGTCACCAAATCTCTTCTCGTGCGGAATCACATTGTGGCAGATGAAGGCGATACGCGAGCGGCTTTGTTTGTCCAGGAACTTTGCCACCGCCCAGTAGGCTTTGCCGAAAAACGGCATCCACCATTTGTAGCAAATCAAATCGGCGTTCTGCTTTCTGATGAATGCCGCAGTTTGCCACCACGACCACGGATTCCACGGAATCAACAAGCGCGTGGAGGGAATGCCGTCTTTGTGCGTCGTGTCAAACTGTGTTTTGCCGGGAAAGAGCAGCTTGGGAAACTGTTTTTTGAATCCGACGATGACAACGTCATGTCCGCGCGCGGTGAGTGCGGCGTAGAGCGAATTGGTGGTTTCCGCAATGCCGCCGCGGTAAGGATATGCGGGGCCGACTAAAACGATTTTCAACGCTTTGGTGACTTCCTCACCGGCGCGTAGAGCGCGTCATAGTAGTTGACCAAATACACGCCGAGCATCAGGTAGCCCAGGATGTTGCGCGTGCGATAGGCTCGGCGGTAGTCGGCGAAGCGCTCTTCGATTAACGGATTTCCGTACTCGTTGATGGCGCGGTAATCGTCCTTGCGCGCGTCGGCCTCGAAGATAAACGTGACGAACGCCGCGAGGGTCGCCGCTTGCAGGACGCCGAACATCGTGCCTTTGACTTTCTGTTGCTTATACATCTGTCCCCAGCCGGGCAGCATCGCACTGCGCCATGACGCGGAGAGTTTCGCATCGGCTTCGGGCAGGCGAAACGCTTCGGGCTGCGACATCACTTGCTCGACGTATTCGCGCTTGGCTTGACCGAACACCGTGATAATTTTCGGCGACGTCAGCACGGGATCCATATCGAACGCGGGGTTGATGGCGATAATGCGGCGGAACTCCGCGAGCGCGAATCCTTGCTGTTCGCGGGCGACATAGATTGTGGCGAGCACGACGCGAAAGGGAATCTCGGCCAAATCGTCCACGGCTTCGGCTGAGCGCAGTCCGCGCAAAGCGGTCAATTCAGCTTCTTCAAAGCGGCCTTCCTCCACGGCGGTTTGCGCGGCAATACGCAATGAGTCGAGCGACTGCGCGTGACCGACGGAGCAGAGCAGCATTGAAGTGTAGACGAGAATGAGAAATTTAGGCACGGAGTTCAGGCAAAAACGCGAATGTTAGGGGGCGAGTTAAACCGTTGTTCTTGTGTAAAACGCTAACAATTGGCGGAACGGTTGTAGTTGGAAAACAGCGACTTGACTTTTCGGATTGCACGAGATTTCACAAGCTCGTTGTCCGGCGGGATTGTGGCAGAACGCATTGAACGCATGGGCAATGAGATTAGTTCCCGCAAGCGTAAGGTATTGACTTGTCGGTAGTAACCGGGATTATCTAAGGTGCAGAAGTCTCGCGGGCGGCACGCCTGCCGCCCCTGCAATGCGCTTACTCCGCCTTTGCTTTCTTGATTTCTTCGGTCAGCCTGGGCAGGACCTCGAAGGCGTCGCCGACGATGCCGTAGGTGGCGACTTTGAAGATGGGGGCGTCGGCGTCTTTGTTGATGGCGACGATGGTGCGGCTGGTGTTCATGCCGGCCAAATGCTGAATCGCGCCGCTGATGCCGACGGCGAAGTATAAACTCGGTGCGACGACTTTGCCTGTTTGTCCGACCTGCTCTTGATGGGGACGCCATCCGGCATCCACGACCGCGCGCGACGCTCCGATGCTTGCGCCTAATGCTTCGGCGAGATCTTCAATCAATTTCCAATGCTCCGGCCCTTTCATGCCGCGGCCCGCGCTGACGATGACGTCGGCTTCGGTGACATCCACCCTGCCGCCTTCCTGCATTTTCTCCGCTGTGACCTTCGCGCGAATCTTGGACGCGTCGAGCGTCACGGTTTGCGAACTGACTTCGGCCGTGCCGCCGACTTCGGCAGGCAAGAACGCTTTGGGACGCAGTGAAAGAATTCCGAGGGGGCCGGTGATTTTCGCCCACAGCATCACCTTTCCTGCATAAATCGGACGGAGTGCACAGACTGCATTGCCTTCAACCTTCAAATCGGTGCAGTCGGCGAGCAAGGGTGCATTTATGCGCGCAGATAAACGCGGAGCAAAATCTTTGCCTTGAGACGAGGCCGACAAGATGACAGCCTTCGGATTGTTCGCTTTGCAAACTTCGGCGGCGGCTTGCGCGTAGGCTTCGGAGGAATACGTCGCAAGCTCGGGATTTGTTAACTGAATGACTTTTTTGGCGCCGAATGCTCCCAACGACGCGGCATCACCGCATTCGCCAAAAGTCACGGCCACGACGTCGGTGCTTAATGCTTGCGCAAGTCTCTGCGCGCCGCTGACGGCTTCGCGCGCACTTGGTTTCAGCTTATTGTTTTTGGAATCGCAAAATACGAGAATCATGGCAAATAAATTTGAAATTGGAAACTGGAAATAGAAAAAGTACAATGAAGAGGTCGTCATTCTGAAGGCCGCCGCGGCCTGAAGAACCCCTCCGCAAATCACCAGAGAGATCCTTCACTTCGTTCAGGATGACAACATCAGGTGATTATTCAGGTTTGGGATAATCTGTGGCGCCGCTTTTGAGGTCATTGAGATCATGATCAACCATCATCCTGACCAGGCCCGCAAAATCAACTTGTGGTTCCCAACCTAAAAGTTTTTTGGCTTTGCTGGCGTCGCCGACTAACAAGTCCACTTCGGCGGGGCGGACGAATTTGGGATTGATGCGCACGTACTTTGAGTAATCAAGATCGAGGGCGCCGAAGGCCTGTTCGCAAAATTCGCGCACAGTGTGAGTGTGCCCGGTGGCAATCACAAAATCTTCCGGCTCGTCGTGCTGCAGCATCCGCCACATCATTTCGACATAGTCACCGGCAAAGCCCCAATCGCGCCGCGCGTCCAAGTTGCCGAGTTCCAGCACGTCCGTCAAACCGAGTTTAATGGCCGCGGCTGTGCGGGTGATTTTGCGCGTTACAAATTCTTTGCCGCGACGCGGGGATTCGTGATTAAACAAGATTCCCGACACTGCGAACAAGCCGTAACTTTCGCGGGCGTTGATAGTGATGAAATGTCCGTAAACTTTGGCTACGCCGTAGGGACTGCGCGGATGAAACGGCGTCAGCTCCGTTTGCGGAGTTTCGCGGACTTTGCCGAACATCTCCGACGACGACGCTTGATAGAATCTAATTTTCGGATCAATCTGGCGAATCACTTCCAGCAAGCGCGTGACTCCCAGCGCGGTAAATTCGCTGGTGAGAATCGGCTGCTCCCACGACGTCGGCACAAAGCTCTGCGCGGCAAGGTTATACACCTCGTTGGGTCGCGAGTCCTTGACGACTTTTTCGAGCGAGTGTGTATCGAGCAAGTCGCCTTGCAGGATATTTACTTTCGTGCGCATATGTTCGATGCGGCCCAAGTAGTCCGACGAACTCCTTCGCACCATACCGAACACTTCATAGCCCTTAGAGAGCAGCAGTTCGGCTAAATAACTTCCGTCTTGTCCGGTGATACCGGTAATTAATGCGCGCATGTATATTGAATAGGTTCGTACAAGTTTCCGACTAAGCTCTGGCCTTGTTGTCTTCCGACTTGAATTTTTTCATTCCGCCGCCGAAAGGAATGCGCACCAGCACCATCGCCATATCGTCACCGAGCGCCATATCGTCGCTCGTGACACGTTGGAAAAGCGCTTGCGCGATGTCCGGCAGCGGGCGGTCGCGATTTTCTGAAAGGAAATACTGCAAACGGTCATAGCCGAACATATCTTCAAAGCCGATTTCCGCTTCGGGAATGCCGTCGGTGTAAAAGGCGAGCAAATCGCCCGGCTCGAGCGAATACTCCATCTGAATAAACGGGAACATTTCCATCACACCCAGCATGATGCCGCCCGCGTCGCATTCGACAATCGCGCCGTGCTTGCGCACGAGATAGCCCGGGTTGTGTCCGGCGTTGCAGACTGTCAGCATCGATCGGTCGGCGGAAATTTCGGCGAGCAACAGTGTGACGAATCTGTCGGGCGACGTGCGGCGCACCATTTCGTTGTTTAGGAGCGCGACCATTTCATTGATGGGACGGCGATGCGGCGCAATCGCGTGCAGCGTGGCTTGCAAATTTGACATTAATAACGCGGCAGGCAATCCGTGTCCGGCCACGTCCGCGACGCAAATCAAGACGCGGCCGTCTTCCAAGGGAAAGAAATCGTAATAGTCACCGCCGACCGACTGCATACTCTGATGCAAACCGAGCACTTGCAGGCCCCGCACTTCCATCGGCCCTTTGGGCAAGAGTTTCTGCTGCACTTGGCGCGCGTTCTCGAGTTCAGAAGCGAATTCTTCTGCCTGTTTGCGGCGGCGTTTGTCGCGTTGGCGCAATTCCCAAATGGCGAATCCGCCGATGATGGCGCTGATGAGCGCGATGCCGAGCGCCCAGCGGGCGGCCTTCGGCCAGCGATTGAACGCGCTTAGGAAAGTACGCTCAAGCGGCCGCGCGACGCGATACGCAAGATAAACAGTTTCCTGCGACGGATTGTAAAAATACAGACCGAGAATGCGTTTGCTGTCGTCGCGCACGGCGCGCCCGGCAAACACCGCTTGCTTTGCTCGCAGCGTGGTCGCAGGCGGCAGCACAATGATATTGGGATATTCGCGACTCGTCGGCGTGAATGTGCGCAGACTTTTTGAAAGCGGCAATGCTTCTCTCGACCAGAAAGGGTCGCCTGAAGCTTGGGGATACGTCAAGATGGCTTCATCATATTGCCACGCATACAGCGTCCCGGTCACATCGCGGCCTGTAGCAGTTTCGGCAAACCAACTGATCGCTTTGGTGGCAGCTTTCGCATCCGGCTCGCCCGAGAGCGGCGTGGTTGTGGTCATGTGCAGTTCGGGCGGATCAAAGGCTTGCGGCAATTCGAGAAACGTCGAGTCATATCCGGATAGCGTGGCAAGACGGCTGCGTCTCCAGAGATAGAGCGAGTCCCGCGCCGCATAAACTTTCGTCAGGGCCGCAACCGTGATCGAATCCACACCGCTGACCCGCAATCCCTGCGCGGCATATTTCGCTTTGGGCGGCAACTGTTCTTTTGACAATTCTGATTCGCGCCATGCAGAAAACGGCGGCACGGTAATACACAGCCAGGGTGAGTGCTCGATCTGAGTTGACACACGCGCTTCTTTCGGCAGCCACGCCGGCGGTGTGTGTCCGGGGGCGCGCTTGAAAATAACTTCACCCGCTTCCGGAATATCGCACTCCAAGCGTAAGGTAAAACTTCCGCCGCGTTTGGCTTTCGCGCGAAAAGAAATCGTGCCTGCGTCGCCGAGCCAGCGTTTGACGGTCACCTGCCCGGGAATCGAATCGCCCGCCGGAGTCATCGCCCAAAAGCGCACCAAGTCACCGGGCAACTCGAGATTCATAATGGTTTCAAAGCGCGTCGTGTCCGGCAGTTTGAATTCGTAGTCCACGCTGAATCGGTCACCTGCGGTCATTGTGACGACATCTTTAATGACCGACTGCACGGGAAACGGTGTCCGGCCAGTCTTTCCATACTGCGGCCATGCGGCCAACACGATGGGGCGTGAACGTGCTCCGCTCTTGCGCACGGTAATGCGATAGAGCGCTTCGCGCGTAATCTTCAATTCCTCCTGCAAATCCACTCTTTCGGAATCGAACACCTTCGAATAAATTTCGCCTTCGAGATTCGAGTTGATACTCACTCTTGTTTGACCGTCGTCGAGCTGTCCTTGTTCAAGCAGCAACGACCAATACAGGAGGTCATCTTTCAGGAGCGACAATTCGATGGACACTGAGTCTCCGGGCACAAGCAGTTGCCGTCGTGTGTCCGACAGCGTGGTTTGCGCGTGCGCGATCAGCGCGCTGAGAAGCAGCGCCGTCACAAACCATAGAATCGAAAGCGATGGTTTCAAACTAATGTCAGGCGTCGGCGCCGTCGGATTGCTTACGGGTGTACCACGAGCGTTCATCTTCGTCAAATCTAATCGGTTTGAAATTGTCGAGGATTTGCGCGTGCGAAATGGATGTGAACTCGGTATCCACGACTTCAAACAGGCCGGTTCCGCTGCATTCAATCGCGTGCGGTGTCGTGTCTTTCACAGTGCAATGGGACATGCGCACCTGCTCGCAGTGTTCCGCGATCAATCCGCTGCCGCCGCTGCGCTCAATCAAGGAATTGTCAATCGAGACATCGAGCGCGTTTTTCGCGCAGATCGCTCCGCGCTCGGAATCCGCGATATAGCAACTCGTGATGGAAATTCTTGTTCCGTGATCGGCGGCGATGCTGTATTTCCCGCCTTCAACCGCCGAGTATTTGATTTCAACGTTTCCTTTAGCAACCATCAGCACGGGCTGCGTACGCACCTTCCCTTTTAACGTCAGGTTAGTCAGAATCAAGTTCACCGCCGTGGACGTAATCAGCGCATCATGCTCGGTCGTGATTTCAATGTCTTCGTGCGAGCCGATGCCGACGATTTCGAGGTTCTTCTCTATTTTCACGGCACCGGAATACTTTCCGGGCTGAACCTGAATCAGGTCTCCGTCTTTAGCGGCGGCCACGGCGGCTTCAAGCGTGGGATGTGCGCCGGCGCGATTGGGAGCAACCACATGAACAGTGCGTGCGTCGGTCATAGGAACATTCCTGTTTGAAAATTTTGGTGATGAAGGTTGAAAATCAGGGTGGTGCGAGTGCGGCGCTCAGTCTTCCCATTGCACGACACCCGACGCGACGTCGAAGTAGGCGCGTGAGATGGTAATGGAGCCGCTTTCGAGAGCTTCAAAGATTGCGGGAGACTGCTGCGGAAGTTGGGCGACGAGATTGCGCGTATTTTGCCGCGAGACTTCGCTGGCAAGTTCGTCACCTGTGAAACCGAGTTTTCGTTTCTCGATTACGATGGTGCCGAGTCGAGCGATGACAGCGGACACGGCTCCGCGCAAGGGAAGATCGGAGACTGCGGCATTGATTGCTCCGCAACCGGAGTGCGCCATGACCACGATGGACTTTACATGCAAGGCTTCGACGGCGAACTCAACGGAGCCGACGACTTCGGGTGTCAAAAGAGTACCGGCAATCCGCACGACGAACAAATCGCCTTGCGTCCGGTCAAACAAAATTTCCGGTGCCACACGAGAGTCGGAGCAGGTAATCACACAGGCGAACGGCTCTTGCGTTTTCACAAGCTGAGCACGCAGCTCAGCATTCGCGCACCACGGCCGTGGGGTTTCGTTCACATAGCGCAGATTGCCTTCACGCAGCGCGGCGAGAGCAGAAGCGGGGGAAGAGTGCATAGCAGTCAGTGGTTTACAATACCTTCGCTTCTTCGCGCAACTTTTTAATCAGCGCGGGAACGGCATCGGGGCCGTTGCCGATAATTTGTCCGGGCTGACGGTCGGGCTTGGGAAGAACTTGCATCACCTCGACTTGTATATCACCAAAGTCCGCGGCCACTTCGTCAATCGGTTTTTTCTTGGCGGCCATGATGCCCTTGAGAGATGCATAGCGCGGCTCATTCAAGCCCTTTTGCGCGGCGACGACACACGGCAACGGCAGCTCGACGACCATGATACCGCCTTCCACTTCGCGCTCGGCGATTATTTTGGAGTCTTTGTGCTCGAGTTTCACGACCACACTCGTGGACGGCAAGTCGAGCAGTTCGGCGACCATCATCCCGACCGCATGATTATCCTGATCAATCGCGGATTTGCCGCACAAAATCAAATCATAGGTTTGGCTCTTAACCACAGTTGCCAGCGCGCGTGCCGTTGCCAGCGCGTCAAAGCTGACACTGCCTTTGACATGGACACCGCGATCCACACCCATCGCCAGCGCGGTGCGCAGGACTTTGGGCACTTCGTCACCGCCGCAACTGATGGCCACGACTTCACCGGAACCTGCGGCATCGCGGAGCTTCAAAGCCTCCTCGACGGCGAATTCATCAAAGGGATTAAGCACAAATGTAACGCCGTCCAGATGCACGGCTTTTCCGTCCGTGGACGGCTTGATGTTGGCCTCGCTGTCAGCGACGGCCTTGAGGAGCACAAGGATATTCACGTTTGGTCTGTAAGTATAATAAAATGAGAGGTTTTCAGCGTTTCAGACAATTAAACAAAGTAGAGAATTTTGCTCAGAATTTCAAGTATGTTCGATGTTTCGAGCGAGAACCGCTTCGGCTTTCAGCGCCGCCACCGCCAAAGTCGTCACTATCACGACAATCAGAAAAATCCCCGCGGGCATCGCAAACCCGGTCCAGACGAGCGCGAGAGCCAAGTATCCTCCTAAGACGAGCGCATGAAACAGCAACGCTCCCAGGATTCCGACGCGCATGAATAGCCAAGCGGCCATGATCGACCAGGCGAACCAGTGCGCCGCTCCGCTCGAGAACCAACTCGCCGGGTCAAACCCGACAAAGTAAGCCGCAATCGCCGCCATCAGGAACATCGCGGTGAGAGTGCCGCGCACCCAAAAGATGAGCAACGGAAAAAGAAACAGCCTGAACGTCAGCTCTTCCCACAAGATTGATTTAGCCACAAACACAGGCGCAGCGACAATCGGCACGGGTGAACCGACGATGTCCGAGATAAGCCGCAGACTTTCTCCGGCCAGTCCTCCCGGCTCCTGCCAATAACCCAATCCGGCTTCAAACGTGAGAAACAGCGCGGCAGCAGGCAGTGCCCAACGTGCGGATTGAATCCAGGCGCCGGTCCAGCCGCGATGTGACGGGGCGATTCTTGAGAGTGTCGTGATGTTCGGCATCAGGTCGCGTGAAATGGATTCACCTGCCGCGACAAGCAGCGTAACGACAATTCCGCTTTGCAGCGCCTCAACCGCCGCGGCCAGTGCGACTCTCAACACAAAATCTTCGGCCTCGCTTCCTCCGGGAACGAGAAGCGTCGCTTGCGAAATCGTGAGCGCGCGAGCGATGAGCACCGTGACCATCGCGATCGATCCCCATACCATCCCGCGCCGCCATGAAATCGGATGACGATGATGCAAAATAATCTGGAAAACACCGAAGACGATTAACGCGAACGCGAGCAAGCGCAATCTCGCTCCCGGCGGTCTGATCAGGAGGGGAACGCTAACCTCTTCCGCGTGTACGGCAAACGATGTCACCGTCTCACCTGAAAGCCGCACGTCAAAGAGTTTTGAGTGCGGTCCCCCTAACGAGTCAACAAACGTGAAATAGTAATCGAACCGCTTCGGATACTGCGCCAGCGAATCCTTGACCAGCTTCAGTCTGTCCGCGCCGATGCCCAGTCCTGTGCCGATCTGATTCAGTGCGGCGGTCAGCGCTTCATCTTTGCGAAGTTGAAAACCGGGTACCAGATCATCGAGATCATGTCTGACTTGAAAAATTTTTCCCGCAGGCGACACATGCACCGTCCAACTGTCTTCCAAGCGCTCTTCGTGAAAGAAGCGATTGACATACCCGACCGCCGGCGCATAATCGAAACCGTGTTCATCCAATCTTGCGTTCCAAATCCCGTCGTGACGATACTCGGCGGCCTGAATCAAAGTATATTCATCGAGCTTTACACCTTGGCCGAACAAAAACTGCTCGGCGATGGATGCCGCTTCATCGGGCCTCAGCCACTCCCACGACCACGGTTTGCACGTCATCCCGACAGCCAGCAGCACGAGCACAAAAATCAGCGTCCGCGTGGCCATTGAGCGAATGAGCACCGGAAACCAGCTGCGCGCGCGTTTTTTCAGCTCGCGCCGGGTGAATTGCGGAGTATCATGAGGGAGAGACAAGCGCCTGCCGTGGTTACTCTTTCACTAACAAAACATGAATCGCCTTGACGATAACTTTAACGTTGTCGCCGGGCTTAAGGTCAAGTTCCTTCAGCGAATCCATCGTCATCACCGAACTCATTGCCGCTTCCGCGGCGATATTCAGATTGACCTGACACATCACGTCGCCGGTTTTGATCTCGGTCACACGACCTCTGATATTATTCTTTGCGCCGTATTTCATGTGGTTCTATAATCCTTCTACTTGGAATCAAGCCAACTGATTAACGTGAGCAAGAATCCTGCTCATGAGTTTGGGATCATTGCTCTCGCAGTTCTCGTTCGTCGCAGCAAACAGTCTTTCGGAAAAGCGGATCAGCGAGTGCGCTTGTGGATGTCGCAGGAATGCGGGATTCAAATCACCGAGCCTGACTCGATCCAGACCGTCCGCGTCTTTCAGAAGAGAAGTCAGTTTGAAGTGTGCGTCGTCAGAAGAAAGTTCAACGGATTTGCTATGATGAATAGACGCGGTTTGTACCATCGACCACTGTTCATCTTTCATGCCGCCGCGAATCAAGACCGCCATAATCTCAGGCGATGTTGCGACTTTTTCCGCCGACCATGTGCCGTGCTCCTGACAATATCCGTCATGCTTCCGCCCGAGATCGTGAATAAACGCCGCGGCCCAAAGCGGTGTGGCGAAATCCGGATCGTTGACTAATTCAAGGAGCTTCGCGCCCAGAATAATGACTCGCGCCACATGCAAGCGGCCATGAAGCTGTGAAGAAACTGAAAAATACTCGGGCTTTGGCAGGAGCTCGTCAATATCGAGGGGTATGTAATGCAGCAAACGCACGGGGAAATGCTCAGTAAATGAGGCTAATGTCTCCCTTGCCTTCGCGCAGGATTATCGGCTCGTCCGGGTCGGTGCAATCAACAACAGTAGAAGCCGCGGCATCCAGGACTCCGCTGTCGAGAATCACGGAAATGGCATCGCCCCAATGGTGCACAATTTCGTTGGGGTCAAGCATCGGATCTCCTTCGCGATCGGTAACAGACGTAGAGAGTATCGGTCTGCCGAAAGCTTTCAGCAAATCGCGGCAGACCGGATGATCGGGCACTCGCAGGCCGACGGTCTTTTGTTTTGTGAGCAAGAGTTTGGGCACGTCCCGCGTAGCGGGCAGCACAAAAGTAAACGGTCCGGGCAAGCAGCGCTTCATCAGTTTGTAAACCGGAGTTTCGACTTTCGCGAAGTTGCTGATGTCCGAAAGGTTCGCGCACAAGAACGACAACGAATGATATTTAGAATAACCTTTCAAATTCAGCGCACGCTCCATCGCGGACTTGCTGTGGATATCACAGCCCAGACCGTAGACCGTGTCCGTCGCATAGGCAATCAGCTCGCCGCGTTCCAAAGCTTCAATCGCCTTTTGAATAGCGCGCGGGTTGGGGTTATCGGGATGTGTAGTAAAAATCAAGGTGTCATACTTCCTTCTACGACAAAATATTTTGCATTAGAGATTTCCACTTCATTTTCGAGCAGCCATGTGTTCGCGGAAGTCGAGCCGAGTAATTCCGTGAACGGACCGTCGCTTGAGTCACTCGCATAAACTCGATAATAGGGCGACGCGTCATTTCGCCAGCGCAGAGTGATATCGCTGCCGATGCGTGTAATGGTCAGATTGGTTGGAGTAAGTCCCGGAAAAATGTTCATGATTTGCAGGGCGTCGCCATCGCAATCGAAGAAGGCTAAGTTCTCCCACGGGCTGCCGAACACTTCCGTTGGAATCCACGCGGGTTCCCACGGACAGAGTAGCCGTGTTCCCCGATTGGGAGCGTCAAGCAATCGCGCCTCGACAGCTTCCAAAAATTGCGCTTGCCCTGACTCAGTCGCAGGATAGCCAGGCAGAATCGGAGTTTGATCGCCGACGATGTTCCCCGTGTTATCGCACCAGCCG
The DNA here is from genome assembly GCA_964530625.1 of uncultured Alphaproteobacteria bacterium. Taxonomy (GTDB): domain Bacteria; phylum Electryoneota; class RPQS01; order RPQS01; family RPQS01; genus JABWCQ01. Next base: position 9,163 of record CAZHAK010000018.1, on the reverse strand, counting down.
GTCATCCACGGATAAGCCGTCTCAACAATATGAACGTCTTTGTCAAACGCTGAGTACAAAGTGGTGAGCGTATTACTTAAGTTATCCAGTGTGCCGTGCCACCACGGATAGTAAGACAAGCCGATAATATCAAAATCAACATCCCGTGACTCAAGCTGCGAGAAGAACCACTGACAAGCCCCGGCGTTTCCGCCTTCTTGATGATGCAAGACAATCTTCGGCCACTGTGACGGAGTTAAACTATCGCGCACTCCGGCTACGGCAGTATCCATCAGCGCCGCAAGCTGATTCCATTGCTCATCCGTATTCCACTGACCGGTGATGCGGCCCGTGTTCCAGAGCATCCCTCCGCCGATTTCATTTCCAATCTGCACCGCTTCGGGAATCACGTTCACATCACGGAATCTGCGGATGACATTATTGGTATGACTATAAACAGAGTCCAGCAATTGCGCATAGCTTAAACTCTGCCAGGCCTCAGGTTTAGTTTGATGAGCCGGATCTGCCCATGTATCACTATAGTGAATGTCGAGTAGAATTTTGAATCCCAAGTCATGGGCACGTTCAGCAAATGCGAGCACCGAATCAATACCATGCCACGGCTCCGTGGGTGTGTGCCAGAGCCTCAACCGCACGAGCTCAAAACCCGCGCTGCGAAAAATTTGCAGCGCACTTCGCTCAACTCCGGCTTGTCGGAAGACTGCACCGTTGTGCTCAAGTTTTGGCACAAACGACAGGTCACAGGCCCAGCGCACTTCTTGGGCGAAGGTCGAAGTAAAAATGATGAGAACCCAGAACCTGTGCATAGTCAATAATGTAACCCTCTAATCCCGCCCTTGCAAGCCCATAATCCAAAAAAAAGCCCGAAGCATGGTGCTTCGGGCCAATAATTCTTAAGGGATTACGACTATCCGTCAATTTCCTCGATAGGCTTATGGTTGGCAAATCCGGGGAAAGACTCCGTAGATTCAAACACATAGTCCATCGGGTTCACGGCTACGCCATTGACGCGGACTTCATAGTGCAGATGCGGTGCCGTCGAGCGGCCTGTCGAACCGACTTGACCAATCACCACTCCCTTGGCCACTTTCTGGCCCTTGCGCACCATCACTTTATGCAAGTGACCGTAGGCCGTCTGGTATCCGCCTCCATGATCCACGACGATAAACTGTCCATAATTATAGTAACGGCCGGCATAAATCACCGTTCCGGCCGCGGTGCTCATGACCGGTGTTCCTCGCGGTGCGGAAATATCCAGCCCGTCATGGTGTGTGGCTTTCTTGGTAAACGGATCATGGCGCACACCAAATCCGGACGAGAAATAGCCCGAGTCGCATGGCCTCAGCGTAGGCAGGTGCTCCAAGAGCTTCGCATTCTGCTCAAGCTTGGAGTGAATCTCGCGGAAACTGGTTTTTTGCAGTTCCAGTTCACGGTCGAGTTTGTTGAGAATCTGTCCGAGTTCTTGCGCCTCCGGCAGCATCGGCCCGGGAGGCAGAATCTCTGCCGCACCACCGACCCCGACTTGGCGGACGTCAGCCGACAGAAGCGGCAAATCCGCCATCAGACGGAGCATGTTATCCGTTTCGGCAAGAGTCGAGAGTTTTTCTTCAACCGATTCAATCTTTGTATCGAACTTGGCCAGCTGCTCTTTAAGCGCTTGATTTTCTGCTTCAAGCTGCGCCTTGTCGGAGTCTGACACAAAGCGGGTAGCCAGAAATCCGGTGACACCGTTGAACAGCAAAAAACTCGCGACCAAACCTGCTAAGAGAGCTTTCGCTTTAGCCCGAGTAAACGTAAACTCGACCTTCTTACTGAGGTCGTGCGAGAGCAGGATTAGTGAAAATTTACGATTAACCATTCAATTTATTTGACTCACCACAACATTTTGGGGGTAACCGAGGTTACGGGACCCCACCTACTGCGAAGACGGAGAACTGCCTATAGCATTCCACGCCGCAACGGCTAACATTAGCTTATTGTTTTGAAACAGTTTAGAAACTTTGCGATTGTTCTCACAAAGTTGCACGAAAGTAACAAAAAATTAGTTACTTGTCAAGCATAATCTTGCAAATGTAAGACCAATATTGTCAACATTTATGTTGACCCGGTTCAACTTGCTTGGGTCAGGGCGAATTAGTATCTTACAATTATTGGAAATTCCGAAAAACAACCTCATCATGGCCAAGCGACTCTCAGCACGCATCCGATCCAAGAATCAGATCACTCTTCCGCAGCGGCTGGTGCAACACACTGGTTTGCAAGAGGGTGATTTTCTTGATTTTGAGATTGTATCAACCATTCAGCAGGTTCAGCCAGGCATGATTGTGCTACGCTCAAAAAAGTTGGTTGAGGCCAAGATTTCCTCAAATCCACTCCCCGCAATTCGGGATGACGCGGAGTTTCCGGGTGTCAAGTCGGCGATTGAGAACTTGAAAAAGCGGCTGGGTTAGTGAGAGGAACAGCCGCAGGATCCGCCTCCGCAGGTCCCGCGTGGTTCTCCGCACATTCCCATATCCGCGAACTCTGATTTTTGCGGAGCGGCTGTCAAAGAGAATAATTTTGTGAACTTACGTTCGCTTTCGCAATTGGGGCAGTAGCCTTCAGCGCGGTTCTTGACTCGAGCTTCAAGCACTTCAACCACCTGTCCGCACTCATCGCACTTGTATTCATACAGTGGCATATCAGATTTAACCTATTGTTAATAAAGAAATTGTTGTGAGAATGACAAATCGTGAATTGGTCGCAGCGATCTCCGCAAAGACGGCACTGTCGGAACCAGCAGCCCGTGAAGTTCTGAACACTGTTATCGAGACAATTAAAGATGCGGTCTGGGATGGTGACAAGGTTACATTGACCAATTTCGGGACATTTTATCTTGCAGAACGCAAAGCTCGCGCATATGCTCGACCAAAACCCGGCATGCCTAAGGTCAAACCTGCTTACAAGTATCCCAAGTTTGTGCCTGCGCCGAATTTTGAAGAACTGGTTCGTTAACCGACTTGTCCGGAGCTCGAATGAAACACCTTTTGATGCTGGCCTGTTTGCTCGCCCAAATCACGACCAGTCAGGCAGAAAATACGAATTTCTCGCTTCAGACAACAGGGGTCAAGCAGCTTGTGCAGTTTATCTCCGACGCGCCCCTGGAAAAGATTGTCGGCAAAGCCTCAGAGATGAGCGGCGACCTCTCTCTCAACTTACAGAACCTCTCGTCGGGTAGTTCGGGTTCCGTGACCGTGAAGATGGCCTCGTTCGACACGGGGCTGTCCCTGCGGAACCAGCATATGCGAGAGAACCATTTGCATACAAATGAGTTCCCGGACGCGATTTTCACCATCAAGTCGATTGTCTCAGCCGAGCCTGCGGACATCTCTGCCGGCGGAGCGGCGCACACGCTCCTGCGCGGCGAACTCGATCTTCACGGAGTCAAGAAGCAATACGAGATGCTGGGTCAAATTGCCTATGATCCGGCGACCGGGCGGGTAACGGCACGCTACAATTGGAACATTTTGCTGCAAGACCATCAGATTCCGCGGCCAGCATTCCTTTTTATGAAGCTGTCCGAAACACAAGAGGTAACCGTAGAGTTGGTATTTGGCAAATAGGAGGGATCATCATGGCCAAAGGACATGGAGAAATTCTGATTCTCACCGCGATTGATCACACCGATAAGGCTGTCGCATTTTCGCACGGTTTGGTAGAAAAAAGGCTTGCCGTCTGTGTGACAAGATTGCCGGGCGCGCACTCGGTTTATCGCTGGGAATCCACGGAAGTCACGGACAATCCTGAAATTGTATTGCTGATTAAGTCGCATCGTTCACGATTGACTGAAATCGAGCAGTTCTTCAACGACGCCCATCCTTATTCGGTCCCGGAATTGCTGGTTTTTGAGATTCAAGAAATCGGCGAGGCCTACCGCACCTGGCTGACCAAAGAAATCGGACTTTAAACTCCACCGGCCGTCCGGGGGGAGTACGGAAGGTTAAAGACTCAAACTCTTCCGCGAATCCGGAACATTCATATCAGCTTCTCGTATAACAAGTAGACAGGTATGAAAACAAGGAGGTTTATCATGCTGCAAGAGACCCAAAATCCGCAGGGGCAGAAGTTGTGGGACGAGGTGCGGGAAACCGTCGTTGCAGGACTGAAGGATTGGAAGGAAAAGGGTGACGAGGTAGCACGTTACAGCCGCATTCGTATGGATGAATTTCAGTCGGAGAGGCGGCTCAGAGCCGCGCATAAAGCATTGGGTGAGAAATGTCACGAATTGCTGTCGCGCGGAGAGACCATCACGACGGATCATCCGGTGATCAACCAATTCCACCAGCGCGTCCACTACTATCAGGACGAACTGGCCAGACTGCACAGCGAGCGCACAACCAACGTGCCCACATAAGCAGTTTTCGACATACTTTTCACCGCCGCAAGCCGAAATGCTTATAGTGGTGAACTCCGAGAACAATTAAGGCGAGCCGTTTGGCTCGCCTTTGCTATGTGTAATGGGAAGCTACTGCCTATTTCAGGTACATAAGTTTCGTCGTTGAGCGCACTCCGTCCGCGCCGACCAGTCTCGCGAAATAAATTCCGCTCGCTTGCGACTCGGGACTCCAGTCACGAATATGCACACCTTTGCGCATGCGGTCATTTAGAATTGTCTCAACATGTCGTCCTGTCAGGTCATAAACATCCAGCGTGATATCCTGATCTTTCAAGAGCACGAACTCAATTGTTACACGTCCGTTAAAAGGATTAGGATAGGCTGCAGTAAGCTGTATTGACATCGGGATCGAAAGCGGTGGCTCGTTTCCGATGCGAGTTAGCGTAGAATCATATATCTCTTCTTCGCTATGTAGCCATTGATCATAAACGGTGTGTTCATCCGTGGTATCACCAAGACCCAGTGAATTTCGAACCTGTTCGTACGGCCCGCTCGCATCCCCCCACCAGTTAAGTTTGGCATAGCTAATCTGGCCGAACTCCCATGTATCTACCGCATGTCCAATATTACCGTCAAAGGAATTCCGTTCAAGAATTCCAGAGCTTGTGTTGCTCGTGTATACCGCCCCGCCGGGAGGTGACGTCACGTTGTGATTAGAGTTGCCGTAAAAAAAGTTGCGGCGTACGCGAGCAGTTAAAGGAGCGTTGAGATCGCTAATATGCAGGCAGGAGAAAGCGCCGCCGTCATTGAAACCAAATCGGTTTTCTGCTAAAACGAATGTCTTGTTTGAGTCAGAAAAATCTAACAAACCCGGGCCGCCGAATGCCGGGCTGGGCCGATGAGTATTTTCAAAAACGCAGTTCGTAACTTCTGAGCGCCGGAGCGAATCATGCTCAAAATCTCCAAACAGACCGAAGGCAATTATGTTGTTTGTAAACTGACAAGAATCGAGAATAAAGTTTCGCATCCCGCTTCTATTTCCGCTGGAGATGAATCGTTGAAACTCGTTGTCTTCAATCAGGCAATTTCGAAAAGTAATAGAATCACAAACAGAACGGTCAATCAACGAAATGGCTGTTGTTCGCCCTTCGACGCTTGCGCCGAGTCCGTGAAACCGACAACCATTGAACCCTAGTTCGCTATCTTCAATCACAAATTCAGATTCCGTAGAAGGTGGGGCCTGCAAATAGCCGCTTGGACCGAAGGTACATCCGTTGAAAGAGCAGATTGCATTTCGAGCGAACATCACACGACCCAGTGAAGACGCGTCATTCAAAATGAACAAGGTTTCAGACGCACTCAAGTCAGATTCGTCAACGAAGAGCGCCCCACCGTTTGTTGCAAAACAAGAGGAGAAAACACAATTGGAAATGTGAGCGTTACGATATCGAATTCTGATTCCACCACCATTCGTCTCATCTCCAAAAACTCGCGCGTCCGCGACGGTTAATCCCACAATTTTCAAATCTATATTCTCCACTGCAATCTCATCTGTGTCAAGACAGCGCCTGACGGACGCTAAGGTGTCTGGACGAATGACACAATTCTCAATATGCAAGGGGTTCGGAACAAAAATATATTCGCTGGCCAGAGTAATGCTTTGCAACGGGAGAGTAATCGGGCCAAGATACTCTCCGCTTCGTAGAACGACGGTGTCTTGCGATTGACAATTGTCGAGCGCGCTTTGCGGTGTGGGGAAATTGTCGGGAACGTACCACACGGTAGCGAAACATACATTACTCACCACAAAACACAGAGCCAGTCGCAACAAGCTGAACATTTAGCTTCCTGAGCAGTTGGCCGCACAGGTGTTCGAAGACGGTGTAAAAAATGTTACACTCAGATTTCCATGGTCGCAATCATCGGAGCATTCACGGCATTTAACCTTGAATTGCAGGACGTGACCTGCGTTTATGGGCGATGAATAAACAAAGTACTTTGCGCAATCGCAGTGTTCAAAGTCATTTTGGTTGCCGTGCACAAGCTCCGAGTATTGACCGCCCGACACGTCCGCGATTATAAATTCAACCCTGTTATTTGCCGCGCCATCGTATTGAATGTAGATTGAGCTCGTGTTACACGGCAATTCATAGGTTATACCGCTGAAATCGCTATCACAGCAAACATCTGTAGCGGTCTTACACCAACTACACTGCGCAAAAACTTGCGCACCTGCCACCAAAATCATTCCAAGAAACAAAAGTACTTTCATAACCGTTCTCCCAATTAGTTACCTCCGGGCGTTGTTGCCGCGAAGGGCACCTACAATAAAATACCCCCCTCCCCCATTCGTGTCAATAGCTGAGTCACAAAGTCACAAAGTTTCCTTGACCCGCTAAACTTTCTATTCTTAGGATGCTAAGGTTTTCCCTAATAAGTATGGATAAGTTAAGCTCATAAAAAGAGTCGGCCCCACTGGTGCCATCTATTTCAAGAACATCAGCTTTATGGTCGAGCGTACATGCTCGTCGCCGAGTAGCCGCACGAAGTAAATACCGCTTGCCAGCGACTCGGGAGTCCAGTCACGAATATGCACACCTTTGCGCATGCGGTCACTTAGAATTGTCTCAACATGTCGTCCTGTCAGGTCATAAACATCCAGCGTGATATCCTGATCTTTCAAGAGCACGAACTCAATTGTTACATGTCCGTTGAATGGATTCGGATAGGCGTTGCCGATAAAGCTATCGGCAATCTCAACAGGGTCACGCGGCTCCGGCACCGCGGAGACGAAGTTTGTGTCTTCTGCCCATGGCTCGTAATCCAAGCGGAATGAAACTGTGTCACCCAGTCCATTTGGATTCCTTACTGAGTCAAATGGGCCTGATTCATGACCCCAGAAATTGTATTCTACATATCCAGTCTGCTGATTCGACCCCTGATACGCCGCATACCCAAGGTTGTTCATAAAAATATTCTGCACGAGCTCGTGAATTCCCGGCCCGTGTATTCCTTGAATTTGCCCGGAGGGTGGAGACGTGATTGAACGGTTACTGCAATTTATGATGTAATTTCGCGAAACCGTTCTTAGGTCTTCGTTGTCTCCGAAGATCGTGCCAAAGGAAGTGTGACCACCGTGAATGTCTTGAACAAGATTGTATTCCATTCGAGTTGAATGGTGGTCTGAAGCATCAAGTGATACCAAGCCATGCATCTGTGCATCAATATCTGGAGTAAACCGCTCAAAAATATTGCCAATCGCCTGAAAATCCGTGAGGGAATCATAGCTCGACTGGCCGTACAACGCGAATGTTAAACGATTGTCAAAAAAATGATTTGAGTCAACTCGCAGGTATTTTACTGGCCCGCCTCCATCTGTAATCAGCCACTCAAACCAATTGTCGTGGAGTCTGCAGTTCACAATCTCAACTGAATCCGGCGGCTTCGAAGCATAAATAAAGGTACCGCCGTTGTCATACATCGTGAAACCATTGTCATAGAACTCTGAGTTGCGAATCGTCAGCTTACTGGCCTGCATCCAGAACAGCAAAGGTGAATCCCAACTCGGCGCAAGACTTGTGTCGGATCGGATTACACAAGAATCCATTAACACTTGAGAATTTCGGATACGCAATATTGAGCCGAGGTTTTTCATTCCGCAGTGTGTAAACATGCAATTCCGTATCACACTAATTCCTTGTCGAATAGCTACGGCGCCGCCAAAACCTGCAAAGCAAGAATCAAAGTAACAGTTCTCTATTGACGAAAACTGTTGGAAGATCCGAATTGCACCGCCTTCATCATTAAAATGTGTGGCCGATTGTGCAAATCGAATTCCAACAATCCTCACGTTTGGTTCAGGGCCAGCAGCCGTTTCGCTGCTTAAACAGCGCAACGTGTCATCTCCATTGTTGAAACCGCGCCATGTACAGGCTGCAATATCGTTTGTGTCGCCCGACAATAGATACACGCTCGCAATCACAAGACCCATGGAAGGTACGTGTACAACCTCGCGGTAGTTTCCGGCGGACAACAGAACCGTGTCGCCCACAGAAGCCGCCGACACGCCACTCTGTATCGTTGGAAAGTCTTCCGGAATTCGGAGTTGTGCGCACCACAGCTTGCCGCTCGAGCATGCCAGCATCAACGTTACAAAGACTTTCAGCAACGCTGTTAACTGGGTTGGCATTGTGGTGGACAGCTTGCTGCCGTCACACTTGTATAGAAATACACTTTACCATTCCCAGCCGAACACTGGTTTTCAGGACAAGCAGTGCACCAAACTTTGTACCGAATTGTAAGCGGCCCATTCACGGGATGCCCTGTTGTTGACGTGCTGCTTCCACATCCACAAAAGGATTGATTCACATTCCATAACTCAGTCTCAGTTCCACCAATAACGGAATAGCACTTGACGCGTATTGCCTTATTGTCCGGCGAGTCGTAGTGAAAAAATGTTTTAGTTATGCGTTCTCCGGATGCAATAGTATAGTCAACTGAAGACCACAAAGCTGGACCCCACTCATCTTCGTCACAACAGGCATCCGTCACACTAACACACATACTCGCCTCCGTCCACTGCGCAAAAGTTTGCGCACACAACCCCAACAAAACTCCCATCAACAAAAGTGCTTTCATAACCGTTCTCCCAAATAGGTTACCTCCGGGCGATGTTGCCGCCAAGGACACCTACAACAAATACACAATACTCCCAAACACAAATAACCAAATCCTAACAACATCCATAACAACACACTAAAACTACTCAACCAAACCTACCAACACCTC
>CAZHAK010000017.1:0-54274 GCA_964530625.1 uncultured Alphaproteobacteria bacterium | reverse complement strand
CGTATCCACTGGGAGAAAGCAGACTTGTTGACGGGGGAGTTTCGGAAAATATTCCGGTTCAACTCGCTCGTGAAGAAGGGGCATTATTTGTGCTTGCAGTTGACTTGACTATACCGGTCAATCCAAAAGAGTCGATGGATCAGCCGTGGGAGCTTGTGGACCGTGTCACGACGATTTTGCAAGCGAATCAAAATGAAAAGTCGCGGCAAGGGGCAGATCTGTTTGTCTCGCCTGCCATCGGTGATCACTCTTCGACTGATTTCAGTTACATTGACTCGCTGATCCATGCGGGATATGCCGCGACGAAAGCCATCGCCAGCGATCTTCGAGTTGCCTTAAGCGATAAAGGCATTGTTACGCGGCCGCACTTTACTGCAAATCGTGACGGACTTTCGGTCAGTCGAAGAACACTTGACAACTTTGAGGCGAGCTATCCGAGCAACGGTGAAGCGGCCAGCCGGTTTGTTCACGCGGGTGTGACGGTTTTTCCCGACTCGGTTGTCAAAGATATGCCGCCCGCACAGGTCGCCAAACTCTATCGAGATCGGGGATACGGACTTGCGCGGCCCGTGCATCTTGAGCAGAGCGCGGACGGCGCGCTATACTGTCAATGGGAAGAAGGCCGGATTCAAAGTATCTATGTGGACGGACTAGTTCGCGTTAAGCCACATGCCGTACAGCGCGATTTTCCGCTTAAGCCCGGCGATATTTTTGAGATTCGACGGGTTCGCAGGGGTCTTGCGCAAATCCACGGCAGCGAGCGATTCGATCTTGTGACGATCGCGCCTTCCGCGACAGATTCAGCGACGACGCTGACGATTCGCACCGTTGAACGACCAACGCCGCAGATGCGTATGGGCGCGGGATTTTCCAGTGAACGAAAGGGCCGCGGCTTTATCGAGTTTGTACACGATCATCTCGGACCCTTCAGCGGGCGCGCGACGCTGTTTGGAAAGTATAGCGAGTACGAGGAAGAAATTCGCTTGAATAGACGATTCGATCGCGTGCTCAACACTTGGTTCGCGGCAGAGTTTTCAGCCTATTGGACACGCGATGAGTATAACGCGTTTGACGCGGGCCATAAACCCGTCGCGTTCTTCTTCTTTGAAAAACTGGGCACAGAATTATGGATGGGGCGAATGCTGCGCAGATGGGGTGAAGTCAGCGGCGGCGCGGGTTACAGCGACTTCCGCACAGGCGGTGTGCTGAGCGATACGCGCGGGCACCAGGCCTGGTTAGGTTTGCGAACGTATATTGATACGCAGGATCGCTCACCGTTTCCGACACGCGGGGTGATGCTGCGCTCGCAATATTTATTGATCGCGGAAGGTTCGGATGAGCTTCGTTACAATCGCTTAACGGCGAACGCGGGAGCCTTTTACCCCGCGAAGAGAAGAGTGACGTTGGCGCTGCACGGTGTATACGGCTGGAATGACTTTCAATTGCCGCTCTGGGGGCAGTACGCGTTCGGCGGTGAACATGACATGCCGGGCTTGCATTACGGAGAGAGATTCGGTAACGCGAAAATCGCGGTGCAGAGCGAAGCGCGATATGACTTGCTGTCGAGGCTTCTGGCTGACGCGTATGTGTCGGCGCTTTACACAGTGGGTGGAGTGTCGCAGCTTTCGGAACCGTTTCCGGCTGCGGAAGATTTGCGGCACAGCGTTGGCGCGCGATTTTCGCTCTCGACTTTTTTGGGGCCGATGTCTTTGACTGCTGCCGAGATGTTCAAGAGTTCGCAGGAGACGGGACACTTTTTGCTTTACTTGAATCTCGGATACGAGTTTTAACGAAAGCAGAAGTCAGAAGTCAGAAATCTTTAGCCAGTCCATGCTTTGGACTACGGGAAGCTGCAGGGCGCGTTCGCGGTCTAAATCCAAATCGCTGACGTGTACGCCCTGCGGAGATTGCACCCACTTGTAAATGGACGACACAAACAGTTGCGCGAATTTCTTCACCCACTCTTTAATTTGACCCGGTCTATAGGCCGGGTCAAGTTTTTTTAGCGCGTCATCGGAGAAGCGGCGCGAGAGTTCTGCGTAAGTTTCAGCGAGGGTGAGTTTCTGTCCTGCGAATAGTTCGAAGCACGCATCAAGAACGGGATAAGGCATCAGGTCGCGCTCGTCTTCCTGGTTCTCCGCAAGCTCGGCGGACGGACTCAGCTTCAAAAGTGCTTCAAGGCTTTGCAGATTCAGCTTTGACTGATAGTGCGCGATCAACGCTGTGACGACGGTTTTGGGAACATTGGAGATTGGTGCGTAGCCGCCGGAAAGATCGCCGCCGATGGTGGTGTAGCCGACGGACTTTTCGGACATGTTGCCCGCTTGCAGCCACAATCCACGCGCCTGATTTGACCAGTTCCACATGCGCAGCGCGCGAATGCGGGATTGAATGTTTTGCTCGGTCAAGGGAGAGAGCGTGGCGGAATTTGACAAGCGTTTGGTTGCGCTGCGCTCGATTTCAACGGCGTCTTCAATGGAATCTTCGGTGAAGCTGACGCCGAGATCATCGGCAAGAGTTCGCGCGACGGTGCGAGTGGCTTCAGTGTTGTATCGAGTGGGCAAGGAAAATGTGTGTATAAACTCGCGCGGGTTCTTGCCGAGTTCTTTGGCGACATCGCAGGCGAGTAATAATACGAGCGCAGAATCCTTACCGCCGGATAGCGAGACGCCGATTTTTTCGAAAGCGCGGGTTTTGGAGTAGTAGTCGGCGACGCCTGTTGTCAACGCGCTGACTAAGTCCGTGAAGAATTCTGTTGAGCTTAGGCCCGCGCATTGCGCGTCCGGCGAAAGATCGAAGACGATGTTGTTTTCTGTCCAGCGCCCGGATTCGAGCAGAATCACTCCATCCGTCGCAATCAGGCTTGAGCCGTCGAACACCAAGCTGTCGTTGCCGCCGACTTGATTGACATAGACGAGTGGAATGCCTGCGGCTTTGGAGCGCGCGCATAAGAGTTCGCGGCGAGTTTGTACGATGCCGAGTCGCCAAGGTGACGCGGACAGATTGATGGATAGTTCGGCGCCGCGCTTAACACGGGACATCAGCGGGCCGTGCTCTATCCAGATGTCTTCGCAGATTTCGAGCGCGAGTTTTCCAAAGGGAGTGTCAAAGAGTAAGTCGCCGAAGGGAACGCCGCGCACTTCAGACATTTCGCCGCGCACTCCCGGTGTGAAGGTGCGAGCTTCGTAGAAGATGACATAAGTCGGCAACTGCTGTTTGGGAACGATGCCGAGAATTTTGCCTTGCCTGAGCAGCGCGGCGGAATTGTAGATATTATTATTGTGCGCGACGGCCAAGCCGACGGCGATATACATCGGTGAGTCTTTGAAGGTGTCGGCTATTCTTTCGAGCGCGCGCCACTGTTGCTCAACGAAGTCCGCCCACAAGACCAAGTCTTCCGTGGGATAGCCCGCAATGACCATCTCGCTGAACACGGCGAGATCGCAGAATTTCTCTGCGAATTCGCGCGCGGCGGCGATCACTTTATCCGTATTGGAGGTGATGGCGCCGACGGTGGGGTTCAGGTTGGAGAGGCCGAGGAGCAAGGGGGAAAATTTGAAATTGGAAATATTAAGGTCAGAAGTCAGAAGTCAGAAGGAAACACATTTCTCACTGTATCACGGGTAGACCAGTGGGGCCTGCTTGCCCGCGGCTGCGGAGGTCTTTGGTCCACTCTTCGATTTTTGTGGCGGCTTGTTCCAGTGGAGAGAAATAATTATCGAGCATCCATGTGGGGAGTTCGCCGGTTTCGCCGAATCGTGAGGGCGGAATTCTTTCCAGCGCCGCAATGACGGTGCTGTGCGCGACGCGAAAATGCGAAAGCGCGCGCTTAATATCCACCGTGCTTTTGTGTGGTGAGTTGTACTTGTCTTCCAGGTCTTCGCCCTGATAGAGCAATTCAAGCGCACGTACCATGCGTTCGGCGCGCGCGCTTAAATCCGTGAACAATTCTTGCGGGGTTGCCGTTTCATTTTGGAAGGGCACGAGAAAGCGGTCGCCGGGCATATCTTTGACAGCTTTCATCAACCGGTCAAAGAAGAATCCGGTGACGGTGATGTATTCTTCGCGTGTCATGGGGTTGGACATAGTATCACAATGTACAGAAAACAGCAAGGCCCGTCAACTATGACGAGCCTTGCACTGACCGTGGTGCGCTACGTCGCGCACCTCATAGGTCTAGATATCACGCGACCACCTCCTCCCGGCTTGTGAAACCGAAAACCGTCCCGACGTCGAACGGCTGGCCGTAAGATAATATCATGAGGCCCGAAACGCAAGAGCCCGATAGAAGAAATCTTAAATTATGGGGCAAAAGTTAAAGCGCTCTTAGAACTCGATGCCCAATCCGACGCGATGGCCCTCACCCAACTCCTCTTTATAGGGAAGAAAAGCGTAGTCTACGCGGAAACGCTGGTAGTCGAGACCCGCGCCGAAAGAGAGGCCCTGGGTCTCCAATCCGGCCACATATCCGAGTCGTAAAGCGAGAAATTGTGGGGCTTTATACTCCGCTCCTCCGGAAAATCGAGGGGTCTGATCTTTGACGCCAGCGCCCTCTACGACGAACAGAAACGAGCCTGCATGGCCGATTTCCTGCCGCCAGGCGGCGCCAAGACGAGCCGTTGTCGGCAGGGTTACTTCTTCGGTGGCATATTGATTGACCGCGCCCAAATGGTTGACTGCCGCACCGATGCTCAATTGTTCAAGAGGAGAATTCCACAAGAGGCCGCCGTCTGCCGACCAGCCCTCCGCGCTCTCAAAGTGGATTTTGGAGTGCAGATAGCGTAGGGTGACCCCCGCTGAAAGATCGTTCGTAAGCTGCCAGCCGGATGAGACCCCGACGGCGGAATAGGTCGCATCAAAGGTGCTGATGGGATTACTGGTGGGAGCCGTGCGATATTCGAGATCGGGAATGCTCGTGCCCCAGAAATGGGGCGTGAGCGAAAACTTTTTTGTCTTGACATTCAAGGCGATGTAGGATGCACGGGAGTCGCCGAAGTGCCGCGTCGTCAAGGCCGCGAAGCTTGTGTGCTGCAAACGCGCAAGCGCAGCGGGATTATGCGCGGCGGAGGTCGGGCCTGTGACGAGCGCGACTCCTGCGCCACCCAACGCACTTTCGCGCGCGCCGACGGGAATTTCCAAAAATGTAAAACCCGTTTGCGCACACGCGACGGACGCGACGAGCATGATTGCGAACAGCGCTGCTATGTTATATTTCATATTTAGAATTCGACTCCCCAGCTTACGGCGACCGCGTCATCGGGCGCGACGGTTTCAAGTGAGTAGGTCAGGTCTACTTTTGACATTACTTTCCAGAACGCAAACCCCAAGCCAATGCCGAAATTCAGGTTCTCATGGTCTAATCCGATGCGGCCCGCGACCCACTGTTGATCTGTGATCGCGGTTTTCGCTTCCGCTCCGACGTGCAATCTGGTTTCGCCCTCTTCACTGCCTTCAATATCCAGCGCGCCTAAGAGCCATTCGTATTCGTAGGCCGCGCCGACGCGATATTGCAGCGGCCATTCGTCAATTTTGGTTGTACCCTGACTCCAGTAGTTCGAGGTGTTCCATGTCGTTTTGGAGTTGAGATCTTTCAGTTGCGCGCCGACGGTCAGACGATCCACCGGTTTTGCGAACACGCCTGCGTCCACTCCGAAGCCATTGCCGTTGACGGACGAGTTGTCGTCCGCAATTTTACCGAAAGTCTCGTAAACGACTTTAGCGGCGATGCCCGCGCCGATTTTCGGAGAGAATTGCACACCGAAACCGAACTGAAACACGTTGGATGACATGTCAATCTTTTCTAACGGACGGCCATCAAAGTCGCGGGAATCTATGTCGCCTACTGCTCCGTGCAGCCAGCCAACCGCGACGCCGGCATTGACGACTTTGCCTTCGGCTTTCGGATGAAGCGGTGTTGAGAAGGCGAGATAGTCCACGCGGCGATCCAGCGCCATGCTGCGGCTGGACGCGCTGAATTCCGAATTCTCATGAAACGACAGCGCGCCGGGGTTGAAATAGAGCGCGGAGGGACCTTGCGCAATTCCGGTGAAGGCATTGCCCATTGCCTGCGCGCGCACGCCTGCTCCGAGGCGAGTGAACGCGCCGCCCTGACCGCCGTTGGTTCCGGCGAACGCAAGGGAAGTGCAGAAGACGAGCAGGCTGAGGAAGAAGTGTTTCATTTTATTAGTTCCTTCTCTCAATCCAGAATAATCAGCTTGCCCCAGACGTCGCCGCCGGGTTTTTCGACTTTGTAAAAATAGGTGCCGTTGGCGACGTCCACGCCGTTCTTCTTGCCGTCCCACGTCAGATAGTCTTCGCCGGGATTTAGAGTTTGTGTGGGCAGTGCGACGACTTCACTCATGGCGAAATCGTAGAACGTGAGCTTGGCCGCGCCGCCTGTGGATGTCACACGAATGCGCACGACGTTGTAGCGGGACGGTGAATAGGGATTCGGATAGGCGTAGGTTTCGACAGCGCGGGATGAATTCGCTAACGGCTCGGCAGTTTGTAAGATGTGCCAATTCGCTCCGTTGGACGCGCTGACGGCGAGGCCGTCCAGTCCGCCGACCCACAACAGATTCGGTGAACGCGACGCGTAGGCTGCGTAAACCGCATCTTCTTCCAAGCGATGACCGGTGCGCGCGGAATCCGCAATTTGCGGGAACAGTTCCCATGATTGTCCGGCGTTGATGCTCTTCCATAAACCGATGTCGTCGCAGGCATAGACTGCCGCGCTGTCAAAACCGAAAGCGTGAATGCGGGGAGTTTCGCGGCGGCCAATGGATTGCTCGATTTGTGCTTCGGTCAGTGTGACTTCCCATGACGCGCCGCCGTTGGATGTTTTGGACACGGCGTAGAACTCATCGTTACCCGTGGCGCGCCACGTCGCGGCCCAGACGGTGTTGGTGGCGGGTTGATAGTCGAGTGCGGTCACGAAATTCCCGCTGATGCCGCTGTTGCCCGCGTGGAATCTGTCCCACGTTTCGCCTTCGTCGGTCGTGCGAAAAATTCCCGCCGCCGTGCCGACCCAAAGATTTGTTCCATCATAGGTCAGGCTGAAGGAGCGATCGGATAACTCCGCGCCTGTGTTAAAGGGCGTGCCGTCGGGCGACAAGACATGCCATCCGAGCGTGTCGCGAAAGTCGGTGTAGTCGCTATCGTACTCGTGGCGGCGCAGTCCACCGCCTTTGGAGACGATCCAGATGTAGTTCGGCGTCATGGCGAAGGCGTAGGTGATGTTGTCCACGTTGGTCGCGGTCGGCCAATAACCTAACACCGCGTCGCGGCCATCGGGCTGCAAATCAAAAAACGTGTCACGCGGTTGTGAGAGCCACGTCCATGTTTCGCCGTCGTTGCGAGAATACGCTAATCCTCCGCCTGCGCCGCTGATGCCTACGCTCGTATCGAACGCGAAGGCCGCCCAGACGATTGAGTCGGTGACCAATAAACCGGAGACTCCGCCTTTGCCCAAGCCTTGTTCGTCGCTGTAATTCAGAAAACGATAGCGTAGATGCTCTATGGTGTCGAGTGGACTAAACGTCAAGCGTGTCACACCGTTGCCAGTGCCGAGCCAGAATCTTTCCGGATTGCTCGTGCCCACGATATCAATAATGACATTTGAGCCGAGCCGAGGCTCCGGGTCTGCATCCAAGGCGCGCGTGCGCGGATCCGTGCTCACTTGGAAGGAGTGCGGAGCGAATTGCGCGAAGGCGCTCGTGGCAAGGAGTAGTATGATTAAGAAAGGCATTGGGCCTCCGGGATGAACTCTACTGTGGGGGAAGAAAGGTAATCAACTTCTCAGCATCGGTCGCACCCACAAATTCCGCGTTTTGGCAGGGGAAAGGATGGGCAGTCGCGCCGGCACGAACCCGCAAAGTGGATGTAAAGGCTTGCGCAAGTTCGTTCGCGATAACGATAACAGACATCGTGTGAATTCCGTCTCCCGCGATTTCATCGCCATCACGTCCGCAATCGTTGAGATCGTCACCAATACGTAACGTTGAAGTCCAATTAGTAGGCACGTTTAAGCTCCTTGCCTCTGCTGCTACTCGATCCGGCACACGGCCGGGGCAAAGTGACAGGCCGACTTTAACCATAAGTGTTTCAGGAACTGAAACTGCGCTCACTCGAAAGGTATCTGCAGTATGACTGAGATCAATAGCGGGACTTGGTGTCGAATAAAACTGAGAGATCGGCATTGTTTCATATCGCCCAAGTCTGCCGGAAATTCCGATCACGAGGCCGCCGATGAGCAAGTCCGCCCAGCTGTGGTTATTATGGGCGACGGCGGCGCGCCAGATACTGTCTCCGGACAGCGCCGTGAAATCAGCCAAAGTTCGATAGAGCTGGTTCTGGTGTCCGGGGAAACCGACTGCGACTCCTTCAATGTAGTCGGTGCTGTCGCGACGAACGTGCAGCGCGACGACCATAGAGTCTTCACAAGGAGGAATGAACTCCGGTGTGATTTGCAGACTCACCAACTCAAACTGCGGAGCCCACGTTTCAGCCGAGTGAACGGCTCCCCGGACAGAAAAAGAGTGATGTGACGCGCGGAAAACGAACGTGTACTCGGCATCCAAATAGTTCACTGAGAACACCTCCGCGTGAATGCTTCTCGTAAACAGACCGTCACCAGCTATGGAATCTCCGGTCAGCGCAGATTCGCAGGGAGTATTTTCCCAATGCTCGATCAAACCGCCGTCGTCAAGAAGCAGAAAGCTGTCCACTTTTCCGCCTAGGAAATCGTATACATTACAGACAATTGTATCAATCTCCGTCACCGCTGGTACCAGCTTGGTGATGAAGCGGACGGCTGTGGTTTCAAATGCTTGGGGACGATAGCGATCTTCGACAAAGGGCAAGCGCGTCGGCGCTTCCATCAGTACTATCTGCGTAGTGTCCGCTGATTCTTCGTCTTCGCAGCCGAAAAACACGAATGCCGCAAAGGCAACTACTAAAACCCATCTCATGGCCGGACCTCCGCAGTAGGTCGGTTAAGAGTCTATTTGAAACTTGATATGCCTAAGTCGTCGGACGGGACTATTACAAACGGTCCACCCTCGTCAACTGTTTGAATTATTCGGGTGCTGTCCAGCAAGTAGTCTGTCGTGTCGCCTGACGAGCATTCGATTGAATAGAAACGGAAATAGTAGAGATCATCGAGTCGTCCGTTGTTCGTCGTGTTCAGGTATGAACTGGCAATTCCGTCTCCCGCCATCAAGTCAGGAGGAACGCCGTCGTCTCGCAAGAAGAAGAAAGCACGGACGTCCCATAGCTCAAGATCCTCGCGGCGCACATCGAATTTTACAGGGACGGTCTGTGGTACACCGGCAAGCTCGCAGTCATCGTAATCAATGAACATCTCATGGACGATGCTGTCTCCCACGGCAACCGGTCTGTACATCGTGTCTGGCAATTGCGAATTGGAGAGCACGGGCATGGAGTTCGTGAATGAAATGTTTTCCGACACGTTGATCGCGCAGTTCAGACCGAAACGGGTGAAGGCTTCGTATCGCATGGTGTAGTTTGATCCTGTTGGCGTGCAGGCGAAGAGAGACGGCTCAAGCGTGAACGACCATTGATTATTTACTCCTGATGTAAACTGTGTCGTCCAGAATTGTGAATCACCTGATGTCCAGAGTACACGCACCGAGTCAATCGCAAACTCTTCTTGAGGAGTGACCGTGATAGTGATATCTTGTGAATCGAAACAAGCAGGAAGTGTTGTTATCGGAATCACGTTGCCGAAAATGCATTCGTCCAAGCTGCGCACTTGAACTTCGAGATTCGGCAAGTCGAGCGTTTGCGAGCCGCCCATGGTCACGAAATGGAATTGATAGTTGCCCTCGCCTTCCAAGCAAAGCAAATCACTGCGGACGCCGCGGGTGAAGGTGCCGTTGTTGGGCGCGGCGTCCAATGATGTTGCCGAGGCGAAAGCCGGGCCTGTGTGCGTGCTCGAATTGCCGTCATCGTAGAGCTCGATGGACAATCCGCCAGTACCATTCGGTCTGGTGATTGTGCATGTTACGAATTCAACGTCGTTGAGGTTTTCGATACGCACGCGATAAAGATACATTGAATCCAATTCGCAAAGCAAGAACTCGGGCGCGTTCACGATGTGCATTGTCGGCGTCGGATCATTCGGTTTGGGATCGTCGGAATCACATCCGAAAACGACTAGAGCAATCAGCGTTATGCAAGCCATTCGCAGCATCGTTAAACCTCCTGCCTACCAAAGTGAGCCAGCCATAATCCGTGACGCAATCCGCGCTCGGTTACTTTTCCCGATTGAATTTGCAGTACGTCAAACAACTCGCGTAGTAAGAGCGAACCCGCGAGAATAAATTTTCCGCGTCCCGGCGGCATCGCGGGCAGAGCTTGCAACTCTTCCGGATGACGACCTGCGAAACGGCCAATCATGGTGTCTAAATCTTCGGGCGTCAACTCGACTCCTGCGATCTTCTCAGGCGAGTAGCGCGGCAAATTCAGCTTCAGCATTGCCAGCGTGACTGCCGTTCCGCCCACGAGTACCCACGGCACGCCTTCATGCACTTCGGGTGAAAAGAGATTGCCCTGCACCTTGCGAACGTCTTGACGCATGCGTGCGATTTCTTCGGGCGTCGCTGGCTCGCCTTGTTTGAAATAACGCTTGGTCAAGACCACCGCGCCTGCTTCCAAGCTGACGCTTTGACCGGGTGAATTGCCTTGACCGCTGATGACTTCTGTCGATCCGCCGCCTAAGTCAATCACGTTCACGCGCTCGTGCGGCAATAACTCCATGGACGAGACGGCGCCTGCGTAGGTCAAGGCGGCTTCCTGTGTGCCGGAAAGAATTTTCAACTCTATGCCGACTACGTCGTGGACGGCGCGCTGAAACTCTTCGCGGTTCTTCGCCGTACGCAGCACCGCCGTGGAGCAGGCGACGACGTCGGACGCGCCTTTGGAGCGAAACTCGCGCACCAACTCATGCAGCAAATCTATATTAACCGCGATGACATCCTGCGGAATTGTACCGTCTTCATTCAGTGATTCGCCAAGGCGATTGGGAGTCAATGAATCTTTAATTGTGCGCAAGGTCTCGCCGTCGCCCTCGGCAAAGAGCGCGAGGGTCGTGTTTGTTCCGACGTCAATGGCTGCGGCGCGGATCATTCAAATTTCTCGGAATAAAGGACTTCCATTACAGTGCGGCCCACTTCTCCCATGCTGAAAGGAGAACACTTGTCAGGTGTGTCTTCCATCGTGTGCCAGTATTTGTAGTCAAAATCAATCAGGTTAATCACCGGCACGCCTTTCTCCAAGAACGGAATATGATCGTCCATGACCGTTGCTCCCAGTTCACGCACGAAGGACATGGCTTTGACACGCTCGGCGGCATCGAAGACTTTCATCAGGACAGACTTCGCATAGGTAAAGGAATGCATTTCGTAAGGAATGCGCAAGTCTTTTTCGGAAATCAAATCAAGCAGGATACCATAGTGTGGGATGGGCACGGGCTGAGTGTTCGCAAAATGTCTTGAACCAATCAGATACTCTTCAATCACCCCTTCGCGCCCGTAGTCTTCGCCGTCGAAGAAAACAATATCGACCCCGAAATTGACGGGCTTCAAGGAAAGCTGGCGGGCAATCTCAAGCAAGATCCCGATTTGCCCGGCGCCGTCGTTGGCGGCTGGAATCGGTTTGTTATGGTTCGCGGGGTCTGGATCGTTATTGGCATACGGCCTCGAATCCCAGTGACCGCAGAGCATCACGCGGTCTTTCGACTTGGGATTGAATTGACCGACGATGTTATACAGATTCAACTTGGTGCCGCGATCCGCGCTGTTAAACGTGAATGGCTGTACCCACGCTGTGTCGCACCAAAAATTCAGTTCACGCAACAGAAACTCTCGACAGGAATCCGCGGCGGGAGAGTTCGGCACACGCGGGCCAAACGCCACTTGAGCTTTCAACATCGTAAAGGCGCGATCCTGATCGAAGGCTTGCGCAGCTGCTGTGGCCATTAGGAATGCAAGAAAATATTTTAGCATTATCCGCGAATCGCGATGTTGACATTAATGCCGAACTCGAAGAGCGTCGAACCCTTGTCCGTGATCTTATCTTTAATCTGCTGATATTGAATTTGCGCGCCGCCGGTGACGGTGCTTGAGAACGTGTAGTTCACGCGAGGTTGAACTGACCAAGAGATTTCATCGCGATTAGTGGACCAGTTATTGGCGCCTGCGGATTGCGTGCGCTCCTGCACGTTCGTTGAGTAGTCGAGATTGAGCGAGAACGTCGTCGAATTCTCCAAGCGCATCGCGCCAAACCACAAGATTGGCAACCGGAATCCCGTGCGCATCGTGTAACCAACCGTGCCCGTCGCGCCACGCGTTGTGCTGCGCTGTTTCAGATCGCCGACGACCGCATGAGTAAATGAATTAGCCGCATTGATGCGGAGCTGAGTGTCAATGCTGTTCAGCCACGAGATGCTGATACCCGCGAGCGGATTCCACTGACGCGTATAGGTGCGATTCGTGACTCTACTCCGCGATGTTTGCCAATCCTCCCTTTGACGAGTTGACAACCCGGAGTTGAGCGAGACCGTGCGCGCGACCTTCGACAGGAAAGACAGCCGTTCGAGGCCGCCCCAATCAAATGTCACGTCTGCGAAGGGAATCTCGGTCAGGAGGCCATTGTCATCGGCAATCCAGAAGAACGTTTGATCCGTGCTGCCGGTGTTGGTCGTGCTGTAACTCTCAGTCTCACGCAAATTCCATGCGAAGGTCGTGCGAATGTCGCGGGAAAGTCTGAGCCCCGAACGCGCGGAATAGTCATTCGATTCCGTGTTTGAGGCTGTGCTGATAACCTGCGAACCGCCGTCTTCAGGCGCGCTGTAGACGAAGTCAGGGTTCGGATCCTGTGACAATCCGAGGCGATATTTCCACCAACCGGGCTGGGTGATATTTGTTTGCGCATGAGATTTCGAGTTGTCGTAGCTCAATTGCAACGGGTCCAACATTGAAAGCGTTTTCTTAAACGGAATGAGCGATTTGCCGAGAATCTTCAATGGGGACACGCCCGGCTGGCGCTCAACGACTTGATGTGTGGTATCCACTGCGGACGAATCGGCGCCATCCCCTGACACGGGCCTGCGCGCAGGCGCCTGCGGTTGCTCTCTTCTTTGTCCGCGCTGTCGTCCGCCGCCGCCGCCACCCAAAATGCTTTTCAAATCGAGCGACACGTCGCCGCCGATGTTCGCGCTATTGGCGACGTTTTGTGTTTCTGACCGCGACGGTTGATTGAAGTTCTGACCGAAACGGTTTCTTGCCCACGAATAGGTCGAAGTGTAATTGAAATTCGGCGCGAACCAACTCGCCAGTCTCGGTGAGTAGGTGTTGTTCCAGCCCCATGTTTCCGAGTTCAGGTCGCGGCGATTCAGATTCACGATGTCTTTCCATTGCCGCGCGCTGTTGAACACGGCGTCAATGTTGCCGTCGCCCGTCGTGTCACGCTGCACCGTGTCAATCTGCGACCACGAGTAGGCTTGCGTCATCCCTGTGCCGAGTGTTTCGGTGATGTCAAAGGCGATACTCCCGGTTCCCGTGGCGATGAAATCGGGCGACTCTGAAACCAAGCCTGCGCGAGTTTTGCGGACGGACTGCGTACGGCGTCCCGACAAACTTCCCGACATCGCACGCGGCTTATAAAAGAGATGAGGGTTGCCGAGTTGAGTCAGCAGCGGCACGCCCTCTAAATACCAAATGGGCGCAATGCCGCGACCGCGAGCTGTCGGTACCGTATATTCAGCACGAGCGTTGGTTGTCTTCTGAACTTGATTCAGTGTCAAATGGTCTTTGCGCACGGACTCGGAGCGATCCCAGCCTAACCGCAGTTTCTCAGCCGTCCAACGTACCAGCGGATTCGGCGAGCCGCCGGTCTTTGAGTAACTTGCGGTGAACGTCGTGGTCTTCTGCACCGTGATAACCGTCGAATCCGGATTTGCTTGATTGACGCGCGCGTCGGTATTCGGAACATATTTGGGAACCTCTTCGGTTTCGGTGCGATTCACGCTGACCGGAAGTGAGAAACCGTATTGTTCCAGCCCAAACTTTTGAAGCTGCATACTCAACGAACCGCGGATCGTCTCCGACGTGCGCTGATCGCCGGTGCGGGTATTGATATTGTGGAAGTCCGCGTCACGCTGAGTGAACGATCCTGAGGCCGTCAAAAGATCAGCAATCTTCAAACTCATGGACACTTCGCCCGCCGTGCCGGGATCCTTATAAATATCGGACACACGCAGTTCGTCCACCCATATCTCGTCATCACGATTGTTGAAATACTTCCCGGTTGCGCGGACACCCAACGCAATGAAACCGACGTTTTGCAGGGAGGGACGGCCATTGATGATTAAGCTGTCACCGGGAAACAGAACGGTGTCAATGGGTACGACAAATTTTCCGTAGGTTGTCGCGCGCTGCGTGTCAAAATCCGCCCGGGTGGAATCCTGCCGCCACGCGCTCAGAATGGACAGATCGTTCATCGCGACGTCAATCTGGTTGCGCACGTCCCAGCCTTTGTAAATCGTCTTGACGATGTCGTAGTAGTTTTGCTCGGTGTTGGAAAACGACGTGCCGATTCTCAAAATCAACTGATACTTATCATCCCTGAACGACGCCTCGTCCCCGCCTCCGCCGTGCACGAACATCTTCAGCCGTTTGTACTCAATCATATTGAGCTGCTGAAAAAGATTCTTGGCCACAAAAAACTGATTGTTCAGGCTGTTCGGGTTGCCGTTCAAGTCGTTGATTTTCAGGACGAGACTCTGCTCGCGCTGACGCAGATTCGTGATCGGATCAATCTCGCCCGCGACACCGGGCGGGCTGTAGTACTCAGGGTTCTCGTGATTGTTGATGACCGCGACCGAAACGAAATCCGTCGAGTCCGCGTCCACATATTCCGGCAGCCACTCGTTCGTGACGATGTCGTTTTGCACAATCTGGATTCTCGTCTGCTGCGCCATGCCCGTCATATACATTCGGGCGAACTGAACGTTTGTCAATGTCGGACTGCCGACCACGCGCAAGACTCGCGGATCATCCGTATCAAAGGGAATTCGGAACAGCCGCCAGTTGCCCTGGCCGCCGACGATGTACTCGTTGTTGTAGTTGAGTTCAATCGTGTAACTGAAATAAGCGTTGGCTTGATCGAGCGAGTTATTGCCGTTCAGGTCCTCGCTATCCGGAATATTGGAAGACTCGTCACCGTTCAGACTGTTTTCTGTTCCGTTGATTTTCGCGTAGTTGGAGGAACCCACTGAGTATTCCCAATCGTCCCAAGACGGTATCGGCGGCCGGGTCGGGCCATTCCAATAAGCCATATCCGCAGGATCCACACCGGCGACGCCGTCTATACCCGTGTCTTCGTCGCGTGATAGCACACCGTTGCCATATTCACGTCTGGGAGAGCTTACGATTTCGCCAGGTTCGGGACGATCTTCGGTGTTCATTGAATCGTTCGGCAGCGCGTCTTCGGAGATCGAGCCAAGGTCCACGATTAGTTTTCCGTTCGGTTGTATGCGACCGGGACTGGGCAATTCGATCCAGAACTCAAGAAACTGCGCACGCGATTGATCTTCATAGCCCGCGCCCAAATAGCGCATCACGCCGCCCCAACTCTCTTCGGGGTTGCCCGTGCTTGTGTCCGGCTCAAAGTCCAGCACAAGCGACTGCAGTCTGTCCGCGACTTGTGAGTTTACTTCGCGCTCGGGGAAGACTTCCTGCACCCGCACCTGCTCGTCGCCAAACGGATTCCACCAGCGGAAGCGTCCCCGCAGCGAATCAATATCCGGGTCTGTCGGTATGGACGACTTCGTCCAGTTCTTTCTAAGCATGCCCAGCGGAATACTCCGGCGAGAGGCCTCGAAGTCATCAATGAACGCGACGCCGTTATGATCGCCTGTCGCGTCATTGGTGAGCGAGTTCGGGTTCGGGAAAACTTTCGCGACTTCGCCGTCAACCACGAATTCAGAACCAACGTTTGTACGCACCAGCGGCAAACGATCGGCGATTGCCGTCAGGAAGTTCGGGCGGAATTTTAGCTGCGTGTTTAGGTCATAGAGCGTATTGCGAATGGGTTCGCTGCCGATGCGGACTCGGCGGTCGAGCGATTTCTCATTCAGGTGCAGTACCATACCGCCGATATAGGAATCCTGCCATAACTCATATTCCGCACGGGCGCCGAGCAAGGTCTTGCGGTCAAGCTGAAAAACCTGACCGGACTCATAAGCGATTTCCAAGTCCGCGTTCGGTGCTTTGGCGGCTTCATTCAGAATTTTTAGCTGACCGCTAAGATAATCAATCGTGTAATCCGATCCGCGCGTTAAACGCTGACCGTTTAGAGTGACCTCTTCGGAGCCTTCCAGCACTAACGGACCCAAATCAAACTGCGAGGTGGAGCCTTGATACTCAGTCACAAAGCGCCATTTTCTGCCGCCCTGCTGGATCTGCGTGGGCACCTGAGTGTAGAGCGTAGAGTCCAAGAAGCCGCCGGAGTCGATAGAGGTTTCACGGGACGCCAAGTCCCAAGGGATTTCCACCACTCCCGTGTTCCCGTTAATGATGCCGCTGGGATTGAACGGGGTTAAGTCGAGAAAGTGAATCTCTCCAAGTGTAGGCCGGAAGATCTCAGGAAGGTTATCAACTTTACCGTCCGGGCCACCGTTACCGTTGGCACCGGTCATGTCAAATTGGAAAAAAGTGAGGTAGGATTGACCGGGATCAGGTCCTTCTTCGGGTTGTGCGCCGACGTCTTCACCACGAATGATCTGCATGGCGAAGTTTTCCGGATCCACGTTCGCGGTTTGAATTGAATAGACATGGCGAAACATCAGATTCCACGTTGAGTCTGTCGGCGCGGCAACCTTGGGTTTCAACAGAATCAAGCGAATGCCGTCGATGCCTGCCGTCATTGTGCCAAACTCGTCGCCCTGCGATGTCCGGAACGCGCATGCCAGCGCCGTATTGGCTTGGAGCGGGGTGCGAAGCCTGATGTACCCAAGCACGTTGTCAAATTCGTAGTCCGTTTGCGGAGTCAGCCTGCGAAAGGTGCCGCTCACTTCCTGTTGACCGCTTTCAATCTCAGACTCAGGAAGACTCAGCCGGTCAATATTTTGCAGGGCTACAGCAAAGCCATCACTGGTTTGCACGCCTTGCTGCGAACCGCTCTCAGTCGTGCTTACCCACACTTCGATTTCTGAAAGCGTTATGGGCGGCGCCACGTGCTGACGGTTGATTAATCTGCGATAGCTTTCCCGGTAGTTGCTAACCGACAGCGTGTCATCTCCGACCACTCGATTATCAAATGCAGTGTTCGTAATCCAGAAATAGACGTTCTGCAGAAAGTCATTTTCGGACCATGTGGCACGGCGCGCGCTCTCGTTGGGCTTTTGTTTGTTCTTTTGTCCGCGCTCGAGCGAGGCAATACCGGTGATCTTCAGTGCGCCGACTTTCGCTTCTGTTTTCAAGCCGAACAATCCTTTGTTCTGGCCGTGGAAGGTGGCGAGTCTTGTTCCCAAACTCAGCGAGACGTTGCCAGCTTCGACTTTTTGAATAATTTCGTCCTCGTCGCCTGTATAGGTCAATTTCAGCGAATTTTCAAACTCGAAGAGCCGCTCGGAGTCCTGATTGACGTCCACTTGCACCTTCTCGCCGATCTTTCCGGCGATGGTGAAGCGCTGCGTCATGTCAATATTGAAATTGTTATTCGTGTTGCGCTGATTGGCGACCTGAATCTCGTCGAACTTCTGCCGGCGGTACTTTCCGTCTATGGTGATGGATCCTTGTACCCGCAAGCCAATGTTGTCGCCGCCGAAAATTCTACGGAATGTTTTAGACTTGATGCGGAACGGGACGTCAATTGCGATACCCTGACCGGAGCGCGCTTCCGCCGCCGCTTTAAAGCCGCGCACGGTTTGATCCACAAACTCTTTATGCAAGTCGTGGGCAAAGCGTAAGTCCCGGTACTCCTCATACGTCATCGGCAGCGGAGTGACCAAATTGGTTTCACTGGAGGTCAGCGAGAGACTTGCGGTTGTGAAGAGCGAGTCGAAGGTCGCAGCTTCTGTCCGATTTTGTGCGGATATGGGCAGGATGGCCTGCGAGCCGAAGATGCTGATACCGCGGGTATGCGGCCTGATCAAGGAGTAGGCAGTGGAGTGCGTCGTTAGAGACAATGAAAAGCCTACCTCTGCGCGTGCGGACATTCCGCAGGCGAAGAAGCAGGCTAAAAATAGAAATAGGACTCCTTTCGGGGTCTTCAAGCTCCGTCCAATGAGTATTACTTTATGGAGTTCCGGGTCTTTTCGATGAAGGATCAACACATCCTTGCAAGCCATTGCCTTGCCCCCGGGGTTATGCCTATCGGCGCTAAATCAATCCCAACAAGTGCCGCTAAGCACCTCCATAACTAATTGAAGACCCAAAGATTACTCAACTTATCAAAAAGCTGTCAGAGTTGCAAGGGGAAAGCGTCCGGAAGCTCACGGAAGATCAGGGAAACCCTGCTTCGACACAATCCATACCCTCATCCCTTTGTTATCGGCATTATTGACCCTACAATAAAATTGTTGAGACCTCTTGACAACCTGAACAGCGTTTAGTATTATTAGGCCAAGCACACATGTAAAACCCCAAAAGTAAGTTTCAATGTTCCCGGCTTTCATCATGAACCAATCCGCTGTAGCAGGCTTCGTCGCGTTCTTCAAGAATGCCGCTGATCAGCCGGTGCAGCCATTCGATGGGAGTTTGTGCCTACTCTGAGACCTCTCTAAGTTTAGTATAATCAAGCCCATCGAAAATTATTCGATGGGCTTTTTGTTTCATTTTTCCTATGTTTTCAACTCTTGAATCTTCCCTAAAAAGACCGATAAAACGGCTCACTTCGGATGATGGCCCGGCAAAAGAATTCTCCAGTCCACCTCCCGGGTTGGAGAAGTTGATGCGGCGGCGCGTTGTTGATATGGGTTTGCCTTCAATGGCAAGCTTCATGTTGCTGAACTTGTACGAGGCCGTGAACATCTTCTGGCTGGCCAAGATCGGAGCCGCACCGGTGGCCGCGGTTACGGTATTTGCCGCATTTTCGTGGGTAATGACTTTTCCAAACCATATCATCGGCTCGGGCAGCGTAGCCATGATCAGCCGCCGCTACGGACAGGGAGGAGGCGAGCCCACAGCTCGCGCGATTCGCGCAACATTTTACCTTAAGTTCTTGTTTGGAACACTCTTAGGGTTGGTGGCCGTAGCGATTTTGCCGTGGGCGATGACCCTCTATGGGGCGGAGCCTGATGTTGCTCTCCTAGCTTATCAGTACGGAATCCTAAATTGCTTGACTTTCGGATTCGCAATGGTAAGTTTCTCTGTCTATACTGCATTCAGAGGCATCGGCAGACCGGAGGCGGGGATGTGGATCTCGGTTGCCGGTGTTGCTTTGAACATGATTCTCGATCCGCTGCTGATTTTTGGGATCGGGCCGTTTCCGAGGCTTGAGATTGTTGGTGCCGCGATTTCTAACTCATTGGGGTTCATTACGGTCGCGCTGTTGGGCGCATTTATGCTTTCCCGGAGCACGTCTCCGGTGGTCGTAAAATGGAGCCTCAAGCAATTGCCATTGCCCGAAATGAAACAGATTTTCAAGATTGGATTTCCAAGCGGATTTTCCGCACTCAGTTTCGCGCTGATGAACTCGGCGATTGTCGGTTTGTTCGCTCACTTTGGAACCCTCGTTGTCGCGCTCTTTGGCATGGCACAAAGAGTTCTGCGATTTGGTCATATGGTTAACGTCGGGTTTGGACTTGGTACCGGAGCGTTGGTCGGGCAGTATCTCGGAGCGCGGCAACGGGAAAACGCCTGGCACACCGCACGAGTGGCGATCAAGCTCGTCGCGATCTGCATGACCTCGTTCATCGTGCTCATTTGGGTGTTCAGCGAGCCATTGGTAAAGATGTTTTTTTCGGAACCTGAAGCTCTTGAACAGGGAAAATGGTATTTAAGACTCATGGTGCTGGCTCTGCCGTTTCGAGCAATTCTGGAAATGATGACAAACTCGTACAACGGCGCGGGCCAAAACATGCCACCGATGGTGTTCGGGATTATTATGGACTGGGGGATGGTTGTGACCTCGATGTATTTCTGCGGGCAATGGCTCGGCTGGGGTCCCTACGGGATGCTTGCCGGCTATGCGTTCGGGCACGCGCTGGGGAGTCTCATCTTTTATCTCATCTTCCGCAGAGGACATTGGCTGGTGGACGAGCAGCTTTAGCCAGCGAGTCGCTGGTCTGGTTGTCGTTGGCGCGGTTACTTGAAAAGTGACCAACAGCTCACTGCGTTCGAGCGCAGGCCGCGCCCGGCGAATCAATTCTCTCTTCTATTTTAGATTCTGTAAATATGTTACCGATAATTCCTTCTGACAAACTTTCGAGTGTGATGTCGTTACCGCGTGAGGTGGCGGAGGCCGCGCATGTTTCGAAAGAAAAGAGCCGCTCTATTTTGCGAGAGGTGATTGCTTACGGTATTCCCTCCATGGGCGGCTTCATGGTCGCATCCTTCAACGAAATGGTAGACCTTTTCTGGCTGGCTAAAATTGGCACCGAACCTGTCGCTGCTGTGACCGTGTTCATGACCATCTATTGGATGATTATGACTTACAACATCGTCGCGGGCGTGGGCTCGAACGCAGTGATCGCGCGCAGATTTGGAGAAAATGAATATAAGCGATGCGAGATGGCAATTCGTGCTGTGTTCTCGATGAAATTTGTGGGCGGCACGATCATTGGCTTGACGACGTGGGCGTTTTTGCCGTGGATCATTCCGCTGATGGGAGTAGAGCCTGCTGTCGAAGCGATGTGCTATACGTATGGCGGGTGGATGCTTGCATTTGCGGGAATCGTGGCGTGTACGTACTCGGTTTATTCGGCGTTCCGTTCGATTGGCATGCCAAAAATTGCCTGGTGGATGCAGGTTTTGTGCGCGGGCACGAACATGATTTTGGATCCTATTCTAATTTTCGGTTGGGGGCCAATTCCGGCGATGGGAATTCGGGGAGCGGCAATTGCCACGGTGTTTTCGTTTTTCCTGGTGTTCGTAGTGGGAGTGTTGCTCTTGCGAACGAAAATCTCTCCGGTGCGAATAAATTGGTTTGAGTCGCCGTGGCCGAAGATGAAAGAGTTCGTGATGATCTGGAAGATCGGCTGGCCGGTCGGGATTAACATCTTAAGTTTTTCGATTGCGATGACGATTGGTGTGCGCTTGGTCGCGAGTTACGGTACGGACGTAGTGGCAATTTTTGGCGCGGCGCACAAAGTCTTGCACTTCGGGATTATGTCCATGGTCGGATTTGCGCTGGGCACGTCGTCTTTGATCGCACAGTTTTTGGGTGCGAAAGACCTTGTCAAGTCCTGGATCGCCGGAGTACACTCGATTCGCGTCGCGGGCTCTGTGATGCTTGGGTACGCGGCATTCGTGTTCTTCTTTGCCGACTGGATTATTCATGCGTTTTTCGAGGTGGCCGACGTGGGTGACATCGGGCCGACGCTGTTGCGTGTGATGGCCGTCTCGATTCCGTTTGCGGGAATTCACATCGGAGCGGAAACGGTGTTTGAAGGAGCGGGCCACAACCGACCGATGATGCTCTTGAGTATCGCGCACTCGTGGCTGTTGATGGTGCCGTTTATGTTCATTTTCGGAATTGTGCTTGGCTGGGGTCCGGTCGGGATGATTGCGGGCTCGTCCGTGGCTCACACGCTCGGCGGATTCATTGCAGTCTGGATGTTTTATAAGGGCTCGTGGCTTAGAGTGACGGTGTAACTTGATAAGCGGCATTCTGCAAGTAACCCTCTTGCATATTCATTCAAGATGACGTATCTTCTCCTTGTTGGTACGTAACTCTTTTCTACAATGACTCCCACATCCCGACGACTTACTGTGCTTGCTCTCCTGACGCTGTTGTTTATGGCGCTGGCTATTGGTACGCGGCTTTCGATTAAGTCGCTCAGTCCTGTGCCGCCCAAACTTGGGTTGTTCTACGGTCAGTTCAAGCGATGTCCTGACAAACCGAACTGTGTGTCGACACAGGCAACGAGAGACTACCAGAAGATTGAGCCGATTTCATTCGAGGGAGTGGATCGGCCCACGGCATATAAGGTGCTAAGCGACGTGATCGAGACCATGCCGCGCGCGCACGTGCTGGTCAGTCGTGTAGATTATGTGCACGTCGAATTCCACTCGTTTTGGTTCGGGTTTCGAGATGATACGGAGTTCGCGTTGAACGATTCAACCAAGAAGATTGACATGCGTTCGGCGGCGAGATTGGGCGGAGGAGATATGGGAGTGAATCGTGCCCGAGTGGAAGAGATTCGCGCGAAGTTCAGTCAGGTGTTAAAGGAAAAGAGATAAGATGTTACGCGTTATCTCATTGCTTCTGCTGTGCTCGTTCGCGTGTGCGCAGACCGGGACAGGGGCGACGGTCAACGTCTCCGGCGTTAAATTGGTACTGGGGCAGCTTGTCGTAGCGGTTTGGCCGGGCGAGGTGGCTTGGAGAGAGAAGGGCGCGGCGTCAATAGGAGCGAAGGCTCAATCTTTCGGACCACCGAGGCGGGAAGACATGAAGTTTAGAAGTGCGGCAACGACATGACGATTGAGATAAAGTTCAATTCGTGAGGATTTGGCGCGAGAAACTGTGGCCGTCGTTGTGTCATAAGGCGATGCAGGCCGACCGACTTGAACGTCACCGTAAGAAGTCCGTCGAACGGGCGCGGGGCAGTGTGTTGGAAATTGGTTTTGGCTCTGGTTTGAATTTGATGCACTATCCGGCTGCGGTCACTTCTGTCACGGGAATTGAACCGAATCCGGGATTGCGCAAAGTTGCCGTAAAGACCATGCACGAGTACGTGTTTTCCGTCACGCTGCTGGATATGGACGCGCAACAATTGGGCTTTGATGACAACGCATTTGACACCGTGGTTTCGACGTGGACACTATGCAGTATTCGTAATCTTGATCAAGCACTTGCGGAAGTGAAACGCGTGTTGAAACCAAACGGAGAGTTCGTCTTCTTTGAGCACGGGCTTGCGCCGGAACCGAATATACAGAAGTGGCAGAGACGATTGAGCAGGGTGACAAAACACGTCTTTGACGGTTGTACGGTGGATAAACAAATCGCTGAGCGCGTGAGTGCGGCGGGGCTTGAGATTGTCGCGCTTGAGAATTTTTTTGCGGAAGGCATACCGCGTACGGAAGGGTACATTTATGCGGGAGCGGCACGGAAAACAGGATGAGCATTCTTAGCACAAGCAAACTTGCGAAATCATACGCGCTCGGATCCACGAGCGTACTGGTGCTGCATGACGTGACGCTTGCTATCCATGCGGGCGAGCAAGTTGCTTTGGTCGGGCCGTCGGGAGTGGGGAAGAGCACGCTGCTGCATTTGCTGGGCGCGTTGGATCGGGCGACATCGGGTGAGATTATTTGTGACGGGCAGGAGTATTCAAAACTCTCCAGCGACGAATTGGCACAGCTTCGCAGCCGCAAAATCGGATTTGTGTTTCAATCACATCATCTGTTGCCGGAATTCACGGCGGTGGAAAACGTGCTGATGCCCGTGCTACTTTCACGATTGGCCAATGGAGAGTCGGAAGTGCGCGCAAAGAATTTGCTTGAACGGGTCGGCCTCGGTCACCGCCTGCATCATCGGCCCGGCGAATTGTCGGGAGGGGAGTGTCAGCGAGTTGCCGTCGCGCGCGCCTTGATTAACTCACCCGCCGTGGTCATTGCCGACGAACCCACAGGAAATCTTGACGGTGAAGCGGAGAAGATGCTGCAGGAGTTGCTGCTCTCGCTTGCACGTGAGCATAACACAACACTCATCATCGCCACACACAATCTGCAACTCGCGAGGGCGATGCAGCGGATTCTTCGGGTCCACGACGGAACTGTTGAGGAAAACAAATAGAAACTGGCGGCCATTGACCGCCCGTTTTCTTTTGAAGTTTTTGAGTCGTTACTTCAGCAGGATGAGTTTATGCGAAACGAGCGTTTTTCCGGAATTGTCAAGTGCGCGGATGAAGTAGATGCCCGTGGCGTCGTTTTCGAAATTGAAGGCCCACGTTTTAGACCCGTTTACGCGTCCTTGCCAAAGCGGGCGTACCTCACGACCCAGCACGTTGCACAGTTTCACATCGATGTCGAGCGAGTGAGGCACGACGAGTGTGGCAGTTACGGCGGAATTCGTCGGATTGGGATAAGCTGTCAAAAGCAACTCAGACGGTGCAAGAACTTCATCTTCGTCTGCGCTTGACCAAAGGGTTGTGTCAGTCAGCCAAGGATGAAAGTCAATCGGCTTGTCGCTGTTGACAGAGTCTCCCAGTGCTTCAGGATTCAGCAGCGCGTGAAACGGGCCGGAGGGATGCCCGAACCAGTTGCGCTCGGCATTCAACTCAAAACTTGAACGATTGCGAATGGCGTAGTCGTTGTCCGAGAAGTAATTCTCATTGATCAAATGATGATACGCGTTGCTGTCCACCATGATGACTGCGCCTGTTGCGTTGATATTTTCAAACCTATTATTGCGAATCTCGATTCCGGCGACAAAGTCAGGCAGATATATTCCTTTAGCCGCGCGCTGCACGGTCCCGCCTCCGCTGACTGTATTTTCCGTAAACTGAATCCGAATGCCCTCTTCCCCGATTGTATCATCATACAGCATGCTCGCAACATGGTTTGCATCTTCAGAGGTGTCCGTGATCACATTGTACT
The DNA here is from genome assembly GCA_964530625.1 of uncultured Alphaproteobacteria bacterium. Taxonomy (GTDB): domain Bacteria; phylum Electryoneota; class RPQS01; order RPQS01; family RPQS01; genus JABWCQ01. The sequence continues at coordinate 29,489 of CAZHAK010000017.1, read as the reverse complement.
GACATACTACCGGCAGTCCTTGTCGTGACGTTAAGCCAATTTTGTAAGCACTGCTAGTGCAGTTAAAGATGTTGTACTGAATAGTATCGTTTCCTCCGCGCGAATAGTCGTACAAAGCAAAAGAACCGTGATTGCCGGGTCCAAAGGTGTTGTTCCGAATCACCGTGCTGTGTCGATAAGCTTCAAGCCAGCCATTTTCAACGTTTCCAGTAAAGTGACAGTTTTCGACGATGCTCGAATCAAAGACGCCAAATCCGGATCTGCACTCACCATGGATGTAACAATTCCGAATGTGTGCTGGGCCGCGCAAGTTTCCGCAGGACCAGCGCATGTCCACGAACTCGCAGTGATCAATCATGAAGTGTGGTCGCGCATCTACGCTGCCAAAAAAAAATTCCGTGATACACCGAGTCAAACAAACACTCACGTACGATGATGCTATCGTAGGTAAAGTAGACGATCCCACCGGGATGAATGCGGGGATACATTTGCTCACCGTTCCGGAAAACAAAGTTCTCGATAGTTATTGACGAGCCTTCAGGCAAAGTCATACAGCTTCGTTCCGTCGAGCTATCTAATGTCGAAGGGTCAATTACGGGTCTTAGCAATGAATCCTCTGACGTTGCCGAATCGCCAATCAGATATACAAAAAGCGGAGGCATCATCAATGACTCCGCATAAACTCCGATACCGACCCTAATGGTATCTCTGTCCGCGCAACTGTCCAGCGCGGCCTGAATAGTCGGCAATTCATCCGGAACACGCCAAGTCTCGGCAATACTTGCTGAGACAAAGAATAGTATTAGGATGTGCGGGAGCATGGCCTACCACGCGGTGCAGTTTGCGTCAGGGTGAAACACGCGGGCTTTTGCCATACAAGAACCGCAACTTGTGCAAGACCGAGCCGTCGGACATTTCTGCAGCATGACTTCCAACCGATATTGAGTTCCTTGAGTCAAAGTTGGAAGTTCATCGTATGCTGATTCTTCGCATTGCCATTCGCAACTCCCATTGCCGTCCAAAGTGGATCGGCATCTTCCGATCACGGCACCTGTATTCACTTGAATAACGCGAGCGCATGATCCGCAAGCATAGCAGTTTTCACAATCTGTCTTGCAGACAAATTTGAAAACGCCCGTGCATGAAGGTGTAAACGTAATACTTTGTGCGCTTGTCCAATCATCGTAATTTCCCTGCTCCGAGCATGAGGCGTCGGTTGCAGTCCAGCATGAATTGGAGCAATCCGATTCGATTTGCCCGAACGCCAATGTGCTCAACATCAATGAGACTAAAAGTACGAACTGCATCGTTGCCTCCATCAAATTGGTGAAAGAACGATCGGGGAGGGGTGCTCCCGATACCGACGCATCAGTATAACACGAAAAGAAAATCAAAGTCAAGAGACTTTGCTACTCTACTCAATCATCAATGGCGAGGACTCAAGCCGTTGATATGACTTGACTTTAGAGAAAAAAAGTTATAGATTATGTTAAGTGCAACTATAGCTCAGATTTTCTTTTTGACACTTTAACTCTTTGTTTTATATACACAAACACACCTTGGAGGTGAACATGAAGCGTGGATGGATTACACTGCTTCTGGTGAGCGCAGTAACCCTGTTTCTGATGGGATGCTCCTCGCCGATGAAAGAAGCGCAACAAATGATGGAAGCCGGCCAGTATGAACAGTTGGTGGCGAAGTTTGAAAAGAATCCGGAGCTTGCCACGATGGTTCAGCAGGCCAAAGACAAGATCGTCGAAAAACTGTTTGCCGAGGGCAAGTACAGCACGATTCTTGAAATGTATGCGGACAATCGCATGGCCAAGGAAGCCAAGAACAAGTTAGCGGAAGCTCTGCTCGCTGAAGGCAAATTGGATGAAGTGATTGCCAAGTACGGTGACACTCCGGCCGCGATGCAGGCGAAGCTGATGCAACAGCAGATGCTCAGTGATTCGATGGCAAATGTTGCTGACAAGAAGTTGACGGACGCCGAGAAGAAGGTTGCCGATACGAAAAAGCAAGTTGAGAAGGCTAAAGACGACACCGCTGAAATGGCCGAGAAGGCTGCGGAAAATGAGTTGAAGCGCATCTTGACTCTGGCAAATCCTGATATGAAAAAGAAGGCCTTGCAGAGCTTTGTGAACAAGGCGGAATACAAGAACACAGCCGCGCATCCAAAGGCTGTGGCCGAGCTCGCGAAGCTGTAAGTTGATGAATCAAAAAATAAGGAAGAAATATATGAGCAAGAAACTGCAAGCTATTCTATTGGCACTCGGTTTATCCGTGATGCTGGTAGGCGTCGGATGTTCAAAGGACGATGATGATCCGGAACCGCAGGGTCCGACGATGGAAGAAAGACTGTCTGGATTCTGGTACTCAAATCAACCAACTGCGGTTGGCGACAGCGTTGACCTGAGATTCTATTCAACAGGTCTTTTTGAGCTGAATGAGTACGCGAATTTCCTCGCGTTGGACGATTTGTACACAACCAAGTACCAAGGTAGTTGGACCGCTAACGACAATTCAATTCAGTTCCATGTCACCACGCGAGACGATTCTGTCAGCGTTGATTTTAACTGGGATTGGACGCACTCGTTAAGCGTTGACGACGAGACGCTGGTTTTGAATCATGATTACGGCACGGGATCTACGACGGCTGTGACCTATCAAAACGTGACTCCGCCCGCGAACTAAGAACGTTTGACTTGAAAAAGGCGACTCGATTGAGTCGCCTTTTTTGTTGTCAATACCTATGACTTTATTTTAATAGAATAATTTTTCGCATTTCGGCGCGCGTGGCCGATGTTGCGCTGACAAAATAGATTCCGCTTGAAAGATTGGGCGGAGTTGAATAGGAGAGTACTGTATTTTGTAATCTGCCGCGATGAATCACGTCCACTTCACGACCTAAGAGATCGTAAAGTATAATAGTCATGTCTTGATGGAGTGGAACATCGAGAGAAATGGAGATTGTGCTGTTGAATGGATTGGGAAAAACACTTCTTATTATCCATGAAGAGGCCATGATCCTTTTGCGGTCTTCAAGGCTATAAGATAGCGGAAACAACGTTGTATCCGGAATCTCATCTTCGCCTTCAAGCCATTCGTCATAAATCGTCTCCGTATCTGTCGTGTCTCCCAATCCCTGAGGATGTTCCTCGGCAACATATGGCCCTGTTGAGTCACCCCAGAAATTGTGAAGCGCGTAGCTTTCTGTTCCTGACTCACCAGTATCCACGGAGTGTCCAATATTGCCGTCGAATGAATTATACTCAAGAACCCCCGCACTTAAACTTAGGAGATATGCGGCGCCACCGGGAGGCGAAGAGAATCCGAAATTAGAATTCCCGCTGAAATAATTTCGGTGCACACGATAGATCGCTGGTTCTCGGTTGCCTTCTGCAAGGATACACGAAAACCCCCCGCCGTCATTTGCTAAAAAATGATTCTCTTCCACAATCGCAGACACTTGTGGTGCGCTAAAAGTGAATAGCCCCGCGCCGTTGTAGTTTGGGCCGGGACGATGATTGTCTTCGAACCAATTCCGTGTTATGACCACGCAACTTAAGGAATCAAGTTGCCAGTCCGCAAAAAAACCAAATGCGAGCGCGTTGTTTAATACATAGCATGAATCGAGAATAAATGTCCGCATTCCGCTACGGGATGAGTTTCCTGAATAGGCAAAATAGGCAAGCGAATTATCAGCAATCGTGCAACCGAAAAAAGTCACAGAGTCACACACAGAGTTCGCACTTAGTGAAACTATGGTCGTTCGCCTGTCCGCTGCATTGCCAAGGTTTTCCAATCGACTGGAGACAACATGAAGCGGCGAATTGACCAATTCTATCTCACTTTGCCATCCCATTGTTGGCATTAGAGCGGAACTCGAATGCAAATCACAGTCATTAACATCTACTTTGCTGGTGCGAGCATAAATACAACGTCCGCGATCCAACGCGTCACTCCCGCTCATTGACGTTCGGATCAATGAAAGACTTGAACTGTCGGCAAAGATTGTACCACCATTTATGGCAGCACAATTCTTGAACACACAATTGCTAATTAATGCTTTACGATTTCTAAGCCTAATTCCTCCGCCATCCCCACTCGACATAAAGGCTTGTTGTATTGTCACTCCAATCAAATTTAACGTAACTCTTCCTGCTGCCTCAGTATCAATACAGCGAACCATTGGTTGGTTAGGCTCGGGTGCAACAACACAGTTTGATATGAAACTTTCGTCTTGAGTCAGTATGAATTCACTACCTACAGTCAGTTCATGTGCCGGAATAATTATTGGAGCAGTATAGCGCCCGGCCCGAAGGATTACCGTATCACCGGACAAACTGATATTTAATGCCTCTTGTGCTTCATTGAAGTCATCAGGAACGTAGATGATATGAGACTCAACTGATTGAACAATCACGAGCGAAACAGTAACAACGAATACGATAGTGTGGCTTAACATACTAACTTCCGTTGCAATTTGGAGCGCAAGTGTTTGTTGACGGTGTGTAGAACTTTACGCTGGCTGTCCCGGTTTCGCAGGACGTATCTTCGTCATTGCATTTTTGGCACTCAATCTTGAATCGCAGTACATGTCCCGAATTTATGTCTGTTCCAGCGTAGACTTGATACTTGGCACAATTACAATCCTGACCGTCCATATCTCGTTCCGCAACAAATATTTCGCCTCCCCCAGAGACATCGTAAATCAAAACATGAACTCTGTCATTTCCCGGTGCATCATAGTAAACATAAATCTTATTCGTAGTGCAAGGAAGCGTGTAGTCAACACTTGAAAAATTTCCGTCACAGCACTCGTCAGTCACGGTTGTACACCACGAACATTGCGCAATCAAATTGCCCGGCGCCGCCAGCATAAGCAGTCCTGTTACCAAAAGTCCGAAAGTCATGTTCCGTCCCATACTCCACCTTCGTTTTGGTTTTGCCTCTGAGTAGTTCCACAAGGCTCCACGATCAATATAATACATCCCCTCCCCCCTTGTCAAGGGGGGATGAAAATTCACAAAGTTCACATGACCCGTCAAATTGTGATTTTTCAAATGTTTCAATGTGCATCGGATAGTTTGGCATAGGCTTTTAAAATGAGTAGGGTTAATTGAGGTAACTATTGCGCGGGTTGGGGTGGGGGCGGGCCTTCTTCACCTAAGACGTATTTCTTGATCCAGGCGATATCCCAATCTAATTTTGCTTTGCGAAAACTGTGTTTCGTTAGGCCGTGACCTTGACCGGGATAGATGACTAACTCCGTCGGGACCTTCACATATTCTTTTAGTGCGCGGTGCAACATGCGGCTGTGCGCGGCGGGGACACGAGCATCGCCTTCGCCGATGTGAATTAAAGTTGGTGTGGTGATCTTATTCAAATTCCATGAGGGAGAAGACTTCACCCAAGTCTCTTGTGTCTCCCACGGCTGACCTTCCATGAAATTCACGACATGGCCGGGAGTATCTTCAATGCCCCATTGAGTGATCATATCGAGCACGCCCGCACCTGTTGATGCGGCTTTGAATCTTGTCGTGTGAGTAATGACGGCATTGGTCAGATAGCCGCCGTTGCTCCAGCCACCGACGGCAAGTTTGGTTGAGTCGGCAATTCCTGCGGCGACCAATGCGTCTACGCCTGCGAGAATGTCTTTGACCTCGATGTCGTTTTCATGGCCAATCAAATCGGTCATAAACTTGTCGCCGTGTCCGGTGGAGCCGCGATAGTTGGGGCAGAAACAGGCCCAGCCTTTGGATGCCCAGAGAATTCTGCCGTAGATCCAATACTCAAAACGGAATTCGTCTTGCGAGGTCGGGCCGCCGTGCAGTGATACATATGTGGGTAACGGGCCTGAACCTTTGACGTAATCAGGCGGGAGTTCGAGAATGCCTTCGACCGGAGTGCCGTCGGGAGCAATCCAGGTGAAAATTTCCATCTGCGGAATTTTCCATTCCGCCATCTGCGGATTCATGTCCGTGACTTGTTTGAAGCCCATGCCGCTGCTTGTGCCGACGTAAATTTCTCCGGGCGAGCGCGCGGTGTCCCATTCTACGGCCAAGGTTTTTCCGTCTTTGGAAAAACTGTAGCCATCTATGACGACGTCGCCGGGAGTCAAAATCTTGTGGCCGCCTTGCCCGCTCTTTGAGATGTTGTCAATCTTCAGCAAGCGTTGACGCGCGTGGTCTTCTACGGGAAAGACGATGGAATTGCCGAGCCAACTGATGACGGCGTCGGCGGTGGGGTGGACTTCATTCGGGCGAGTGAGTTTTGTTAATACTGTTTCGTTACCGAAATGTGCGACGTAAATTTCCGGCGGATAACCATCCCACGTGCAGCGAATGGAGAGCTTGCCGCCGTCGGCGGACCAACTTAAACCATCCAGCCAGCCGAAGGGAGACGCGACATTTTTTCTCCATAGAGCGTCGTCGAGAGTCGTGATGACTCCCGATTCGCGGTCAAGGACTTGCGCAATTGAATTGCCTTCATTGTGAATCAGGAGTTCCGTCTTAACGGTGATTAACGCGATAGACTTTTCATCGTCGCTAATGGCGTACTCTTCGATGTGGCGCGGTTCGCCATAGATTTTTTCGCTCCGCCATGATTTCAAGTCGAGCCTGTGGAGCTCGCTCTTGCTGAATTTTCCGTGACCGTATTCGACGTCTTTATGCTCTTTACGCAGGCTTTTCCACTCGTCGTCGTCATATTCGTCGGCGGAAACAGAGTAGTAGAGCGCGTCACCGCTGGCCGTCAGCTTGAAGGAGCTGATGCCGTCTGTTAGTCTCGTCACGGGGATAGGTTCTCCGCCGGAGCGGGAGATGCGCCAGATTTGAGTCTTGCCGTCGTACGGGACTTCGGCATCCGCGCCGCGTTTGTAATTGGCCGTGAAATAGATCCAACGGCTATCGCTGCTCCACTGGACGCTGCCTTCATTGGCGGCGTCGAAAGTCAGCCGCTCTGCGTTCTTTGTGGCCACGTCCACCACCCAGAGATCGTGATTGCGCTCTTCGGAAGGCGGCTCCCACTTCATATCTGTATAGGCGACCCACTTGCCATCGGGGGACAGCGCCAAGCTGGAGATGTACCTTTGGGTGAAATAATCCTCAAGGGTGATTTCCCGCTTGTGGGCGGTAAAAGCGATCGTGCAGTATGCGAAACATGCCAAGACGGCCAGCCATCCCAATGTGCGCATCTTAAACTCCTGATTTTTGACAGCAATATGCAAAATAGTGCTTTAATTTAGGCATAACGGGGGGGAAGTGCAACGGAAACGGGGTGGTCGCGACAAAATTCAAAAGGTGCGGAAAAGAGTTCGATTTCGAACAAAATGTCCGTATATTACAAGATTAACAACCTCAGTTTGACAACGGTGACCCCAATGATGACTTTGCTGCGACTTTCCTTGTTTTTCGTCCTTTGTGCGGAAGTGTTTGCTACACCCATTAAGTTTTGGTGGACCGGCGACCGCTCGCAAGAGGGACAGATGACGATGTATAACCCAAGCGCCGAAGACGGCGACACGGGTATTCCCGTTTATGCAGCCGATATTGACGGTGACGGGCGCATGGACGCGATTCTGTCAGCCATCACGGGTGACGGCCAAAACAACAACCGCTCTTCCTGTGGAGAATTGCATGTGCTGTTCGGCGTGGATACGATTCGCGGAGAAGTGGATTTTCAGTTTTACGACGGCGTGTATGAAAATCTCTTTACAATTTGGGGGCGCGCGGCACGGGATTATCTCGGATCAAATCACTGCGCGGCGGACATGGACGACGACGGCATCAAGGATTTGGTCATCGGCGCAGCATGGAGCGACACACCGGGGCGAGTGAACGGCGGCGAAGTTTACATCGTCTGGGGCGGCACACATTTGCGTGGGACTTTTAAGGACGTGGCCTCGGCAAGTGACATGGCGGATTTGCAAACTACGTTTATCAAAGGCGCGGAAGCAGATGACAAATTAGGCATCTGGGTTTCATCGGGTGACGTGGACAATGATGGATTCGACGATATTCTGATTGGCGCGCCGCGCGCGAATGGATTCTTAAACAACGGCGCAAGCGATCAAACAGGCGAGTGCTATTTGCTCTATGGCCCGATGGCGCGCAGTGACACGATTGACTTAGCCAATCCCGGCGCACAACGGATGACGGTGATTTTCGGCATTGACCCGGGCGATCAGATGGGTAATACGGCTGAGATGGGTTACTTGAACGGCGATCCGTACTGCGATCTTGTGATTGGCGCGGGCGCGCAAGTGGTGGCGAGATTGGGCGACACGGATGTGGACTATCCGTTTGAAACAGGCGGTGCGGGTGACGGGCCGGACAATAACCGTGATGCCGCTGGCGAAGCGTATATTATTTTTGGCTCCGCGACGCTGCCGGATACGATTAATTTAGCTGTTGGAATGCCTGAGAATTCCACGATCATCTGGGGCGCGCATGGTATTGAAGGCGGCGGTGAGGTCGGTGGAGATTGTTTAGGGGAAGAGATTACGATCGCCGATATTAACGGCGATGGGATTCAGGACGTGATGATCGGCGCGTTCCGTGTGGACGGACGAAACAATGATCTCTTTTGGGCGGGTGGAAACTATTTGTTTTACGGCAGACACGTGTGGCCGTCGGAAGTGGATGTGCTCTATGGTTTGCCGGATTCAACGACTGCCATTTATGGCGGCGGTATTGATTGGTTATTGGGAGACTCGACACCGCTTGGCGATTTGAACGGCGACGGATTCTTTGACATCATGTGTGGTTGTGTGCATGACGCGGGCCCGTATGGAATTTTTAAGGCGGGAACCGTGCGCATCATCATGGGGCAAGCGGAGCTTCTACCGCCTGTGATTGATTTTGCGGACTTGCCGGATACGATGTACACTCCGGTGATTCAGGGCGCAGACGTATCGGATCTACTTGCTTATTGGGCGACGACGGGCGATTTCAACGGCGACGGATATTGGGACGTGATTCCCAATGTGATGCACGGTGACGGCCCGACTAACAATCGTAACAACGCGGGTGATTTTTACATCATCAGCGGCGAATGGATGACGAATCATCCGGGGCAGCCGCGTTTCTTAGTTGCCGATCCCGATACTGCCCGCGTGTTACTGCGTTGGCATGACAAACAGGAACGCGGCACCGATTCGCACATTATTTTGCGGCGTGATTATCCGGCAGGCGAATTTGATTCCGTGGGGTTTGCGCCTTATCCAAATCTAAGCTTTGCAGATTCCAACGTCGTGCAAGGTCAGACCTATGAATACAAAATCGTCGCGATCAATCCCGGGGGATTCCGGTCTAATCCATCTTATCCCGCGATTGCTTTAGTCGGTGCCACCGTGAATGCGAACGGTTTGCCGTTGATTGTCAATGGCTGTCGCTGGGCGACGTACGGACAGGAGTTGATCAGCTTTTATGAAGATGAAACATTGCTTGGCGCGGGGGTGCCGTTTGAGTTTTGGGATTTATTCACGACCGGGAGTTATCCGAACAACGTGACTCCAATCGGCTTTGATATTGACAGTTTGGATGAAGAAATTTTTGAGCATCCGATCGTGCTCTGGATGCTGAACGGATTCGATCCGGACAATCCGAATAATCACGACGGGCATAAATTCCGTCAATTCGGACCTGTGCTGTCGCAATATATGCAGGGCGGAGGGAAGTTAGTCGTTATCGGCAAGGAGATGGGTGATTGGATTGACGACCAGTTTGAAAACGCGTTCTATCACACGGTGCACTGGGGCTTTCAGGTACAGGTGACGGCCACGAATGAATTGACGCCGCTATATCCGGGATTGGGCAACATCGGTCGCGAAGGAAACACGAACATTCAGAATCTTGAGCCGTTTTCGATTGACGATTCCGGTTGTCCACTGCTGCTGTATACCTACAACAACTCGGACTATCAGTGGATGGGCGCGATGTCGCGGCCTGCTTTGCCGGATTGGTATAGCCTGTGTTACTTGAGTACGCGGCCCTATCGCGCCGATCGCGCCGAGTTGCGGGCGTTCATGAGCTTCATGCTCGACAACTTGATGGATCACTACCCGAAAGTTGCGACGATTTCAACTTCCGCGCCTGGACCGGGATTGATTCAAGTGTCGTGGAGTGATTCACCTGCCGAAAATGAACTTAGCTACACGCTCTACCGCAGATTGGCGAGCGGCGGCGTGGTGGATACGATTGCAATCATTCCCGCGCCGACGACGGTCTATGTGGATACCGTACAAAGTCCGCTGTCGAGTTATCACTATTGGATCGTTAGCCAGCATGACGACAACCGCGAATCCATTCCCTCTGACACCGCCATAGGTTTTTCGCCGCCGGGAGTTGATCCGGGCACGATGCTGATTGTGAATGGAGTGGACTGGAACACTTATGGCCAATCGATTTATGATCTTTATGATCTTCATGTGCTGCAGGGCAGTCGTCAGTTCAGATTTTGGGATCTCTTCAGCGGCACTCGTCCACCGGGTTACACTCCCGTCGGCCAAGGGCTTAATGGATTAGTAGATCAGCTTTGGCAAGCAGGAATGGTGGTTTGGGTGTTTAACGGCTTCGGCGGAGACGAGACCGTGTTCCAGTCTGTACAACCGTCGCTTGAAACATATCTGGATTTGGGCGGAAAACTCGTGCTGATCGGCAAGGAGCTGAATGCCTATTTAAGTCCGACGCTGCGGGCGAGGCTGGGTGTGCAGAGTTTTGGATCGTCTATTGACTGGGTTGAGAATGATTCGCTGTGGGCAGAGCATCCATCGCTTGCTACGCTTTCGAAACAGCCGGGACTGGCGATGTCGCTCGTGCCCGAGTTTGTGCCGCGAGACGCGCCGGAAGTTTATCCGCTCTATCGCATGGCCGGATCGCAGAACTCTTTTTACGGAGTGTTGAGTTCGGACAGCGCGGGTGCGCCGTATGACGCGCTCTATCTGTCGATGCGGCCTTATCGCGCTGAGTTTGCGTCACTGGCTGCGGCAATGGATACGCTCTTGACGGATTTCCTCGGTGAGACTTTAGCTGAACCTATCGAGCAGGTGACCATTCGACGGGAAGCCGGGACGGACAACATTATGCTGAGATGGCTGGCGCTGCCGGGCGCGACGGGTTACCGGATTGTTCGTTTATTGGATGAGCAAACTCCGCCGCACGCCGGAACGATACTCGCGACGACGACCAGCACGACTTACACGGACACGCAAATACTCCCTGCTGTTTCCACCGTGAAGTATTTTGTCTATCCGATTTGGTGACGAAAGCGCTCTCCTCGCTTTGTGACTTGTCCAGACTTTTTTGGCAGACTTGTAAAGGATTGATAAATTTTCATTTGCCGGGTCAGAGAAATTTTGGATATTTTGAGTCCGCCTCTTGACAAATGGGGGGGGGGTAGTATTATATTGAAGGTGTGGCCCGGCTGCATACTGTTTGCGGAGGGGCATACACCTTTTGACGGAGGTCTGAGTATGGGACGGAAAACGGCTTTCGCACTTTCACTGGCCGCGCTAACACTCTTCGCGGCGCCCAGCAACTTGTTCGCGCAATGTACATGGTGTAAGACGGTAACGGATGTGTGTTGTGACGGAAACTACACCGTCGCCGAGGACACCTTACCTTGCGCGCTAACCAGCATTTACATTTACTACGACGCACCCAGAGACGACAGAGTACATGCTTTGATCTACGACGTATCTGGCGGCGGGGAGATGCTAATTGCTGAACTTAATGACGACGGAGAGGATTGCGACTGCGCGCGCGAACTTATCTTTTCCGATCCGATAAACGCTGGCCACGTGCTGAGATTCAAGATCGAGTGCAGAAAGTGCAAGAACGATCAGACTTCCTGTGATGCGGGCTCTGTGAGTGTAAAGTTCTTTACGCCTTCCACAAATACATGTGCGCCAAATTGTACAGGGAGTTGACATGGTGCGGTGTATCATGATGCTTGCCTGGATGCTTACCGTGGTTGCGGGAAGAGCCGTATCAGCCGCGATCCTGTTCGTGCCCGATCACTTTCAGAATCCGCAAAGCGCCCTCGATGCCGCCAATAGCGGAGACACGGTGATCTTTCGGTCAGGCTTTTATGAAGCGCCGCTGAGTATACCTGCACGGGATATTACGGTTGGGAGCGAATACATCTTGGAGCCCAACGAGTCATTCATTGCCGGATGTGTCGTACGGCCGGGAGTCTCGAATCCAAACGTACGCTGTTTCGACACGGAGGCGACAGGCGGAGTAAGTTTCGAGCTTGACCTTGTTGGGCTGACACTCCAGGAAGCGTATGCGGCCGGGAGCGACGGCGGCGGCATCCGTATACGCAATCGAATGGCGCGAGTGAGCAACTGCGTTTTTAAGAATTGCGCGGCAAGCTACGGCGGCGCCATGTTCATTGACTCGAGCAATCTGGTTCTCAAAGAGTCACTGATCGCCGGCTGCGATGTTTCGGGTCAAGGGCGATGCTTCTATGCCCACGCCAGCACTGTGCGCGCGGAGTACAGCACGTTCAGTTCAAGTTCCGCCATCATGCCGAATTCTTCTCACCAGAGCGAAATGATCATTGATGATTCGGAGCTATTCTTGAGTTATTGCGTAGTCAGAAACATGGGAAACTCTACGGACGGTAGGTCTACAATAATCCTCTTGTCGCGTTCGTCCGTGTCGGACTCGATGTGTATTGTCAACTGTCTATTCGAGGACAATACCTTGAACAAGTTTACAAGCGGAGGATCAGGCACAGGAATGCGCACTTTTGTGCTCGACTCATGCCGGATTGTGAACAACGCAATAGCATTCGGTTTTCTCGTTGATTCGGAGTTCGACTCTTTGGAGCGCGCGGTCATAACCCACAACAGATTCGAGAATAACCGGCGTCCCGGCGAGAATTTCAACGGAACGGGGCTGTTATCGTTAAGAGACCCTCGGGTGTCATGGGTTGTTGAGGGGAATTTTTTTCTGTTCAACGACGGCGGCGTCTTCTCCTGCATTTCTGTCAGTGGAAACAGAGATCCCGCGGAGTTTCGCGTTCACAGAAACTATTTCGGAGTGAACTCCAATTTAGGCTTCACTGCACCGCCGGGCGGCGCGGTAATGACCATTGGATTAGGCGAAGGCATCTGCGAGTACAACGCGTTTGTGGACAACATTGATCATGCTTTTGACACATGGGAGTTTGGCTCCGTTGGTCATGCACTGCGTAACTGGTGGGGAGACATAACGGGTCCATATGTTGAGATTGAGCATCACGATGGGCGTGGAGACACAACCGACGCGGAGACTATCTACGACGAGTGGTTAGAGAGCGCGGACGAGATTCCTGATACGTCCTTATACCCTAGTACTGTACTCGATGAACCTACTATACCGTCCACATGGAATATTTCAAAGATATATCCCAACCCCTTCAACAGCGAGTTTCGAATTGATCTGACGGGAATCACGGGCGCGGATTTTGAAGTCCGGTTGTATGACCTGTTGGGAAGAGAGGTCGCGCTGCTTCACTCGGGCCGGACAGTCGGCGGCACACTTAGTTTTTCCGCGCCGCCCAATCTCGCTACCGGTCTCTACTTTTTGCGCGCTAGCGACCGCGCCTACACCGTGGCGACGAAGGCGCTGTTCCTAAAATGAGCCTTGCGGCAAGTTTTAACATGCTATAGCAGGCAAAGCCTGCCGAAAAACGAAACAGCCGCTCACACAAGGTGAGCGGCTGTTTACATTACCGGCGGGACCCATGATCGCCGTATGACGTAAGATAACACAACAATTTGGGGATGTAAAGGGCTAAACAGCCCTTTTTTTATTTCTCTGCCGGTAAAAGGGTCATTGTGCTATAGCAATTTAAACGCAAAACGCACAATTGTTAGAGACCCTCTCGCATTCTGGTCTAATGTTTGACTTAGCACTATCCGAGGTCTTGTGAACAGACAACGGGCTAAGCATGGCAACCAGCAGAAAACATATTAAAAATCAGCACCTTAGATACCCGAGCGCGAGGTGGCTCGGGTTATTCATATTTGCAAGTAGCATTCTGTTTCAAAACAGCGTGTTGCAAGCTGCCGACCAACAGGTTGACGCAGCCATGCGCTTCCAAGAGGAAGACGCGGCATTTCGGACGGTGTTTGACCCTGATTCCAGCCCCGGCAAGGGCATGGGATGGAAGCCCTACAACCGCTTCGCGTGGTTCTTCGGTCAAAGGCTGACCCCAGGCGTCGAGGCCGACCCGGTGGCCCTGCGCATGCAGGCTCTCGAACAGAGGGAGGCTCTGCGCGATCCCAATCGCTCGCTGGACGAAAACTGGACAAACATCGGTCCCAGCAATCTCGCTGGCCGAATCCTTTCGATTGCCTGGCACCCCACGAACACGAACATCATCTACGTCGGCTCCGCGTCCGGTGGTCTATGGAAAACGACCAACGGCGGCACGTCCTGGTCTCCCCTGACAGATAATCTCGCCAGTTTGGCTGTCGGTGCGGTCGCGCTTGATCCGAACAACCCCGAAATCGTTTACATCGGCACGGGCGAAGGCTCGTTTAACGTTGACGCTGTCTACGGCGCGGGCGTGTTTAAGTCGACCAACGGCGGCACGTCGTGGAGTGCGACAGGCTTATCATGGAGCCAGTCGCAAAACAGGGCGATTAACAAGGTCATTGTTGATCCGAACAACTCGCAGATTGTTTATGCCGCCTGCAACAGTTCCGTGGGCGGTATCTATAAATCCACCAACGGCGGCACGTCGTGGACGCTCTATCATACCGGCGACGTCAAAGACTTGGAAATGCATCCCGATTCGTCGAACGTGCTCTATTGCGCCAACGGCTACCCATGGGGTACAACCAGCAACGGTATTTATAAATCCACTAACAGCGGTGTCACGTGGACGCTCTTGGCGAGCGGATTGCCGACCGGCTCGAGTATCGGCAGAATTGAACTTTCAATTTGTGAGAACACTCCGACCACGGTTTACGCGGGTGTGTCCCAGACGATTAGTGGCGGCGCGGGATTATACGGAATTTACAAAACGACGAACGGCGGTGCGACTTGGACACTACAAGCGACGTCGCCGAACATGTATGCGGGTCAGGGCTGGTACAATCTTGTGGTGCAGGCTCACCCGACCGACGCGAGTCAGGTTTGGTCGAACGGATTAGACGCCTACAAATCCACGGACAACGGCACGAACTGGTCGCGCATGACGATTTGGAGCTATGCCGAAGGTCACTCGCAATACGTTCATGCGGATCATCACGCCATGGCGTACATGCCCGGCAACTCAAATACGATATTGCTCGGAACAGACGGCGGTATGTTCAAATCCACGAACGGCGGCACGTCGTGGACGAGTCTGAACAGCGGCCTGATTACCTATCAGTACTATGCGATGTGTATTGATAACCTGCAGCCGAACGTGGCTTATGGCGGCACGCAGGATAACGGTACGAACAAGTACAACAACTCGAGCACGCATACGCGAGTGTTGGGCGGTGACGGGGGATATTGCAACGTAGACTTTACGAATTCGAACAACGTTTATGCGACGACGCAGCGCGGCAACCATTACAAATCCACAAACGGTGGATCGTCGTTCGGCTCGATTCAATCCGGCATCAGCGGAGCCGGCGCGTGGGTGACGCCGCGGGTAATGGATCCGACCAATCCGAACATCCTCTATACTGGAACAAATCTCGTCTACCGCTCGACTAATGGCGGAGCGTCGTGGACGGCGATCTCCGGCGCTCTTGACGCCTCGTACATCAGCCATATCGCAGTGGCTCCGTCCGATCCCGCGACGATTTATGTTTGTTACGAAGGGTACGACGGTAAAGTCTTTAAGACGAATAACACCGGTGGTTCATGGTCGAATATTGAAAGCGGTATTCCCGAGCGTTATCCGACGCACGTCGCCGTTGATCCGCTCAACCGTGATATCGTTTACTGCTCGGTCTCGGGCTATGGCTCGGGTCATGTTTATAAATCCACGAACGGCGGATCCTCCTGGACTAACAGCTCAACAGGTTTGCCGGATCTTCCGGCCAATTGCATCGTGGTGGATCAGAATGACGGTAACAAACTTTATGTCGGCACCGATATCGGAGTGTATTACTCAGCCAACGCCGGCGCCAGCTGGTCGAGCTTCTCGACCGGATTGCCGAACGTTGTCG
This sequence comes from uncultured Alphaproteobacteria bacterium, assembly GCA_964530625.1. Classification (GTDB taxonomy): domain Bacteria; phylum Electryoneota; class RPQS01; order RPQS01; family RPQS01; genus JABWCQ01. The sequence goes on along the minus strand of CAZHAK010000017.1, from coordinate 13,324 downwards.
TTGATTTTCTTGCACTGCATCCTTCGACCGGAACATTGCGCGCCGGAACGCATGGCCGCGGTATGTGGGAAACCGCAACCAGCGCGCCGTCACTGACGGTGTTGTCGCCCAACGGCGGCGAGAGCTGGTCTGCGGGTGTGTCGAATACGATCACTTGGGGCACGGGGAACTTAGGCGGCAACGTCGCGATCGAGGTTAATCGGACATATCCGAGCGGAAGTTGGGACACGATTGCCGCGAGCACCTCTAATGACGGCTCATACTCCTGGACGGTGCTGGGACCGGCGACAACGACCGCGCGAATTCGAGTTCGGCATCTTACTGAGGGCACCGCAACGGACGAGTCCAACGCAAACTTTACAATTGCGTTTCCTTCTATTACGGTCATCACGCCGAATGGCGGAGAAGACTGGACGGTCGGCACACAGCAGACGATTCGCTGGACAAAAACCGGAAACATCGGCAACGTTCAGGTACGCATCAAACGCGACTTCCCGAACGGTGTATGGGAGTTCATAACGCTGACGTCGGACACCTTCTACAATTGGACCGTGTCGTCGCCGACGGAAACGAATTGTCGAATCTATGTTTATCAGGACGGCGGGTCCGTTGGAGACACGAGCAACGCGGATTTTACTATTAGTGGACCGTGGTTGACAGTTACACAGCCAAACGGCGGTGAAATTCTTACGCCAGGACAGAGTTACACGATTCGCTGGACGAAGTACAATTTCAGCGGGCCGTGCCGGGTTGAAATCAACAAGAGTTATCCGAGCGCGTCCTGGACGACGCTTGCATCCTCTGTGTCGCCGGACTCGTTAATATGGAATGTAGATCATGTCGGCAGCGCGACGTCGCGTATTCGCGTGACCTCCACAACATACGCTGCGGCTTCTGATACTTCGAACGCGAATTTTGCGATTAATTTCCCGTTCCTGCAAGTGACGTCGCCGAATACCGCGGTGACGTGGTTGACCGGGACGACTCAGACGATTACGTGGACGCAGTCGAACATTTTCGGTCCGTTCAACATTTATGTAAATCGTGGTTATCCCACCGGAGAGTGGGAACTCCTTGCGGTCAATGTCTCCGGTAGTTCGTGGCAATGGGTTGTGTCCGGTGCAACCACCTCAACGGCGAGAGTTCGCGTGACGCCCGTGAATTTGCCGAGTTACAATGATGAGTCCAACACAAACTTCACGATTGGTGACGGCGCGCCGGGTATAACGGTGACGGCTCCGAACGGTGGAGAAAGCTGGCAGGTCGGCAGTTCGCAAACCATCACATGGTCCAGAAACTTTGCTGACGGCGCGGTGACTGTTTCATTAAATCGAAACTATCCGAGCGGCTCGTGGGAGAATATCACGACAACCAATACCGGCAATAGCCAGGGCTGGACGGTCACGAGTCCAGTTTCGAGCAATGCGCGGATCCGCGTGACGCTGAACTCGAACGGCGCGATAACCGATGATTCAAATGCGCCCTTCAGTATTGTGCAGCCGTCTTTGACGCTGACCGTTCCGAATGGCGGAGAGTCGTACAACGTCGGCACGACGGTTCCTGTTCAATTCACTCGAGTGAATGCCAGTGGCAACGTCACGGTGCAATTGATGCGGAACTATCCCGGAGGCTCGTGGGAGACCTTGAGCACGACGGTCGCGAGTTCACTTCACAATTGGACGGCGACGGGCCCCGGGTCCAATACTGCGCGAGTTCGTATCTATTTGAACAGCGACAACACTGTCGGAGACACGAGCGCCGCGAACTTCACCATCGTTCAGCCGTCGCTGACTTTGATAGCTCCTAACGGCGGCGAAACCTGGAATATCGGCAACTCGCAAACGATTCGCTGGTCACGGCAAAGCGCGTCCGGTGGCGTACGCGTGATGCTGAATCGGGATTATCCTAACGGCTCATGGGAACAGCTGGCGGCCTCGGTGACCGTTGATACTCTACAATGGGTGTTATCAGGAGTGCCGAGCAACGCGGCGCGCGTGCGCGTCTATCTGGTGAGTGATCCAACGCTTGCCGATACGAGCGCGAGCAACTTTGTGATAAACAATCCCGCGCTGACAATTACCACACCGAACGGCGGCGAGAGTTTGTTGATCGGAGCGCCAAATACGATTCGTTGGACACGCAACAACGCGCCGGGGAATGTGACGGTGCAGTTTAAGCGCAACTATTCCGGCGGCGCGTGGGAACAGCTTGCCAGTAACGTTGCTGTTGATACCTTCTCGTGGACCCCGACCGGCGCGGCAAACAGCAGCGTGCGTGTGCGGATTTATCTGACCACGCAAACGAGCGTTGGCGACACGTCGGACGCGAATTTTTCGCTGGTAAATCCTTCGATAACTGTTACGTCGCCAAACGGTGGTGAGCAGTGGCCGATCGGGACGCAGCAGATGATTCGCTTTGCCCGCAGTTTTGCTCCGGGTAATGCGACGATTCAGCTGAATCGCACGAACGGCAGCGGAGCTTGGGAAACACTTACTTCAAACTGCACAGCCGATACATTCCCATGGACCGCGACGGGAGCGGCTTCGGCAACAGCTTTGATGCGCGTGCGACTTACGTCGGATTCCGCCATTACAGATAACTCAAACGCGGTTTTCTCGATTATTCAACCGTCCTTGACGGTGACGTCGCCGAACGGCGGTGAACAAATATCGATTGGCGGCAGCACGACAATCCGGTTTACGCGAAACTTCGCTGTGGGTGCTGCGACTATTAAACTCAATCGCAGTTATCCGGGTGGAGTATGGGAAACGCTGACGACGTCGTGCACGGCGGATACGTTTGCGTGGACGCCCAGCGGCGCGGCTTCGACGACGGCGCGTGTCAGTGTTGAATTGACTTCAGGTGGAGCGACAAGTGATGAATCCAACGCCAATTTCTCGTTGATCCAACGGACGCTGACTCTGACGTCTCACAATAACGGAACATATTTTGTAGGCACGGCGAGTCCGATTGCCTTTTCGCGCTCGAATGCCGACGGCGCAGTTTCGATCGAGCTCAACCGGAATTATCCGGGCGGCGCGTGGGAAACCTTGGCGACGGGAATCACGGCCAGCAGTTACAATTGGAGCGTGACCAATCCGATCAGCAGTACGGCGCGGGTGCGTGTGACGCATCAAACATACACTTGGGTGAGTGATGTTTCCGACGCGAGTTTCGCGATTGAAAACGCTTCGCTTTCCATTATCGCTCCGAGTGCGGGCGCGCTGTGGGCGATTGGCACTCAGCAAAACGTCGCATGGAGTAAGACTGGAACAACTTCTCCTGTCCGTGTGGACTTCATGCGCAACTATCCGGGTGGAAGTTGGGAAACGATTTCAGCATCTGAAAGCGACACGCTGTTCCCCTGGACGGTGAGCGGCCCGGTCAGCACGACGGCGCGATTCAGAGTCGTCGCGACGGCGAACGGGGCGCTTGGCGATACATCTGATGCCGTGCAGATTGCTCAGCCGACCATCACTCTCAATACACCTGCTGACGGCAGTACGATGTTGATCGGATTTCCGTTGACGTTTAGTTGGAGCCGCTATCTTGCGCCGGGCAACGCGACCGTACAACTGAATCGAAGTTATCCGGGCGGCGCGTGGGAGACCATTGGCTCCACGAGCGCGGATACGTTGGCTTGGACTGTTACGGGCGCCGCATCTTCCAACGCGCGGGTTCGTGTGGTGACGACCGGAGCGCCGATCATCGGGGACACAACGAACACTGTCAATATCGTTTTGCCTTCTATTACGTTGACTTCGCCGAACGGCGGCGAGCAACTTCGTCAGACTACGACCAACGTTGTGACATGGACGAGAAGTAACTTGACAGGTGGAGTGCGCGTTGAATTGAACTCGAATTATCCGAGCGCGAGTTGGGTGACGTTGGCATCCGGTATCACCGGGAACAGCTACTCGTGGGATGTTACCCAAGCACCGACGACTCAAGCGCGTATTCGCGCAGTCTTTGAGCAGGTGCCGAGCTACTCGGATACATCGAACGCGAACTTCACGATCTTTAGACCTGAGTTAACGATTACATCACCGGTCGGCGGCGAGCAGTGGGTAACGGGAACAAACTACTCGATTACACTTGCGCGAGTGGATCATGCGCAGGCGGCGACTGTCAAGCTGAATCGCAGTTATCCGAACGGCGCATGGGAGACCATAGCCACCAATGTGACGGCGAACTCCGTCAACTGGACAACTGCCGGAACGGTCACGAGCAATGCGCGTCTGCGAGTCGAAAGTTCTCTCTACTCGAACGTCGGCGATACGATAGACGCGGATTTCTCAATTGTCAATCCGGGTGTGACGCTCTTGTCGCCAGACGGAGGCGAAGCGTTTGCTTTGGGCAGTACGCAAGCGATCCGATTCCAACGTGTGCAAGTTGCAGGCGTGGATGTTCACATCAATCGCAATTATCCGGCAGGAAGCTGGGACGTGCTTGCAGGTAACGTGAACGCAGACTCGCTTTTGTGGACGGTGACCTCACCGACGTCCACCACTTGTCGTGTGCGTGTGCAGAATTCCAGCAACTCTTCACAATCGGACATCTCAGCGAGCAACTTTTCGATTCAACAGCCGTCGATAGTGTTCAGTGCGCCCAATATCGGCGATACTTTGGCGATCGGTGTGCCGAACTCGATTGCATTTACGCGCAATGCCTCCGCTAATGGCAATGTACGGATCGACGTGAACACGAACTATCCCGGCGGAGCTTGGCAACAGATCGGCATCACGACCGCCAACGATTTCCTGTGGACCCCGAGCGGGCCGCCGAACCTGACGACACGATTTAGAATTGTTCACTTGACGATTCCTAATCTGAGTGACACGCTTGACTTCAATGTGCCTGTGGATTTTGCTTCGCTGGTGTTGACGACGCCTTCAGTCGTGGACAGCCATCAGGTTGGTGACACATTGTCTTTAGCATGGACACGCACGCGAGTCGGACCGGGCGCGAATATCTACATCAATCGGACTTATCCGAACGGCGCGTGGGAATTGATTGCGGGCAATATTCAGGCGGATAACTACGACTGGACCGTGACCGGCCCGCGCAGTTTGTCAGCAGTGCTGAGAGTCGTTTCGTCCCGCAACGCGGCGCTCGGTGATTCGACGCCGACGCAGCCGATTCTGGTGCCGTCCATCACGTTGACGTCACCGAACAGCGGTGTCTTTGGTTTGGGCAACACGGAGCAAATCACATTCAGCAAAACGGATTTTACGTCAAATGTCGCTGTGGAAATCAATTACACATACCCCAGCGGACCGTGGCAAATGATTGCTGAGGGAGTGACAGGCACGTCATACAATTGGGTCGTCGGCGGCACCCCGAGCGGTACGGCGCGAGTGCGTGTGCGCTCTGTTGAGTTCGGTGTGCTGGATATTTCGGATAATAATTTGACATTGGTAACGCCGAGTATTTCGGTTACGTCGCTGAATTCTCCGACGCTCTTTACCATCGGGCAGCAAGCGCAGATTATCTGGAGCAAAACTGCCGTGCCCGGCGGAGTGAACGTGGAGCTTAACCGTGACTATCCCGGCGGTGCGTGGGAAACTCTGGCGACAAACGTCACGCAGAATTCCTATAACTGGACGGTGAATAGTCCCGGGTTTGCGCATGGCCGCGTGCGCGTTTCAATGACGGGACGGAGCGAAATCAATGACGTGAACGATGCGGATTTCGGTACGTTCCTGCCCGCCTTGCAGGTGACAACACCGAATGGCGGCGATACATTGATTTTAGGTAACAGCTACACAGTTCGCTGGTCGCGCAACGGTGCGGTTGGCTCGGCACGTGTGCAACTAAATCGAAATTGGCCGAACGGAAGCTGGGAAACGTTGCTGGCGCAAACGTTGGGAGATAGTTTTGCATGGACTGCTTCCGGAGCGACGACGCTGAACGCGCGTGTGCGTGTGCAGATGGTCTTCGATACGGAAGTTTACGACATCAGCGACGAGAACTTTTCGATACTTTCCGAATCGGTCGTTCTGCTTACGCCGAACACCGGTGATTCTGTTGCGATTGGTGACACTCTTCGGTTCAGTTGGAGACGCATCGGTATTCAACCGGGCGTGACAGTTTATCTGAAGCGAAATTATCCGTCCGGTCAATGGTTGGTTTTGGCGAACGCGGTGCAGGCAGACACGTTCCTGTGGGTGGCCACGGGCGATCCCGCACCGAACGCCCATTTCCGGATTCTCTCTTCGTGGAACACGCAATTGGGTGACACGGCGGGCGCATGCCCGCTTGGCACACCGGTGCTTACGATTACGCAGCCTGCTGTAAGTGATACGATGATTGTCGGCAGTACGGAAACGATTTCGTGGACGCGCAGCTTTGCGCCGGGTGACGTAAAGGTCGAGATTTCTCGCAACGGAGTCAGCGGTCCGTGGTCGCAAATCGGTCAAGCGGGTGGATCGAGTTTCAACTGGGTAGTCACGGAACCTGTCACCACAACCGCGCGCTTCCGCGTGAGTTTACTGACCAAGCCGTGGGTGCAGGGTGCGGTTAGCTTTAACAATTCGATTGTGCTACCGGCTCTTCACTTGACGTCGCCGCAAGCGGGAGATACGCTGGCAGTAGGACGTAATCTCGTGGTGTCGTGGCAGCGAGTGTATGTCAATGATCCAATTGATGTCTTGATTGATCGTGGAAATCCGACGAGTGAAGTCGAAACTTTGCGGGAAGATGTTACAGGCGACTCGATTCATTGGACGGTGACACCGCCGTTGACGCCTAGTTCGCGCATCGTGTTGCGCACGTCATCGGGTGTGTTTGTTCAGACGGACGGCGACACGGTCTTTGTGGTTGCTCAGCCTGTTGTGCGGCTGCTTGCGCCGAATGGCGGCGAGTCCTGGGTCGTTGGTCAACCGGTAAACATCTCCTGGTCACGGGCGGCGGTGAACGATCCCGTGCGAGTTGAACTTTCGCGTAACTATCCGTCCGCAAGTTGGGAAACTCTTGCGTCGTCAGTTTCAGAAGATTCGTTCCAATGGACTGTGAGCGGAAGCGCCACGACGAATGCGCGCTTGCGAGTTGTTTCAACGGTCGACGAATCGCTGAGCGACTTGTCAGACGCGGCACACGCAATCGTTCTGCCTTCATTATCCTTCAGCGGCAGTTTGCCTGCGCGGGTGCCGCTTGGGTTCGCGCAGAACGTCACTTGGACCAGCGCAAATCTTGCTGGAACAGTTTCGCTCTTTTTGTCGCGAGACAACGGCGCGTCGTATCCCGAGGCGTTGGCGACAAATATGTCGGTTAGTTCACTAAACTGGACTCCGAGCGGCGCAACTGCGAGTCAAGCTAAATTAAAAATCCAAAGTGACGCGCTGCCGACCGTGTTTGCCGAATCTGCGCCGTTTGTTTTGGCACAGCCAATATTGACGGTCACCTATCCGCAGAATGGCGAGACGGTGACCATCGGAGCGCCCGTAACCTTACGCTGGTCGCGCGTGGATCATCCTGGAGCGGTGCGAGTCGAATTGGATCGCAGCTATCCGTCCGGTTGGGAGATTCTCTCCGCGTCGGTCAATGCGGATTCCTTCGTGTGGACGGCAAACGGCTCCGCGACCAGCACGGCGCGCGTGCGAGTGGTCTCCACGGTGAATAGCTCTTGGACAGATATCGGTAACAACAATTTTGCGATGATTCATGCGGCGCTCGATATTCAATCACCGCTGGCGGAAACCGAACTTATTGTGGGTTCACCCCTTGCTGTCAATTGGACGCGAATCGGTTGGACGGGCGCAGTGTCCGTCATGCTCAATCGAGTCGGCGGTACTTCCACAGTGTTGAGTGCCTCTACAACGAGCGATACCGTGAGTTGGATGGTTGGCGGCGCTTTAGCAGAAAACTCGTGGCTGGTCGTGCGTTCCTTGACCTACTCTGACCGCGTGGACAGTGTGGCGCTGCTGGGACCGTTCCAGCCGACACTCAACTTAGTTGATCCTGTTGCGAATGCGCGTTGGATTCTGGACGAGCCGCAAACGATCCGCTGGAATCGCGGCCATGTACCGGGAGAAGTGGGAGTGTTCTTTGACAGTGGTTCAGGATTTGAATGGCTGGGTTCCGTTACCTCTGACAGCTTTGTCGTAATGCCGAGCGGTGATGAGTTCGCTTTGGCGCGAGTCATTATTCAGTCGGTGGCGAGACCGGACATCGCGGATACGAGTGAGATGTTCAGGCTTATTGCACCATATCTTGAATTGCAAACACTCGTGGATACGTGCTGGCGCATCGGTGAAGGCCCGATTGTCTTCGAGTGGGACGCGCACGAAATTGTCGGCCCGATGATTCTCGAGATTTCGTACAACGGCCTCAGCGGTCCGTGGCAGGAACTCTACAACGGGATTGAGAACAATTTCCCGTGGTGGGTGACTCTGCCCGAAAGCGACAACGTGCGCCTCTGTGTGCGGAGCGCGCTAGAGCCGCAATACAGCGACACGTCCGAGCAGGTGTTTACGATTTATCAACCGACGCTTTCAGTAACACAATTGCCGGAAGAAGATGAGCTCTATGTCGGTCAAGCTGTGCAATTGCAAATCACGGGTGAAGACATCGAGCAATCCGTAATCATTGCGCTTGAGCGGGACGGCGATATTGTCACTCTCGGCGAGGCCACGGTACCGACGGACTACGCGTATATTCTGACGGGCCCGCCTGCCGAAAGTGCGCGGTTCCACGTCTATATTCCGGGTGACGAAGAATTGCATGTGACGACGGCGCCGTTTGCTTTGCGTGTGCCGACCATCGAGTGGGTGGCTGCTCCCAGCGCGGAAGTGTTTGCGGGCGAAACGACGGAGTTGTCATGGAATGCCGTGGGTATTCAGAATGCTCTCGAGTTGATAAAACTTGATGAGAGTGGCGAGACAACGATTGTGCAAAACTTGCTGGAAGATTCGTGGACATGGACTGTTGATGAACCGCGAGGCGAAGCGCAACTTATTCTTCGCGTGATGGGCGCACCGGAGTTTGCTGATACGACTGAATCGTTCCTGCTGCGTGTGGCCGAGCTTGCGTGGCTGAGTCCGACGGAAAGCGGCACGGACACCTCCGGTCAGCAATTGTTGTTAAGTTGGAGCGCAGTGGATGGCGCGTCACCTGTGCAGCTTGAGGTTTCATATGATTCGGAAAGTTGGCAGACGATTGCGGCATCTTTGTTGGATACGACGTACTTGTTTACCTTGCCCTATCTGGATGCTGAGTCCATGCAGTTCCGCGTGACGTCTGCTGAACACGCGCACGTGTCTGTCACGTCACCAATCAGAACACTGGTCGCGCGCGCGTTGACGATTGATACTGGCGGCTCAAATGTCTGGTATGTCGGGGAGCAGAGATGGGTGCGCTGGTCGCGCGAGCATGCGCCGGGTCAAATTGAGTTGGATGTCAGCTACGGTGACCGCGCCGAAGAGAATTGGGTTGACTTGACGGCCACAGATCTTGATTCGTTCCTGTGGACGGTCGAAGGACCGGAGACTGAGTTCGCGGCATTGCGAGTTCGCTTGGCCGGAGAGCCTGCGGTGTTTGATACGACGGATCAGCCGATCTCGATTCGCTTGCCTGAGATAACTATTATTGAGCCGAACGGCGGTGAAAGTTATGACTTGGATCAGCTGATTCGTATTCGCTGGAATAGTGAAGGCATCAACGGCAATGTACACGTCGGAGTGTGGCGCGGCGCTCCGATTAACGCACTCGATACATTATTCTTCTCCACTGCAAATGACGGCGATGTCGAGTGGACGATCAGCGGGCCTGCGGCGGACAGTTGTTACATCGTGATTGCGTCCGAGGCGGACACGTCTATTCACGATTATTCCGACGGGCCGTTTACGATTACCGGCGGCGTGGATGTTTCCCCGCGTGACATTGGTTTGCCAACAGAGCTTGCAATGGGATTGCCTTTTCCAAATCCCTTTAATGCGATGTTGACGGTGCCGTTTGAGCTGCCGCAAATTTCGCATGTAAAAATTACAATCTTCGACGTGCTGGGCCGTGAAGTCGCGCAGCTTGTGGACGCCACGAAACCCGCAGGCTACTTGCATGTCTCGTGGGATGCGTCGCACTTGTCAAGCGGTTTGTATTTCGTGCGTATGCGGTCGAATGATTTCAGTGACGTCAGGCGAGTGCAGCTCCTGAAATAGGTGCCCGAATCTGCTTCTGCCCGGAGCAGATTCACTTGCCCAGGTGCGTCGGAAGCCCTCCCGGCGCACCGCCCTAACCATAGAAGAGCGAATCGCAATTGTGATTCGCTCTTTTGTTTTCTTGCGCCTCCGGTTGAAGGTAGAGACGCTCTCCGGATTGGTGGGCAATCTGTAAGCTGTTGAAAATTAGAGTACTTTAGGACTTGAATCTGTTTGACTAGCCCATTTTTTTTTTTTGTAAACTTCCAACAAGGGCTTGCGGAAGCTCCCAAATAGTTCTTTCTTAATCGTAACGGAGGTAGATCATGAAAGCTCTGAAATTTTGGCTAATGGCAAGTTGCGTGTTGGGGTTGGAGTTGGGATCGGCCTTGGGGCAGGGAATCGAATCGTGCAGCCAATGTATATGCGTAGCGGACGGAAGCTGTGCAGTCGTGGAGGGAATATGTGACGCCACCAGTACGCTTGACTGCCGCACAACAACATTCTATGCAGCGTGCGGTGTAGCTTACTCTCTGCGCGCAGTTTTAACGTGTGACGGAGGAGATTCTTACTGCAAGTACTGCTACGCCTGTGTTCGACTCACTGGGCCGGGAATCGTTGGTGAGGCTACTATTCACACCTCTTGTCAGGCATTTGATTGTGACGAAACGTGGGGAACTGTTTCGCTTCAATCAGGGGAACGTTACACTCTGACGACATGTCTTCGTCGTTGTGATGAAGGGTCGTGTGAGGAGTGCGATTGTGTTGCTCGAGGATATGTTTACATTTACTCAAGCAACTGCAATACGATACCGGCGTGCAATCCGTGATACGCATCTTTGTTTTTCTATTTGCGACTTGTGCATCGTCTGCGACGACTTTGAGAGTACCTTCTCAATATAGCACGATTCAAGAAGCCATTGATTCCTCGACATCAGGTGACACAGTCTTAGTGGATAGCGGCACTTACGCGGAGGCTCTTAACGGACCTCCGCATTTCTTTGTCCTAAAAGGAAATGTTATCAGTGACAGTGGATTAGACGCGAAGCCGATCATTGATCCTTCGACGTTAAGTAATCCAACATCGAGGAATTGTCTCTCTGTTGGAAGCTGGCCAGTGCTAATTGAAGGCTTCGTTTTCCGAAACGGACCTGCCATGTATCCGCGCCAGTCTCAAGGTCTGACCGGAGGCGTGCTTAGCTTTTCTGAAGCCTTGGTAATGCGGGATTGTTTGTTCGATTCTGTTTATTTAGGGTTGCGTGCGTCTCTCGGGGCAGACCTTGATAGGTGCAGATTTGAGGATGGAATCTGGGCATGCGTGGATGCTGATCAAGGAAAACTCATCGCACGAAACTGCTATTTCAAGGGAAGATGCGGTGGGTGGGGACTTGTTGAATGCGGCGACAGCACTTTGCTTGAGAATTGTTTAATTAGCGACCGAGGAGTCGGGCACGCGCTTTACATGGTGAATGCAGATCATGTGATCTTGCGACAATGTCTGTTTGATCAAATCAGTCCTCGGGGCAGCAGCTACGTCCTAATTACCGGTAATATTAACAGAGTTGAGGATTGCGTGTTTAGAGACTGTGTGTTGTCTAACTATATTTTGGACTTGCAGTCGTCATGTGCGACCCCGCCGACAGTTGTTAATTGTGTCTTCGAGGGGAATCGTGTTCCAATTGAGAACGCAGGTATCCGGCACTGTGTAACAGTTTCTTACCCGGAAGGATTTTCACCGGATTGCGACGGCGCGTTGTTTGACTCATGCGCGTTTCAAGACGGCCTGCTTGATTTTGGTTCGCTTGCAATCAGCGCGAATGGCCCTATTCAAGTCCTGCGCAGCCGAGTGAGAGACATGGCCGGGAGGGATCGACCAGCCATTGAATTTGTTCGTGGCAACTCAATTATGCATGAAAACCTGATCTATTCAAACAACTTTGCCGTCGGGACCATTCCATGGTTTTCCTCGACCGCGGATGCGACTCACAATTGGTGGGGACATGAGTCCGGTCCGTACCATTCGTGGCTGAATCCGGACGGACAAGGCGATGAAGTCGGCGACAACGTAGACTTCACCCCGTGGCACACCGACACGCTGTTCATGACGTCCTCTCCCGACCCGCGCCCGCCGTTGCCGGAGCAAGCTTCACTGCTTGCCTATCCCAATCCATTCAATGCGACTACGACTTTGCAACTCTCATTGCCCCGCGCAGGCGTCGCACGCATTGAACTCTTCGATGTTACCGGTCGCAAACTGAAAGAACTCTGGAGCGGCGCTGTTGGCGAAACCCGAGAAATCCACTTCGACGGGACAGACTTTGCCTCAGGAATGTATTTCGCCCGCGCCTGGGATCCGCTCGGGAATCGGCTCTACGCGGCGACCAAGGTTGTATTGCTGAAGTAGGAACGGCGCCAGATTAGTTGTTTTTTAATCGTAACGGAGGTGGATCATGAAAGCTCTGAGATTCTTGCTAATGGCGGGATGCGTGTTGGGGTTGGAGTTGGGATCCGCCTTGGGTCAGGGGATTGAATCGTGCAGCCAGTGTATATGCGTTTATGACAATACATGTAGCACTACATTTCCATGCGTGCAAACAGCATCATTTGACTGCAGGTCACATACATTTACTGCGGCTTGCGGCGGTGGTTTTAAGCTGAGGGCGCTGCTCAATTGTGGTTCTGGAACCTATCAATGCAAGTATTGTTTTTCGTGCGTGAAGCTATATGACAATAACACTTCGTCTCTTGTTGCAATTTGCCACAATGGTTGCGAGTCTGACGCTTGCGATGACACCTGCGATGTTGACTTGACTTATGGGCATGAATATACGCTTGAAGTTTGCCTTCGGCAATGCGAAGAGAACGGATGCGAAGAGTGCGGTTGCACCGCGTTCGGCTACGTCTTTCGCAATCCCAGTGACTGCAATACGATTCCGCCATGTCACTAACGTCGGCCAATGGATTGGTTATCCTGTTTGCGCTCTCAACAAGCTTGATGGCTTCCACATTGAGAGTTCCGGCTGAGTATGCGACGATTCAGTCAGCATTAGATGGGACTGCGTCTGGTGACACCGTTCTTGTTGACGTCGGTACCTACGCTGAATCGGTAATCATGCCTTTTCGGTTTGTAGTGCTAAAGGGGAATGTTGAGACTGACACAGGTATGTATCAGCGCCCGGTGATAGATCCTA
>CAZHAK010000016.1:0-58965 GCA_964530625.1 uncultured Alphaproteobacteria bacterium | reverse complement strand
CCGAATCAGGAGAACTACTGGTGGATGCTCCACTTGAAAATTTGGCCGCGCGAATGCGTGACGCGAAGGCTGTGGTCTGTCATGATTCAGGTTTGATGCATCTTGCCTCTGGAGTCGGTGCGCGTGTCGTGGCTATCTTCGGTCCGACGGTCGAACCATTCGGGTTCTTTCCGTTTCGCGCTGACTCAGTTGTTTTGCAACAAGAGCTGTCTTGCAGACCCTGCACCGCTTATGGAGGGGAACGTTGTCCACTAGGACATCATGATTGCATGCGCATGACTTCGGTGGATTCTGTGTTTAACGCCGTGCAGAGAACCTTGTCTGTGGGGTCAACGAATGCTTAACCTGCTTGCGGCCAAGCTGCTCTACAACGGGCTTGTGTATCCTGTTCTTTCTTTGGGGGCGAGAGTCGCCGGGCTGTTTTCCAGAAAGCTGCGCAAGGGCCTGCAAGGCAGGTGCAATGTTACGGCACATGCGATAGCATTTCGCCGCGCCCATCCTGACGCGCATATCGTCTTATTTCATTGTGCTTCAGCAGGCGAGCTTGAAGGCATCAAGCCGCTTGCCGCACAGTGCCGTTTACGCGGATTTGTTCCTTGTGTGAGTTATTTTTCGCCATCAGCAGAAGCCGCGATAATTCCCGGTGAACTTGACTTTGTGGACTACAGTCCCTTCGACTCAGCCTTTGCTGTTCGTAACTATTATTCCGCCTTGAAACCCAACGTTGTGTTGATCAGCAAGCACGACGTATGGCCCAATCTCGTTTGGCAGGCAAGGAAGTTAAATATTCCAATCTGGCTCATCAACGGTAATTTTCACGTCGGTTCGATCAAGAACATTCCTTTCTTACGCCTGTTTCATCGCGCCATCTACGGTCAACTGACCGGAATTCAGACAGTTTCAGAAGACGATGCGGCGCGCGCCGCAAATGTAATTGGTGGTCGTAAGCGTGTTTGGTCTGTGGGTGATTCACGTTTCGACAGAGTTTGGCACCGCGCGCAATCTGAGCTTAGGCCACTGCCCGAGTTTCACGACGCGCTTTTAAAAGAGCGTTTTATCATCGGCGGAAGTACGCATGTCCGCGATGAGGAGATTTTGATTCAAAGCTTTTCAACAATTCGGGAATTCCATACCGAGTTGAAGCTTCTGATTGTGCCGCATGATCCATCTGAGGAAGCCGTTCGGCGAATTTCAACACGAGCGGTCAACGCAGGACTGACTTGCGGCGAACTTGATCAAACCTTTTACTCACACGATGTGACCATCATTAATCGCAGCGGGTTGCTAGCTGACATTTATAAGTATGGGCAATTGGCTTATGTGGGGGGCGGATTTGATCGCGGCGTTCATAGTGTGCTTGAACCGATGGCGCACGGGCTGAAAGTAGTTTGCGGACCGAAAATCAGTGTATCCCGCGAAGCAAAAGAGGCAAACAGTGAAGGACTGCTGGCCGTTGTGAATGATTCTCGTGAATTGTGTGACGCAGCTTTACGGATATTGGAAGCTGACGAAGCACATTTGGTTCGTGCATTCGTGTCGTCACGCGCCGGAGTTGTTGAACGAATATTAAACATCGTCCTTCCACCCGTTCATGCCGCTGCTTAGCCTTGATCATGTGTCAGCAGGTTATGGCGAGGCGGGTTCCGTTTTGCTCGACGTATCGCTGCAACTGGAACGTGGCGAACAAGTCGCTGTCATCGGAGGAAATGGCGAAGGTAAGACCACTCTCTTGAAAGTTGCGGCAGGTTTGCTTAAGCCACGACGCGGTACATGTGTTTACACGGGTGAATCAAATCCTGCGTTTATATATCAGGTGCCAAGTCAGCAGTTGATCTGCGCGTCCGCTCGAGAGGAGGTTGAGTTTACCTTGAGAATCAATGGTGTCGACGAATCACTTGTTGAAAGTCGCGCAGAAGAGTTACTTAGTGAGTTTCAGCTAACTGCATTTGCTTCACGTTCTCCAAGAACGCTTTCCGGCGGACAACAGCAACGTCTGACGTTGGCAGCTACGCTGTGCAGGTCGCCGGAACTATTGTTGCTTGACGAACCGGACGCTTTTCTTGACTGCGCTTCGCGCCGCGAGTTCAGGAGCTTCTTCTCTCAGCATGTTCGTGCGGCAGTGATTTGGGTTGTGTGCCGAGAGTCTGAACTTCCGCAAGACATGCGTGTCTATCGCCTTAAAAATGGCGTGATGTCGTCATGACCAGCCTATCATGCGCGAGTGTGTCGTTTTCTTATCAAAAAGGCGAGCAGGTGTTGCACGATTGCACCGTGTCGTTCGAGAGCGGCATTCCCAACTATGTTGTTGGACCATCGGGATGCGGTAAGACTACGCTAGCCTTGATTCTTGCCGGCGTATTGACACCGCAATCGGGCAATGTCACTGCTATGAGACAACAGTCTGTTGCCTACGTGCTGCAATTTCCTGAGCGTATGTTTCTGGCGCATACCGTCGAAGCCGAACTCGGGACGCTGCCGAATGCTACATCAACAGACCGTGCACGTGGCGCTCTCGCGACACTGGGAATCAATTTAGGCGAGATTTTGCACACGTCGCCGCTATCGTTGTCCTTCGGACAAAGGCGACTACTTGCCATTGCGCTTCAAGCATCGCTCGGAACCTGCGCGCTCTTGTTGGACGAGCCTACGTTAGGACTGGACGAGCAGTATCTGGAGCGACTCATCCGCTGGGTGGCGGAACGAACTAAAAGTGGCCAGTTAATAATTCTCATTACGCACGATTATGATTTGATTCGCGCGATGCCCGGTCGAATTGCGATTCTCGATAGGGGAGCCGTTGCTTGGCAAGGCGACTCCGACGTTTTCTTGAAAAGCGACGAGTTGATGCGTACCGCATCTGCAATTTAGAAAAGAAAGAGGCGACCGTCGTGATGATGGTCGCCTCTTTTCCAGTTCCGATGCGCTTCTCATCGCGCAGATTTCCAGAGGGCCGCAAGCAGCAAGCCGTACGCAATTACAGTCAGAGGCAACTCGAGTGGGCCGAGGATTCCGCTAAACGCTTCTAAGGATAACCCGACAGTTGCGAACAAAGCCAAGGCAATTCCGATGAGAGCTTCGCCTGCAATCAGCCCTGAACTGAATAGCACGCCTCCGTCTTCCGCTTCCGATAAGTTCTTTTTCGTGCTGACGAAATGTTTAATCAAAGCGCCTGACATGATGCCAACGGACAATCCTACGGGCAGATAAAGGCCGACGGCGAACGCCAATGATGTCACACCGAACAGCTCGACAATCGCTGCGATAAACATTCCGAAGAAAATCAAGCTCCACTGGAGCTTTCCTTCCATGACGCCTTCAATAAGAATAGCCATGAGATTTGCCTGCGGAGCTTGCAGAGGGCGAGGGTGCGCGGCATCTTGCACGAAGCCATATGTGCTGCCCAATAGGTGAACAACCCAACCGACCACAACTACCCCTGCCAAGACCCCGATGAATTCCGCGAGTTGTTGTTTGCGCGGCGTGGCTCCGAGAATGTAGCCTGTTTTTAGGTCCTGCGAAATATCACCTGCTAAACAAATCGCGACACACACGACCGCTCCTACCATCAAGGCTGCAGCCATGCCTTCCACTCCGCCGATTCCCAGCGCCGCAAACAACAGTGTCGTCCCCAATAGCGTCGCGATAGTCATGCCGCTGACGGGATTGGACGACGAGCCTACCAAACCCACAATTCTTGACGCAACCATGACAAAGATAAATCCAAACACTGCTATCAGAGGAATTATCAGCGGAACGTGTGGAGCGAGCAGCCATGACAGTAGCGCAACGATTGCGGTTCCGATTATTACGAAACGCGGAGGCAAATCGTCATCAGTTCTGTCATTTGTCACATTTGTGGTAGACTTCCCACGGATTTTCAGAAGTGATCTGAAGAGCGCGGGAAGCGCTTTCAGGAGGCTGAATATTCCACCCATAGTGACCGCGCCCGCGCCGATGTAACGGACATACTGCGAACGGATCGTGTCACTGTCCATCGCTGAAATCAAGGCATCTGTTGCGGGGAAAATCGGTTTCATCGCCGACTCACCGAAAAACGCTATCACTGGTACAAGGACAATTGACCCCATGAGTCCGCCCGCAAGCATGATTGAGGCGACTCGTAATCCGATAATGTAGCCGACTCCGAGCAGCGCGGGAATTGCGTCAATACCCAAGTAGGCTTTTGCCGGTGTGCGAAAGACATGAGTAAGATTTTCACGAATGATTGCCGCGCCAGTCAGCAGCTTATAGCTAGCGCCCGCCAGCAAGCCCCAGAAAACTTTCTGAGCGTGGGCACCTCCCTTTTCTCCCGCTAACAATACTTCAGCACATGCAGTACCTTCGGGATAGGGCAACGTATCATGCTCATCGCGTATCAACATACGGCGAAGCGGAATCATCATCAGAATTCCCAATGCACCGCCGATCAAGGAAATATAGGCTATTGTCGCAAGACTTGGAATCTCTATATCATGTCCGGCTGCGTGCCAAATGTAGAACGCGGGAATCGTAAAGATGATACCAGCCGCGAGGGACTCGCCCGAGGAGGCAACTGTTTGCACAATATTGTTTTCAAGGATTGTTCCTCCGCGAAAGAGCTTGCGAAGGATGAACATGGACATCACTGCGGCGGGAATGGATGCACTGACGGTCATGCCAACATACAATCCTAAATAGGCGTTGGCCGCGGTGAACACCATTCCCAGTACGGCGCCCAGGATTAACGCACGCAGCGTGAATTCGGCCATGTTTGTTTCTGCAGACACATATGGCTGAAATATCTTCTTGCTTTGTGAGTGCGGTTGCTCCATATTAGTCCTCAAGTTGAGTACTTTGAATTATCTTGAGTGTCTTTGTGTTTCGAACTCGGATATGGCCTGAAGGCGTGCGTGGTCGTGCAGCATATGCGCTCTAATCTTATGCCACAAGATTCCGACGGGTATTAACAGTCGTTGAATCCCCGGCGCATGACGGTGCGAAAACAGCAGACGATTTCTCCATGTCGCGACTTGGATCGCGTTTCGGGTTTGCGTTGACTTTATCGCGCCGTCAATTCGATGAAGAATCTTCGCATTTGCCGAAAACACAACACGCCACCCCACTTTGCGGGCGCGATACGAAAGGTCCACATCTTCCCAGTAGAAAGGGTGAAACAGCTCGTCGAACCCGCCCAATTCTTGAAAAACGGAGCGTCTGAACAACGAGTGTCCGCCAACGGCGTATGCTGTTTCCGAAACGCCTGCAACGAGCGGGAGTTGATCTTTCTTGCTGTGAAGAATTTTTGCTATTCCGACTCTCCACGATAGGCGCTTAGCTCCTTCGCGGACTTTGCCGTGTTCGTCCACAGACTGTAGTGAAAGTGCGAAGAGTGCGGTGTCGGCAAGAAGATTCTGAAGCGGTTTCCTCGGATCATCGACGAGTTCACTATCATCGTTTAGCAGCAACACCCACTCGTTCTTGCAGGCGAACACCGCGTCATTTGAAGCCCGCGCAAAGCCGAGGTTCTCGCTGTGGATGATCCACGTGACAGTCGGGAACTCTTCACGTAGAGCTTGCGCGACCTGGCCATCTCCGCTGTCATCGGTCACAACCGTGAGAGATAGCCAGTCTTGATCGAGTTTTTGAATAGAGCGAAGACAACGTGATAGTCTCTCCGCACTGCGATAGGCCGGAATTGCGATTGCGACATCGCTCACTTTGTTCGCCATATTGAACGTGCGGATGCCACAATATCGTCATCACTTGCCATCGGCGATACCGGAACAACGCGAAGGTCTGGAAACATCGGACCCCACTTCACACGTTCGACTTCGAAGCGATCACTTTGGTTGAACAACGCTATGCCGGGAATCTGAGTTGCGGCGGCGATGTGCATAGGGCCGCTGTTCGTTCCGATGAAACCAGTTGATTGAGAAATAAGTGAGATTGTCATGCGAAGTGATTCGCCTACGGCCACAACGCGACTTACGGTGACTCTTGCAAGTTCTCTTGCTTCCCGATCCTCAATTTCACCGTTTCCGATTAGCAACGTTGGCGCATTACTTGTAAGTTCTGTCAGCAAGCGAGACCGGAGGGATAGTGAAACGAATTGTGCGCCTGACGTGGTGCCCCCGAAATGTGCGATGATGTAGTTACTCGTTATCTCTTTGTCTGCCAGCCACTTCTTAGCACGCTCCTTATCGTCATTGGAAATTGTCAATTCGGGTGATACGCTTACCTCAGCGTTGGCACCGGCGGCTTTGGCGAGGCGGAGATTCAATTCGGCGACGTGAATCGATTCGTCGTATGGAACGGTATGGGTCAGATACGGCGCCTTACCGTCAGTCACAAACCCGAATCGCTTTCTTGCTCCGCTAAACAGAGCTAACAGACCATTTCTTGTAAACCTTTTAAAGAGTATCGCAGTGTCGGGGTTACATTTTCTTAAGGCGTGTGCTACGTTGATAAAACTGGCAATGCCTTTGTCTTGATTCCGACGGTCATAAACTACAATTGAATCAAAGCAGTTTTCGTTTGACAAAAGCTCTTTCCCGAGGCGATCCAAGACCACTATAATGTGCGCATCCGGGTAACTTTGCCGAATACACTTCATAGCAGGCAATGCAGCCAACGTGTTTCCGATTGAACCATTGCGAAACACCAGAATGCGCTGAGGAGCTGTCACTTTCTTTTGTCCAACATGAGCAGCGCAGCTCGGCTAACTTCTTCTGCACTCGGCGATTGATTCACGCCGCCGACGGCTACATGTATCGGATCATCCGGTGGCGTCCAATACTCTGGAGGATCATTTTGAAAAACGGTGAGCGTCGGAGTACCCATCGCCACTGCAAGGTGTTTGGGTCCGCCATCATTCCCGATGTACAAATTACATTCTGCGAGAAACGCAGCCATGCTGCCGATATCGGCAAACATCACCGTATTCTGTTCGGACAAATTTGACAGTCTGCACACTTCGCGAGCATCCTGTGATTCGCCGGGGCCGCCGACTAAGACTACGTTTATATCGTGACTTTTGACGGCCCTTATGATAGCAGCAAATCGATCTAAGGGCCAGCGTTTGTATGCTCGTCTGCTTGATACAAACATGCCAATGATGAGCTTCCTCTGATCAACGAATTGTTTAAGCGCTTGTCGTGCGTTCGTGACGTCGTTCTCTGTGAGGGCAAACGCGGGACGAAAATTTTGTGTTTGCGCACCCAGCGCATTGGCCAGTTGAGCTTTATGCACTGAGCTATAGATCGGATGAGTCGGAACCTGCAGAGGAATCGGATGCGTGTAGGCGAAGCGACGGATAGATTTTGGAAAACCTGTGCGGATTGGCACGCCCGACATAGTACTACCAGCAGCGGATCGCGGATCAGAAAGAAAATCCATGAGTGCGATAACGTTGTGTTCACTACGAATTATGCGCATCAGCCTTAGTGGTGACGGCGACTTGCCAATATTCACAATCTTATCGATAAACTTCAATCCTTCAAAAACGCGGGTGACTTGAGGTTCACAAATGACGACAACTGAAGAATGTGGATACGTTTCTTTGATCGCCCGCAGCGCAGGGGTCGCAAGTAAGCTGTCGCCGATCCTTCGGAATAGCAGTGCGACAATGGCTCCGTCGTCTTTCAGCGATATGATCTTCACGCGCTTTCGCTATCTTGATTCTTCCGCGACATGCAGTTCACGCAGATAGGCGTACTTCAAAAACGTGTAGGTTGCCTGCCCATTGGCGATCAACAAGCCGTGGAATCCGTCCAAGAAACCGCGCTGCAGCAGGTAGCACCGAAACCATGCCCATAGCGGACGAAGACAGAGATCGCTCCACTTCGCAGATCGACCTAGTATCTGCATTGCCTTTGCGGCGGCTTTTGCGGAGGAAATATTTTTTCGTAAGTGTTCGTCAATTGTGCGATAGGTATAGTGGTATAAATCACCCTTCAGTTTTCTTTTAGACCGGCCATAAAAGTTAACGACAACATGGGGTTCCATTCCCCCCCACTCCGCAGATCCTTTGCGGTAGAGAAACGTTCTCCATTGCGGATACCAGCCAGAGTGGTTGATCACTTTCCCGGCGTAGATTCCGTGGCGATTGATGTCGAATCCATCCACCGCAGGATCACTCTTGAACGCCTTGATCATGCTATCACGAAGCTCATCGGAAACTTGCTCATCTGCATCAATACACAGTATCCACGGTTGCGACGCCTGTTCACAACCAAAATTCTTTTGCTTGCCGTACCCGTTCCATGCTCTGTGGAACACGCGCGCGCCGAAACGTTCAGCTACTGAAAGGGTTCCGTCTGTGGAGCCTGAGTCCACAACGATCATCTCTGCGCAAAATTCAGCGGCGCGCAAACAGCGCTCAAGATTTTCCTCCTCGTTCATCGTTATTACGACGAGTGAGATGGGAAGGTTTGGGAAGTCAGCCACGATTATCTGCGACGCTCTTATAGTAAGCTATGGTGTCTAAGGTCATTTTCTGTAACGTCATTTGCGACTCAAGAAGTTGCTTACCCCGAGCGCCCAATTCTCGCAGTCGCGGTCGATCGTGAATCGCTTCTGCTAAAGCGTCTGCCATGAGTCGCGCATCAGTTATCGGGACAATCCAGCCATTCTCTCCGTGACGAACGACCTCGCTTAGAATGTTGACGTCTGTTGAAAGTATCGGTTTGCCATAGGCCATGTATTCCAGCGCGATTCTGCAAACAGCTTCACTTCTCACCGATGTGATGATACCTAAATCAATCTCAGACAGCAAGGGACGAACGTCTGCAAGACGCGGTTGGAAACGCAACGACTCGACAACGCCATTTTTGTCGGCAATCATCTTGAGATCGGCAGCTGTACGTTGCTGATTGTCGTCACCTGTCAGCAATACAACCACGTTCGCTCTATCCTGCTCGCTTAGCAGAGTCAATGCTTCGACGAGAAGTTCCTGACCCTTTTCCGGATTCATTCGTGCCACAATCGCCGCGAACAACGCGCCCTCGGGGATTTGCAACCTTGCGCGCCAGCCTTCGCTCCTCGCAGGTGGAAATAGGGTAACGTCAAGCCCGGGGAGAATTACAGTCTCCTGAGTTTTACTGAATGTAAAAGCGTTCGCGTAGCGAGGGAATGACGATGCAGTCGAGTATATCATTCCGTCGGTTTTCTGCTCATGAAGGTAGCGATTGATGAAATGAGCTTTTGGTTGTCGAGGCTCCGCGACGGTTCTGATCAACGGTGTTTTGCCGCGATTCAATAGTGCTAGTAACGCGTGGCCGGGCGGGCAATGGGGATTTAAGATGTCAGGCTGAAAGGTCGCGATGACTTGCCGTAGCTTGTTCAGGGACATTAGCACCTCGGCAGGATTTCCGCTGTGAAAATTCCGCTCGCTATCACCCTGAAGTCCATCATTCAGCGCCCATTTTGCAAGAGGCGAACCCTTTTGGGACGACAAATAGACATCGTGACCGCTGGCACGCAAGCCGCGAGCGAGATTAAGAGTGTACCAAGCCATCGCGCTGGCAAACCTCACGTGGCACGTTAACAGAATCCTCATTTCGTGAGCGTGAAACGACAATCAATCCGAGGCATGATCGCGCTTGAAAATGAATGGATGCCGTCGTATATTACTGGGTGAAACAAGGAGAATGGATGAGGCTTTGGGTTCTGACGGGCTTGCTGCTGATCGGCTGTACCGCTCCTCGGCAGACGCTGACCATATTGCACACGAATGACATTCACGGCCACTTCGCCGCTGAGCGCGCGACGTGGCGGGATGACTCTGCTTTGGTGGGAGGCTTTCCTGCTCTCTCCGGTGCGCTGGATAGCGTTCGCGCTGCGGATGAGTTTACGATCTATCTCGACGCGGGCGACCTGATGACTGGAAACCCGATTTGCAACATGGAGGTGGACGGCATCGAAGGCGGAGCACTGCTTCACATGCTGAACCTGTGCCGTGTTGACGCTGTTGCGGTCGGCAATCATGAATTTGATCTTGGCGGTGAACACTCGCGAAGATTTTTGGCTACCGATCAAATTGACTGGTTGTGCGGCAATGTATTTCTCAAAGATGATTCAACAATGTTATGCGCGGCGGAAAAAATCATTGTCCGCAACAAGCTGCGGATCGGAGTCATCGGCTTGCTGTTGACTGATCTTGCGGGTGTTTTTTCTAAAAAGGCGATAGAGCCGTTCATTGTTCAGGACATTGCGGAGGCTGCGCAACCGTTAATTAATGCGCTTGATCCGAAGTCCGACTTCATCGTGCTCTTGACTCACAACGGATTCGAAAACGACAAGTTGCTGGCCCGCTCAGTACATGGTTGCGACCTGATTGTGGGTGGACACAGCCATACGAGGCTTTCAGCGCCTGTCATGGAGAATGGAGTTATCATTGCGCAAGCAGGATCGTTCTTGAAGCAGCTTGGTGTTATGAAATTTCAGGTTGAGAAGGATCGTGTCACTGCGTATGACGGCACGTTAATTGAGTTGGAGTTGGCAAGGTTCACCCCCGATCCCGCAGTCAAAGAGTATTGTGCGATATACGAAGAAGAAATTGCTCGAGTGTACGGAGAAGAAATTGCCGTCGCGGGGGCAGACATCAGCCGGAGTTACGCCGCGACCAGTGGGGTCGGGAATCTGTTGTGTGACCTTCTGCGTGAACACTACGAATGCGACTTCGCAGTAGTAAACTCAGGCGGCCTTCGCAAAGATCTTGCAGCCGGCTCCATACGGAGGCTGGACATCGTCGAAATGCTTCCGTTCACAAACTCCGTTACAACGTTTACGGCATCCGGAGACGATCTGCTTGTGATGGCCGGAAAACAAGCCGCCGCTCAACACAGTGGAACATCCGAAATTCTTCAGATGTCAGGATTGGAAATTCAATACTCCGTAGTTGGCGATCAGATAGCGGATATTCTCGTCACGCTGGCCGGAAGAGCCATAGAACCTGATCGTGTCTATCACGGCGTGTCAATCGACTACGTCTTGAGATCGCAGTCGGAGAAATATCTTGGCTTTGCGCCAAGCGACATGCAGGACTCGGGCACGCTGTTCAGTGACTTCGTCATTGCAGCGTTGGCTTCAAGCCCTCAACCCATCTTGCCTAACACAGAACAGAGACTAAAGCGAAACGAACCATGAACACTAAACCAAAAGTGCTCGTGCTTTGCACGGGCAATTCCATGCGCAGTCAATTAGCCGAAGGATTGTTACGACACGACCTCGGGGAGAAAATCGAAGTCTTCTCAGCCGGGACTCATCCGTGTGACGTTCACCCAAATACAATTGAAGCCTTGGCCGAAATTGGAGTTGATACCTCTTCGCACCGATCCAAAAATGTTCAAGAGTTTGTAGATCACGATTTTGACTTGGTCATCACAGTGTGTGACAGCGCAAAGAGAAATTGTCCGGCTCTTCCCGGTGCGCGCGCCATGGTTCACAAAGGGTATCCCGACCCATTTGACTTGGCGCCGGGGGAAAACCTTCAGGTCGTCTTTGCTCATTTGCGCGACAGGATGCGGGAAGAATTAGCGGAAATCGTGCGGCAAAAACTTAGTCTATAGCCGATTACATCCAGACGGGAGTGCCTTCCGGCACGTTGTGCGGTCGCTCCATCGGGCGATCAGGCAAGGACTCAAAATACCTCCGCATCTCTGCAACAACGTCTTCTGGACTTAACAATTGCATGGCCACGCTCTTGAATCGCGAACAGCCGTGCAAGCCCTTCACATAGGCCAAGAGATGTTTGCGAAACTCAAGTGTCGCGCGATTCGGGTCGCCGAAAAACTCGACCAGCCACCGCAAATGCTGCTCGGCGGCTTCTTGGCGTTCATGCGGAGTTGGTGGCAGGCAAACTTCCCCAAAGCGAAGCAGGTGATCGATCTCACGGAAAATAAAGGGATACCCCATCGCGGCACGACCGATCATTACTGCGTCGCAACCTGTCGTGCTCAAGATTGTCTTGACATCTTCCGCGTGCCGCACGTCGCCATTTCCAATCACGGGAATATTCACTGCGCTCTTTACCTCGCCAATCCATTCCCAATGTGCGCGCCCCTGAAAAAATTCGCTGCGAGTCCGCGCGTGAATCGTTACCCAGGCCGCTCCAGCGTTTTCGACTGCGCGAGCGACCTCAACGGCATTCAATGAGCGATGATCCCAGCCAGATCGAATCTTAACAGAGACTGGAATCTTAACAGCTTTAACCGCCGCTTCAACAATTCTTGCGAGAAGGCCGACGTCCTTAAGCAGTGCCGCACCGCCTTGGTTGAGAATTATTTTTTTGACCGGACAGCCGAAATTCAGGTCCAACCCGTCTGGTTCCAGATCACTTAAGAGTTCAGCGGCATCAGCGGCTTGCTCGGGTGACGTCGCAAAGTATTGAACGAAATAGGGACGCTCTTCGTTGTTGAAACCCGCCATCTTGCGGGTTTTCTCATTTTTGCGCCGTACAC
Source organism: uncultured Alphaproteobacteria bacterium (assembly GCA_964530625.1). GTDB lineage: Bacteria > Electryoneota > RPQS01 > RPQS01 > RPQS01 > JABWCQ01. The sequence continues at coordinate 46,528 of CAZHAK010000016.1, read as the reverse complement.
CCTCTCCTGACAGCATTTCGGAAAACACCATGCCTGCGCCATAGCGACGGGAGATGCGTCGCATCGCCGTGTCCGTCCAACCTGCCAGGGGAGCGAGCACAGCGGGCCGTTCCAGAGTGATCGGACCGAGCTTTGTTTCAAGTGAATTCGGTAAGTTCACGAGTCAGGTTACTTCTTCTTTGTCGCGGTGATGATCAACTCCATTGAAAACCATTGCACCGGTTGGGGAGGCAGATACCAAGCGCCGTGTGTTTCGATGTCTTTGAAACCCGATGATGTCAGCAGGCCGCGAATCTCCGGAACGGTGTAGCAGCGTACGCCGTGCTTTTCCGGATTCTCGCCCTCGGTTATGATGGTACCGTCCGGACAGGCAAGCTCCCATGATCCGCCCAATCTGCAGGCCTCTTCATCAAACTCCGCTCGATGAAACAAAACACCTTCGTCGCACTCGAGCCATTCTGAACCCAGGTGATTGGACAAGCCGTAAGGATGCTGCCCGGTCAAGAGCAGTTTCCCGCCAGGCTTCAGAGCTAAATGAATTCTGCGAATCGTTTCCGCATTCTCCTCGTCTGTACCGAAACCAAAACTCATCCCCAGCACGACTACGTGATCATAGAGTCTATCAACTGAAAATGTGCGCATGTCCCCCACCTCAAATGTTGCGGAGACACCCTGCTTCTTGCAATGCTTCTTAGCATGTTTGATTAGAACTGGTGTAATGTCAATCCCGTGCACGTCTGCGCCGCGCTCGGCAAGATACCGTGCCTGATAGCCCGCGCCACAGCCTAAGTCGAGAACACTTTGTCCGCGCTTCATACCCAGCACTTCCCAACAGTACTCTACCACCTGTTGACTCTTGAAGTCCGCCGCATCGTCGCCACCGACAAGACGGATTCGCCAGAACTCCGCCCAAAACTCATCCCAGGTTTTCTCAACTCTCTGAAAACTCTTTCTGTTCATCTCGCGGGAACCTTTGCGATCATTTCGATCTCAAGTAAAAATTCAGGGGCAATTATATCATTGACAAACAGCCATCGTCGTGCAGGACGGTGCTCGCTAAAATATTCAGTATAGACTTCGTTGATTGCATCTGCATCTGATCGGTTCCGAACGATTAGATCAACCTTGACCACATGACTGAAGTCTGTGCCAGCAGAAGCCAAAACCTGTTTTAGATTTTCCAATGCGCGGCGTGTTTGGCACGCTGCATCAGCTCCTGTGACTTTGCCTGTCTGCATATCACAACCCGCCATGCCGGAGGTATATACATAGCCACCGGAAACACAGGCTTCCGAAAATGGGCCGACCGGAGACGGCTTAATCATTTGCAACAAAATCTGCTCCATTGTAGGTGAAATTAAGTAAATATAAGGTATTCCGTTTCCGAAAGCAATACCTAGCAAAAAAGCCCCGAAATGTATCGGGGCTTGTAACACGCTGTTTTACAACGTTGTAAGGCCGGTTGTTTATCTTGTGGATAAAACCTCTTTTATACCATGGCACGAGAATTTCGTGGCGCTACGTGCTTGTCCGGGCTCTCTTTAGCTTAGCTGATGAGCGTACGGAAACCAGGGAGTCAGCTAAACGGTAGTTTCAGCCGCGTCGGTAACAAGTCCGAGCGATTGTAAGGCTTCCACAACTTGCTCAGGCTTGAACGGCTTAGTGATGAAACCGTTCATTCCAGCTTCCAAGCACAGCTCCTTGTCGGAAACTAGTGCATTGGCGGTGAGCGCGACAATTGGAATCTGTGAACGCACGCTTTGACGACGGATTTGGCGCGTGGCCTCCAATCCGTCCAGGACAGGCATCTGTATGTCCATGAGGATAGCATCATATTCGGACGCGATATGGTGATGAAGCGCGACTAGGCCGTTCTCTGCGAGCGTCACCGTACAGCCAACTTGCTCCAAAACCCTTTGCGCCAGTTTCTGATTGACGGGATTGTCTTCCGCCACAAGCAGTTTCAATCCAAGGTTAGGTCTTTGTCTCACCGGAGTTGAGGAGTTCGCCGGATGTTCGCCAAGCATCGCGTCTTTCATAATCGCGGCCCTTAGAATTGCCGCCTTGTTGGGCACTTCGAGACATTCTTGAAGCAACGGATTTGTGTTATCTGCGAGCTTGTTTCGTTTCGAATGATCCGCCGCTATAACGATGTGGGATTCCATGGTCAGCGGGTGGCGATATATAGAATCTGCAAGCGCAATGGCCTCGTCTGCTTCCACTCCATTTCCAATAAACAAGCTCGACTTTCCGCGCGACTCGACCAACAGGTCGAATGCGTGTCTCCAGTCCGTTGCAACTTGCGGAGATGTTCCGACTGCGCTGATGATTGACGCGGCAAACAACTCACGAGGTTCGAGCAGTATCCAGGGACCGACCTTACTCATGGGTTTTGGAGGTCCTGCCTCTACATCACCCTTAGCTAGCGCTTTTAGCTTAAAAGTACTGCCCACCCCCTCCTTGCTCGTTACTGTAATGTCACCGCCCATGAGTTGGGCGAGACTTCGCGAAATGGACAACCCGAGCCCGGTTCCTCCATACTTCCGCGACGTAGATGAATCAGCTTGCGTGAAATTCTCAAATATGAGTCCAAGTCTATTCTCTGCAATTCCGATACCCGTGTCGATGATGTCGCATTCAAGGCTAAGTTCGTTCTCTCCGATATGTTCAGCATTGACCTTTATGAAAATGAATCCCTGCGACGTGAACTTGAGTGCATTGCCGATAAGGTTCGATAGAATCTGCCGGATTCGCGTAGGATCACTTGAGATTTTGTCGGGTACTGAGCCGTCTATCAAACAGCCAATTTCAAGTCCCTTTGAGGCGGATTGGAGTGAAAAAAGCATCACGACGCTTTCGACCAATTCTCGAAGGTCGAACTCCACACATTCAATGGACATTTGCTTAGCTTCAATTTTCGATAGATCAAGAACGTCATTGATAAGCGTTAACAGGGAATCCCCGCACTCCTGCACAGCTTTCGCATATTCATGCTGTTCTTTGGTTAAGTGGTGCTCCATCAGCAATCTGGTAAACCCGACGATACCGTTCATCGGTGTTCGAATCTCATGCGACATGTTTGCCAAGAAGTTGCTCTTGGCAATACTTGCGGCTTCTGCTTCCATGGCCAGAGTGTTTGCTCTGACTATCGCGGTTTCAAGCTGACTGTTGATCTGCTCAAGTTCCCTATGAGATCTCGATATCTGTTCTTGCTGATCGCGGCGCTGCGTAATGTCGACGAAGCCGCAGAGGACGGCCGGATGAGCTTCCCAGAGGATTTCCCGAGTCGTTACACTGCACCATTGATTGATCAGCCCGCGGCGCCGGACTTGAATCTCCGCATTCTCCACGGACGTTCCGGTTCGAACCGCGCGCTCCAGATTGAGTCTCTCGTGTTCCTTGAAAACAATGTCCCACACTTTGGTACAGTTCGGATCATTATCTTCCAATCCGAAATACTCCTGAAAATTGCGACTTGTATAGAGAAGCTGCCCTGACCACTCGTCAACGACGCAAATGGCAATTGGCGCAGCTTCAATGATCGTCCGATTGCGGCCTTCACTTTCTTCAAGAGCGCGCAACATGAAATTTAACGCGCGCGAAAGCTCGCCGATCTCGTCAATAGACTCCACAGTGGCGATTACTTTCGTGTTCCCGGAGGCTCGCTGGTTCATGGCCCACTGGATGTGCCCAAGGGGCTTAAGGATATGCTTATTAGCCAATGAATATGCGGCCACCAGCAGGACGGCAAGTGTGCCAAGCAGGAACAATAGCAGTCTTGCAGTATCTTCATACATGGACCGTCGTGCCTCATCCGTATTCAGGACAATCAAGACATGTCCCATGGACTCGTGAGGAGTGTGCTCATTGGAGATTGCCTTAACGAAACCAAACTTCAGGTTGTCGTGGAAGTATCGTTTCTCGCTTGTTCGAGACGAGATGACCATCGCGAGGTGAGAAAAATTGTCCAGCCCGCTGAGCTCTGAGAGCTTTTTGCCAATTAGCGCATTACGAGTCGAAGCAATCACGATGTGTGAGTCCGTGGCGACAACGCTGATCATTTCAATATCACGTTCAATTCCGAGGAGCCCGACAATTCTACCAGTCTCTTCATTACTGGTCGTCATGGCGGACGCGCGAACTGCTGTATAGAGCAGTTCGGCGCGTGCCTGTAGCTGATGCGCAAGCGCATTGTCGAAAAGTTTATGCACGCCGAGCGTTCCTGCCGTCGCCAACGCCAATCCAATGATAAGGACTGGCAGGCCCAGCTTGGCTGACACTGAAGACTCAAATAGTTGTCGAATTCCGAATTTCATTTAGCCCCACTGCCGTGTGCTGTTACAGTCTCAGATTCTCTGTCTTGAAACAGCTTCGATGTCGCTGCAGCTGTCAAGAACTTCCGGCCTTGCCAATGTGCTTTCATCGCGCTAAAGGGGCCGTTGTCTCCAAGTAGCGAGTCCTGATCGGCGACACCAAAAAGCGACCAACGCTGGAGATCGGAGATAAACTCCTCCGGAGATCTGCTCTCACGCTGTGCTATTATCGCCGCGTGCTTTTCACGTTCACCGGTAAGCAATAGCCGCGCATGTTCGTAGGCAAGCAGGACTTGTTGCCAGTCACGCCGCCGTAACATGAGGTCAGACCTTCTGCCTGTCAATACCTCTATGTCGCCTTGGAACCACTCTAAATTATGATCTACGTGGTCATACTCTGGCATCTGCTTGTTGGAAGCAGCCAACAACATTAGGATACCCATCGATGCGGAGCCTTCCCGCATGGCAAGCAACTCGCCGTAGGGGATAGCGACGGCATCCACTTGTCCGTCCGCCAGCGCCATACTGCATTCGCAGCCGGAGCTTAGCTCCACAATCTGCACATTGACCCCATACTGGCGAAACAGTCCGGCTTCTTGCGCAAGATACAAAACTGCCGAGCCGGGAGTAGTGGAAACCGCGATACGCAACGCAGGCTTGTCCGGCACCGAACAGCCAGAAGATAATGTGCAGATTGCGATAGCGAATAGTATAACTTGTTGTTTCATTCCGCCTCTTTTTATGACTCCCGTCACTAATGCAATATCAATTCCAAGTCCGGCTCAAATTGAAACAGCCCGACGACTAGCCGGGCTGTTTAAGACATTTTCAGTTGGTTTTCTAAAAGGTCACGGGTTCTTCGTATTCAGAGTAAACTTCCTTCAGGACGTCCACCATTTCACCCAATGTGCAGTAGGCATGTGCTCCGGCAATCAGGTGAGGCATCAGATTCTCATCCATCACAGCGGCGGACTTGATGTTGTCGAGACACTGTTGAGCGGCTTTGCGGTCACGGCGACGGCGCAATGCGTTCAACTTGTCCACCTGATGCTTGCGGCAATCAGCTTCGGAAATGTCAAGCAGAGGAATATCTATCTCTTCGTCAGCGTGAACGTATCTATTCACTCCGACGAGCACTCGTTCCCCCCGGTCAAACTCCGCCTGATAGACTTGCGCGGCGCGAGCCAGCTCGCGTTGGAAAAAACCGTTCTCAATGGCCGCAACAACTCCACCCATTGCGTCAATCCTCTCGAAGTACTCGTTTGCGCCATCTTCCATCTTGTCTGTCATCCACTCAACGAAAAAACTTCCGCCCAGAGGATCGATTGGCGCCCCCGCCAGAACCTCATGGCGCAAAACCTGCTGTGTCCGCATAGCCAGCGTGACCGCTTTTTCACTGGGCAACGCCAGTGTCTCGTCCATTGAATTCGTATGAAGACTCTGAGTGCCGCCCAGCACGGCGGCAAGGGCTTCCGTGGCCGTGCGAATAAGATTCACTTCGGGCTGCTGTGCTTGTAAGCTGCAACCGGCTGTTTGAGTATGGAAACGGCAGAGTAGCGATTTTTCGTTCTTCGCGCCGTATTTTTCCTTCATCCTCTTCGCCCAAATCCTGCGCGCGGCTCTGAATTTTCCGATTTCCTCAAAGAAATCGAGATGAGAATTAAAGAAATGGGAGAGTCGTGGCGCGAACTCGTCTACGTCAAGGCCGCGTTCAATTGCCGCTTCCACGTAGGCAAATCCGTCCGCCAGAGTGAAGGCCAATTCCTGAATCGCCGTGGAACCTGCCTCACGAATGTGATATCCGGAAATTGAAACGGGATTGAATTTGGGCATTTCGCGGGTTGCGAATTCAATCGTATCTACAACTAGTTTTAGTGAGGGCTTGGGTGGGTAAATGAATTCCTTCTGGGCAATATATTCCTTCAGAATATCGTTTTGCAGCGTCCCCCCTAGCTCGGAGCGCTTCCATCCTTGTTTCTCCGCCGCGGCAATGTAAAATGCCCAAATGATCGCCGCGGGCGAGTTGATTGTCATGGAGGTTGTGATTTTTCCGAGCGGAATGTCCTTAAACAGTATTTCCGCATCCTCCAGTGATGCCACGGAAACACCACACTTTCCGACTTCACCCAACGACCAGTCCGAATCCGGATCACGGCCCATCAAAGTCGGCAAGTCAAACGCAACAGAGAGGCCGTCACCACCCTGCGCAAGGATATAGCGATATCGCTTGTTGGTCTCCTCGGGGGTCGCAAATCCGCTGAACTGCCGCATTGTCCACCATTTGCCCCGATACATTGTAGAATGGACGCCACGGGTGTAGGGATACTGACCCGGAAACCCGAGTTTCTCCATGTATGCCTCGGCCTGCGACGGATCTTCCGTCCAATTCAGGGGAGGTATCTTCATGCTGGATGTCGTAACAAACCGTTTTTGTTCCGAAACACGGCCTTTTGTCTCAAATTCGGTTTCCCAGCGACGGCGGGATGCAAGCAGTTTTTCAAGCGGTGTCATCTATAGTCCTTGTTGTTGCCATGCCAGAATTTAGTGAAAAACGGAGGCTTAGGCAACCTCACCAGAGCCAAAAGGTTAATCCGATGCCTCCTTGGAAGGCAAACTTTGTTTCAGGTGCCAATTCTACCCCGGGATCCACTTCACCCCAGACATCCACGATGGAGTAGGGAAAGTGGTATCTCATTCCGAGAGGCACTCTAACTCCAAAAGAGTTATCCTTGTGTGTATCGTTGGCGAGGGTCATGTACACTCCTCCCCCATAGAACCATTTCCATTCCCGTGGCATATCCATAAAGAAATCATACATTTGGAAGTCAGCCGAGAGCAGCAGCCATTCGTCCCACGACCATGCGGCACCGACATCGACAGCGGAAGATTGGTCCCAAAAAAACTGCGCATTCAGACCGGTTGGCTCGCCGATAACTGGGCCAATTCCAAAGCCATTTCGGTCCTTCGCTTGCAACGACGAAGTGAAAGCGAGTAACATCCCGAGAATGAGTGATGTTCTGTACAACATTTAGTGAAGCTCCTTTGAAATTGTCTTGATGTTCATGCTTGCTTACTTGTCCATAAGTTCTTAAATTCTAACGTGGTAATGACCCGCTGTGTTCCCAGTCGCAGCGAAATTTTTCCCACCCGGCATTTGTAAATGCGCCAACTTCTTGTATCTTTTGTTATTCACTATAAGTTTTATATGTCAAGATACCAATATCATGTTTTTGTTTGTGAAAACCAAAGGCCTGACGATGACCCAAAGGGTTGCTGTGCCAACAAAGGTTCTGCAGACCTGATTGCCGGTTTGCGCGAAAAGGTTAAGATGGCGGGGCTAAACTCAAAGATAAGGATCAACAGCTCGGGCTGCTTATCGAACTGTGCGCGAGGCGCGTCGGTCGTGGTTTACCCGGATGCCGTGTGGTACACGTCGGTAAAGGTAGATGACCTTGAAGAGATTTTCGAACAGCATTTGCTAAACGGTCAACCTGTCGTCCGTCTGATGGATCCCGTGTTTCATGCCGCGAATAGGCTATCAGGAGCGTCTTCTTGAGGCAACTTGCTTTTCTGTTGTTGATTGTTACAATCGCCGCACAGGCGGGAACGATTCAACGTGTTGAACCTCCGCTTACGGAGGGTGTTCCTATTGTCGTCTCTATGCCGGAAGTTCAACGTATCCGTGCGGCGGTGGCAAACCGCTCGATTTGTGATGTGCGCGGTCCTAGTAGTTTAGACGATGTGTTCTGTACGTTTGACTTTGCCCCTCTTGAGTTTCCTGTTTCCCCTGACTTGACATCGTTAGATAGTGGTGTGGTGTTGTCGCTGTGGGTTAGAGGCGACGGCTGTCCGCAATGCGACTCCCTTGAGCCCATTCGGATCGAAGCGTTTATTCCTTTGCTCATTCGACCGGATGGAAGTCCAGCTGACACTCTGGATTTTGAAGTTGAAGTTCGCTGCGCCGTTGCCGGAAGTGATCCCTGCTCCGGCCTTGGAAACCTCCGAGCTACGCGCACCGCACAGCTTGTTTTCGAGCGTAATCAAGAGGATGGCCAAGTCGAGATCTCTATTCCTACCGTGTTTTTTGATGGTGTTCTGGCGGATTCTAACGGCGCCTTTTTGTCCGTGCGAAGTCTTGGCACGCGCACGGGTAGCACAGTGTTTCTTGCCTCTGAGCAGAATTCGCGATTCCCCATTGATGATTGCCGAGCATGGCTGAGCAGAGATTCCGTTGTAGAGTGGAATTCATTATGGGAACCTGAACACGGCGGCCCGATTGTGTCGGTCGGTTGGTCATGTGATTTGGCGGATTCGCTGGTTGTGCCGCCTTGCCCGGAAAGCTGTTCGTTCGCAAGATTTGGGGGACCGCAAGCCTATTTTGATCCCTTTACGAACACAGTTTATCAATGGATAGCCCCAGCGCCGTCCGAATTTCCGATAGCGCCGCAAAGCCTCGAGCTGAAGCTTTATTTTGAGGCGCTTGGAGCGGAAACGGATCGCGCGTACTTCAGGGTTCTCTTTGCCTGCGCCGGTTTTGGTGACATTTGTTGTCCACCAAGTGAGCCCTTGTGCACCATTTCTGCTCATGCCGAACGAGATTCCCCGTTCCAAACTGTTTTGGATGTGCACGTCCCGCTTTCGCAGATTGAGTGCTGTTTGGACGAACCGTTTTGGCTGGGAGTCGTTGTTGATTCGGTGACGAGCGGCGCGACACTTCCGAGTTTTCTATATTCTTCCGCAACGGTGGATCCTGCCCCGCCGATGGTGTGCGAGCAGTGGACAGGCTCGTCCGGTCGGCTTACGCCAGTGCGGCAAGATGACGTTGCGTGGGCCGATCTTCGGTTGACCGCGACGTGCGGAAGTTGTTTTGAAGCTGAGCCGCTCGTCTGCGTTCCAGAAGCCAATACGTTAGATTGCTCCGGTGCAACTTTCGTTGCATGTGCAGAAGACGGCGTGATTCTCGTTTCGCAGAGCATCGACAGCGGCAATGGGATGTCCGCAAGATACTGCTGCAGCGATCTGGGCTTTCCTGGGGGGGAACTGGTGTATCGGATGCAGATTCCGAATCAAGGCAACCTGCGGGTCCAGGCCACAGTGGAAGCGCTCGAGCATGTCGCGCTGTTTCTTTTCGAAACCTGTGATGCACAGAACTGTGTTGCCTATGGCGTTGATTCGTTGAGGGGTATTGGGCTAACGAACGGAGAGTATTTTGTCGTCGTCGAAAGTTTTGGCACTGGTGGTCAGCAGGTTGATTTGACTTTTGTGTGCATCGCCGACTGCAACAACGAGATTTGTATTGCAGATCTGCGCGGTTCTGGTGGTATCGGTAATCGTTATCTGGACGGGGAAGGCGACGGACGCGGGGAGATGTTTTTCCAAAGCTACTATCCAGGGACTGGAAGATTACAGCAGATTCTAAGATTCAACGCCATGACTTGTGACTCGCTTTCACCAATCACTTGGCAAACCCTTGAGAGTGTCCCTTCCCGCATGTTAGCTTACGATCCACGCAACGGTGGTGAGTATTGGTGCGGGACGACAACTGATTTTTTTGGAGGCACAGGTCGGCTATATCGCTTGTCGAGCGGAGGCGGTGTAGTGCAAAGCTGGACAACGATTGCTGGACTTCCGATCATGCGTTGGTCCGGTGCGGCATTTGATCCGACGCATAATCACATGTGGGTGTTCATTCGTGATTCATCAAATACGGGAAACTCCCGCGCTTTTGAACTTGATCTCAGCAATCCACAGCAACCTGTTGTGATTCAGGGGCCGCATTTGCTGCCTCATCAGAGTCCGAATTCGTCCTTGTCTAGCGGAGGTGCGGACTATGCGCACTTAGCCAATCACTTACTGGTTGTTCACCAAGGTTCGCCGGAAGATTTTGTGCAATGCTACGAGGATCTAGATCCGGGGTACAGTGGGCCACGTCCCGGTCCGGGGTTTGTACCCGTTGCGTGGTGTTCTCCTGACAGCAACAGTTTGCAAGGTTACAGTATCGCAGCCATCGAAGATAGCGGTGGCGGAAAAATTGCGATGACAAACTTCACGGATACCGAGTGGGGGCATCCAGTCACTATATATCCTCCGCCTTGCCGTTTGGCGCCCCCGCGCTGTCTTGCTCCGGACAATCTTACTATCGTGATTGAAGGGGCCACAGCGAGATTGAGCTGGACTGCGATCTATCCGGGAGTGTATGACATATACAGTTCAGTCAACCCTGACAACGACGGCAACCCGGACGGCGGACAGGATACTCTTTTTGAACTTGAAGTTAGTTTACCTTTGTCTGCCGGTGCAGCTTCTTGGCAAGATGAAGGCGAAATCGCAGAATACAAAGTTTATACAATTGTTCTTACCTGTGCGTCACAAGATGACGAGGCGAACCGCGCATTGAATAGTGAATATAACAGATAGAAGAAAGGCAGAATATGGCTACGCGGATAGAGGAACTACTGGGCAACGACGCTCGCGCTCTATTGACTTACAAAACGGACGGAATATCCAAGGAGCAAATGCATCTTCCCGGACCGGATTTTCTGGATCGAGTGTGGACGCAGAGTGATCGGCCTATGGCGGTGATCAACGGAATGCAAAGAATGTTTAACACTGGCAGACTGAGCGGAACAGGTTACCTTTCGCTCTTTCCCGTCGATCAAGGAATTGAGCACAGCGGAGCGGCATCGTTTGCGCCGAATCCGCTCTTCTTTGATCCTGAGTACATCGTCAAACTTGCGCTTGAAGGCGGCTGCAACGGCGTCGCCTCAACCTTGGGCGTGTTGGGTGCCGTGAGCCGCAAGTATGCGCATAAAATTCCGTTCATCGTTAAGCTTAATCACAACGAGTTCATATCATATCCGAACAAGTTTGATCAGATCGAGTTCGGCTCTGTTCAGCAAGCGTATGACTTAGGCGCGGCTGGCGTTGGCGCGACGATCTATTTCGGGTCAGAAGAGAGCGCGCGGCAAATTCAAGACGTGCGCCTGATGTTTGAAGAAGCACATCAGCTTGGATTGTTCACGGTTTTGTGGTGCTATTTGCGCAACTCTGCTTTCAAGAAAGACGTGGATTATCACCTGTCCGCAGACCTAACCGGTCAGGCGAACCACTTGGGCGTCACTCTTCAAGCTGATATTATCAAGCAGAAGATGCCGGAGAACAATGGTGGTTACAACGCGATAAATTTTGGAAAAACTCACAAGGACGTCTACGGAAAACTGGTGAAGGATCATCCGATTGACTGGACTCGCTGGCAGGTTGTAAATTGTTACATGGGTCGTTGCGGGTTGATTAACTCGGGCGGTGCATCTGGCAACAACGATTTAGCGGATGCCGTCAAGACCGCGGTGATCAACAAGCGCGCAGGCGGAATGGGAATGATCAGTGGACGCAAAGCGTTCCAGAAACCGTTTGAAAAGGGCGTAGAGTTGTTGAACGCAATCCAAGATGTGTATTTGGACAAGACTGTGACGGTCGCCTGATCCAATGGCTACATTTGACTCAGGATTGCTTAGGCTTTTGGTTTGTCCGTTGTCGAAAGCGGAACTCGTCTTGCACAATGGCCTTCTTGTGTCGAAAGACAAGGGGACGCGGCGAGCCTATTCTATCGTGGAGGGCATTCCTGATCTACTGATTGATCATTCGCTTGTGCTTGAACTTGCGGACTGGGAAGCGATCATGAACGCCAAAGATCAACCATAGCGTCAGACATTGATGATACAAAAGCGGCAGTTCGATTGAACCGCCGCTTTTTTTTGCTTATCTATTTCAGCCGCCAGCCGATGCAGCTTGTGGTTTAATTCTTACCCCATCTTGAGGGTTATCCACGAATCCCGGTATCTTCTCCCGAATCAGAGCCAGCATTCCCTCGTCAGTCGGGTCTGTGGTCTCCATGTTGATACGCATGGCTTCAACTTTCGCAATGGTTCCTTCTTTGCCGAAAACGAAATCCAATCTACCCAATGTACGGCCATCACGATGCGCGCGAACGATGCGAGTTTCATCTATCAGCCACGGCGTATCTTCGTTTGCGCGAAAACTGCGACCTCCGATCACCGCGTTGATTGACTTGAATTCGGTGGCGAGCATACTGTCAACATGATCGCCGCAGGTGGATAGAACTAAAATCAAGTCCACTCGATCTTTTAGTTCCGGAATCAAACGGCGTGCCGTCGTCATGGGATCGTCTACCGTTACACCGGACGGAAGTTTTGAGGAGTCAATTCGCATGATCTCTTTCGTGCCGCACAAACCTACGTAGGCTATACGTGCACCTTTGACGTTTTCGATCGCGAATTCATCGGCTATGAGACTTCCGTTCGCGCGCACATTCGCCGACACAAACTTAAACTTTGCGTCCTTCTTTGCATTGCGGAAAGCGTCTAAACCTAAAGCAAGCTCACGCTCGGAAACGTTCACAACATTGGTGCCCATGTAATTGTGAGCGGCAACTGCAATCGCACCGTTGCTATTGTCAATTTCGGGAGTTCCAGACAAGAAATTTCCTGCGTCGCAGTAGATGACATTGTCGTCAATCGAGCGAGCTTCTAAAATTTTCGCACTGCGCTTCGTGATTCCTCCGCCATTCTTCTTACAGCCGCAACCTTCAATTTTCCCACGAGTCTCGGAGGAATAGAGTACGGTAACGATCGTGCCTTCGGCAACCTTTGCACTGCAACCCGCCAGTGCGGCTACGCCTACGATCAGTATAACTCCTGCAATTCTCCTCATACCCACTCCTGCACTTTTATTCAACAGACCTACCGCTTCTCAAGCATTCAACCCCCTGCAACGGAAGTTTGTTCCATATGAATCAGAACGTTTGAATCAATGCCATACCACGATGTACTACTCCGCGGGCTCGTCCGGTGAGTTCCCAGCCTGCAAAGGGCGTATTTCGTGAGAGTGACTTGAAATTATCTGGATTTACCGTCCATGCATGTCCCGGGTCAATGATCGTCAAGTTAGCCGATTCACCCGCCTTGATGGACGGAATCGGCTGCGACAGGATTTCTCGTGGCGCGTAAACCACTCTATCAAGCAATGCCTCCAACGTAAGGCCCTTAGGCAAAAAGTGCGTCAGGGCCAAAGACAGCGCGGTTTCCAAGCCAACGATTCCAAACGGAGCGACGTCAAACTCCTGAGTCTTGGCTTCCCATGAGTGCGGCGCATGATCTGTGCAGTAGACTTCGAGCGTGCCGTCAAGAAATGCCTGCCAACATGCTTCGCGATCCGCTTCCCCCCGCAGCGGCGGGTTCATCTTGTAACTCGTGTCGAACGTTTTACATGACTCATCCGTGAGAAGCAGGTGATGCGGACAGACCTCGCCTGTTATGCGCAACCCTTTTTGCTTTGCTTGTCGAATCAGTTCAACAGACTCTTTTGCCGAGACATGGCAGATATGAATCGCTCCTCCGCTGTATTCCGCGATCAACACGCAACGCGCGACATCAATTGCTTCAGCGATTGTAGGAATACCACTTATGCCCAGCCTCGTGGACCACTCGCTATCGTTCATGGACCCGCCTTCCGCAAGATACACGTCTTCCGCGTGTTCAAAAATCTTGGCGCCGAGCATGTTTGCATATTCGACGGCATGGAGCAGCACCGCACTACTCCTGACCGGGCCACCATCGTCGCTGAAAGCGCGCACGCCGGTTTCAACGATCTCGCTCATTTCAACGAGTTCCTTGCCCTCGCGTCCGCGAGTGACCGCGGCTATAACGTGCACGTCAACTGGAAATTTCTTTCCCTGGTCGCGCACCCAATTGACGATGGCAGCGTCGTCCAACGCGGGTTGTGTATTCGGCATGCAGGCGATGCCCGTGAATCCGCCGTTCATCGCGGCCATACAGCCGGAGACAATGGTCTCGGCAACCTCTTTGCCGGGCTCGCGCAAATGAACATGCAAATCGAACCAGCCTGGGGTAATCCAATGTCCACGCAAGTCCACAACGTCCGCCCCGTCAGGTGCAGTCTCGGTTTGCAGGTTAAGCACACCGTTACGCACATGCAGGTTCATCACTTTGTCAATGCCACTTCGTGGATCAATCACACGTGCACCTTGTAGAAAGAGATTTTCCGCTGCTGCGGGTATATCAAATCTTGTATACTTACTTGTCATGATATTGCAGGATTATGATGCTGAAGGCTCGGCTCGTCCGCCGGCCAGAAGATAAAGCACGGCCATGCGCACGGCGACTCCATTAGTTACTTGCTGCAGAATAACGGAATGCTCACTGTCGGCAACATCGGAAGTTATCTCAATACCGCGATTCATTGGGCCGGGATGAAGAATTGTCAACGGCGCGGAAGCCTTATCAAGCCGCGCGCGTGTCACGCCAAAGTATTTGTGATATTCTCGGAGGGACGGGAAGAGTCCTGAGGTTTGCCGTTCCAATTGAATGCGTAGAATGTTCAGTGCATCAGCGCGCTGAATGGCATCATCGAGCGAGTGGGTTACTTCCACACCCAATTGCTTAATGTCTCGGGGGATCAGAGTCGCAGGGCCACAAATAAAAACCTCTGCGCCCATCTTTTTCAGCCCAATGATATTGGACATGGCGACCCGCGAATGTAGAATATCACCTACCAGTGCGACGCGTAGACCCTTCAGCGATCCGTACTTATCGCGGAGTGTCAGCATGTCGAGCAGAGCCTGCGTCGGATGCTCATGGCGACCGTCACCCGCGTTAATGATAATGGATTCCAAATGACGCGCGAGGAAGTGAGGACTTCCGGGAGATTTGTGCCGGATTACCACAACATCGACTTTCATCGCTTCAATATTGAGCGCGGTATCGAGCATTGTTTCGCCCTTTGAAAGCGCGCTGCTTGATGCGGAAAAATTCAACGTGTCCGCTGACAACCTTTTCTCAGCAAGTTCGAAACTTGTGCGTGTGCGTGTGGAATTTTCCAAAAAGAGATTGACGGCCGTTACACCGCGCAGAGTCGGTACTTTCTTTATGGGTCGATCCAGAATGTCGCGCATTTGCAGCGACGTATCCAGAATCGTTTGAATGTCATCGGCTGAATAGTCCGCCAGCCCAAGCATGTGTCGCTGCGAAAGCAAGCTCACTTTTCAACCTCCACCAGATAAATGGCGTCCTCTTCATCCACTTCTGTCATATGCACCTGAACCTCTTCATTGATGCTCGTCGGAACATTCTTTCCAATAAAGTCGGGCTTGATGGGAAGTTCACGATGTCCACGGTCTACCATGACGGCCAGTTGAACGCGTTTGGGTCTGCCGTGATCCATGATCGCTTCCAGTGCCGCCCGCACCGTGCGTCCCGTATAGAGCACGTCATCCACCAGCACGACGTTTACATCGTAAAGATCAAATGGAATCTCAGTCTGCTGTACCGAAGGCTGACGCAAAGACGTGCGGTAGTCATCGCGGTAAAGCGTGGCGTCTAAAATCCCGACGGGTACATCAATGTTCTCAATCTCACGAATCTTGGCGGCCACTCGGTGGGCAATATACGCGCCGCGAGTCTGCATTCCGATGATGCCGAGGTGTTCCGTACCGCGATTGCGTTCGATTATCTCGTGAGCCATGCGAGTGATGGTGCGCGAGAAGCCCGCTGCATCCACCAGTTTTGCTTTTACTTTTGTATTCATGAATTGATATGGAAGAAAGAGAAAATCCATCGGTGCGAGCCGATGGATTCGTGGGCTTGAATCCTTCGGGGCATCGCGGTGCCATTTTAAAGGAGAGACTACTTTTGGTTTCCGGCAGCGCAACGCGCCACCCAGAGAGCAAGTAATTTAGGGAGCCAGAGGAAGGTTAGAACATACCTAGGCGCATACGGGCCTCGTCGCTCATCATATCGACGGTCCAAGGCGGATCCCAAACTATCTCCACATTGACTTCATCCACTCCGTCCACGCGGAAAATCGCGTCACGCGACAGATCAATTATGGTTCCGGCCAACGGACAACCCATAGATGTCAACGTAATCTTGACATCCACTTTGCTCTTGTCAATCTCGATGGCGTAGACCAGCCCCAAATCTGTGATGGGAAGGTGTAACTCCGGATCGAATACAGTGGACAGAGCGTCAAAAATTTGTTCTTCGGTATACATTTTATTTCCTTGTCATTTCCGGGAGCAGTCCGACTTGCTGTCCGACTGACTCTGCCATGGCCCGAAACACGGTTTCCAATTCCGGGACTGTCTCAATTGCCATCATCGGATCACCGGCATCGGCGGCGGCGACAAGCTGCGGGACTAAGGGCAGTCTTCCGAGTAACGGGCAACCCAACCTCTTTGCCTCCGCTTCCGCTCCGCCATGACCAAAGATGTGCGATTCGTTCCCGCAGTGCGGGCAATGGAAGCTGGCCATATTCTCAACTATTCCGAGAATCGGCACATTCAATTTCTGAAACATCGCGACACCTTTGCGTGCGTCAATCAGCGCGAGGTCTTGCGGCGTCGAGACAATGACCGCGCCGTCCAACTGAATTCGTTGACTCAAGGTCATTTGTGCGTCACCCGTTCCCGGTGGTAAATCCACGATGAGAACATCTAAGACTCCCCAAGCGACGTCGCGCAGAAACTGCTCCGCCGCCTGATGCACCATGGGGCCGCGCCAAATCATCGGAGTTTCCGGCTCAACCAAGAATCCCATGGACATGAGTTTCATTCCGTTCGACTCAAGAGGGAGTATCATGTTGTCAATGACACGCGGGCGCTCATGAATGCCGAACAGTGTCGGAATGGATGGGCCGTAGATGTCAAAATCGGCAAGACCGACGGACAAACCCATTTTCTGAAGCATCAGGGCAAGCCCCGCCGCTACGGTGCTCTTTCCTACTCCGCCTTTGCCCGAGGCAACCGCGATTTTGGCGCGGATATCTTCCAGAATTGGGCCAGTGGGAGCTGGGCGTGAATGTGGTTGTTGCGCAGAGGCGGGTTGAGTCCACGACATGTGAACTTGCGCCTCCTTTACGCCGGGCATCGAGCGGACGGCGGACGCAACTTCTTCTTCTATCTTCCCGGGGGTTTGCGGATCACGAGCGGCAACAGTGACATGGATATGAACTATATCACCCTCCACTCGGACTTCCTTGACGATTCCGAAGGAAACGATATCACGCGTTAGGCCGGGGAATTTGACCGTTTTAAGGGTCTCTAATACTTGTTCTTGTGTTGGCAAAGGTCTCTAATCCGTTTGTAAGTCAGTAAGCTACGAAATCCGCTCACATGAAGCAAGAGCGAATCGTAACAGCTTGATTTATTTGTGATAAGGTAGGCCCTTCCAGAGAGTCAGCGCGCGATACACCTGCTCATACAGCATCACGCGGGCGAGCTCGTGAGGAAAGGTCATTTGCGAGAGGCTTAGGCGCAGGGCGGATGATTCCATGAGAGGCGGTGCCAATCCCCACGCACCTCCGATGACAAAGCTAAGGCGATTGGTGCTGGCAAGCATTTCGTCCTGAAGAAATTTTGAGAGTTCTTCGGATGAAAAGTGTTTACCCTTGATGTCCAACGCAATAATCTTTGATCCCGGTGGAATCTGTTTTAGGATCGCGTCCGCTTCTGTTTGAAGCGCGCCCTTTCCCGATCCATTACCGCTGTCGCTTGTGGCCGAAGGAACCTCGGCCTCATCCAATGGAAGAAAGTGGCGTATCCTGCCTGAATATTCGTCGCAGGCCGCTTTGAAGTAGGCTTCACGCAGTTTCCCGACGGCAATGACCTGAAGTTTCACTATTTTACCATTAAGAGTTTCTGAGTTTGAGACACGCCGCCGCTCTCGACTCGAAGTAGATATACTCCTGCCGCAAGCTTAGACGGCGCGATGTAGTGCAATGAATGCTCACCAGCGGCCATTCTGCCGCTGAAGATGGTGGCAATACTGCGGCCCGTGACGTCAAAGAGTCTAAGCTCGACGTTACTTGACTTAGCAAGTATAAACGGAACGGTTACGCTTGGGTTGAAGGGATTTGGAAAAGCTGGATCAAGAGAAAACGAGACTGGGAGCGCAACAGGCTCGTCCGTGTCGCTATTGGCGATGTCCTCATAGAGAACGTTCTGATTAGCGGCTAGCCTATAGAGGTTTGGAAATCCGGGGAGCCACATGCTTGATGTCTCCTGAGCGTCCGACCAGAACGTATCTACTTCGGTGTGGCCGAATTCACCGTACTCTATGATCAAGGGGAAACGAAAATAGGGCGGATACTGATGCACAAAGAACAAGACGCCTTCGTCTCTACGCGAAAATACAGGTTCACAAACCGGATAGCCAAGCCCGTACACCCACTGATCAAAGAACCAACGCAGATCCGGTCCCTCGTAATGCTCGTTAACCACGTTGATGAAGTCTTCCGTATCTACGTTGCCGCCACCATAGGTCTCAACGTAATCTTGTACCATTGTGAAGAACGTTGAATCACCGAGCAGTTGTTTGCGGAGCATGTGCAAGACCCATGATCCTTTGAAGTATATGTTCACGCCGAATAGTCGGTCAGACGGCGGATCGTATACTGGGTAGCTTGGGGGATGGTCCCGTTCTTCGGTGATACATGCGTCTGCGTATATCTGCATTTCACGAGTTAAGCCCGCATCACCGCCCAGAGCCTCTGCCCATAACGCCCCGGAATACGTGGCAAATCCTTCGTTCAGCCACATATTGCGGAAGTCGACGGGGCTAAGATGATCACCAAACCACTGATGTCCGAGTTCGTGGGCGACGATTGTTTCAAACGTGCGCAAACTGTCCACGAGATGAAAGCCGTAAGTCGTGAATGTCTGATGTTCCATCGCGCCCCATCCACCGAATAGATCAGTCATGACCATTCCGTATTCATCGAACGGATATGGTCCGAATTGCCCGGAAAACACATCCAGCATTTGCGGTGTTCGCTCCCAGTCATATTCCGCTTGTGCTGAATCGCCGCGCGGCCATGCGAAATAGCGGTATTGAATTCCGCCTTCGGAAAAAATCCGCTGCGAGAAATTGCCTACCGCAATCATGACCAAATAGGTTGAGATCGGCTTGTCATGAAAATAGGATTCAAGCCTTCGGCCCGGCTCCGCTGGAGTTGAACTTGTTCGCGATCCATTTGAGGCAAGTGACCAGTTCTCGGGCATATTGACTTCGACCGTTACTTGGTCGAACTTGTCCGATGGTTGATCCCAGCAGGGATACCATCGTCTTGCTCCGTAAGGCTCGCTGAAAGTGTAACAGTGCTCCCAGCCTGTTTGAAAACCAGTGTCATTCCAATCCGGATTGTGATCGGCGCTGTAGTCAACGGCCACAATCACCGTATCACTTTGTGACAGGACATGATGTACGTGAAGCGTGTCCGCGGCATGGGTGAAGGCTGCGTTTTGGCCGTTCACTCTGACCTCAGTGACCAGCAGGCCCTCGGCATTCAAAGGAATGGCAGAAATGCTTTCACGGGCCACCAGAGTTATTTCTGCAGTGCCCTGAAGCGGGAGGTCTCCGTTCTCAACCCGGAAATCCAAATGCAGGAGCAGCTGGTCGTAGGTGTGCAAGCTCTCCGCATCCAGAGAGGCCGTGCGCCAGAGGTCGTGCGAGCGGGAATGGGAACAGCTCGGGACGGACGGCTTCTCGATCTGCGATAGAAACTGAGCTTGGGCCAGCAAAGGGATGCAAAGCATAAGTAGATACGTCATGCAGCCTCCTCTTTCTCGCAGTGCTAATTTAGTGTGCGAAATGTTGCGACTTGCCGAATTTACTGTTATTATACAGTTTGTGTCAATTAAAGAATGTCGTACTTGATAAAACTATCTTTATCAATGGTTTGCGCGATTGCTGTTGCTCATGTCTCATGGGCGGCGCCAGCCAGCAGCAAACAGTCGGCGGGCAACGTCCTCGTGCGTATGGACAGTATCGCTCAAGTCTTGTCCACTATTGACGGTGAGATTCGTGACCTTTCCAAGCAACAGGCAGGACTTCAGGATAGTTTGAAGGCACTCGAAGCGGCTCTTGTGAGGCAAACCCAAGTCGTAGCTGCGTTAGACAGTCAATATCGGATTCTTGAGGCAGAACGGCAACCCCTGCTGAAGGTGTTATCACGGTCTGTCATGGCAGATCTTCGGCTGGGCCGTTGGGCCATGTTGGACATCTTGATGGGGAGCAAGAATCTTGCGGATTACCTCTCGCGGCGTTCGGCGATGACTCGCTTGCGGGAAACCGCGAAACGGCGAGCCGTCGAAACCGCGCGCGGACTGATGGAAATTCACGTGCTGGAAGACGCAAGCTTGGATCAAGCAAAGCTGCTGGGTGAACATAAGAGCCAGATAGAGTCATTGCTACTTTATCTTGCGGAGCGCGAAACTGATCTTTTGGCCGCGAAGAAATTGGCTCGAATCGAACGAGATCTGCTCGTCGCTCAACAGACTAAACTTGAGAAATCCGACAAGCTGCTGAGAGATCAGCTTCGGCAACAGGAATCCTCGCTTCAGCAAGTCGCGAGCTTAGTCGAGTCTGAGGTAAAGAAACCCCAGACAAATGGAACTTTTCTGTCCCTCAAGGGATTACTGCCGTGGCCTACTGAGGGTTCCGTGGCGGCAAGGTTTGGCAAGAAGACTCACCGAAAACTTGAAACCGTCACTGAAAATCCCGGTGTAGACTTACGGACAGAGGCAGAATCACCTGTTCGCGCCGTAGCGTCAGGTAAAGTTACCACGGTGACTTGGCTACGAGGATTCGGTCACCTTTGTATCATTCAACATGAGGGCGATCATCATACCGTCTATGCGCGGCTGGGTGAAGTGCTCGTGCAACAAGGTGACGTGATAGACCGCGAAACTATTATTGGTTATCCTGGCTTTGATCCGGAACGAAACTTTTATGGATTGCATTTCGAGGTATGGTCTGGAAAAGATAAGCAGGATCCGATAGCATGGCTCGCGCCCGCAAAGAAGCGACCCTAGTCAAATGGCTTGGCCACAGCTCCGCACGCGCGCGCCTGGCCGCTCCGGTGCTTAGCGGCCGGACGGCTCATGCATATCTCATCAGTGGTCCGGAAGGCATTGGCAAGAGCGCTGTCGCCGTTGAATTTGCCAGACTATTGCTCTGCGACAAGCCTACAAACGTTCCGTGCGGCACGTGTCCGCAATGCTCCGCTCTAAAGACGCTTCATCATCCGGATCTGCATGTGATCGCGCCGACGGGTTCACCGAAAGACTCGGACACTCCGGGAAGTGATGCGTACAGCAAGGAGTCCAGCAAGCTACGCGAACTGCTTGCCGTTGATCCGTATGTCTCTGCAGATTTGGCTGACTTAAGTAGTTCGGAGAGCAAGTCTGCGCGACGCAAGTCTGCTACCGGCTCCAAGATTCGCGTGGCTGATTCGAGAGAATTACTTCATGCGGCGTATCGTAAACCATTTCAGGCAAAGCGCTCTGTCTATCTTATCTTGAATGCGGATATGATGCTGCGGGAAGCACAGAACGCGTTACTTAAACTGATTGAGGAGCCTCCTGATTCGGCGACGCTCTTACTGACCGCTTCAAACCTGCAATCCGTTCTGCCGACGGTGCGCTCGCGTTGTCAGCCTGTCAAACTTCTCGCCTTCTCCTCGGAGGAAATCAGCTCTGCACTGCGCAATGCTGGAATCGGTGAACGAGCTGCGGAACTTGCCGGAGCGTTATCAGGCGGTAGTATGCGCAGGGCCATTGCATTCGCAGAAATGGAGCCCGAGTTCCTTGAGCAGGCCGCTGTTAGTTTTCTTGCGACGGCTGCCATGCTTGCGCCGGACAAGGTTCAGGCGCAAGTAGAGAAGTTTCTTGAGGACACGGGCTTTCTGGACGATGCATTTTTCGAATTGATGATGCTTTTTCTTTCCGATGCCGCGGCAGCGGCGGTAAACGTCGACAATCCGTCTCCGCATTTTCCGTCCCAGCGGGAGCGCATTGCCAAGCTGTCTGGATCTTATCCACATGCGAATTTCGGTCTGGCCATCGAATCGGTTGACCGGGCAGCGTCTTCAAGGACCGCAGGGTACACCCCTTCGCTGGTTCTTACGGTCATGGCGATCGAGCTGCATCGAGCCTTGGGACCGCGAATCCGAGCATAACTTGACTTGATACAAATGAACCATTTACTCGAACTTGAATTTAAGGGACGCCGCACAGAGTATGCGGCGAATCCTCTGCAATACCCCTTTCAGCGGGGCGATCTCGCGATCGTCACCACTGATCGCGGGCAAGACTTAGGCAAAATATCACACGTTGGCATCCGCACGGGTGACAATCCTGGCGACAAGGCAGCATTGACCGTGTTACGGAAAGCGAAGACGCTTGACATTGAAAAGCTCGGAGCGAATCGCGTGCGCGAAGCTGAGGCCAAGAAAATTGCGCGCAACGAAATCTCGCATTATAAGCTGGACATGAAGCTCGTGGACGTCGAGTTGCAGTGGGACGGCCGTAAGATGACTTTCTATTTTACTGCGGAAGGGCGTGTTGACTTCAGAGACCTCGTGCGAGATCTGGCGACGAAATTCAGAACAAGAATTGACTTGCGCCAGATCGGTGCTCGCGACGAGACAAAAAAGATTTCGGGCTATGGCGTTTGCGGACGTCCCTTGTGCTGCGCAACCTTCCTGACTGAGTTTAAACCGATTACCACGCAGATGCCCCGAGATCAGTTCTTGCCGCTAAATCCCACCAAACTTTCCGGAGTTTGTGGACGACTGAAATGCTGCCTGCGGTATGAACTGGATATCTATCGGGACTTTCAACGCGAGTGCCCAAAAATTGGACACCCGATCAAAGATGAAGACAAGGGGCTCGGTGAGGTTGATAAGCTCGATGTCATACGCGAACAAATCCAGGTTCGGTACAGCAACGGCGCGACAGATCGCTACACGAAAGAGCAGTTTGTGGATTTGACAACGTGGCGTCCACAGATGCCCAAGAACGAGTGCATTTGTACGTGTGGAAAGAAATCTCCGGAGGCAGTAGCGCCTCCACCCCGAGAGGAGGCGAGAGTTCCCGCTTCTCAAGCAGGATTAGACATCAGCCGCGGAGACCGAATCACATTGCGAGGTGAAGGCGGATTTCGAGTTGACTTTGAAGATGATGACGGATCAATGGACGTAACAACGGACGTTTCCGTTTCAACTGGATCACCCTCGAAGAAGAAACGCCGACGCAAGAAAAAATCCGGAGGCGGCGCACAGGCTCAAAGTGGATCGTCCACTAACAGTCCGTCTGAATCCCCGCCACCGGAGCGTACTGTTGCGCCCAGCGCGCAAGCAGGAGACGGTCAGGAACAGCCAGCGCGCAAGAAACGCCGCCGAAGAAGCCGCAACAGGCAAGGCGGCGGCGCGCCACAGGGTGAATCGTCCGGAAGTGACGAGTAGGCGCTACACATGAGTCAATACTACGTTACGACGCCCATCTATTACGTCAACTCCAGACCACACATAGGGACGGCCTATACCACGATTCTCGCGGATACAGCTGCGCGGTATCGCAGATTGCTAGGCGACGATGCATTTTTTCTGACGGGCACCGACGAACACGGCGACAAGATTGCAAAAGCGGCCGCCGCCAAAGGTCTCTCTCCGATGGATTTTGTGAATGACATCAGCAGCAGTTTTCGGACACTATGGCCGCAACTACATGTGATGCCTGACCGATTTATTCGGACGACGGATCCGGAACATCGCGTCGTTGTTCAATCCATCTTGCAGAAACTCCATGACCAGGGAGACACTTACTTCGGTGAGTACGAAGGACTCTACTGTATTGGGTGCGAGCGCTTTCGCACAGAGAAAGAACTTGTGGACGGCAAGTGCCCTGATCACGGAACGGTTCCGGATACCGTGAAAGAGTCGAATTACTTCTTCCGCATGAGTAAGTATCAGGAGTGGTGGCGCGACTATATTGAATCGCATTCTGACGTGATTCGACCCGAGCGCTACAAGAATGAAGTACTGGGATATCTGCGGGAGCCATTGGAAGATCTTTGCATCTCGCGGCCCAAAGAGAGATTATCGTGGGGAATTGAGTTACCTTTCGATGAGAAGTATGTAACGTATGTTTGGTTTGACGCGCTGCTGAATTACTTGAGCGGAATCAACTACGGCGAGAACTCAGAGTGGCGTAAGTTGTGGGAGCATTGCGAACATTTGATCGGGAAAGACATCCTGAAACCTCACGGTATTTACTGGCCGATTATGCTCCATGCCGCTGGTCTTCCGGTTTTTCAACATCTTACGGTTCATGGATATTGGAATTTCCGTGATGCGAAAATCTCGAAGTCTTCGGGCAAACCGGTTGCAGTCGAGCCATTAATCGAAGTTTTCGGCGCTGACACTGTACGCTATTTCGTTTTGCGAGAGATGGTGGTCGGGCTTGACGCTTCGTTTTCTGTGGATGCGATTCAAAAGAGAGTTAACAGCGATCTTGCCAATGACCTGGGTAATCTATTCTCTCGGGTTGCCAAGCTTGTGGGAGATCATTTTGAAGGGATCGTCCCCGTTGCGAAAGAAGGCGTGACGGAGCTTCAGGAAATGGTGTCTAAGCTTCGCGAGAACGCGGAGACTTGGTCAAGCGAACACAAGTGGCATGTGTTGATCGAAGAAGTGATGCAGCTTATTCGCACGACCAATCGCTACTTCGAGTCCGAAGCGCCATGGAATCTAGTCAAGAATAACAAGGAGCAGGCAGCGACCGTCTTGCATAACTGCATCGAGTCTTTGCGCATCACGGCTATTCTGCTGTATCCGATTATGCCCGGTAAGATGACTGATTTGCTTACGCGTATCGGCGAGCCGGTACAAGACTTCAGACTCACCGAGCACGCCGTATGGGGACAAGTTCGGGTCGGGGCAAAAATGCATAAAGGTGAAGCTTTGTTTCCGCGCCTGGATGATAAAGAAGTGCGGGTTGCTCTGGCAGACTACTTAGGAGACAAACGCGGCGTGGCAAAGGAAGAGCCTTCCGTGAGCACGGATGATGCGCTGATTAGCATTGGCGACTTTAAGAAGATCGAATTGAAGACAGCGAGAGTCGTTCAGGCCGAGAAATTGGCGGGATCCGATAAATTGCTCAAGCTTCAAGTAGATGTTGACGGAGTGTCGCGGCAGATAGTCGCAGGGATCGCGGAGTTCTATACACCTGAGGCGATGATCGGCAAACAAGTTGTCATTGTCGCAAACTTGAAACCGGCAAAACTGCGAGGAGAGTTATCTGAAGGCATGTTGCTTGCCGTGAAATGGGAAGGCCGCTTGGAAGTTCTTGGGGCTCCAACGGATGCGCCGTCAGGTTCGACAATAAATTGAAAAGTGTGAGAGTTTTTCTTGAACGATCTCAAGAACGGCGCTAAGTGCGCCGTTTTATTTTGCCACCGGTAGAGTGATTGTAAACTCTGCGCCCTGCCCCGGTGGAGACTTCACAGTTAACTCGCCGCCGTGATCACGGACGATATTTCTTGACAGAAACAGCCCAAGCCCGAGTCCACCTCCGTGTTCACGGTGCGTAGAAAACGGCGTGAATAGAGTGCGAAGGACTTCCGGTGAAATTCCTTTTCCTGTATCGGCTACTTGAATTTGGATGGCATTATCTATTGCGACGCTCGTCAACTTCAGCTCGCCACCGCCTGCCATCGCGGTTATCGCATTCAGTATCAAATTCAAAAGCACTTGCTCAATTTCTGCGGCATTAAGTCTACTCTGCGGCAGTTCCGGGGTCAATCGCTTGACGACTTCAACATCAGCAGCGCGCAACTGCGGCGTTAACAGGGCCAGGGCCTTCTCAATGATCTCATTGATGCTGTCAGCTTGCTTGACAGACGATTCCGTGCGCTGCAGGTCCAAAAGGCTGCGAGCAATGAGTCGAATTCGATCCACCGAATCGGCGACGATGTTAAGGCTTTTCAGCGCCCCCTCATTATCGGGTACTATGTTTTTGATGCCTTCGACGTGTGATGAGATCGCCTGTAAGGGATTGTTGATTTCGTGCGCTATCCCGCTTGCGAGGCGACCCGCCATGCCAAGACGCTCGGATCGCGTCAACTGCGCGCGCATTTCACGTTGCTCCGTCAGATCGCGAAGCAAGCCTTGGCCTGCGATGACGTCTTCTCCTTGTTTCACCCATTGATGGGTTATCGCAAACGTCGCCCTATACCCTTCCTTGGAGAACAATTCGATTTCGCTGTGCGTACTGCCTACTTGTCGGTCCCTGATACTTGAAATGGTGGCCTGACTAAGCTCGTTCTCCGCAGAAAGATTTTCGAGCACGTGATCGAGCACCTTACCGATGTAGTTTTCGCGCGTGAATCCCAACTTGGCCGTGAAGGCGTTATTCAGATAAATGATTCGTCCCTCAGGGTCCGTCAAATAGACGATGTCCTCCGTCAGGTTGACCAACCGACTAAAGCGCTCTTGTGCTTGTCGAAGCTCAGCGCTACGTTCTGCCACGAAAGCACCTACGCTATCCTGCCGGGATTTTAACGCGGCGCGCAGCATTTGAGCTTCGATGAAAGATGCGGTGAGTTTCAACAAGAGTGAAACAGGCTCACTTAATGCGGAAATGTCTATGACCTTGTGTGACGCAGAATCAAGTGTCAGGAAGCCAAATACGGTGCCGTCAGACTTGTCGAGCGAAAGTATAAGACTTCGGTTGTCGCGCTGATGATTCGGAGGTGCGGACGCTTCCCGCTGTACAAAGCCTTTTCCAAGCGGCACCAACGGCGCATTAGGCAGAATTGGCATCAGCGGCGAGCCGATCAAGTGGGACAGCGGTACTGCATCACGCTCATCGGCATAATAGGCGTGTGAGGATTGGATCCGAAACCTTTCGTCAGCCAACACTAAGAGAGCTCTGCCATAATGAGTGCTTCGCGCAATATCCTTGCAAACTTTGTCGAGCAAGTCTTTGAGTGACTCGGCATTCTGAAGTTGAATACTTGCTTCGAATAGTTCCCGGTAGAGCGCATTTGCACAATCTGCGTCTTTCGTTTCGTTGGCAAGGCTAAACTCAAAGGCGCGTGATGCAATCAAGTCGAGCTGACCGGGTGATGTTGTACGCATATGAACAAGCGAAAACAACCGGACATTTTCTGTGATATTTGAAAACTTATCCGGAGCTTGATCCGAATAGGCTACAATCTGCTTGGACTTATCCAAGCTTTCAGCCCAACTCGCCAAAGGCTCGCTTCCTAACTCCTCTGCGGAAACAAAGAACACTCGAACATCCTGACTATTCTCAAAACTCCGTGCCTCGAGAAGAGTTGCGGCAATCAAGCAACGCCAGCCGCATTCACTCAAAACTTTTTCGAGATGCGCGCGGTTTGCCGTCTCCGAACCAATGATGAATAGTGTCTTATCTAACAAGTGTATTGATGAACTTAGTGCTTAGACTTGCGAGACAATATAGCAATTGTCAAGCCTTTGTGCAAAGTTAGCCAACTGTTGTTTGGGCTCTAAAACAAAAGACCCGTTCACATAGAACGGGTCTCGTAGAGAATTGGAATAACAAGTTTTGTAATCAGATTGGCGGGTCGAAATTGTTAAACATTGTTGCTGACCCACGCCGTGTTGTGCTCACACCACGGCAAGAGTGCGCTCCGCGTCAATCAAAGCGGCAATTTGAGCCACTAACTTGTCGATTCCTTGTGCGACTTCACTGATTCTTGCATCATACATGAATGCAGGAGTGGACACGATTTTCAGAGCTTTATCAACAACGCAATCCGTAACTGCACAAATTATATGCTTGCTTCCGAAGTTATCCACAGCTTGCGATGCACCGGACGATTGGCCGACGGTTATCTGCGGGTGAAAGTTAGTACCCTTGAGCGCACGCGCCAATACTACGGGTGAGATACAGACCACCCCGAGTGGTTTTTTTTGCGCAACCGCCTCCCGCATGAATACTTCCACCAGGGGATGAATTGAACATCCCTCCCCTTTCACGGCGAAGTCACAGTAATTCTTGTCTGCGCCGAATCCGCCGGGGAAAATCACCGCGTCGCAATTGTCGAGCCACGCTTTGTCCAATGGCTCAATCTTGCCTCGGGCAATCCTTGCGGCTTCTATCAAGACATTGCGCGACTCATTCGTAGGTTCTGAAATCTTGTGATTGACCACGTGCATTTAAGCCACATCGGGAGCAAGGCTTTGGTAACTGATGCCGCGCTTGTCCAACGCGAGCAAAATCAGAGTTGCTTCATAGATTTCGGCTCCGTCAAGATACCGCAGCCTGACAAAACCACACCAACGGTTGGCATCTTCGCCTCCTAACTGAAATTCCTACAGCTTGGTAGCGGCAATTACTGAGCGTACGGCCTCTGCGGAATGATCAAACATCTTGCGCTCTTCGGCATTCAATTTGATTTCCAAGATACGCTCGACGCCTTTTCTGCCGATCACGACAGGGACGCCCATGTAAATATCTTTACATCCATATTCGCCAGTGAGCCAAACGGCACATGGCAGGACACGCTTCTGATCCACGATAATTGACTCGACCATTTCCACTGCGGCGGCGGCAGGTGCGTAGAAAGCGGAGCCTGTCTTAAGAAACTTCACGATTTCTGCGCCGCCGTCACGGGTGCGCTGAACAATCGCCTCCACGCGCTCGCTGGAGACGAGCTCGGTGAACGGCACACCGCCGACCGTCGTAAGACGCGGAAGCGGCACCATGGTATCGCCGTGTCCGCCTAAGACGGCAGCTGAAACGTCCTTGACCGAGACGCCCAATTCCATCGCGATAAATGTGCGATAGCGTGCCGTATCCAAAATCCCTGCCATGCCGAAAACGCGCTGATGCGGAAACCCTGTGAGCTTCAATGCCGTGTAGCACATCGCGTCGAGTGGATTAGAAACAATGATAATGATCGCATTCGGCGAGGCCTTTGCCGCATCGCCAATCGCCGAGCGCATAATCTCAATATTCGCCGCGAGTAAGTCATCACGGGACATACCGGGAGTGCGAGGCTTACCTGCCGTCATCACGATAATGTCCGAGTTGGCTGTATCCGCATAGCTGTTTGTGCCCACAATACTTGTGCTTGAACCGCCGATGGGCGCAGCTTCCCACATATCGAGCGCCTTGCCTTGTGGAATGCCTTCCGCGATATCGAGCAGTACGATTTCCTTGCAAATATTTTTGGCGGAGAGAATGTACGCACATGTGGCTCCGACGTTTCCTGCGCCGATTACAGTGACTTTCATGATGTTGTTGAGTAGGGTTACGTGGTTGGGTAGACTATCAAAAAAACAGAGTGCGGCTTCCGTTAGAAACCGCACTCAACATTTCAAAAAAATGACGACGCTGCGCCGTGCGGACAGCGCTTACGCGACAGGAGGAAGAATGTGCACGAACTTGCGGTTCGAACGACCGCCGTCCGAAAATTTTACTGTTCCTTCACTTTTGGCAAACAGGGTATGATCACGGCCCATGCCGACCAACTCGCCCGGATGAATGCGCGTGCCGCGTTGACGAACCAGAATCTCACCTGCGCTTACATATTGGCCGGCATAGCGCTTGACCCCAAGCATCTTGGGCTGGCTATCACGACCGTTACGAGTTGAACCTTGACCTTTTTTATGTGCCATGACGAATCGTCCGTTTTGTTAGTTTGCTTCGATCTTCTCGATATGCAAGAGCGTGAACCACTGCTTGTGGCCCTTATGCTTGCGGTATTCGGTGCGGCGCTTCTTGCGGAAGACGATCACCTTGGGATCACGGCCGTGTTCAACGACCTTAGCGTGCACTTTGGCGGCGACGCTCGGTTTGCCGATCAGCAGTTCTTTGCCGTTGTGGAACAGGAGGATATCATCAAGAACTACCGTATCGCCCGGATTGACGTCCGATCGATACTGTACTTTGATGGTCTCGTCCGGACGGACTTTGACCTGGTGACCTTTGAGATTACATATTGCGTACATTTTGTCTCGCTAAAATTTTCAGACCTCAAATATAGGGATATCAGAGGTTACTGTCAAGTGGCTGCTTTGTCGGTTTTTCCCTGATATTCTGTTGTGACTTCACGTTTCTGCCGCCAACTGTAACCCTTGAATTCATCTATCTTTAGAGTGGCATCCGGCTCGAGTTTAATGTAAAGTAACGCATCCCACATTATCCTCCGGAGATGCGACCTCATGCCTTGTGTGATATAATCAACAATAACGGGATGTGCTTTAATCGTCAATCCCATCTCCCCTGTCGCAGCCCGGAACCTCCTGACCCATGACTGGAGCCTTGTTACAACCGTCTCCTTCGATTCAATCAGGCCCGAACCTTCGCACATCGGGCAGGGCTCGTTGAAGGCCTGAACCAATGAGGATTTTGTGCGCTGGCGAGTCATCTCAAGAATTCCGAATTGACTGACCGGAGCAATATCCCACTTCGCGCGGTCGCCCATCAAAGCCTGATGCATTGCATCATAGAGCTTTTTGCGATTGGCCTCATTATACATATCAATGAAGTCAATGATGATGATACCGCCGAGATCCCGCAACCTAATCTGACGCGCAATTTCTCGGCAGGCCTTCATGTTGACTCGGAGGTTATTCTCTTCCTGATCTTCCTTGCCGACAAATCTCCCCGAGTTCACGTCAATGGTTACTACCGCTTCGGTCTGCTCAATTATCAGATAGCTGCCGCCGCCAAACCATACTTTTCGTGACAAACCTTTTTCAATCTCATTCTCGATATTGTGGAGATCGAATACGGGCCCTGGACCTTCGTGAAATTGCACTCGATCCAGCAACGGTTTTGCGACTGCGCGGACATATGTTTTGATTTCACGATATAGCCGTCGGTCGTCAATCGTCACACGTTCGATATCCGGACCGAATAGATCACGAATAACACTCGACGTTAGCGGAGCCTCTTTGTGAAGTCGGCTGGGCGAAGGAGCGCTGTCGATTTTAGCCTCGATCATGCGCCACAATCTGACCAACGTATTGAGATCCTGACGCACTTCCGCATCTGTCTTGCCCTCACCAATCGTGCGGCAAATCAAGCCGAAACCATCAGGCTTGATTTGCTTCAGAATATTCTTCAAACGTTTACGCTCTTTGACATCGGGGATTCGCTTTGAAACTCCCACCAAATTGTCACCCGGAACCAATACAAGAAAGCGGCCCGGAAGTGAAATCTGCGACGTCAAACGCGGGCCTTTCGTGCCCAAAGGCTCTTTAATGACCTGCACAAGAATTTCCTGGCCCGACTTCATTTCAGCGCGCGGCTTCCACGAACGTTTGCGGCCCTCGCGTTTTTCAGGCTGAGTGACTTCTTCCATGTCCGTGCCTTCAGCCATGTCCACCGCACTCTGAAAGAGATCGGAAAAGTGAATGAAACCGTCCATTTCCCAACCAATGTCGAGAAAAGCCGCCTGCATTCCCGGCAGTACTTTACGTACCGTCGCTTTGTAAATGTCGCCGACGTTTCTTTCCGCATCGGGAAATTCGACGAATAAATTGACCAACGATCCATCTTCGATCAGCGCAATGCGTGTCTCCGTGGTCGTTGAATTGATAACTAATTCTTTTTTCAAGGAACTTGCGCGCCTATTTATGCGCGCTCCAAAGTTGATTGACGCCAAAATGTCGGCGCTAAAATAGACTTAACAAGGACACGTGCAATTGCCCGTTCAAGGGCGAACTACCGGTCGAAACTCCGTAATCAATACCCCAAACTCCAATCCCGGTTTCCAATCGAAGCCCCAATCCGTACGCACCTGAAACCGTTGAAGTTTGTGTCTGTCCTTCTGCTTGCTGAACTTCGTTGAACGCCGCGCCCCAATCGGTGAAAAAAGCGACTCGCGATGACGCACCCAACCAGTACCGCGCCTCAACATTTGTCCAAACTATCTGCTCTCCGAGAAACTGCTCTTCTCTGTACCCGCGCAACGTGCGTGCTCCTCCCATACGAAATTTATCCGCTGTTTGAATGCGCGGCTCATCCGAATACAGTGCGCGCACGTGGCCAGAAACGTGTGCGATCCAAAAGGGAAGAACTTCACGATTCACTTCAACGTCTACCGTGGCGCGACGCTGTTCAAACTCAGTCTCCTGTGATCCCTGCGGAGGATGATCCGTCGTTCGTGCGCCGCGAGCGGCTGTTGTTTCGAAGCGAACTCCGCCGCGAGGATTAGACGAATGATCGCGAGTGTCCACCGCCATTCCTATCTCATACAACAAAGTTTGATTGGTCACGAACCCGAATGCTGCTGCGGTTGACGAATCCGCAAGCAGCTCGTGACGTTGCAGTCCCGTGAATACCTCCGTCGTGGCAGAGACCCGGTACCCCAAACGAACGCCGTATTTGCGAGTCACGTAAAGTGTATCTTCAACACGTTGTTCGAAAAAGAGATCCGTATGCAATGGACTGCCGAAAATCCACGCTTCGCGCCATGATACGGCTAACTCTTGCACGCGTGACGACGGTCTCTGCCAGTACACTTTCCCTCGGCGACCAGTACCAAACAAATTTAAGAACTGAAGATCGATCAGGCCCGTGATTGCTTGAGCTTTGCCATCCCCTTTGGGCGAAAGTCCGGCGACAAGGTCAAGTCTCGACAGTCTGTTCTCCGAAACATTGAACAGCAGTCCGCTTTTCCCTTCGTCATCAACCACAATGCTGGCGTCGCTGACTTCCCGTAGATATTCAAGCTGGGCAAGTCTTCGCCGCGCCTGCTGTACTCTTGCCTCATTGTACGCCGAGCCAAGTTGTAGCCGGCTCTCTCGCTCCAGCAGCTTTGACTTACTAATCATGTTCCCTTGAAACTTCAGGAAAGATATCCCGATGCGCGGCCCTGCCATTAGTTTCAGGTGCGGCGTGACGGTCGCCGCAGATAAATCTAGTTCAAGGGAATCCGTTTCGATTTGCGCGAACGGATAGCCGTTGTCTTCACACCACGACAACAGCATCTGAATAGACGCCTCGATCCTCCATGAGTCAAACGGTTCCGAACCTAGTGAAGCGAGTCTGCCAAGAAGAGATTGTGGAAGGTCAAGCGAATCGCCAAGAATTCGAGCTTCCGTCAAGCTAAATTTCTCGCCTGACGACAAGTGCAGCGTATCACCAGATATGCTGGCTGCAGCAGAGAAGTATCCAAGTGAAAAGAGCGAATCAAGAACGCGATCTTCAACGGTGCTGAATGGCAAAAGAGTATCACTACTCAACCACTCTTGAACGGTAGAGACTGAGATGTCACCTTGTACGTCCATCTGAAGCTCCTCCTTCGCGAACAGCGGCGAGGCGAGGAGCAGAACAACTACCCAATTGAATCGCGCGGCACTCATTAGAAAACTGCCCGCACTTCCACTCTGCCGACATTCACAGTCTCTTCGCCTGCATCGCGCCTGCCCGTGTACGTCAATGATCCCGTGAAATTTTCCGACAGCGCAAGCGAGACGCGGAATGACCAGCGATAGTTCTCACCGCGATTTGATCCGCCCGCCAACTCCTGCGGCAAACGAATCCGATTCGAAGTTACATGAATCCAGCGAATCTCCGCGTCGGCGCGACCCTTGCGAAAACTTGTGTAGCTCGCGCGGGGCGCAAGCTCGCGCGACGACGCCTGAGTTTGACTGCGCTCATCCTTTGCTTCGCCGCCTCGCGCCTGAAGTCCTGCTTCCCAGCGATCGGACATTGACCAAAGAACGTCCTGCATTGCGGACAGGCGAGTGACATCCGTGCTGGCAATTGATACCCCCAAGAACAAAGCGCGTTCAAGCTCTGTGCTGACTTCGGTCTCTCCGCGAACGCTTCCACTATAGCTTACACGTGCGCGCAACGAACCGAGGCGGCGAATATTCTGTTGTGCGCCGTTTGTAAAACGTGACACTTGCGCCGCCGAATTCAATCCGCGTAGACGAAGCGAGTAGTTTCGGGACAACCGATTGAAATGAACGTCCTGCCGGAATGAAAATCTACCTTCAATTGTCTCGTTCGATCTGACCCTTGAGCGATCCAGCAGCAACAGTCCAAGTGTGATCGGCTGGCGCGTCCTTTCTTCCAGCGATGCTTCGGTCTCAAAGGCGAATCGTTGCCAGAGTTCACGAGTCCCTGTACGTGTTTCATCGGGACGGAACCACAGAATGGCATTCGTGTTTATCTCTGATGAAGGCTCGAATGCACCTGTGTTGCGCGAGACCAACTCGTAGTTGCCTTGGTCGTCCGGAACATAAACCCCGTTTTCCAATCTGTACGACCCTGCACCGGGCTGTGTCGGAAGAAAGATTTGAAGTTGCTGCTCCGTGCGTGATTTCAGCGCGTCGTAAATCAGATTCAGTTCAAAGAGCCTATCTGCCGGTGTGAGCAAAAGTTCCAGTCTACCCGCGTCGGAACTCGCGGATGACGAATCCTTCGATGTGAACTTCTTATCACGATGCATCCAACGTAATGTCCCGCGTCCAATCTCTAGCGGCGTCCAACGTAGTTCGCTGCCGTATGACTTTGACTCTGAATTGCGGTCAAACTCGCCGTTCTCATTTTTCAAATCGTCGTGACGAAGGCCCGCTTCCGCGTCTAACTGAATCGAGCGTGATAACGCAAACAGATTCCCGAAAGACCAATCCGCGAACTTGAATCCATCCGTTCGTAAACGAGAGTCGCGAAGCTGCCGTTCCCGTTTCAGGCTAAATCGAGGAGTCAGGATCTTCCATCCTGTATTCCCCTCCAAGCGCTGACGAACCCAGTCAGTCTTGCGTGAGTTTACGCTGTCTTCACTGAAAATGTTGATGTGTTCACCGCGAATCGCTGTTCGTTTCGTCGGCTGAAAGGCAGACGACACACCATAGCGTTTACTCTGAAAAGCTTCTTCTCGCGACAGGAGTCCAGAGCTTCCGCGCACAGTTAGACCGCGGACCGGTGAGAAACCAACGTGGCCTTGACCAATCACCTCCGTCGCTTCGCGGACAGACGAGCCTGCCCACTCCCGGTCAAACTCGATGTCGTCACTTCGCGCGATGTCGGTGAAAGTCTTCTCTCTGATACTTCCGTCCGCGCCGAGACTTAACTGGCGAAGGGTAAACCCGCCGATGTCAAGATCTGGTTGTGTGTAACCCAGTTCAAGAGCCGTAGCGACTCCTTGATTGTCCGCGTCGTCCAGATTGGAGAATGTGTTGCGATCTAAGCTGCTCATAGCAACCTCAAAGTTGCTTCTGAAGCCCACTGATTTCTCACGATCCAACCGGAACGCGACCAGCTCTCGTGCAGCGGGTAGCGGTATTCTGCGCGCCGGAAGATATCTGCCGTGAGAGATGCCGACAAAGTAGAAGAATGTGCGCCCAAGCCCGTCAGCAGATGCGCTATAGTCTCCATGCCCTGCTCCAAAGTCATCAAAGAACACTTGCCACTCGCCTTGCGGTTCACCAATTTCTGATGGTGCTACATATT
Organism: uncultured Alphaproteobacteria bacterium; assembly: GCA_964530625.1. GTDB lineage: Bacteria > Electryoneota > RPQS01 > RPQS01 > RPQS01 > JABWCQ01. The sequence continues at coordinate 10,879 of CAZHAK010000016.1, read as the reverse complement.
CGAACATCGAATAGGTCTGGCCGTCGATTAGCGAATCACGCCGAACATAGTCGCCAAGCTCCGGGCCTAACGAGTCTGCCGCGTCGCTAAGCGCGAAACTGATTGAGTCACCTGCTCGCTCAAGTTTCTGGCGATCCTCGTCACTAAGTGACAATGAAAGAGGCCTACTGCGATCATCGCGCTCAGTAATGTATGTAACGTAACCACTGGACGAAAGAACCGAAGACTGTAATCCGGTTCTTGCCGCCCAATACTGTCGCTCGTAGTCTTCGTTCGCGTACTCAAACTCCACGACGATTCGCGAATCTGAGGTTATCAATTTACGAGACGAAAACGTGATCTGCCCTGCTGCGTAGTCTATGACGTAGTCATTATTCTCGCCGCGCCGCTGAATCGCACCGTCCAGCCAGACCGTCTCCGTTCCGGCTAAAACAACAATCCCGACTTCTCCGTTCTTTCCAGACAAAGGATACGGACCTTGAACACTTTCTTCACCAAAAAAACGATTGGTTTGAAACTCTCCGCGGCTGATTGCCGCCGAAACGATGGCGGACTTGCCACCTGACTTCGCACCAAGTTTCAAACCTGATAGTTTACGCGAATAGGTATCGTAGCGTCGGCCGCTAAGCTCAAACTCATAATCGCCAATCGTGGCTTCAAAATTCGGCGAGCGAGCCGTCACATAGACTTTGTCGAGTTCGCGAATGGATTCCGTCGTCCCTTCGGGCTGAATCGGCAAATCCTGATCGCTTAGTGCAGCAACGACTTCGACATTGCTGCCGACTTTCCCTTCAACTTGCAATGAAAGTGCAGATTCAAACGCGAGATCTTGATTGGAGCCGATCTGAATACTTCTGACAAGCGATCCACTTTTTCGCAATGACGTCCAAGCTGACGTCGTTTCGTCCGTCTCTTGCGACAGAGGAACATAAAGGGAATCTTTTCGTTCAACGAGTCGCGTCAAATCGTGAAGCGAACGCCTGGCGTAACGCCTTGACAATGCGACCGGAGCGTATGCATAACCGACTACCAGTGTGTCGCCGGTAACCAGAGGCGAGAACACCCAAATGTTGTGGCCCGGCGGCATTATTCGAAAGTCACGGAGCGGCTCTAGCCAAAAGCCGTTCTTGGCAATGCGAACTGAATCCGCCTCGATCCATGTATGTGGTAATGTAAAGAGCGTGTCTGAGTCGGCCCGCGTAAAGACAGACTCGCCGTGGCGCAAGGGCAGCCTGCCTGTATTCTCCGATTGAGCATTTGCTCGCACCGTCGTTAGGCCAAGCGCTAGAGCAATTGAAAGCAACGCAGACAGCGCTTTCAGATTTGACTTCCCTTTCAGGGCCAATACAAACTTACAAGCGACCCGCGTTTCGAGTTCAACAAGTACAGAGTGCCGTCCGCAGCAGATTTGATACGAATCTCAGCGGGCCGATTCACGCCCGACAAAACGTCACTCCATACAAGTGAATCGATTGTGCTGCCACTTTGACGAAAGATGTGCGAATCTCCCACTGCATAGACAACTGAATCAACTGAAGCAATCTGCCAGAATTTTTGCGCCGTTGGGATCATACGGTATTTGCGCGGATCGCTCAAAAATTCGTCGCACCTGTAAATCATTCCTTCACGATCAGTCCAGAGTAATCCTAGTGCAGTAGAATAGGTCATTGAAATCGGATTAGAAATCGTCTTCCCCGTTTGTCCGCCGAGACGCGCAATGACTTTAAAGAAACTGTCATATCGAAGCAACTGCCCGTTATCCGATTCGAATACGAAAATGTCTCCTACAGTACTCGCTGCAGCAAGGCGCGGCTCTAATGCGGTACCATCAATATCGGCTGGTGTCAGTTCACCCTTCCACTCCAACAGCCTCGTGTACTCTACAATGCGGCGATTGCCCGAATCGCATACATAGATGCGCCCGCCAGCGCCGACAGTAACGTCCACGGGCCAACGCAGTTCACCTTCCGATCCGCCCTGACTACTCTCCAGAATAATGCTGCCGACGCTGTCTATCGCAACCAACCGATTATGCCCGGTGTCGACAATATAGATCAACCCACTCACTCCGACCGCAAGTGCGCTCGCTTTACGAAAAGGCGAATCATACGAGGAAACAAGTTCACGAGTTTCAACCTTGCTTTGGCCGAATACAAGCGAAATCAAACTCAAGAGAGCAAGAGCAACTCTCATGGAATCACACGCGGGTGGCTTAGTGCACGCTTGTACATCTCCGCATATACGCGCGCGGATCTGCGCCAGGAAAAATCCATTTTCATGCCATTTCGCTGAAGTTGACGCCAGCGCGATTTGCTGCGGTACATTGAGATCGCCCGCCTTAGCGCCTGTGATAAGGCCTGTGGAGAGTACTCCTTGAAAAGAAACCCGGTTCCGTCATGCGGATTGTGTGTGACATCCGTAATTGTGTCGGCAAGCCCGCCGGTTTCCCGAGCAACAGGGGGCATTCCATAGCGTAGTGCCATCATTTGACTCAATCCACAAGGCTCAAATAATGATGGCATCAGAAACATATCTGCGCCGCCATAAATCATGTGAGCAAGCGGTTCATTGTACTCACTGACCAATCGAAACCGTGGCGGATATGTCTGCTCGATTGCCTGGAGCTGCGCTTCATAACCCGGGTCACCGTTGCCAAGAATCACAAGCTGACACGGCGTGCTGATTAGTTCCCCGACAACCGGAAGCAGCGCTCCAAATCCCTTTTGCTCGGAAATTCTCGTCACCATGCCGACTAACGGTATGGACTGATCATACTGGAAATCGAGCATCTTGCAAAGAGCGCGTTTATTTCGATTCCTAAGCGCCAACGTAGTGGCATTGTAGCGAACAGAAAGATGCTCGTCCGTGTCGGGATTCCAGATTGAGGTATCCAGTCCGTTCAGAATGCCGAAGAACTGTCCATGCCGCTTATGCAAAAGGTCGCCGAGTCCGAAACTCATATGTTCGACCGTTCGCAATTCATGCGCATATGTAGGGCTGACTGTGTTGATCGCATCTGCAAACTCGATAGCGAGCTTCAAAAGATTCAGCATCCCGTGAAACTCCGCTGCTCCACCCGGTGCCGCGAAATCATCCGCGTGGTCAAACCAAGCGCGTGACTCAGCCGGAAAACGCCCCTGAAAAGCCATGTTGTGAATCGTGAACACAAAACGGCTGTCATCAAATGTCGCATCAAAACGCGGCGACCGCATAAAGAGCGGTAAGGATCCTGTTTGCCAGTCGTGTCCGTGTACGATTTGCGGAATCCAGCCGAACTCATTACACCACGTTAGTGCCGCGCACGATAATACGGCAAATCGCGCATCATTATCGAGATAATCTTGCGAGGTTAACGGATCATAGTAGTATCCTGCCCTATCGAATAGCTCGTCACACTTTACAAAAATGAACCTCGTCCCAAAGACCGAGTGGTCGTGCTCTGTGAACGCGACTTCGAATTGCTTGTTGTTGAGCGTCAGTTTTGTGATATGCGCTGGTCTCTTAGGAACAAAGCCCCTAAGGTTTCCGTAGTGAGGAGATATGACGACGACATCATGGCCATGATCTCCGAGCGCGCGCGGAAGCGAGGAGCTTACATCGGCGAGCCCGCCTGACTTGGAAAACGGCGCTACTTCGGACGAAACATGAAGAATCCGCAGCGGAATTGTGGTCATTCGAGTGTCGCAAGCCTGACGAGGTTTCTGCCATTGCGCTTCACCCAATAAAGAGCCTGATCAGCGCGGTCAATCATATCTTCAGGACTTTTGCAGCCCGAGCTGTCGGTGACTCCGCAAGAAATCGTAATCGGAGCAAGGCGATCTCCACTGTCGGAGACTATGTCCGTTGCCGAAACGACTTTGCGAATCTTTTCCGCTACAATGAGTCCTTGCTCCGCTCGCACCTCGGGCAGAATCAATGCAAACTCTTCACCGCCATATCGCGCCACAACGTCAATGTCGCGGACCGTCTTTCGAATCTGGTTCGCGACCCAAGTCAAAACTCTATTGCCCGCTTGATGGCCATAGGTATCGTTGTAGTTTTTGAAGCCGTCCACGTCAATCATTAGCAAGGTCATCACGCTGCCATACCGGAGCGATCTTTGAAACTCCGTGCGCAACTGCGTCAAAAAGAAGCGATGATTGAACAAATTTGTCAATCCGTCCACCATGGCCATGCGCTGCGTTTTCAAATGCTGTGCCGTGCGCTCAAAAATAAGTGACATACCCTGCTGAACGACTGGAAGAATCGCCTCTTCAGAGACTGACACAAGAATGTCGCGCGCAAAAAGCAATTTTACGACGCCCATACGTTGGCCTCGCTGTGCAAGAGGAAAAAACACGCCACGCATGAGTCCTGCGCTCTGTGCAGCCGACGACAATGAGAGAACGCGCTCATCAAGTGATTCGACGATCTCAGGGGTTCCACGACTGAGCAATGAGCTCTCAAACTCAGGCGTCAACGGCATCGGCCACTGAAACTCAGGGCGCGTCGCAGTTATCCAAGACCAACCTTCAGGACGGTCAGGCCAATAAGTCCCCGATTGCAGTGGAAATATCTCCAAATAGTCGGGGGCAAACAACGCGCGCAAGCGGCCGTCAATAGCATCGAAGAAATCTGCGCCTTCCCTGTCAAAACGGTGTTCGTTCTGGACAGACTCAAGCGCTCGACTTCGGCAACGCTGTTCCCACAGCCGCCACAGATTCTCCATGACTGAATGAACAGAGCCATGCTCCGGCTTCACGACGCTAAAATCCGTGTCAATCTCAAAGCTTGCCAGAGTATTTGTTGTTTCCGACAATGTCGCCCAACCCACCGTAAACTTCTCACCTTGCACGGAAATCAAACCTGGACACATCGGCTCAGGCTCAATGGCGATCACCAGCCCTTCGTGCGGACAAAGCACGAGGCGGGTTCCGGAGAATCCCTTTGGCGTCAATTGAACTGAATCTCTAGCTTGAGACAGCGCGAACTCAAGTGCGCGTAATTCTTCACCGGACGAACGCAGTAAGCGCCAGTCGTTCAACGCTCTTCGTGTATTTAAGTCAGTGAAGAATGATCGCATTTATCTGATGCCTAAGTTAGTAACGCGCAATCACCGATTCATTTACTAATGCTGGCTTTCCGTCTATCCACACTTCATCGGCAAAAGTGTTGCCAAATGCGTATGATATTGATTCAGCGTTAGGCGTGTTCCATAAACAAAAATCTGCGGCTTTCCCGGCTTCAATCGAACCAACCATGCCTTCCACTCCTAAAATCCGCGCCGGGTCAAATGTCACAGCCCAGAGCAATTCGTTGGCCGAGAGTTTGCCGTAAATTGCAGCTATCGTCATGCACAGCGGAATGGATTCCGTCATCGATGTACCGGGGTTCATATCCGTAGCTAAGGCCAAGCGCAGTCCGCTGTCCACAATTTTTCTCATTGGCGGATACGGAATTGAGTTTAAAAAGAATACACACGCGGGCAACGCGACCGCGGCGACCCCCTTGTCGCGCATCGCAGCGATCTCTTCATCATCAAGATGCTCCAAATGATCCGCACTGCGCGCACCAAGCTCTGCAGCAAGCATGGCGCCGCCGGAATGCCCAAACTGATTTGCGTGAATTGTAACGGACATTCCCTCGTCTTTTGCCGCCTGCAAAATCTTGCGCGACTCGTCTTTAGTAAACGCGCCCTCTTCGCAGAAGACGTCCACGCATTCCGCTAACTTTCTCTGCGCCGCTTCGGGAATCATTTCGTCAATGATGCTTTGAACATATTCATTGCGTCGCTCTTGCCACTCGCGCGGAACGACATGCGCCAAAAACGTCATCGTCATTTTCTGTGGCACAATTTTCTTAATCTCCCGCAAGGACAAGAGAAGTTTCTCTTCGCCTTTCCATGTTAATCCGTAGCCTGACTTGCATTCGATGGTCGTAACACCACAGGCTAACGAGGATTCGAATCGCGGAAGCGACTCACGCACGATTTGCTCCACAGTTGCTGCGGCTATTTTTTGAGCAGATGTGTTGATTCCGCCACCGCTCGCCGCAATCTCCTGATAGCTCGCGCCGCGGTTGCGCAAAAAAAATTCATTCGCCCGATTTCCCACGAACACCGGATGAGTATGGCAATCAATGAAGCCCGGCAACATCAGCTTGCCTTGCGCATCATATCGCGGCACATCAGTCGAAACCGAAGTCTGAAGATGCCGACTCGAGTTAACCTCGACAATCAGGCCATTCTCAATTAGGACAGCCGCATCAGCTTGCTCAAAAAGCGGGCGTGAGAAGTCATCCCTGTCTTTCGCAAGCGGGGTGACGACTTTGCCAATATTGTAAACAAGCACCGAAGACAAATTCTATTCCCCGGTAAAATTGGCTTCGCGTTTTTCAAGAAACGCCACCGTGCCTTCGTTCTTGTCGCTCGTTCCGCAGCAATAGGCAAACAACCTTTCTTCCACTATCAAGCCGTCTGCAAGCGGTCGGCCCGATCCCTGATAGACTGCTTCCAAGATTGCTCTGCGAGCTAGCGGAGCGGCTGTGGCAAGTTGAGTCGCAAGTTCTTTTGCGCGAGTCAGCGTTTGCTCGTGTGCTACGACTTCATTGACCAGTCCCCATTGAAAGGCCGTCGCTGCATCAAGGATGCGCCCCGTCAAGAGCAAGTCTAGAGCGCGGCCTGTGCCGACCAAGCGAGGCAGCCGCTGTGTGCCGCCGTACCCGGGAATAATACCAAGTTTGATTTCCGGTTGACCGAATTTGGCTTTCTCCGATGCGATACGAATATGACAGGCCATGGCTAACTCGCAACCCCCTCCAAGCGCAAAGCCTCCGACTGCGGCCACGACCGGAATAGGCAATGATTCGATCCGTAAGAAAAGCCTGTTGCCGCGTTCAGAAAACGTCAATCCTGTTGTGGAATCAAGCTCGTGGATTTCGGCGATGTCCGCTCCCGCAACGAAGCTCTTGTCCCCTGCTCCAATAATAATCAGCGCGCGCACGACGTCTTTCAGGTCGTTGTTCAGACACGCTTCAATATCATTCAGTGTCGCGCTATTCAGCGAGTTCAGAGCTTTCGGACGATTGATAGTTAGAATGCCAACGCTGTCGTCAACTTCCCATAAAATATTCTCGTAACTCATGATTAGTAGTTCAGTCCGGGGATAAGAACCTTCTTGTTGATTGCGGTTTGTGTCGCCAGTTCATAGCCTGCATCGTGGTGCCGGAAGATGCCCATTGCTGGATCGTTGGTCAGAACGCGCTCGAGTCGCTTAGCGGCTTCAGGTGTTCCATCGGCGACGATGACTTGCCCTGCGTGTTGAGATGCGCCTATACCGACTCCGCCGCCGTGATGAAAGCTCACCCACGTCGCGCCGCTAGCTGTGTTCACCAGCGCGTTCAAGAGCGGCCAATCGGAGATTGCATCCGATCCGTCCTTCATCGCCTCCGTTTCGCGATTCGGAGAAGCAACAGAGCCGCAATCGAGGTGATCGCGGCCAATGACGATAGGTGCTTGGACTTTTCCTGACGCCACGAGATCATTTATCGCCAGCCCAAGTTTAGCGCGATCGCCTTGCCCTAACCAGCAGATGCGCGAAGGTAAACCTTGAAAGGGAATTTTCGGCGTGGCAACTTTAATCCACGTTTGCAATCCAGCATCGTCAGGAAATAGCTCAAGGGCCTTTTTGTCAATCGTGTAGATATCTTCAGGATCGCCCGACAGGGCCGCCCAGCGAAAGGGCCCCTTGCCTTCACAAAACAGCGGACGAACATAAGCGGGCACAAAGCCCGGATAGGCAAATGCTTCAGCGTAGCCCGCCTTCAAAGCTTGACCGCGCAAATTATTTCCGTAGTCAAACGCAATGACGCCGCGATCCTGCATTTCTTTCATCGCTTGGCAATGCACTGCTATCGAATGCATTGAGCGTTTAATGTATTCTTTCGGATCACCCTTACGCAACCTGAGCGCATCATTATACGACATACCATGAGGAATGTATCCATGAAGCTCGTCGTGAGCCGATGTCTGATCCGTTACGATGTGAGGCAAATCGCCGCGCTTGATGAGTTCGGGAAAAACGTCCGCGCAGTTTCCGAGGAAGCCTACCGAAAGGGCTTGCTTGTCCTTCGCGGCAGTCTTGACCATTTCAAGCCCCTCATCCAAAGACTCACTCGCGCGATCGCAATATCCGATTTCGACACGACGTTGCAAGCGGGCCGGATCAACTTCGACACATAAAACAGCACCGCCATTCAGCGTTACGGCAAGCGGTTGTGCGCCGCCCATACCGCCCAGCCCGCCCGTCAGAGTCCAAGTTCCCGCAAGCGTGCCGCCAAAATGCTGCTTGCCCGCTGCGGCAAAGGTCTCATAAGTGCCCTGCAAAATTCCCTGTGTGCCAATGTAAATCCACGATCCCGCCGTCATCTGACCGTACATGATCAGACCCTTGGCCTCAAGATCGTGAAAATACTCCCACGTCGCCCATTGAGGAACAAGATTCGAGTTGGCAATCAATACTCGCGGTGCATCTGAATGCGTTTTCACAACTCCAACGGGCTTCCCGGATTGCACCAGCAGAGTTTCGTCATTCTCCAATCTGGTCAACGCCGCAAGAATCTGTTCCAGCGCCTCACGATTGCGCGCGGCCTTGCCTGTCCCGCCATAGACAATTAGCTGTTCACGATCCTCAGCAACTTCAGCGTCGAGGTTGTTCAGGAGCATGCGATAGGCGGCCTCTTGCAGCCAGCCTTTGCACACCAGCTTGGTCCCTGTAGGGGTTTTGGGTATCTCAAACATCTGATATTGTTATACTTTATGCTATCTACATATGGTCGATACGGCCTCCGACCAGTAAAGAATATAGCTACTAAACCTATAAAAATCAAGCCGCTTATGGCGGCTTTGAATTCTTTGTCGGTGCGAGTCTTGCGTCAACTGACGCAATTCACGCACAGCCGTGTTTCCGGCATCAGCACGATCCGCTTTAAGGGAATTGGATTGCCGCACTTGGCACAAAGGCCGAAGTTCTCGTCGTTCAATCTCTTCAGCGCGTTCTTCATGTCTACGACGCGCTCCCGAGTTTTCCGTAGCCCAGCCTCGTTTATGCTTTTGCTGTTGATTGCTTCCATGCGGGAGATGCGGCCAATCGCGTTTTCGGGGGAAATCGGCTTGACTACTTCTTCAAGCCGGGCAATCTCGTGCTCCGCTTCGATGATCTGCGACTCAATTTGCTGCTTGAGATCTTTTCGTTGTTGATCGGTCACATCGCTTATCTTTGCGGATCGAGTGCGTCGTATTTAATTCTCAGAGCGAGGCTGTCACTCAGGCCATTGTCAAAACTCAACAGCGCCCGCTCCCATGATCCATACGCTGGATTGGGCAGCATCAACCAACGTGAACCCCACCATGCCATATAGTCTTTGGCAAGCGCATTTCTCGCTTCGGTTGTTTCCTTGTATCCGATAAAGTCTCCAAGATTGTCTCCCGCGACTTGCACGATTCGATGTGTCTGCGCGATATATTCACGGCGAGTGCTCTTGTCCGATCCCCAACCCTCGCGCTTGTCTTTGCACAAAACCTGCTCGGCAGTCGCCGTCTGTGGAAAACCCATCGCGCGCAAGTTTCGCCATGTGCATTCGTCCAGTTTCGCTTCACGATTGGTTACATAAAAGATTGCAACACCGCGCTTGTCCGCTTCTTTCAGATATTCAAGAGCGCCCGGTAGTGCCGGAGCTTTTTCCTCACTGCACCATTCGTCCCAGCCCTGCGGATAACTCGTTTTATCAAGAATCAATCGCGCTTCATAGGCGGAATTATCCAGCACAGTTTCATCGCAGTCCACGATAATCGCCGGCGGCTTGTTGCCAAAGGGCCTTTGTTGCTCACTTGCCGCAGTCCAGCTCGAATCCGCCAGCGCGCGATCCAGCGCATCCAAGGCTCCAAGGTAAACCGTTTCACACGAGGCATAGTACTCCGCAGATCGCTGCATCCAAACGACGCTGTGCAGGAGTTCGTGCGTTTGGCGCTGATAGACATAAGGCACCGTGTGTGAACAGGATACAATAATAAAACAAGCTGCAAGAAGAGGAAATGCTTTCATGTGATGTTGTCTCTTAGTACTTGGTGTTCCAGTTGGCAGCGTCAACGGAGTAGTCCCGTCTTTTGAAGAGTATGAAGTCGTGGCTCCAGACCGGTGAAATCACATTGATATCTGTTACAAGGTCCTTATAGCCGTGCTCTGAACCACGCCAAACGGGTTCGTATAGTGCCGCAAGTTCAGGCGATAACATCCATTCCATTTCATCCTTGACAACGGTCATTAGAGCCCACTCAGGTCGCTCACCTAGCACGATCTTTCTCCCATCATTATCGTACTTTGTCATGGCGTCTGGGTATACAAGCGCAGGTTTATCTTTTATCTTAACTCTCGAGTAATAGCCGAAAGCGCCAAAGTCTACGGCATACGCACTCTCGTTGGTCCAGTGTCGCGACTCGGCCAAGCGTTTCATGGATTGGTGAACCTCCCTAACGGGATCTGGACCTTCCTTCCAACATAGATACGACCAGCTACCAGCAGTGACGACTCCAATTGTTATAGAAAGATACCCCGCGCTAAGGAAGCGACTGCCGCTCAACGTTGGTACCTTCGAGCACAGGATTACTGCCGCATTTGCTGTAACAAGACACTTCGTGAAGTACACGGGCACAGCATACCAAGCCCAGATATAAGCAGAGGTCATGAACCACGCCGTCACCATCAAGAGGCCGAAGATAGCGTACAACCGAACGAACATTGGTGCCTTGAACAGTATGGGCAGGCCGAGAATTGTTGTGATTGTAAGCAGTGGACTGCACCCCAAATGTTGGAGACGTTATCCACTTAGTTTAGGCTGCGGTTTG